>DAIMYQ010000078.1:0-1745 GCA_036734385.1 Paludibacteraceae bacterium | reverse complement strand
TATTTGATAAGAAACCTGTACAATATTTGCATTTATACAGTCATGCTCAATGGCATTCTTATCTATACGTAATATTTTCTATGTTTTTGCTTATTCCTACAATTAATGTATTAGCACAGTGGAATGCTAATCTCCATTTGCCCAATTGTTTGCAATTTGTAGAAACTTGGATGGCAAAGCAAGAAGACTTGGCTTCTGGCGTTACCAAATTCTTGCTCTCCGGAAATTCCATTTCCTCCTTGATTATTTCCTTGTTTGTCATGTCCATTTTGCCGGCGGTCGGTGAGGAATTACTTTTTAGAGGAGTTCTTCAAAATATTATAATTAGCTGGACAAAGAATGTTCATGTAGCGATTTGGGTTGTAGCTTTTATTTTTGGTGTTATCCACATACAATTTTTTGGATTAATACCTCGTGTATTATTAGGTGCGTTTTTCGGTTATCTTTTAGTATGGGGCAAAACGGTTTGGTTGCCTATATTGGCTCATTTTCTGAATAATGCGGTTTCTGTTATTTTTTATATGCTTAAGAATAATCACAAGATTTCTTTTGATATAGACACTCTTGGAACGGGTGAAACTTTTTATGTTACAATAGTCGGAGTTGTTTTGTTTTTAGCAATGACTTATTTTGCCTTCAGAAAAAATATTTTTCGGCAGGTAGCCTAAAAAATAAAAGCTCAAGAATGTTTTTTTCTTGAGCTTTTATTTTATGTACAAAAGTTTTACCTACAGAAATATTTAGGAATACAGAACGAATATCCCAACATAATCTCATGAGATCCGTAGCTCTGCGTTACTAAATTGTTCAAATCCAAACTGAAAGCGTAAGCTATTTGTATTTTTCCTATACGAACTCCGCCCATTGGCATAAGCACTAAACTTTGTCCATTGTCTTTATCGAAACTATGACGGTAAGAACCTTGTACCCAATATCCAAAATCTTTGGATACTTCTTGTCCGAATTTCAGGTTTAAATCACCGCCGACATTACTGTACTCGTTTGCTTTAAGCATAATTGATGGCTCTAAATATGTGTCAGATTCCATCTTAAATGTCTTTCCCAAGAAGAAAAAGCCTGTAAATGGAGCAGGATTTTCTTTATCTCCAAAAATATCGGGTGCAACTGGAATCAAATTGGTCAGAGAAAGTCCTGTGAAAAATCCGTAAGATTTGTAGTATACACCAAAATTCGCATTAGGGGAAAGTCCTGAAGGGTTTGCAAAAGCGTTATCGCCTGCTGTGCTTTCGTCATTTAACAAATCTTGATTAATGCTAAAATAATTCATTTTGAAGGAAACCCCAAAGGAAAGCTGTCTGTCAAGAGAAACTTTTTTGGAATAATAACGACCGGCACTCAGGGGTATATGATAAGCAAATGTCGCCTGAAATCCCATGCGGTTGGAATATCCGTTTCTGTCGTTATAAACGTAAGCTCCAAGTCCTACATTATCCCATGCCCTTGTTCTGTAACTGAACGTTTGTGTCATAGGAAAATCGTCCATTCCAACCCATTGTAATTTGTTTGTAAGCATGAAGTGAGAGCACGGTTCTGCTCCTGCCAATGCCGGATTTACAAGGTAATAGTTGAAATGATATTGGTTGTAAATTATCTCCTCTTGAGCATACAATTTACTTCCTATGCTTAGGAAAACAATAGACATGATAAGGAAATATTTTTTCATAGTTACTGATATTAAAGGTCAGATTGCAAATAGTTACCAAATATACAAATAAGATTTAAAA
>DAIMYQ010000077.1:0-1982 GCA_036734385.1 Paludibacteraceae bacterium | reverse complement strand
ACACGTTTTTTCAATATGTAAAGATTTTGCGATTTTCTTTACACGTTTTCATTTTTCTTTTGTCTTAAAAAAATTGCATAAAACTACTAATACTCCTCCTGCAATAGCTATATATTTTATATAACTATCAGGGATAGAATTCTTAAACTCCTCTGGCAAAGATGAAAAATACAAAGGCAATGCTGCCAACGAGGCACTTACTAACTGTAGGAATCTTGCCAATTTTGGCGTTTCCGAAACCCATAATTCTTTTAATTTTAAAAATATTTTTTTCATATTCCGTGCTTTAATAACCGTCTTTCGTGGTCAGACAATAATTCCTCATGTTTTTTTATACATTCTTTTGCTTCATTATGTCTCTCTTCATCTTTTTTTAATTTAATAGACAATTCGGCTGTCGTTATATTTAGTTTATTTACGGCTCTTGTATTGTTTGATATCACCGTGATAACCACACCAAGTACAACTGTCAATATGGCTACTACTATTTCAATTGGAATATTCATAATTAATCTGGTATTTCTGTTCTTATTTCATTTTTAGCGGCTAAAATCAACGATGTTAATTCGCCTGCATCCGCTACTCTCCCTTCTAAATTATAGCTATATTCTATTTTTAAGGCTTCATCTACTGATAAATGTAATCCTTTGTAGGTTATACGTTTATCAAAGGCGTATGCTTCTGCTCTTTTTTCGTTTGCCGTTTTTATCCTTTCAGATACGGTTAAAATTATTTTTGTTTCAGTTTCGGTTATTACGTTACTTTCTCCTGCAACTGTTATCACTTCCTTGTAACCTCTTAATGTCGGGTCTTCACAAAGTATGTTTTCAGGTTTTTGGTAATAAATTACCTCTCCATTTTCTAATTTTCCGTATTGCATATCTTTTTTTTATAAATCGTAAATAATTGAACTAAAAATGGCTGTGTTTGTCCATGGTGCAACATTATATCCTGTTGCACCAATTTTTACGTGCAAAGGTTTAGCGTAATTAGCCCACGTATTTAATTGAACAGAAGGGGCAACTGGGCTTAATATATGCCATTCTGAAATTAAATAGCAAAAGTAAAAAACTGAGGCTCCCATTGCAGGACTTCCGTTTATTGTTCCAATTCCGCTAAGTTTGTTACAACAATAAAAAGCTAAATCCTCTATTTTCGTAACCGAATTGGGTATTGTAAATGTACCGGTTAATCCTGTGCAACCATAAAAAGCACTATCACCTATTGTCGTAACCGAATTTGGTATTGTCAATGTACCTGTTCTTAGATTGTTGTTGTAAAAACAACCATGATCTATATTCGTGACATTTGATTTTAGTGTCAATGTTCCAGCATATCCTTTAGCCGAATAAATAGCTGTAATTGTGCCAGTTGTTGTATATAATACTTCATCATACACTTCAAAAAAGGATGAATTGCTTATTAAATGTGTAAATGGAATGTCATAAAAAGCAGACGTTCCAATAGTAGTAACAGAATTCGGTATTGTCAATGTACCTGTTAACCCTTGGCAAGCTGCAAAAGCACTTCTCCCAATAGTAGTAACAGAATTAGGTATTATCAATGCACCCGTTAAATTCATGCAACTGACAAAAGCTCTTACCCCAATAGTAGTAACAGAATTTGGTATTGTCAATGTACCTGTTAAATTTACATTTGCGTCAAACGCTCTTACGCCTATTGTTGTCAAAGAGTGTAAATTCTGACAATGTATGTATTTTAAATAATTGTTACTTTCGCTGCTTATTGAATATATTTTTTCACTTGCATAGAGCCAGATACCACCACTTTTAACTGTTGCAGATAACGATGTTGCTGTACTATTTACTATTACATATCTTTTTGTCGAACCTGCCGTAAAAGCAGTACCACTGACAACGTCATAGACGTAATCAACTCCTGAAATTGTCTCTCCCCATCTATACGTAACTCCTGATGAAGCTGGCAGTGTCAATGTAGCAATAGCACTCGTAAATGAATAG
>DAIMYQ010000076.1:0-2317 GCA_036734385.1 Paludibacteraceae bacterium | reverse complement strand
AGGAGTTTTAGGCACAAGTTACGCTATCGCTAAACTTGCGCCAAAGAGGGGGTTAGCAACTGAGTTTGTTTTCCGGTTAAAATTAATCATATATATCAGTACCGAAGCAATCAGGTTGCAAATCATCAAAACAGGAATAATTTCTTTTGGTTCATACCACATTAAGAGCAGCGGAAACGAAACAAGGGCAAAACCGAAGCCTGTAATCCCTTTTATCAGGCTCGAAAAGGTAATAATTAATAACACCCAAATGTTTGGCATCGCTTATCGTGTTAAAAAAAACAATGAACCAATAGCAATCACAGCCCATAAAATAATTCCAAGTGCAAAACTTTTTGGGCCTGATTTTTTAATTTCACTTACGGTGATATTTGAGCCAATCAGGAACAAAGCAATTACCATTCCGCGTTTGCCTAACCAGTTAAAATGATCGTAACTTGTCTGAAATACGGGGAATATATTGGCAAATACAATGGCAAGCACGAAAAACAAAATAAACCAGGGAAATTTAATTGATTTTTTTTCACCGCCTTTATTCATAAATGCAATCACCAACGATAATGGGATAATCCACAAAGCCCGGATAAGTTTTACAGTTGTAGCCACCTGCAATGCTTTTTCGCCATAAATAGCCCCTGCACCAACAACCGAACTGGTATCGTGAATGGCTATGGCAGCCCAGTTTCCAAATGTTTCCTGACTTAGTCCTAATTTATGCCCGATAAAAGGGAACAAAAACAGGGCAACGGCATTTAGCACAAAAACCACGATAAGTGCAAATGAATTTTGATAGTTTTTACTATTAAGGATTGGGGCAATTGCTGCAATGGCACTTCCTCCACAAATTGCTGTTCCGGAAGCAATAAGCACTGAAATATTTTTCTCAACTTTAAGGAGTTTTCCAAGCAAGATACCGAGTGTCATCACTGTAATTACAGAAACTATGGTCTCAAGAAAACCAGTCTTTGAGGCTGAAATTACGGCACTAAGGCTCATTCCAAAACCCATTAAAACAATGGAAGCCTGAAGGATTTTTGAAGTGTATTTATGGATGTTTTCGTGCCTAAACCCGATAATGGAAAGCACTAACCCAATGAATAATGCAATTGCCGGAGACACAAACGGCAAAAAACAGGCACAAATAATAATTGAATAGAGCCAGTTGTAACTTTTAAACTTCTTCCCAATACCAATTAAGCCATTAAATACTTTTACGTTTTTCATACTCATACTTTTTGCTTACAAAGGTACAGGTGTATTATAGTTAATGCAAATACCAAATACTTATATTCGATAACTACATGTTATAACACAACAAGAAATTTTCAAACAACTCAACCTGTTGGCTTTTATGTCCTTGTTTGTAAGCTAAGCGGAATTTTCGTGGAATGGTAAATCCTGTTACTTTAAGTTTGACAAGTGTTTTCATGTACAGTTCGTTCTGAACAGCCTTTTCCGATACAATGGCCAATCCGTCGAAATCTTGCAAGAAATTTTTAATCGACTCGGTACTTCCCAAATGAATGAGCGTATTGAGATTCTCAAAGTTGATATTTTGTTGTGATAGCTTTTGCTTTATCACTTCCAACGTTCCCGAACCTTGTTCGCGCAACACTATGGGTATCTGCATCAAATCGTCTTTGCTAATGATTTCTCGTTTAGCATAAACACTGTTTTTACCGGTTACAACAATCAACTCATCATCAAGAAAATCTTTGTACCGGATGCCCGATTGCGTCGAATTGTTTTCGACCAAAGCTATATCTACCTGATTATCCAACAGCAATTTTTCCATCTCAAACGAATTGCCGTTCATCAGGTAAATTTGGATTTTCGGATACCGCTTATGAAACGATGCGATTACCTTAGGAATCACATATTGTGAAATGGTTGAACTGGCACCAATTTTAAACTCGCCTGAAATGCTGCTGTGCAATTGCCCGATTTCAAAATCGAGATTGCGGTATTGTTGTGCAATTTCTTTAAAAGCATTATACACTTTTTCGCCAGCCTTGGTCAGGTATATTTTATTACCTTTTCGTTCTAAAAGAGTTGTTTTGTAGCGTTCTTCCAACTCCTTAATATGTCGCGTAACAGCAGGTTGACTTATATTGAGGTCATTTGCTGCTTTTGAAAAACTCAGTTTTTCTGCGACAGACATAAACACGGAATCTCTGTAATCCATAATATATTATTTTATACTCTTCAAATATAACAAAATAATTTTTGTGCGTCAGAAGGGTTGTCTTTCAACCTTGTTGCTAACGAAAAATGGTAGCCGTAGTTGCCGGATTTACAGCACTTTCGTATCAATTTA
>DAIMYQ010000075.1:0-2394 GCA_036734385.1 Paludibacteraceae bacterium | reverse complement strand
TGTCAAATGCAGTCAGGTTTCGGAACACCTAAAATTGAAAATAGTTGTTCTTTGTCGAACTCTGAAACTCCGTTGTCAGTTGCCATTTGTAAAGCTTCTTGATATGTCGGTTTTGTGTTGAAAAATTTGCGATTGAAATAGTCATATTTGATATAAGACCAAAAATAATAGTATATTCCTTTAGGTTCAATCATCAAAGCGGCATTGATATACTCTTCAATTTTGTCAATGGTTGGGCGTTGTGTCAGAAATGCTTTATTGCCTTGTAATAAACAGATTGCTGCATAAAAGAATGTTTCTGAATTGTCAAAATTATCTTCAATTGATTTTTCAAAAGCCGAAAGAGCTTTATCATACAATTTCAATTTCAAATAACACATTGCTATTGAAGTGTTCAAGTCTTTATTGTCGGGATTCTCAGAAAGTGCTTTACGATATTCATTTGCGTATTTGTTTACCTCTGGCATTGGCATTGAATACACACTATTAAAAGTCGATATTACTATCGGTTTATGACAAAATCTACACTCCGTTTGTCCTGTTGTAACTCTGTCACCACAACCGGGGCAAGTTAATTCTACTATTTGTTGAGCCATATTTACAAATCTGTTTTTAGTTTAAAAGTTTTAATTGTCGGTTTCTTTCGTTAGCCAAATTGCAAATTTTATCAATTATCAGTTGAATGTCGTCAAGTTTGTTTTTTTGCATTGCTTTTTCAAGATTGTCAATTTCAATAATTACATCTTGCTCAATTGATTTTACATTGTAAGAAGATTTAACTTGACTGCTATGTATTAAATCGTAAGCCTTTTCAACTTTTTTACGAATTGCATTGTCTGATATTTGCTTTAGCAAAGCATCGAGCCTTGAAGAAGATTCTTTCACATATTTTAATTCAACCTCATGTCTTTCAATATTATCTGCTGTATGTTCATTTGCAATTAGATTTGTAAGCAATAGAATTGCAAAAATTGCAGCAATAGTAACTTGAACTAATAATGCAACTGTAATTACTTCGGGCGATATTACTATAAAGACAACGCCAACAATTAAAGCTAAAAAAAAGTAACTTGTTGTAATTACAAATAACGGACGACCATAATCAGCCGAAACACTCCCTTTTCTTACTAAAAAGGGCGTTATTAGAAGCATTAAATAAGCAAAGTGAATTGAGGCGAATGAAATCCAAACAGAAGCAGGATTTTCAGTTCCCTTGAGGAGAAAGAAATAGAGATTAAAAACAATCAAAAAGATTGAATCTAAAAAGTACCAAAAAAATTTAGTTTTTTTCATAAGAGCCTCCTTTCTTACATTTTACTTAAAATTTCTTTTTTCTTTGCATCAAATTCTTCTTGAGTAATTGCTCCAATATCCAACATTTCTTTAAGTTGTTTGATTTTTTCAACAGGGCTAACATTTGTAGGTTGCTGATTTTGCGAAGGATTAAAAACTTGTTGTGCCATACCACCAAAAACTCCTCCAGCAGCCAAACCCATTCCTAAACCTGCACCTGCCGTGGCAACGCCACCGCCTTCGTTATTTGCAATACCTTTAAGTATATCAACTTGTTGCTGTTTTGCCCAGTCATCGCCTAATATGCCCATAACAGATTTGTCAGCTTGTGCATTTCTCATTTTTGCAATGGCATCCATTCCAATTTCATCATAACGCCTTCTTAGTTCATCATCGTCAATATTGATTGCTGCAATTGAAAACTTAACTAATTTTAATCCATAATCATTAAGTGTTTCCTGCATGAATGGACTTATTGCATCTGCAAATTCGTCTAAGCGGGCTTCTATTCCTAAAAGTTCTTGTGTTGATTCGTTTGCGGCCCTTGTAATGCTTGACTTTATTTTGCTTTGAAATTCGTTAATGAAATATTTGCTAAGTTCTTCCTGAAATTGAAAAGACACATTATTACCTATTAGTTTTTCCAGAAACTTAACAGGGTTGTCAATCTGAACTTTGTATGCCCCTCTTGCTTTAAGTTTGGTAGCAATTCCAAGCATTTTGTCACGCACCTGAATTGGAGAATCTGTACCCCACAAAATTTCTTCGGAGTGAGCTTTGCGAACAAAATAAACAACACAATTAAATGTACTTATGCCACCAGTAAAAGCGTTTCGTAAACGACTTATAAAAGGATAGTTTTCAGTTGATAGTTTGTAAGTTCCATTTTCAAATGTTTGTTCAACTGTTCCACCTTTTATAAAAATGGCTTCTTCGCCCGGCATAACAATAAGAGTAGAATTTGTATTAAAATCTTCCTCTGGTTGTCGCCAAATCAGTAACTCACCATCACCTGTATTTTTGATTACATCAGCCCAATGTTTTTTACCACCTGTAAATTCGGTTTCATTTGGATTTTTATTATTGAATAGTCCCATGATT
>DAIMYQ010000074.1:0-2461 GCA_036734385.1 Paludibacteraceae bacterium | reverse complement strand
ATAGATTTGCAACTTTCACATTTTCTCCCAAATTTTCTGCGAAAAATTGAAAAAAATTGGGCAAAACGCTTGATTTTCACAGCTAATTGAGCTACAATAATATCACGATTTCATTTATTTACCTCAAACCTGTTGTGAGTTAAGTGAATGAATCATCATTCACCATGCTGTTTGCTGAGCTTGACTCCGGGCAGTGTGGCTATTTTTTTGTCTTCTTTCAATATTGAAAAGAATAGACTGAATTGTTTTTTATTGAAGTCAACCAATCGTTGTCAAGTTAGAGAGGCTATCATGAATATAGAAGAATTAGATTATATTGAAGAAACTGCAAAAAATCATGTGGTTTTGTTTGAACCACAGATTCCACAAAATACAGGAAATATTGCTCGGACTTGTGCTGCGACAAACAGTCCATTACATATCATAAAACCGATGGGTTTTCCAATTGATGATCGTAAAATGAAGCGAGCAGGGTTGGATTATTGGGATAAATTAGATGTTCGCTTTTATGATAATCTGGAAGAATTTATGCGGTATGCCAGTCAACAGGGAGTAGTGCACCTGGTGTCAAAATTTGCAGATAAAACATACTCAGCTGAACAGTATGATGATGGAAAAATCCATTATTTTCTTTTTGGTAGAGAAGACAAGGGGTTACCTGAGGAGTTTATGCGAAAACATCCAGATAAAGCAATTCGCATACCGATGAATGATGAACATGTGCGGAGTCTGAACGTTTCGAATACGGTATGTATGATTGTTTATGAAGCACTGCGTCAACAAAAATTTGTTGGTCTTGAGTTGCTCCATACCTATGAACAAGATAAATTGAAATCATAAAGAAATCATAATATTAAATAATACATCTTAATGTCTTGCATTTGCAAGGCTTTTTTGGTATGATGGTAGAGTCTTCAGGGCAGGGTGTGATTCCCGACCGGCAGTGAAAAACGTGGCTATTTTGTTTTAAGACTAGACAGCGAATCGAAGACCATACTGAATGTATGTCAAGATGAGCTAACACAGTATTAGAACAAAATAGACCGTTGGTAGTCTGCGAGCGAAAGCTGATGTGGTGCAATTCCACAACCGACAGTATAGTCTGGATGGGAGAAGACGAAGTGCACGGTTTTTAGCCTGCTCTTTTGGACTTCTTCAATTTTCAATAATTGGAGGAACCTTTATGACAAACACACGCAAAATGACGATTATCGCCATTCTTTCAGCAGTATCTTTTCTGCTCATGTACTTGAAATTTCCCCTTATTCCAACGGCGAATTTCTTAGAGGTGGATTTTTCACTAGTACCAATCTTGTTTGGTCTGTTAATTTTAGATACCAAGGCTAGTTTTGCTATCCTTTTGGTTCGAACCTTGCTCAAACTGATTTTAAACAATCAGGGGCCATCAACCATTATTGGTTTACCGATGAATATCGCTGCCATGTCAATCTTTATTTTAGCGGTGGCATATTTCTGGAAAAAGGATCAGACTATTAAAAATTACATCAAAACAGCAATCGTTGCAACCATTGGTTCGACCTTAGTCATGTTGTTATTGAACTATGTTTATGCAGTGCCAGTCTATGCTGCATTTGCAAACTTTGATATTAAAGAAATTTTAGGCTTGTGGAATTACCTATTGATGATGGTATTACCATTTAATCTGTTACAAGGGATTGTCCTATCAGCGGTATTTTATATTTGCCAAAAAGCTGCTCAGCCAATTTTAAAGAAAGTTTAACCTTTTTAAGGTAAACTATATGTATGAAGAATAAACAAATCCATTTACGAAACGCATCCTTTTTTGCCCTAGCATTTGTTATCTTAGGCTATACGGTAAAATTTTTCCAGACATCTTTAGCGGGGTTTGATTCAACCATTCAAACAGCCATTCGTGGCAATCTACCGAGTGGAGTAACCCAGTTTTGGACGTCTATTACCATTTTAGGAAATACAGTTATTATTTTAGCCATTACCTTGCTTGTGGCGGCATTCTTTTATTTCTATAAGAAGTGGAAGATTGAAGCGTATTTTTTACTTGCTAGCTTTGCAGCGATGGGGGTAGCATCAACAGCCCTGAAATATGTCTACCAACGTCCTCGCCCGAGCATCCAATGGTTAATTGATACAATTGGCTATTCGTTTCCAAGTTGGCACACAGCGTCAACCATGATGATTGCAGGAGCAATTGTCATCGTGCTACAACAACGTATGAAAAAGGGATTGGCCCGAACTGCTGTGCAAGCCCTTCTTGTTTTCATTTCTATATTGGTTGCCATATCTCGTATCTATATTGGGGTACACTACCCAACCGATATTATCGGAGGTTGGTTACTGGCTATCACACTTTTACAAGCCATGTACCCATTTTATGATCAGAAACGGTTTGAATGGCGATTCCAAAGCAAGCAGAAATAACAAAATAAGAGCCACGTCGTGGCTCTTATTTTGTTATTTTTTG
>DAIMYQ010000073.1:0-2467 GCA_036734385.1 Paludibacteraceae bacterium | reverse complement strand
GCGGAGAGGGAGGGATTCGAACCCCCGGAAGCTCTCACTTCAACGGTTTTCAAGACCGCCGCGATCGACCACTCTGCCACCTCTCCAAGAGCAGCTTTCCTGCTCAAAAGTGGTGCAAATGTAAAGCCTTTTTTGCTTTCTTGCAAATTTTTATATTTCTTTTTCGAAAAATTGAACCTTATTGATTTGTCGAAACAAAAAACATACCTTTGCCAAAGCAAAATAATTAGCTAAACAGCATGATTTATCCATCTCACTTTGAATCAAAAATAGGATTTGACAAAATTAAAATTTTTCTTAAAGAAAAGTGCATCAGCTATTTAGGAGAAGAAAAGATAGACGACATTCGATTCTCCTCTGACATAAATACGATTTCAACATTGGTTTCGCAGACACAAGAATTTATAAACCTAATTTCCGAAAACGACTCCTTCCCTACTGATGCTTATTTTGACATTCGATCCTATTTATCCAGAATACAAGTGGAAGGCTCTTTTTTAGCTGAAAATGAGTTATTTGAAATTCAACGTTCACTACTAACCATCAAGGAAATCGTCGCATTTATTAACAATAAAGAAGATAAACTTTACCCCGAATTAAAAGCTTTGTCAAAAGACATTTTACTTTTTCCTCCGATATTACAACGTATTGATACTATCTTAAATAAGTTCGGAAAAATAAAAGACAATGCTTCTCCCGAATTAGCCCGCATAAGAAAAGAAAAACTGGTAACAGCCAGTAGCATTTCGCGTATTCTTGACCATATCATCCGAAAAGCTCAAGCTGAAGGATACACGGAAAAAGACATAACTCCTTCTGTAAGAGAGGGAAGACTTGTTATTCCGGTTATACCCGCTTTCAAACGAAAAATAAATGGCATTGTCCACGACGAATCTGCAAGTGGAAAGACCATCTATATTGAACCGGCAGAAGTTGTAGAAGCTAATAACCAAATCAGCGAATTAAAGATCCAAGAAAAACGGGAAATAACCAAAATATTAACCGCTTTTACAGATTTTGTTCGCCCCTACATTCCTGAATTGTTACATTCGTATGATTTCTTAGGTACAATTGACTTTATACGAGCCAAAGCTCTTTTTTCGATTGAAATAGGAGGTATCAAACCGGTTATAGAAGACAATACAATCATTGATTGGATAAACAGTTATCACCCGCTACTATACCTTTCTTTAAAAAAGCAACAAAAAAACATCATTCCTTTAACTATTTTGCTAACCAATGAACACAGACTTCTTCTTATTTCAGGCCCCAATGCAGGAGGAAAATCTGTCTGTTTAAAAACCGTCGGATTATTGCAATACATGATGCAATGCGGCCTTCCAGTTCCGATGAAAGAAAACAGTACAATGGGCATTTTCGAACATATTTTTATCGATATAGGAGACGAGCAATCCATTGAAAATGATTTAAGTACATACAGCTCTCACCTGTCCAATATGAAGTTTTTTATTAAAAACAGTAATGAAAAAACGCTCATTTTAATTGATGAATTTGGAAGCGGAACTGAGCCCCAAATAGGTGGTGCCATTGCTGAAGCTGAACTTAATGTATTTAATCAAAATAAAACGTTTGGAGTTATTACTACCCACTATACCAATTTAAAACACTTTGCAAGCCAAACGGATGGAATCATAAATGGAGCAATGCTATACGACAGACATCTTATGCAGCCTCTATTTCAACTCAAAATAGGTAATCCGGGTAGTTCTTTCGCCATTGAAATAGCACGCAAAATAGGACTTCCTGAATCAATTATTTCAGAAGCTACAGAAAAAATAGGACTTGATCATATAAACTACGATAAAAACCTTCAGGACATTGCTCGTGACAAACATTATTGGGAAAACAAACGACAACAAATTCGTTTAAAAGAGAAAAAACTAGAGGAAATCTCAGAACAGTTAAGGAGTGAGCTGGAAAGTATTGACAAACAACGTAAAATAATTATTCGTGAAGCCAAAAGTGAAGCCAATCTCCTACTTTCCAACACCAATGCTACAATAGAGAATACCATTAGACAAATCAAAGAGTCGAATGCAGACAAAGAAAAAGCTCGTTTATCCAGAAAGAACATAGAAGAACTCAAGACTTTAATCAATACTGAAAATTCAGGAGAAAACGTCATCTCAAAAAAAATAGAAAAATTACAGCCCAAAATAAAAAGAGAGATTTTAAAGGAAAAGGAAGAAACTGTTAAGGTTGGTGATTATGTCAGGTTGAAAGGGCACAGTACTTTTGGGTCTATTATCAAGATACAGCAAAAAACAGCGACTGTGGCATTTGGAGACATCAAATCTACGGTCAAACTGGAAACACTCGAAAAAGTAAGCCACAAACAGGTAAAACAAGAAAAAAGGCAGATCAGTTTTGTTAGCAGGTATACCAATGATGATATTAGGGAGCGTAAATTAAATTTCAAACAAGAAATCGATGTACGAGGACTTCG
>DAIMYQ010000072.1:0-3025 GCA_036734385.1 Paludibacteraceae bacterium | reverse complement strand
TATCTTATGAAGACAAGTATGTTGGAACCGAATGTTTTTCTTTTACCAAAAGAGTTGATAAAGATGCAATTGACAATCTGTACTTGTACGATTATCTGGGAATGACAAGTTGTATGGGATACGGAGTCGGCAATGCTGCATATGGAAAAGTAAAATACACAGCCCCAAAACGCGAAAAGATAACAGCGATAGGAACATTCCTCTCAGAAGATAATACACAAGTTAAATATTGGATTTTCAGTGATGCTAGTTTAACCAAAATGGTTGGTTATTCAGCAAATACTTCATTCGAAAATGCCGGATTTTACAGTATCGATCCAGTAAATCCCACTTATGTTGAAGGAGATTTCTATATTGTAGTCCGTTATTTATCAACCACAAAGTCATACGTCCTTCCCATCGAAACAATAATTCCAGGGTACAGTAATCCTACAATACAGAATTCCGGTTTGCAATGGGTTAGTTCAAACGGATCAACATGGAGTAATGTAGGGACGGATATATCAGATAAACAATTTAACTTGTGTATAAAAGCCTATACCAAGAATTCGACTCCTCCTGCAAACGACAGCATTAAAAATGCCACTTTACTAAATGAAGATGTCCTATACGAATCTCTCACCAATGAAGGTGCTACTGTAGAAACTAATGAGCCTTGTCCACCATACTCAACTGCCGATACAAGTTGCTACTCGCAAAAAACTTGGTGCTCTGAAGGAGGTTTACAAAATTCTGTTTGGTTTAAATTTGTTGCAACAACGAATTCCGTTTCGATTGAGACAGAGGGCTTTGATAATCAGATTGCACTTTGGACTGCAACAGGCGATGATTGGGAAAATATAGTTAGTGGAAACACTTCTAACTATCAACTTATTGCAGCCAATGATGACAAGGACGCCTCAAATGCTTCAGGAACAATCAGTAATGTTAGCGGATTGGTAATAGGCAAAACTTACTTTATACAACTAGACGGTTCTTCTGGAGGAAAAGAAGGAGTTTTTTCTATTATTATAAACACTATTACGACAGACATTACAGAGGCAAAAAACAATTTGAACGTGTTTAATGAAAATGGAGAAATTAAGTCAGAAATTTTTCAAACAGTAGAAAAAATTGAAGTGTATGAGATTGGTGGAAAATTGATGCAAACAATTACTTCGAACAATTCGAAAACAATTCAAAAACTTCCTTCTAAACAAGTATATATCCTTAAATTGTACAATAAAAACAGTACGATACAAAGTGTAAGTTTTGTAAATCCTTGATTGCTTTTTAATACTGAACGTCACACAGATTATTCCAGATACTCCATAAAGGAAATATTAATCTTTCTTTTATGGAGTATTTGATTAATTCTTAAAGTACATGAAAAAAATAGCATTAATTATCAGCGTAATCTTTATGTGTTTTGTTGCAAAAGCAGAATATAATAAAGACATAATGATTGAACCTGTATTAAAAACTGATACGACTTCAATCGGTCAAAAAATTATTTTTCCGAATTCTACCAATAACGAGGTTACGATATATAAAATAACTATTCCAAAAGGAGCATCAACAGGTTGGCACAAGCACGAAACGCCAGTATTTGCGTATGTTTTAAAAGGTAATTTAACCGTAGAATTAGAAGATGACAAGACAATGTTATTCCCTGAAAACTCATCATTTGCAGAAGTAATAAATACTTTTCATAATGGAATAAACCAAGGAAATGAAAGTGTTATTTTAATTGCTTTT
The DNA here is from genome assembly GCA_036734385.1 of Paludibacteraceae bacterium. GTDB lineage: Bacteria > Bacteroidota > Bacteroidia > Bacteroidales > Paludibacteraceae > JAAYPI01. The sequence continues at coordinate 1,288 of DAIMYQ010000072.1, read as the reverse complement.
TTCTTGGGAGAGAAAGGGAAAAGATTATCTATACCAAAAGAATAATTTTACTATAACTAAATGACTTGATATTTTTAGTTACAAGTACTCATCATAATCAATGGAAACAAATAATATCGAATCAAATAATAAGGAGACAAAAAAAACATTATTAGGTATTAACGATGTGGAAAATTTGTCTTCTATTTTTAAGGGAAGAATCGGGAATGAATTGGCTCGGCAACTAATGCATCTCTTTGGAATAAACAAAATAAATGCTGCATACGAAAGTGCTTGCGATTACACGGGGGCAGCCTTTGCAACAGAATTACTGAAAAATATAGGTGTTCAGTATCAAATTGGCAATGTAGAACGGTTAAAGGAGCTACCAGAAGGTGCTTTCATAACTATCTCCAATCACCCATACGGTGGCATTGACGGAATTATGTTAATTGACTTAATAGCAAGTATGCGTTCTGATTACAAGATAATGGTAAACAAAATTCTTTCCCTTATTAAAACAATGGAAGAAAATTTCATTTCCGTAACCCCTACAACGAATAAAAAAGCAGAAGCAATAACTAACCTCAATGGCATTAGAGAAACATTAGAGCTACTTAAAAATGGGCATCCAGTTGGATTCTTTCCATCAGGAGCAGTCTCTGATTTCAGAATAAAAGATTTCAGAATAAAAGACCGAGAATGGCAAGAGGGCATTATAAGACTTATTAAGATAGCAAAAGTTCCGATTGTTCCAATTCGTTTTTTTGATAGAAACTCCACTCTTTTCTACTTTTTAGGTATCATTGATTGGAGAATAAGAAGCATACGAATGCCTCATGAAATTTTCAACAAACAAAATCAGCAACCTCGTATAGGCATTGGAGCAATTATTTCTGTAGAAGAACAAGAACAATTCTCAGACAGTAAATCTTTTGGTAATTTTTTGCGAAAATCAGTGTATGATATGCCAAAACCTGTTTTCTACACTCCCAGAAACACTCTGAATATTAATAGCAACTTAGATGAAAGAAACAAACGTTAAATTAGAATTACGAATTGATTGGAGTGAAATTGATGCCTTCGGACACGTGAACAATCTGTCGATTCTGAAATATATACAAGCGGCAAGAGTTAACTATTTAGAAATAATAGGTTTAATGCAAATGCAAACGACAATCAAGATTGGTCCAATTTTAGCTTCTACTGCTTGTCAATTCAGAAAACCGTTATTTTACCCCGGACAAATTACTGTATATACTAATGTCAACGATGTAAAAAACTCAAGTTTTCACGTTCAACACCAAAT
>DAIMYQ010000071.1:0-3096 GCA_036734385.1 Paludibacteraceae bacterium | reverse complement strand
CATTTTATGCTATTATATTTTAAAAAAAAATACGTTCCTTTGTTAAAAATATACAACATATGATATTTCCCTCAGCCTTAAGGCGTAAACTTCTTCTTTATGCTACAGAGGAAATAACGATAATAACAAACAATAGGATACAAAAAATAACATTTATGGGAATTTTTAATAGAACGAGAACCGACGGAGAGACCTACGACGGACAGGGAGAAGAACGAAAAGGTATGATTGATGTAATAAAATACAACGGATTACCGGAAGATTTGGTTTGGAAGTTTCCTTACGACAATCTCTCGATAGGAGCACAATTAATAGTAAATCAAAGTCAGGAAGTGTTGTTTTACAAAGGTGGTGCCGTTTGTGACATATTTGGTGCAGGTACACACACACTATCGGCAAACAATATCCCAATACTGCAAAAACTGATGAATCTTCCGTTTGGCGGACGTTCTCCGTTTACGGCGGAAGTGTGGTTTGTAAATAAAATTGTCCGCAGAAATTTAAAATTCGGAACCCCCGCACCAATAGATTTGCTTGACCCTCTTTACAACGTAAGCATTCCCGTTCGTTCATTTGGGGAATATGGTATTCAAATAGTGGATTCGTCGGCTTTCATCACACAAATGGTGGGAACGTTGCATTTGACCACAACCGAAGATGTAATCGAACAATTCAAATCGTTTGTAACGCGGAAATTATCGTCGTGCATCAGTAAATTTATTATTCAAAAAGAAATTACCGTAGTAAAAATCGGGGCATATCTTGACGACATCTCAATGTATATAAAAGAAGCCATAAACGAAGAATTTGCAATCTACGGAATTCGGATTACCAACTTTGACGTAGCCTCAATAAATTTTGACAAAGAAGATCCGAACGTTCAAAAAATATTAGACTCTCAGGCAGAAGCCTCTAAAAGAAAAATGGAGGGATATACCTATCAGCAGGAACGCCAGTTTGATGTTATGGAAACGGCAGCAGGCAACGAAGGCAGTTCGGGACAAATGATGGGTGCCGGAATGGGTTTTGGCATGGGCATGGGCATGGGCAATGCTTTTGGTCAGCAAATGGGAAACATATCAAACGTTATGAATGCGCAGGCTACGCAGCAACCTACAAACGCCGGTACTCCACCGCCTCCTCCAGCGGTGGCATTTCATGTGTTGATAAATAATGTGCAACAAGGACCTTACGACCTTTCGCAATTAATGCAATTGGTTTCGTCCGGACAACTTGGACGGGATACGTATGTATGGAAACCGGGATTGGCACAATGGGACAAAGCTGCAAATTGTCCTGAATTGCAAAATCTGTTCGGAGCTGTGCCACCTCCGCCACCAGTAATGTAGAACGTAAAAAAAACAAGTATGGAAAATAAAAAAATATCCGTTGTTTCGAATGTGATTATGCCGGCAATCACCGGCATCGTTACTATTGTATTGTTTCTGCTGTTTAAGAAAGCCGATTCGGGCAGCCTGTTTTGGATGAATCTTATTTATACACTTTGTCTGGAAGCAATATTATTTGTCTATGTAGGCATCAAAAAACAATCAAACACGGTATCTTCCGTGTTCTATTCGGTATTCGGCGTTTCGGGCATGATATATATTATAGCCGGAGTTCTGTGGATGGTTATATATTCAGAGTTTCTATCGCCTGCCGTATCCTTGCGGGTGTATGTTGCGGTAATCCTCATTATCAGTCTGCTCTGGTTTATACTTTCTGCTTTTGTACTCAAAAACGATGCATCGTACAAAGAAAATACGGACGATTTGAAGACCAAGCAAAACACACTTCTCTATTATTCCGAAACGCTTAAAACTTTATGCGGAAAATATGAGAGAATCTGTGCCGAAAAAGGCATGGTATATAAAACCGATTCAAACAATACCAGCGTTTTGCAAAACTTAGTGCAAAAGGTGAGCTTTTTGACTCCCAATGTTGCAAATAATAATTTGGCGGTAACTAAACTTCAGTCAATTATAGAACAATGCAAAACGATAATATCCGAAACGGAATCGGCAACAGAAACAGACAAAGAAAGACTGCAAAAAAAGATGAACGATTTTGTATCTGATTCAATACTTGAAATAGAATTAATTAAAAATATAAGCAAACGATAAAGTTACGATATGGCAACGTTAGAAAGTTATCAGTGTAAAGGCTGCGGAAGTCCGCTCGACAAAGATTCATTACAAAAATGTCCGTACTGCGGCTCGGCGAACTTTGTGAAAGCAGAAGTCAACCCGATGAAAATGAATCATGATGTAGCACAAAAATATGTTGAGTTTTTTAAACAAAAAACAAACGAAAATCCCAAAGACACCAATTCGTTGTTTGCCATGGGTTTGCTATATCTTGGACTCAAAAATTACGAACTTGCTCAACGTAATTTCAAAGAAGCGATTGATTTGTCTCCAATGGAAAGTGATGTGTATTACTATTATTCGCTTTCACTGATTCACGGTAAGAGTTTAAAAACGCTGAACAATCAGGATATAAAACGAATAGAAGAATATCTTCATTCCGCAATGAGCATGCAAACAAAATGTAAATATCTGCTACTCGAAATGGCAATAAAGCAAGAGTATTATATCGGAAACGGAATGAAGATAGAAGGAGACTCTCCCGAGGAATTGTATAATAAATCGCAACAGTATGCAAGCACCGACGTTGATGAACTTCTGACTCATGTTATCCTCCGAGATGAATATACCATCACCTGCATAAATACGGCTGTGGGCATTTCGAGCAAAACAGCCAAAAAAACAAAAAAAACAAATTCCAAATACATTTCTCAGGAACGACGTCTGAATTTCTTTAAATATTACTATGAGCCGGCAAAACCTGGAAGCAAAGAAAATCCATTTCCTACATTCCCGATTATCAGGACAATATGGACTTTGGGAATACGATTGGTAATAACATTTTCATTATATGCCATTTTTACACTCTCGGGGCTGGGATTTCAACAAAACAATGAATTAATAAACAAACCGACCGTAAAAGAAAGCTTTCGAAAAATTTTAAAAGAAAACGATCAAACTTTAACCACAAAGGAAAAAAGCGATTTGTTTATAAAATTAAGAAACGATA
>DAIMYQ010000070.1:0-3096 GCA_036734385.1 Paludibacteraceae bacterium | reverse complement strand
TTAATTTTTTTGAGTTCTTATAAAACAATAAACGCAGTTATGAAGTAATGCCATAGCTGCGTTTGTTTTTTTATCTTTTTGCCTCTTATTTTATCGGAAAGGCATGTAATGTCTTATATTTACATTATTGCACATCAAACTTTTTAAAATAATCTTTTTCTTTAAATTCGTCCAGTACCTTTTGTTCAATATCTGTACGTTTAATCATCGGGTTATTATCCCAAAATGAATTTTTGTAATTACTCCGATATAAAATATCTATTAAATTCTCTGAACCTTTTAATTTTTTTCCTTTCTTTTTAATACCCATATCACTAATGGAAAAGAAAGAATCTACACGGTATTTATGTTCTTTCCCGTTTCGTATCAGCGACACATTTAATATAATTTTTTCTGTTTCAATAATAGGACATGCTTCTCCCATATCACCATACGTTACTACCCAAGATATATTTATTTCTTTCAAAGAGGTGCCTAAAGGTAAAAGCATTCCCGTTGTAGATGTTACATTTCCCTTTACCTGAACAATGGATTTATCACGTGTTCGGATATACAACTGGCCGGATAAAAATGTTCCGCCTTTTTGAACAATCTCCATTTTGGGAACAAATTTATATACTTGTATTTCCGATTCAGCACCCGGATTAATAATTTGCAGCAAGGAAATATCGTATATTTTGTCAAAATCTTTACAAAGAAAGGTGACAATTTTTTTCTTTGGCATTGCTTTCTTTTCTGAAAAAGGTGTAATTCTACCTAAAACGTAATTATTTATCATAGAGTGTGTTTGAACCGAAAAAACGCTATCTATTCTTGCATAACGTCCTTCTAATAGAGTCAGGTCTTTGATCGAAACAGAGGAGGTTGTAATAAAAAGGCTTTCTATATATTCATAATAAGTTCCTTTAAATGACGATAACTGCCTGTAATAGTAGTTTCTGGTTGGAAACTTATGTTTTAGTAATTGAACATATCGGTTTCTTACGGCATTTAACTTTTGAATAATGGCTGTTTCCGGCATAACAATGGTTTCTGCCAATTCGTAGTATAACGGGTTCCACTTTATGGTTGCCGGTACCATGCCATTTTTGTACTTTAGTTCTCCGTAACCAATATGAGAAATCGTAATTATATCTGCTGAGTCGGCTACTATCTCAAATTCGCCATCTGCATTGGAAAATGTGTATGATTTAGCAGTACAAACTCGAGCAAATTCTATAGGCTGATTTGTCTCCGTATCAATTAACTTGGAAATGATTTTTATCTGATTACCATAAATTACATTGCATGATAAAGATAGTAGGAAAACAATAAACAGATTTTTGTGTTTCATTTGAGTATGGTGGTGAAAATATTGAATAGTCCTAAAAAGCGAAAAGATTTTTTTCTTTCCGACTTTTCTCATTACCAATTAATAGGAATTGCAGGTCAGCATCCTGTAGCAAAGACATGACCAAACCCGCCCATTTCGTATCGTTTTTCTAATTCCTCAAAATCGAAATTTGAAATCAACATTTCCCTTTCAATTTTCTCTTTCAAAATCAAATATTTGTTCATATTATGTATACCGTAAATTTTTCTATTCCATTCAAGCTTTTCGGATACTGCTTTTTCTCATTTCCAATTGTGCTGCGAAAGCATTAGATTTATTTGTTATTTGCAAATAATAATGTGAAATCTTCCTTTTAGCCTTTGTTTTATTAAGGAATATATTTCATTTTAAATTATTGCACATCAAACTTTTTAAAATAATCTTTTTCTTTAAATTCGTCCAGTACCTTTTGTTCAATATCTGTACGTTTAATCATCGGGTTATTATCCCAAAATGAATTTTTGTAATTACTCCGATATAAAATATCTATTAAATTTTCTTGAGCTTTTAATTTTCTTCCTTTTTCTTCGACTGCCATGTTTGTAATAGAAAAAAAGGACATCACTTGATACCTATATTCTTTTCCATTTTGTACAAATAGTATATTAGATTTTGTTTTTATAGTTTCAACTGAAGGGGATGAATCGCCCAAATCGCCATATAATATTGATACAGTAAGGTCCATTCCCTTAAATTGATAACCTATGGATGAGGGTAGTTCAATGGTGGAAGAATTTGCTTCTAATCGAACAATTGAATTATCCCGTATCCTGACATATAGCTGACCGGATAAAAAGATCCCCCCTTTTTGAACAACCCCTATTTTAGGGACAAACTTGTATACTTGTATTTCTGACTCAGTATCTGGATTGATAATTTGTAGTAAAGAGATGTCATATATTTTGTCAAAATCTTTACATAAAAAAGCATTAAGTTTCTGATTCGACGTTGATGCTTTTTTTTCAGACAATGCATAGGATACACCCACCCAAACATAATTATTGATTAGTGAAAGTGGTTGTATTGAAAAAACACTATCCTTTTTCCCGTAGCGTCCTTCCAATAAGGAGATATTTTTAATTGACGAAGAGGAATTTCCGGAAAAAAGACCTTCCAGATATTCGGTGTAAATATCTTCAACTGATGTTAGTTGTCTGTAATAGTAGTTTCTGGTTGGAAACTTATGTTTTAGTAATTGAACATATCGGTTTCTTACGGCATTTAACTTTTGAATAATGGCTGTTTCCGGCATAACAATGGTTTCTGCCAATTCGTAGTATAACGGGTTCCACTTTATGGTTGCCGGTACCATGCCATTTTTGTACTTTAGTTCTCCGTAACCAATATGAGAAATCGTAATTATATCTGCTGAGTCGGCTACTATCTCAAATTCGCCATCTGCATTGGAAAATGTGTATGATTTAGCAGTACAAACTCGAGCAAATTCTATAGGCTGATTTGTCTCCGTATCAATTAACTTGGAAATGATTTTTATCTGATTACCATAAATTACATTGCATGATAAAAATAGCAAGAAAACAATAAATAGATTTTTGTGTTTCATTTGAGTATGGCTTAGTAACAAAAGAGATTGATTGTTTTAAAAGTTTTGCCTATCAATTAATATAAAAAATACCCTGCAATGCCACTCAAAACAAGTAAAATAATTGGGTTGGCTTTGAGTAATCCGGCAATAAATACTACGCCAAAAATGATATAACTGA
>DAIMYQ010000069.1:0-3126 GCA_036734385.1 Paludibacteraceae bacterium | reverse complement strand
GACAAGCCCATTGGCAGAATTAAGTATGCACTAAATTAATTCCGCCAACAGGTTATTATACATTTATTGCATTTATTCCTTCAATTAAATTATTGATTTAAGTCATTTAATCAAAATATTTATTTGAACCGAAAATAACCTTTATTGTCTTGTAATTTCAAAGCAATGAATGCTATTATAATGATGTACAATATTTAAATGATTCCATTCGCAAATGTCTTTTACAATAGCTAAACCTAAACCGGATGAGGTAGAATTACCTTTTGTAAACCGCAGAAAAACAGATTCATCAGTCAGAGAATTAGGACTTCCTGTATTACAAATGCAGTAAGAATTTTCTGTAATTATTATTTTAACATCACCTCCTATAATATTATGTTTCAGCGCATTTGAGAATAAATTATTTATAAGCATTTCAGCCAGTTGTTCATTAATTTTTACTGTAAAATCACTTTGAATATCTGAAATTACATTAATTTTTTTGGATTCAAAAAGCGACGAAAACTCTTCAACTTTTTTTCTGTTTAGTGCTTCGAAACTAACATTTTTATTGGCAATAAACTGGTTATTTTCAATTTTTGTCAATAATATTAAACTCTGGTTCAGTGTAGAAAGTCGTTTTAATGCATTAATTGAAGCAACCACCTTCTCAAATGTTTCTTTAGGAAGATCCTGTTGCAAAATTTCATCAAGATTTAATAACACAATTGAGAGAGGTGTTTGAATTTCGTGCGATGCATTTTCAGAAAATTCTTTTAAGGATAAATAGTCAGCATTCAATTTATCGGTAAGTTGTTCGACAACTAAATTTAGTCGATCAAACTCTTCAATATCACTATCCACAAGATATAGTCGACACCCACTGACAAAACTGAATTTTTCAATTGCAAGTAGATTTTTTTCGAAGTCAGCCCAAACTGTTTTGTTGATTTTTTTGGATACAAGAAACGAAATGCCAAATGCCGTAAGGAGTAAAATACTGATTGCTCCTGTTAGAATAAGCCCTATATCTTCACTTTCAAAATAAGATTGGCGAAGTTTTATTGTGTAGTAAACATTCTTTATCATTATTTGATTAGAATATTCCAAAAAAACTTCATCTTCGTCTTCTGTCTTATTGTAAATACTTATTTCCTTGAAAACTGGTTCTATACTAGTTTTTGAGGTTTCCATTTTTACTTCAATAATTGGGTAAACATTTGGAATTTCACCCGTTCTAAAAATTTGATTTTTGATCAAAACTTCTTTTTCAAAAAGTCTTTCCTTAGCGTTATCTTGTAATATGAATTGTAGAATAAAATAGGATGAAACAGTGGCTATCAGTAATGTGATAGTCAATAGTAAAAAATAATTTCGATTTATTCTTGTTAGAAATTTCATCTGTTTATAATTGTATTTTTAATGGTCAGATGGAACTCGCACATAAACATTGCCTTGTGTGTCAAAGTTTGTTTGTCGTGCTCGTTTCATTGTTCTGTGAATTTATAGCCCATACCGTAAATAGTTTTTATATAATCTGTTCCACCAGCCAGTTTTATTTTTTTTCGGATATTATTCAAATGAGTATATATAAAATCATAATTATCAGCTAAATCAATGTTGTCGTCCCATAGATGTTCTGCCAAGGCTTCTTTTGTCATGACTCTGTTCCTATTGATAAAAAAGAACAGTAACAGGTCGTATTCTTTTTTGGTAAATGCAATTTCGATACCATTTACAGCAATTGATTTACTATCTGTATTAATGACTATTTCATTAAATACTAAGGTATTGTTGCCGTCAAAATGCCGTCTTCTTATGACTGCTTTTATTCTCGAATTCAATTCAGATAATTGAAAAGGTTTCGTTATGTAATCGTCTGCGCCCAAATCAAGCCCTTGAATTTTGTCGTCTGTGGAATTCTTAGCTGAAATAATAATTACACCTGCTTTTATATTGTGATTCTTGATGGTTTTTAGCAGTTCTAATCCATTTCCATCCGGCAATGTAATGTCCAGAAGAATAATGTCGTATTCATAGACAGAGAGCTTTGTTTCTGCATTTTGAAAAGTATCTGCAAGTTCACAGATATAGTTTTCTTTTGTAAGATAATTGCTGACACCAATCAACAATTCAATTTCATCTTCAATTATTAAAATTTTCATACTACAAAGTAACGATTTAATTCTAAAGTAATTCTAAAGCATACTCAATTTTATATCAATAAAAATTACCTGACAACTAATTTAGAGTTAATTATCAGGTAATTGGAAAATATATGATTTTTTTAGACTTATTCGGGGAATATAAATTGAACCGGAGCACTCCTAACTATGCTTCCAAAATATCCCACTGCTTTTTTCCCAAACTGTCCATCAATCAAAAATAATTGATGATTTAAACTTATTATTTGTTGTAATAATTTCGTTGAAATGCTTTTGTATTCCATATGTAAATTGTTTTAAAAATAAAAAAATGCCAGACAGTTAAGCAATTTGCTTTTGTCCGGCATTTGTACGGAAATTTATTAACATAAGTGAGTTGTGTTCTCAGTTATGCTATTTCTTTATAATTTTCCCATTCATATCAAAAGCAACTTCTACTTTGCTTTTCCCTTTTACCAATTCAAATTCATAGACTTTTCCTTTGGCTGTTTCTGAAATTTCAGATTCTTTCATTTTATAACCGGCGTAATCTTTGTCGATGGTTGTTTTTACGGCAGCAGGAATTTCGGTTGCTGTAATAGCGTATTCTGTTTCTAACCATTCACCTTTTAAGTCGTAATTAGCGGAATAAGATTTACCATCCATTTTAAATTCAGCCTCCCATTCTGTTTTACCTTCTTTACCCCATTTTACATCGGTAGCTTTAGCAAATTTTTGGGAAAATGCAGTTTTTACATTTGCAGGTACATTTTTACTTGTTTGAGCAGTAACGTTCAAACTAATTAATGCCGAAGCGGCAATCACTAAAATTAAGTTTTTCATTTTGATTTCTTTTTAATTGATTATTCGGCAAAACTACATACTGATTCTAAAGGAATTTTGAAGAAAGAAATAATTCGAAGAATATAAAGTTAAATTGTATTAATCTAACCCGTTGGCGGAATTAATTCACTAAAAAATGTCAGGAAATAAGTTGTGCATA
>DAIMYQ010000068.1:0-3441 GCA_036734385.1 Paludibacteraceae bacterium | reverse complement strand
GGAAAGTTACTATGAAGAGTATCTCAAAGGAAAAACAAAGGAAGAAATAATGACCGCCATCCGAGGACTTAAGCAAGAAATACGACGTCTAAAAAGTACACTGGAAAATCCTGACTATGATGATAACGCAATTATTCATCCGGATAAGTTTACCTACATTTACTGGAGTCGTGGGTACTTGGAAAAAGCTAAAGAGACCTTAAGAGAGAATATGAAAGGGGCATTCAAATGAAAAAAAAGGATTTGATGCATGAAATTAAAAATCAATGTATAGAAAAACAAGGGTATCACGATGTTACTCACACTCATCATCAAGGACATGAGTCAGCTTCACACGCTCCATGTATCACTGTAGTTCCGATCTTTAATCATTTAGAAGGAGAACAGATGGATGAAATTATGAAAGTAATGAAATCGACCTCTTTTAAAAAGGGTGAAGTAATTTACCGAGAGGGAGATATATCCGACTTGTTATATATTGTAAGTAAAGGGAAAATTCGAATTTACCGTTTGTCTGAATCAGGAAAAGAACAATTAGTGAGAATATTAAATCCAGGCGATTTCACTGGAGAGCTTGCCTTGTTTCGCGAATCAATTCAGGAAGCATATGCAGAAGCAATGAGTGATACCGATGTATGTATGATTAGTAGAAATGATTTACAAGAATTTTTATTAAAGTACCCTACTATATCTTTGAAGATTTTATCGGAATTCTCTAACCGATTAGAAACATCAGAAAAACAAACAACTAGATTTGCCACAGAGAAGGTAGATACTAGATTAGCACTGTTTCTTGCAGAATGCATGGAAAGCGGAGATGTTCCAATGGAAATTGAATTGCCAATGAGTAAGAAGGATTTAGCCTCTTATCTAGGAACTACTCCAGAAACTATTAGTAGAAAGTTAGCTGACCTTGAAAATGAAGGATGTATAAAACAAAAATCAGGTAGAAAGATTGAGATTTTGGATTTAGATGGATTGTTGTTGGTATAGATGTGATAATATAAAGTAAAATAGTAGTAATAATTATTAAAACATTTAAAAAAGACTAAACTTGATTTAGATCAATTTAATTTCGTTCAATCTATAGTATTATATAACCAAGATAAAGAAAAAATAAAACAAGAAAGAAGGAAAAAAATATGTCAAGAGAATTAAATTTTAATCAAGTAAAGGAAACTCATTTAAAAACATTAGCACAATATGTTCCAGTTGTAGCAAAAGTTCATGGAGGAAATCATCCAGAATTCTACCAGGTTCGTAAAGTATATGATGAACTTGCAAAGAAAGCAAAAGATGCGGGAGTAGAAAAGCCGGACTTAAAAGAGGAGTTTGTAAAATTACGTGAAATCACAGATAATTATACAGTTCCAGGTGATGTATGCGAAAGTTATGAAGCAGTATATAACATGTTAGCAGAATTAGATAAAGCATATGAAGCATACAAGAAAACAAACAAAGCAATGAAAAGATATAAATAATCTAATAGGGAGGAGTATGAATATGCAAAAATTTATATTAGGAAGAAAAAACCATATTACAATAGTAAGTGCAATTTTAATAATAATTGCATTTGTCAGTAAATTAGGCTTCGAAAACGAACAAATAGCCATATGGGCATTAGTAATTGCTTCAATTTTGGGAGTTTCACCTATTGCGATTCAAGCGTATCAAGCATTAAAAGTCAAAGTAGTTAGTATTGATGTTTTAGTTACCATTGCAGTTATCGGAGCCTTTATAGTTAGAAACTACGAAGAATCAGCAATTGTTACATTTTTATTTCTATTTGGAGCTTTTCTAGAACAAAGGACACTTAATAAAACACGTTCTGCAATTAAAGAATTAACTCAAATGGCACCAGAAAGTGCCTTAAAACAAGTGGAAAATGGTGAGTTTGAAGAAGTAGAAATAGATGAAGTTGATGTAGGAGATATTTTGCTTGTTAAAACGGGTGCAAAAATCCCAGTTGACGGTACAGTGTTAACAGGAGAAGGGCATATTAATGAAGCAAGTATTACAGGAGAAGCGGTTCCTGTAAGTAAAAAGAAAGATTCGGGGGTATATGCCGGAACAATTTTAGAAAATGGAACTATTCAAATCACTGCTGATCGTGTAGGTGAGGATACTACTTTTGGTAAAATCATTGAATTGGTTGAAGAAGCACAGGATTCAAAATCAGAAGCAGAACGTTTCATTGATAGATTTTCTAAATACTACACACCAGCTGTTTTAGTTCTCTCTTTTATTGTATGGATATTTTCAAGGGATATTGAACTTGCAATTACAATATTAGTTTTAGGATGTCCAGGAGCATTGGTAATCGGTGTACCGGTTTCAAACGTCGCGGGGATTGGCAATGGAGCACGTCATGGAGTCCTTCTAAAAGGTAGCGAGGTTATTAGTGACTTTAGCAGACTAGATACCATGGTATTTGACAAAACAGGTACATTAACAATAGGAAATCCCAAAGTAGCTGATAAAGAAATTTATGCAGATAATGTAGATGAAGTATTAGGGTATCTAGCAAGTGTTGAAAAGGAATCAGATCATCCATTAGCAAAAGCAATTGTAGAATACATTGGAGATATAAAATTATATACAGTTGAAAAAACAGATGTTGTAAAAGGTGGAGGAATTGTAGCTCATGTAGAAGGTCATAAAGTTGCAGTCGGTAATGTGGCACTAATGGAGCAAGAAAATATTCTTTTAAGTGAAAAAGCTCGTGCAGATATTGCCAGATTTGAGAAAAATGGAAATTCACTTGTTTTAACATCAGTTGATGGTGAATTAAAAGCATTGATGGGTATTCGTGATCAAATTCGCCCGGGTGTAATTGATGATCTTAAAAAGTTGAAAAAACTTGGTGTTAAAAATCTAGTAGTTCTTTCTGGTGATAACCAAGGAACAGTTGATTTAGTAGCACGTGAACTAGGACTTACAGAAGCTCATGGACATATGTTGCCAGAAGATAAAGCAACATATATTAAAGAGTTACAAGAAAAAGGTCAAATCGTGGCATTTGTTGGAGATGGAGTAAATGATAGTCCTTCACTAGCTCTAGCACAAATTGGAATTGCTATGGGAAATGGAACAGATGTAGCAATTGAAACTTCAGATGTTGTTTTAATGAATTCAGATTTCAGCCGCTTGCCACATGCATTAGGTTTAACAAAAGCAACCGCTAATAACATGCTTCAAAATATTATTATTGCAGTAGGGGTTGTATTAGTCCTTCTTGCCAGCGTATTCTTTAGTGAATGGATGAACATGTCAATCGGTATGTTAGTACATGAAGCAAGTATATTAGTAGTGATTTTAAATGGTATGAGACTTCTTCACTATAAATTAAGAAAATAAAAATAAATAGAATTCTTGATGTAAATCAATTTATTGAAAGTTCTATAATGAAGTTAGCCACCTCGCCTTGCTTAAAAATATTTG
>DAIMYQ010000067.1:0-3521 GCA_036734385.1 Paludibacteraceae bacterium | reverse complement strand
TTAAGGAAAAAGCAATACGAATATTACCGTGATTTATTACTAACGTTTCCTAAGAATAATTTAGAATCATAACATGGGACAGTCGTTAACAGTAATAGCACAAACACTAAGAGACGCCGATAAAAAAGTGCAGCTAATCTATGCTTTTAATGGCTCTGGTAATACTTGTTTGTTTAGTGAATATAAACAGTTGATAGCCCCAAAAGAACTTGAACAGAATTTACGTCATCAAGTCGAGAATAAATACAAGTACAACGGAACAAAATGTCACAGTATAAAACCATAGCAGAATCAAACAACTTTATTGTGTTGGATAAATTCACCAAGTATACTGAGGTGAATGAGGCACCTGCTGTTTATCAAACCGAGGCAGCACTTGAAAAAGAATTTATTCAAGACCTAATCAATCAAGGTTATGAAAATCCGATAAACCTAAATACACCAGAATCAATGTTGGCGAATGTACGAGCACAACTACAATCGCTTAACAATGTGGTATTTTCGGATGCTGAATGGATTCGTTTTGTTGAAGAGTATTTAGACAAGCCAAGTGATAGCCTTGTTGAAAAAACAAGGAAAATACACGATAATTATATTTATGATTTTGTTTTTGATGATGGTCATATCCAAAACATCTACTTGTTAGATAAAAAGAATATTACACGGAATAAAGTACAGGTAATTTCACAATTTGAACAGAAAGGAACAAATGCCAATCGTTATGATGTAACAATATTAGTAAATGGATTGCCTTTGGTTCAGGTTGAACTAAAAAAACGTGGAGTTGCTATCCGTGAAGCGTTTAATCAAGTTCACAGATATTCAAAAGAAAGTTTTAATAGTAATAACTCGCTGTATAAATACATTCAGATTTTTGTCATTTCAAACGGTACTGACAGCCGATATTTTGCAAACACCGTTGAGCGAAACAAAAACAGCTTTGACTTTACAATGAATTGGGCAAAGGCTGACAATACGCTGATTAAAGACCTAAAAGATTTTACAAGTACCTTTTTTCAGAGAAAAACACTTTTAGAGGTTTTATTAAAATATTCTGTTTTTGATACAAGCGATACGTTACTTGTAATGAGACCCTATCAAATTGCAGCAACAGAACGAATCTTATGGAAAATTGAAAGTTCGTATTTGGCTAAGAAATGGTCAACCAATGAAGGAGGCGGTTATATTTGGCACACCACAGGTTCAGGAAAAACGCTTACCAGTTTTAAAGCGGCACGTTTAGCAACCCAATTGGATTTTATTGATAAAGTATTCTTTGTAGTTGACCGTAAAGACTTGGACTTTCAAACTATGAAAGAATATCAGCGTTTTTCACCCGATAGCGTGAATGGCTCTGACAGTACAGCAGGTTTAAAAAGAAACATCGAAAAGGAAGACAATAAGATTATTGTAACTACAATACAAAAACTAAATAACCTCATGAAAAGTGAGGGTGATTTAGCCATTTACCAAAAGCAAGTGGTTTTCATTTTTGATGAGTGTCATCGTTCTCAGTTTGGAGAAGCACAGAAGAACTTGAACAAGAAGTTTAAAAAATTCTATCAATTCGGTTTTACAGGAACACCAATCTTTCCACAAAATGCCTTAGGTGCTGAAACTACTGCAAGTGTTTTCGGTCGTGAATTGCACTCGTATGTGATTACGGATGCGATTAGAGATGAAAAAGTTCTAAAATTTAAGGTTGACTATAATGATGTTCGTCCTCAGTTTAAGAACATAGAAACCGAACAAGATGAGAAAAAGCTGAGTGCAGCAGAAAACAAAAAAGCGTTGCTTCATCCAAAACGCATCAAAGAAATATCAGAATACATCTTACAGAATTTCAAGATAAAAACGCATAGAAATCAAGGAAGCAACAAAGGCTTTAATGCCATGTTTGCTGTAAGTAGTGTTGATGCAGCCAAATGTTATTATGAGGAATTAAACAACCTGCAAAAAGAAAGCGACAAGCCATTAAAAATTGCAACAATTTTTTCCTTCGCTGCAAATGAAGAGCAGAGTGCAATAGGTGAAATAGTTGACGAGACTTTTGAGCCTTCTGCAATGGACATTAGTGCAAAAGAGTTTTTAACGAAAGCAATCAATGACTATAACGCCATGTTCAAAACCAGTTATGGCGTTGATAGTAATGAGTTTCAGAATTATTATCGAGACCTTGCAAAGCGTGTAAAGAATAAGGAGATTGATTTAATTATTGTAGTTGGTATGTTTCTCACAGGTTTTGATGCTCCAACACTCAATACACTTTTTGTTGACAAGAACTTGCGTTATCACGGTTTAATTCAAGCCTTTTCACGCACAAATAGAATTTATGATGCCACAAAGACTTTTGGAAACATTGTAACATTCCGTGATTTAGAAAAAGCAACTATTGACGCAATTACGCTGTTCGGAGATAGCAATACTAAGAACGTGGTTCTTGAAAAGAGTTACAAAGAATATTTAGAGGGTTTCACAGACATTGCCACAGGTGAAGCACGTAGAGGTTATGTTGAAGTAGTAAAAGAATTAAATGAGAAATTCCCTAATCCTGATGATATTGTAAAGGAGAAGGACAAAAAGGAATTTGCAAAACTATTCGGAGAATATTTGCGAGTAGAAAACATACTCCAGAATTACGATGAATTTAACCACCTTAAAGCATTTCAAGCAATTGACATAAATAATCCTGAGGCAATTGAAGAATTTAAAAAAGCTCATTTTGTAACCGATGAAGATATTGCTGCAATGCAACAGATTGAGTTGTTAAAAGATCGAACAATTCAAGATTATCGCTCAACCTATAATGACATTCGCGATTGGTTACGGCGTGAGAAAAGCGGAAAAGAATCGGAAGAATCAAACATCGATTGGGATGATGTGGTATTCGAAATCGACCTGCTTAAATCGCAAGAAATAAACCTTGATTACATTCTTGAATTAATTTTTGAACATAATAAGAAAACAAAAGACAAAGACACTTTAATTACTGAAATACGCAGGGTAATTCGTGCAAGTGTTGGGAACAGAGCAAAAGAAAGTTTGGTTGTTGATTTTATCAATGAGACCGACCTTGACACACTACAAGACAAAGCGAATGTTATAGATTCATTTTTTGCATTTGCTCAAAGCAAGCAGAAAGCGGAAGCATTGGAATTAATCACAGAAGAAAATCTAAATATAGAGGAAGCAAAGCGTTATATATTAACTTCTTTAAGACGTGAATATGCAAGTGAAAACGGAACAGAACTTAATGCTCTTTTACCGAAAATGAGTCCTTTAAATCCGCAGTATTTGACTAAAAAGCAGAGTGTTTTTCAAAAGCTAGTTTCGTTTGTAGAGAAATTTAAGGGTGTTGGAGGTCAATTATGATAAAAGCCCACCCTATTTGCAAGCACATTGCCAAAGCCCCACAAGCCAACGCTTCAACCAAAGCTTTGTCAAAGAGCTTGCAAATGCCAGCCCAAGTAACCGCCTTTCAGGACGGTTTTAGGATTGCCCACGCTCAAAAAAACAAAATA
>DAIMYQ010000066.1:0-3744 GCA_036734385.1 Paludibacteraceae bacterium | reverse complement strand
GTTTTTTTCGAGTTTTTTTACGTATTTTTGCTGTTTCATATCATATTTAAAACATATTTAATTATAATCAGTCATGAAAGTAGCACTAATTACAGGTATTACAGGTCAAGATGGATCTTATTTAGCTGAATTTTTATTAGAAAAAGGCTATGAAGTTCATGGTGTTTTACGCCGATCATCTTCTTTTAATACTGAACGTATCGAACATTTGTATCTTACTGAGTGGGTAAGAGATATGAAGAAAAAAAGAGCTATTAACTTGCATTATGGCGATATGACTGATTCAAGTTCTTTAGTACGTATTATTCAAGATGTAAAACCAGACGAAATATACAACTTAGCAGCTCAAAGTCATGTGAAAGTAAGCTTTGATGTACCCGAATATACTGCCGAGTGTGACGCTGTAGGAACTTTACGTTTATTAGAAGCCGTACGTATTCTTAATTTGGAAAAACAATGTAAAATTTATCAGGCTTCTACATCTGAATTGTTTGGTTTGGTGCAGGAAGTTCCACAAAAAGAAACAACCCCTTTCTATCCTCGATCGCCTTATGGTGTTGCTAAGCAATATGGTTTTTGGATTACAAAAAATTACCGCGAATCGTATGGTATGTTTGCTGTAAACGGCATCTTATTTAACCACGAAAGTGAACGTAGAGGCGAAACCTTTGTTACTCGTAAAATTACCCTTGCTGCTGCACGTATAGCTCAAGGTATGCAAGATAAATTGTATATGGGCAATATGGATTCGTTGCGCGACTGGGGATATGCCAAAGATTATGTGCAATGTATGTGGATGATTCTACAACATCCAACACCAGAGGATTTTGTGATTGCAACAGGAGAAATGCATACCGTACGTGAATTTTGTACCCTAGCTTTTGCCGAAGCAGGTATCGAATTGCGTTGGGAAGGTACGGGTGTAGATGAAAAAGGTATTGATGTAAAAACTGGAAAAGCATTAGTTGAGGTTGATCCAAAATATTTCCGTCCTGCTGAAGTAGAATTATTATTAGGAGATCCAACAAAAGCAAAAACATTGTTAGGCTGGAACCCAACTCAAACATCTTTTGAAGAATTGGTGAAAATTATGGTGCGTCATGACATGGAATATGTGAGAAGATAGTTAAGCGTTTAGCGTTTAATGTTTAACGTTTAGTGTTTAACGTTTAACGTTAAGTGATAAATTAAAGATATTATGTTTGATAAGAAAATATAAGGATTTGAAAAGTTAGAAGTTTATAATGATGCTCGTTTTTATGTGAAGTCTATTTATGAGTTAACAACTAAATTTCCCGATAGAGAACGCTTTGGTTTAATATCACAACTACAAAGAGCTACTGTTTCTGTTATTACAAATATAGTAGAAGGAACGTCAAGAACATCTTACAAAGAGAAAGAACGATTTTTAGAAATAGCTTATGGTTCACTATTGGAAACTTTTTGTCAACTTCAAATAGCAGTAGATTTAGGATATATAGAACAAGTAGAATTAGAAAAAAATCAACAACAAATTGATAAAATTGCCAATAAACTAAGTGCATTAAAACGTAGCTATAACGTTCAACGCTAAACATTAAACGTTCAACACTAAACATCGTATGAATAAAAACAGTAAAATATACATTGCAGGTCATCACGGTCTTGTTGGTTCTGCCATTTGGTGTGATTTGCAAGCGAAAGGGTATTCTAATTTAATTGGGCGTACGCATAAAGAGCTTGACTTGTTGGATGGTGCTGCAGTGAAGGCTTTTTTCGATGAAGAGCAGCCGGAATATGTTGTATTGGCTGCCGCGTTTGTTGGGGGTATCATGGCTAATAGTATTTATCGTGCCGACTTTATTTATAATAATTTACAGATACAGCAAAATGTGATAGGTGAGAGCTACCGTCATGGCGTTAAAAAACTCTTGTTTTTAGGTAGTACGTGTATTTATCCGCGTGAAGCGCCACAGCCTATGACGGAAGATGTTTTGTTGACATCTGCCTTGGAATATACAAATGAACCCTATGCTATTGCCAAAATAGCTGGTTTAAAAATGTGTGAAAGTTTCAATTTGCAATATGGCACAAATTTTATTGCTGTGATGCCAACTAATTTGTATGGTCCCAACGATAATTTTAATTTAGAAACCAGTCATGTGCTGCCTGCCATTATTCGTAAAGTACATTTGGCAAAGTGTTTGATGCAAAATGACTGGTTGTCGATTCGTGCTGATTTTGACAGATATCCAGTGGAAGGAATTACTGGGAAGGCTTCAGAATCCCTCATCTGTGAGAAACTTTCGAAGTATGGAATCCGAAAGGTGGCATCAGGGTCTACCGAGGTAGAAATCTGGGGAACAGGTAAACCTTTGCGTGAGTTTTTGTGGAGTGAAGATATGGCGGCTGCTTGTGTCTATCTAATGGAAAATATTAATTTTGAAGATGTTAAAAAAATATCGGTAACGAAAGGGTCAAAAGAAATTCGTAATTGCCATATCAATATCGGTACTGGAAAAGAGATATCTATTAAGGACTTGTCTCATTTAGTAGCTACTATTATTGGTTTTAAGGGTGATATTGTATTTAATACAGATAAACCTGATGGAACTATGCGAAAATTAACTGACCCATCAAAAATTAACGACTTAGGTTGGAAACATACTATTGAAATTGAAGAAGGAGTGAAAACCCTTTATCATTGGTATTTAAATAAATAATAAGAAGAATAATAAAATGGAAAACTGGACAACGGTTATCAAACCTAAAAATAAGCTTCTAAGTATTGATTTTAAGGAAATGTGGCAATACCGCGACTTGTTTATGATGTATATTAAAAGAGACATTATAACGATGTATAAGCAAACTATTCTTGGCCCATTATGGTTTATTATACAACCTGCAATAACAACAATTATGTATATGGTTGTATTTGGCGGTATAGCCGGCATTAGTACCGATGGACTGCCACAGCCTTTGTTTTACTTAGCAGGTATTTGTCTTTGGCAATATTTCGCCGACTGTTTAAATAAAACATCTTCGACCTTTATAAGCAATCAAGGTATTTTTGGAAAAGTATATTTTCCTCGTTTAGTAGCACCATTATCGACGATAGTATCAGGCTTGGTTAAATTAGGAATACAAATTTTACTATTCGTAATTGTATATATTTATTTTCTTGCAATAGGAACGCCTGTTGAGCCTAATTGGGCATTGAGTTTGTTTCCCTTACTTGTAATAATGATAGCCGGCTTAGCATTAGGTTTTGGTATTATCATATCATCTCTTACCACTAAGTATAGAGATTTAACTATTCTATTTACATTTATTGTGCAATTATGGATGTACGGCACACCTGTAATTTATCCCTTAAGTTCTATCCCCGAAGGCAAAATTAAATTGCTAATGCAACTTAATCCGGTAACTCCTATAGTTGAAACATTTAAATACGGAACATTAGGAACCGGCGAGTTCTCGTGGAATATGTTAGGATATAGCTTTTGCTTTATGCTAGTAGTACTTTCAATAGGTATTGTGCTATTCAATAAAGTACAAAGAAGTTTCATGGATACGGTTTAATTTTCTGCTCGAGGCAGGAAATTAAACGTTACTCGTATTTCGTTAAGCGTTACTCGGAAAATAGAAGACGCGGGAAAACGTTACTCGTTGAACGTTAAGCGTAAAGCGAAAGAAAACGTTACTCGTTTAACGTTAAGCGTAAAGCGAAAGAAAACGTTACTCGTTGAACGTTAAGCGTAAAGC
>DAIMYQ010000065.1:0-4028 GCA_036734385.1 Paludibacteraceae bacterium | reverse complement strand
ACCAAAAACTGCAGTGCTACCATTACACCATGAGACAAGGTAAAAATTACAGACCTATTAATTGAACTGTAATTTCGGGGCAAAGGTAGATTCTTTTGAAGAATTTACCAAATTTTTACTTGTGTTTTTTACTTTATGCGTAGCAAATAATAATTCTTTTTCCCTTTCTGAACCAGGATAAATCGTTGATTTAAAAGCATCTCATTCAATACCGGCAATTCAGCATCTACAACTTTTTCTTTATTGACAAATAATCCTCCATTTTGAAGCATCTTGCGAACTTCACCTTTAGAGGCAAACACAGGGGCTTGAGTTGTCAACAGATCAATTAGTTTAACTTCGGTACCAACATCAACTCTATCAATCTCAAATTGAGGAACACCTTCAAATATGGATAATAACGTATCGGCATCCAACTTTTTCAGGGTATCTGAGGTGGCATTTCCAAACAATACAGAAGAGGCTTCTACAGCCAATTCGTAATCTTCTTGAGAATGCACCATAACCGTAACTTCTTGAGCCAAACGTTTTTGCAACATGCGTAAATGAGGAGCTTCATGGTGTTGTTTAATTAACTCTTCTATTTCTTCCTTACCTATGAATGTGAAAATTTTGATATATTTTTCAGCATCTAAGTCACTAACATTCAACCAAAATTGATAAAATTTATACGGCGAAGTATATTTTTTATCCAACCACACGTTGCCACTCTCTGTTTTCCCGAATTTTCCGCCATCTGCTTTTGTAATAAGTGGACAAGTAAGAGCAAAAGCATCACCCGACATTTTTCTGCGAATCAGTTCGGTTCCGGTAGTAATATTTCCCCATTGGTCAGAACCACCCATTTGCAACTTACAATTTTTATTTTCATACAAATAAAGGAAATCATAACCTTGTACCAATTGATAGGTAAATTCGGTAAAAGACATGCCTACGCTCGACTCAGCAGCAAGCCTTTTTTTTACGGAATCCTTTGCCATCATATAATTAACAGTTATATACTTACCAATATCACGAATGAAATCCAAAAACGTAAAGTTTTTCATCCAATCGTAATTATTTACCATTTCGGCAGCATTAGGAGCATCGCTATCAAAATCCAAAAAACGAGACAATTGTGTTTTAATCGCTTCTTGATTATGCCTTAAAACCTCTTCGTTCAACAAATTGCGTTCAGCACTTTTACCCGAAGGGTCACCAATCATACCGGTAGCACCCCCTACCAACGCAATAGGCTTATGTCCACAACGTTGAAAATGCTTCAACATCATAACACCTACCAAATGTCCTATATGCAACGAATCCGCGGTGGGATCAATACCAACATAAGCAGATGTCATCTCTTTTTCAAGCTGTTCCTTTGTTCCAGGCATCATGGTATGTATCATACCTCTCCATTCCAATTCTTCTACAAAATTCATTTTATTGTCTTTTCTGTTTAAAAAAATCTTTCATCAAGGCAGCACATTCATCTGCCACTATTCCCCCCACAACTTCCGTTTTTGGATGCATTGCGTATGGAGCTTTTTTCATAAAGCCTTCTTTCTCTTCGCTTGCTCCATATACAACTTTTGAAACCTTTGACCAAAAACACGCTCCCGCACACATTACACAAGGCTCGACAGTGACATATAAAACACAGTCAATCAAATATTTAGAACCCAAATAATTGGCAGCAGAGGTAATAACCTGCATTTCAGCATGAGCAGTCGCATCATTAAGAGTTTCGGTAAGATTGTGAGCTCTTGCTATAACTTGTTGGTTACATACAACAACTGCCCCTATCGGAACCTCACCCTTGTCATAAGCTTTTTTAGCCTCAGACAAAGCTTGTTTCATAAAATACGTATCGTCCAGCATTGATTACAAGAGGTCTTCAGGTAAAATCTTAGATGTCTTTGCTCCTAATTGTTTCATCTTTTCCGCCGTAACAAAAACATTTCCGGCTCCTGTTTGCATTTTCTTAATAGCATCATTGTAAGAAACACCCGCCCTATCTATATTATTTTTCACCTTGACAAGGTCTTCCATACAACCCGCAAGTTTGTCGTATAGAGCACCACCCAAACGAGCTATTTCTTGTGCATTTTTTGTCTGATTTTCTTGTTTCCAAATGGAAGCAATCGTTCGCAAAGTAGCCAGCAGTGTGGTCGGACTAACAATCACAATTTTCTTATCCCAAGCATAAGAAAACAAATCAGCATCAGTTTGTACAGCTACTGAAAAAGAACCTTCAATGGGTAAAAACATCAAGACAAAATCAGGGGTATTGAGAGATGGAGAATTTTGATAACATTTTTCGCTAAGTTCTTTCACATGCTTGCGAAGAGACTCAACATGCCTTCTCAACGAAGTATCTTTCTCATCGTCTTCTGCGTTTATAAATTGTTCGTAAGCAACTAAAGAGACTTTCGAATCGACTATAATATGTTTATTATCAGGTAAATGAATAATTACGTCTGGACGATAGATTTGTCCACGATCTCCATCCACCACCTCTTCTCGCATATATTCTTGGTCTTTCCTTAAACCCGAACGCTCCAATACTCTTTCCAAAATAACTTCGCCCCAATTACCTTGCTTCTTTACATCTCCCTTTAAGGCCTTGGTCAAATTGTTGGCTTCTTCACTAATTCGGCCATTCAATTCGGTTAGTTTTTTGACTTCAGCACTCAAATTAAGCTTATCACGCAACTCCTTTTCATAAGTTTCCCCCACGGTTTTCTCAAAGGTGGTGATTTTTTCTTTCAAAGGATTTAGTATCTCGCTCAAATTCTTATGATTAGCCTCGGCAAACTCCACAGAATTCTGTTTCAATATCCGATTAGCAATATTTTCAAACTCTTTGGTAAATTGTTCTTGTAACTCAGTCAACTCTTTTTTTTGCGTAGCTAATTTTTCCGCCAGATTTCCATTATGTGTTTCTAAAACAGCTACTTGCGAAAATAGTTTTTGTGCGGTTTCTGTTTCAACGGTCATTTTACCTAACAGCTCCCTATATTGCTCTTCCTTTTGTTTTAATCTTTCCGCTAAAACAGATTTTTCATTCTCAAGAGAAGATAATGCGTTTGACAAAAAAACATCTTTCTGAGCCAAAGCATTTTTTTGCTTTTGTTCATAGTATTTTCTCACGACAAACAGCACCAGCCCAAAGAATACAAGTCCTGCTAAAATATAAATAAAAAGGTTCGGCATAATACTTTCTTGTGAATTAGTCAAATAACGTAGGGCTATCTTCTTCTAAACGCTTAATAACAGTAGTCATAAGTACCTCTCGCAAAAAGCGAGACTTATTTTTCACTTTGTACTTGGAAATATAAAATTCTACTGCATTCATTTCTTTATCATTAAGCATAAAAGCAACCCTATTTGTACGAGGTAAAGATTTTTGTTTAACTTTGCCTATACGTTTTTCAGATTTTTTCATCCATTAAATATGTTGTTGTGATTAATGAAAATCAATGTTGATTATCGTTCGTCCTTTTAGAAATTAGCAAAAAACTTACTATTTGGTATATCTTGCAAAGGTACAATTCATTACAAAATAAAAAAAGTGGTTCTAACAAAAAAACCGAAGAAATGTAAAAAGACATGGCAAATCACAATAAATTAGGCAAAGAAGGCGAAAAAATAGCGACAGATTATTTACAAAAAAAAGGCTATTCGATTCGACATTGTAATTGGAAAGCCGGCAATTTGGAATTGGACATTGTTGCCGAAACAAAAGATTATCTAGTTATCGTAGAGGTAAAAACACGCAGTACAGAATATTTTGAGCACCCCAAAGACGCTATCAACAATGGAAAAATAAAACGAATTGTTCATGCTACAGAAGAATATATTTATCTGTTTAATATCAAAAAAGAAGTTCGTTTTGATGTAATAGCTCTTTTGCCAAACAAAAATAACGGATATAAAATAGAGCATATAGAAGACGCTTTTTTACCACCTGTAAACTGAAAGTATCATGAATATTGAAGAAATACGCGAATATTGCTTGAACAAGAAAGGTGCCATAGAATGTTTTC
>DAIMYQ010000064.1:0-4234 GCA_036734385.1 Paludibacteraceae bacterium | reverse complement strand
GATTTCGTTATTCATTTTATTTATTCTTCTTATTGTTAGTAAAGAATCTGAGATTGAATATTCATATTCATAATCAGACTTTCTTTCCTTTTTGTAATAATTAGTTTGTTGTAATAAAAATCCTACTTCATTAAAAATAGAAACGACGTTCCAACCATCAAATGTTTTTTCTTCTGTTTTTTTTATAATGTTATTTCTTTGATATTTCGGCGATAGAAAATTTTCATCGAAAGATTGAGAAAACAATGTTTTTCCCATTAAAAAAAATATAACAAAAATTTTTCTTCTCATTTTTTGATTATTTATGGTAAAACAATTCTAATATAACCACTTCTGAAAAGAGAAGTTGATAAATTTTGATATGTGCTGTGTAAAGGTTAATAAATTCCATTGGACGGGTCATAAATTGCGAGAGTACAACAAGCAAAATACATATTGTACAAATGCAGAACGCAAAAATAATTTTTTGTGTACGAAAGAAATCTTTATTTTCGTTTTGTTATAACGATAGCAGGATACTCTCCAAATTTGCTCATGAATTTGCTGTATTTGTCTTCGAGTTTAATCAGATTATTCACAATTTTTTCGCCAAAAAGGTTTTTGTGAACATACAAATTTAAGAAATATTTGTTGGTGCTCCTCCAACAGAAAAACTCAATATCATTGCTAAACTCAAAAGATTTTTTAAACCAACCGGCACTATGTGGGTAGAAATATAACCTCGGTTTTGATTGAACAACTCTTACATAAATTTTCCCCGCGAAATGCCTTACGATTCTATACAATTGAATTATGTTTAATGCAATATTCATAAACCAACTATGGTAGAACCAGCTGTAAATAATTACAATTTTTGATTCCGGTTTGGCTACACGATACATTTCATTTACGGCTACCTGTTGGTCTTTCTTAGGAATATGGTAAAGGGTATGTTGCGACAACACAGTATCGCAGGAGTCATTCTTGATAGGAATGTTTGTTATGTCGCCACAAATGTAAATTCCTTGCTGATTTGCATGTTCCAGATTGATTTTTGCCTGAATCAATGCGTTAATAGAAATGTCTACACATACTCTATATTCATATCCTTCAGATAAGTTTAGATATTCAGTTAAACCAATTGGACCGGATGCAATATCAAGTATATATTTCCCTGTTGGAGGATAGAACCTTGATGATTTGGCGAATGAGTTTTTTATATAAGAAGCGGAAACATTTCTAAAATCAACCCATTTAGGACTATCTTCATATATTCTGAAAGAATCTTTTACTTTAAAATTGACTTCATTGTAATAATCAAAGACTCTTTTTTTATCGAAAGACAATTGTTCCCTTATATCTTCATTGTGACCAATATATAAGGCATATTGCTCATGCAGAACAATTATCTCATCAAATATCGGGTAAAAATATTGCTTGGAGGTATCAATTAATCCGGATGTTAGTTTTCCAATTTTTTCAAAGTCGTTCGGAATATTGTATGTTGAGAAGTCTGTCTGATTAATTAATTCAAGACCATTTTTAGTTATTGGGCATTGCAGTCTTTCTAAAAATTCCATGTTATATATTTTTCGGATTTATTGTAAAGAGAAATTTAGTGAATGGCAAAATTAGCCACATTTGTTAATAGAAGCAATATTTTTCAGGACTTATTTAATAGAAGTTAATTCAAAAGAATGTTTTGCAAATCATTCATATTCATCAGAATTTAAAAATTGATAATTAATTTGTATTTTTGTCCCAGTTTTTAATTCTTAACCATTTAATAAATAGTACAGAAAGATGAAAGTAGCAATTGTCGGAACCAGTGGTGCGGTTGGACAAGAATTTTTGAGAGTTCTTGCAGAACGCAATTTTCCCATTAGTGAGTTAGTATTATTCGGGTCTTCTCGTAGTGCCGGAACAGAATACACCTTTAAGGGTAAAAAATATACTGTCAAAGAATTAAAACATGGCGATGATTTTAAAGGAATTGATATTGCCTTTACATCCGCCGGAGCAAGTATTTCTAAAGAATTTGCAGCCGATATTACCAAATTTGGTGCTGTAATGATAGATAATTCAAGTGCATTTCGTATGGATTCGGATGTTCCTTTGGTAGTGCCTGAAGTGAATGCTTCGGATGCAAAAGCACGTCCTCGTGGTATCATTGCCAATCCTAATTGCACTACCATTCAAATGGTTGTAGCATTGCAGGCAATAGAAAAATTATCACACATTAAAAAAGTGCATGTGTCTACTTATCAAGCTGCCAGTGGTGCCGGTGCTGCTGCTATGGACGAATTGGAATTGCAATACAAGCAAGTCCTAAACGGCGAAAAACCGACCGTATCAAAATTTGCTTATCAGTTGGCTTATAACGTTATTCCTCAGATAGATGTGTTTACCGATAATGGTTACACGAAGGAAGAAATGAAAATGTATAATGAAACACGTAAAATCATGCATTCCGATATTGAGGTGAGTGCCATGTGCGTTCGTGTTCCTTCTTTGCGTGCACATTCTGAAGCTACTTGGATAGAAACCAGTCGCCCTATTTCGGTAGAGGAAGCACATAAAGCTTTTTTATCTGCTGAAGGAGTTGTTTTGCAAGATAATCCTGCTGAAAAAGACTATCCAATGCCATTGTTTGTGGCAGGCAAGGATCCTGTGTATGTGGGAAGAGTAAAAAAAGACCTTACTAATCCAAATGGACTGTTTTTCTGGTCGGTAAGCGATCAAATTAAAAAAGGTGCTGCCCTTAATGCTGTTCAGATAGCTGAATACCTTATTGCAGAAGGAAATATTTAGTTTTCAAGATTGATTTTCTAATTCACGAAATATGTCACAACAACGTGTTGTTTTTTGTTCCGATATATCGAAAGATATTTTAGCTGAGGTTGAAAACATTCAACCTCAGTATATATTTATACTTACCGATAAGGAAACAAAAAAACACTGTTTTCCTTTTTTAGCCAAGGTAGAGAAAATCAGAAAAGCCTCTTTGATAGAAGTTGAATCCGGAGATAACAGTAAAAATGTAGAAACGCTCGTTTCTATTTGGAAATATTTGAGTGAGCATGGTGCAACCAGAAAATCGTTGATGATAAATTTGGGCGGTGGCATGATTACTGATCTGGGCGGTTTTGCAGCTTCTACGTTTAAGCGTGGTATGAGTTTTATCAATATTCCGACTACTTTGTTGGCAATGATTGATGCTGCTGTGGGTGGCAAAACAGGAATTAATTTCAATGGATTGAAAAATGAAATAGGAGTCATTAATCCCTGTAAAAGTGTGTTGATTGATACCCAATTTTTGCAAACGTTGGATAAAAACAATCTTTTGTCGGGTTATGCTGAAATGATAAAGCATGCTCTTATTTTTTCGGAAGAAGAATTGAGAAATCTTTTTCAACTTGATTTTGATGAGATTGACTATCAGAAACTTAACTCTTTGGTACAATCATCTATTCAAATAAAGGAAGATATTGTTTTGCAAGACCCAAATGAACAAGGTTTACGCAAAGCTCTAAATTTCGGACATACTATTGGGCATGCCTTTGAAAGTTTCTCATACAAAAAAAATCAACCGGCATTACACGGATATGCCGTAGCATGGGGTATGGTGTGTGAATTGTATTTGTCATACAAATACTTAGGTTTTCCTAAAGAAATTATGATGCAGGTTGTTGATTTTGTGAAAGTAAACTATCGAGGGTTGGCTGTTTCTTGCAAAGATTACGACTGTCTATACGAACTGATGCTTCACGATAAAAAGAATACCGTTGATAAAGTGATAAATTTCACCTTGCTTTCAGGCATTGGGCAATTGAGTCTTAACCAAAACATTGAAAAAGAGGCTATTTTCGATTCATTGGATTTTTATAGGGAAATGATGGGCATGTAATTTCTGTCTCAATTTATATACCACAAAAGCCAAACTAATATCTTCTAGTTTGGCTTTTATGGTTAAAGTCTTTTATTGTTCTTTTTCAAAAATATAGAAATCAGCCAAAGACGTTCTTTCGCCATTTCCATCGAATGGATATTTGTTAGGAATATGCTTGATAAGCTTGAAGTTTTTAGCATTTTCTTCCACCCAATTGGTAAACATTCGATGTCTTACATGAGGTGCCTTCCTTTCTTCTCCATCATCAAAATTTGATGAGTATACAATGACAAATTTCTTTGAAGAAGAAAATACTTTTTCCATATATTTCTCAAAAGTTTCATTTTCTACCAAATGATAGATAAC
>DAIMYQ010000063.1:0-4515 GCA_036734385.1 Paludibacteraceae bacterium | reverse complement strand
GATATGCATCATGTCTATATCAAAAAAGAGACACAACTTTTCCACTTCTTCTACCTCTTTCAATCCCTTTACAATCACCCAATGGTCTGATTGGGTATTTTGTATTTTTTCGATTACCTGTTCTGCTAAATTTGTCGTAAATATCAATAAATCACAGCCTTTACCATATGAAATAACTTGAAATGAGGTTGGTATTTCGCCCTTTCCACGATAAGAAAGAGCTGTCAACTGATTATTTACAAGTTTACCCTTTTGATATTTTCCGTTCATTGTTTCCTCAAAACCACAATACTATGCCTCTCCTTGCATTCCCCCAAAGTTCATCGGAATGGGAGGTATCTTTTGATCGGAAAGGTTTATTTTTCCGTATTGCTTTTCAAATTTAGCAATATTATCTTGTAAGGCTAACAATAATCGTTTGGCATGTTCTGCATTCAAAACAACCCTAGATTTCACTTTTGCTTTTGGTGTATTTGGCATAACACGAGCAAAATCTATAACAAATTCACTAGCAGAATGTGCTATGATTGCCAAATTAGAGTATATGCCCTCTGAGACTTCATCTGATATTTCGATGTTCAGTTGATTTTCTTCCATTGCTTTATTTTTTATGAGATTATATGATTCTTTTTATTAACCGTAATGAGTGAGTGTATTTGTTTTGCTCAGCAGAAAAAATTCCTTGGGGATAAAAATCTTCGATTTTGACTCTGCCAGAAGCATGAATAATTGTTTTATTATCAAGTAAAATTCCTACATGAACAATTTTTCCTTCGGGATTATCAAAAAAAGCTAAATCGCCCGCCTTGGCTTGACTAAAAAAATCAACTGTCTGCCCAACTTGGACTTGCTGACTTGCATCACGCGGAAGTTGTACACCGAACGCCCCAAATATTAGTTGGGTAAAACCAGAACAGTCAATTCCCAAAGCACTTTTTCCACCCCAAAGGTATGGCACATTAAGAAAAAGAGACGTGATTTCAAGTAATGTTTTTTCGGAAAAATCGACATTGCGACGAACAAGATTCTCCTTGCTAATCTTGTATACCTGCCCTGCAAAAAAAGCTATTTCTTTTTTTTCATCGTAATTATAAAACTTACTGCCAAAGGTGAGCAGCATATTTTGTTGTAATTTTTCAGAGAAACAAGACGCTACAACATTCTTCACCTGCCAAAAATCAGCCTTTTCTAAGTTATCATTTTCAGTTACGGATATTTTTGTTATCATTTTACTATCAACCCATCCATCATAGGAATGGTTCGCATTGTGAATTTTCGTCCATTTTTCGGATCGCTCTTTCACAAAACACCGTTCTCCGAAAAGCAACTGAGAAAGCATCTCGGCTTTTTCAGAAGGTTCGGCTCGCATAGGCAAAAGCGGCAGCAAACTTACAGCATAGTGACAATTTATCTCTTCTTCAAAAGGGAAACCCATAAGACTATTTTTGTTTTCACTTCACAAATTTAAGATTATTTACCTAAAATATTGTTGTTTAAGATATAAAAAATTAAATTTGCCTGAAATTACTTTCCTATATAAAAAGGGTTAAGCAATGAGTGAGAACATAAAGGGAGGACAAAACAAAAAAATATTTAACGAAATAATCAAGAATGCCTTGTTCTTTCTTGCAACGGTTCTTATTATTTGGTTTTTCCCTCATGACGCTCAATATAAATATCAATTTAGCGAAGGAAAGCCTTGGCAGTATGATTTGTTAACTGCGACCTTTGACTTTCCTATTTATAAAACGGAAAGGGAACTGATTCTTGATCGAAATAATATTCTAAAGTCAAATAAACCATATTTTAAGGTTAATTCTTCGAAAGAAAACGAAAAAATAAATCTTTTGTATAAGGATATTAATAAAAACATTCAGGGAGACAGTTCTCTTGCCAACAATAACCTTTATTTTGATTTTCTAAAAAAACAGTTTCACTATGTTTATTCAGTGGGCGTTTTGGATGATGCACAGTATATAAATTTAGCGAACAAACAGGTAAGGTATGTAGTTATTGTGGAACACAATGTGGGAAAAACCCGCAACATAGCGGATATTTTCACAGAAGACAAAGCTATTGAATACATCTTCAGCCAAATCCCCAAGGGACTTTCGTTTTCAAAAATCAAAGATATTCGGCTTAGCAAATACATTGAAAGCAACTTAAGCTATGATTTGGAGATTACCAATAAAATAAAATCGGATGAACTAAACAACATTTCTATTACTTCGGGAAGAGTGCAAGCTGGGGAAAGAATTATAGATAGGGGGGAAATTGTAAGTCCTGAAAAGTTTAAAATTTTAGATTCCTTGAAGAAACAATACCAGCAAGAGGGCAGCAAAAAAAGTCAATATGTTGTTATTGCAGGTCAGTCCTTAATTGTATTTTGTCTTATATTGCTTTTCTACTTGTATACTCGGTTATTTAGAAAGAAATTTTTCACTAGTAAACGGTTTGTAACTTTAACACTACTTCTGATTGTTGGATTTACGCTTATAACATCAGTGGTTGTACAACGTGTCAATCCGACATTTGTGTATCTTATCCCCTATTGCTTAATTCCTATTGTAATAAGTACATTTTTTGATACTCGGACAGGGCTTTTTTCTCACATCATCACAATTCTGCTGTGCTCTTTTATGGTTCCTCTTCCTTTTGAATTCGTATTGTTGGAAATAACAGCCGGCATGGTTGCCATCCATAGTTTGAAAGATCTTTCTCAACGATCTCAATTGGTACAATCCGCAATTATGATTTTCACAAGTTACTGCCTTATGTATTTTGGCTACGGTATGACGTTAGATGGTGATTTTTTGCAAATTAAATGGATTATCTTCGTTTTTTTCTTAATCAATGGGGGTTTGCTACTTTTTGCTTATCCGCTTATCTATATTTTCGAAAAAGCATTTGGGTTTATTTCCAATGTCACATTGGTCGAATTATCAAACATCAATAATCCGGTTTTGCGGAAACTCTCAGAATTAGCACCCGGCACTTTTCAACATTCAATGCAAGTTTCTAATTTAGCGGCAGAGATTGCTGTTAAAACAAAGGCTAACCCGCTTTTAGCAAGAACAGGAGCCATGTATCATGACATTGGCAAAATGAAAAACCCAGCTTTCTTTGCTGAAAATCAGAGTAAAGGAAACAATCCTCATGACCAATTGAGTTATGAAGACAGTGCCAAAATCATTATTCAACATGTTGCAGATGGAGTAGAAATTGCTAAGGAAGCCAAGATTCCTAAAATGGTTATCGAATTTATAGAGACACACCATGGAAAAAATAAAGTACGATATTTTTATAATTCTTTTAAAACGAAATTTCCGGACAAAAAAATTGACGAGGATATATTTACCTACAAAGGATTGATTCCGTACACGAAAGAGACGGCTATCGTAATGTTATGTGATTCAGTAGAAGCGGCTTCTAGGAGTTTGCCTGAATATACGGACGATTCTATTAACACCCTAGTTGAAAATATTATTAATTCTCTTTTAGCAGACGGAGCTCTAAATAATGCTCCTTTAACACTAAAACAAATTTCTTTAACAAAACATATTCTCAAAGAAAAGCTAAAGAATATTTATCATACACGTATTGCTTATCCTGAACTAACTAACAATATCAAACCATGAAAGCCAAACTCTTTTACTCCTGCTTTATACTTTGGATTTTATTTTCGATGAGCAATGCTTGTGCTCAAAAAATGGAATTTAAGCCTGTGAATGAAGAGTTAACGAAATATTATTCTTCTGATTTGCCAACTTCTTATATTCCACTTCCATTCAAAATAGATCATAGTCAGAAAGGTAAACGTACCACAAAATCACTTCCCGCTTCTTATGATTTGCGTAATCTAAATGGCATTAGTTATGTACTACCTCCAAGAAATCAGGTAAACAACGGACCTTGTTGGGCATTTGCAGCAACCGATGCCGTACAATCGACATTCTACCTTCAAGGCTATAGAGAAGGCTATCTTTCTCCTCAACTACTAACAAATTGCCATGGATTTGAATACACAAAGACACAAGGAGGCAATTCATTAATTGCAACAGCTTGTTTTGCAAGATTGTTAGGTCCAGCATACGAAAATTCTGTTCCATATGTATTTTCAAATAGCACATGCCCTACCGTAACTAAAGCAGATTTTCCTGCTTACGTGTCAAATGTTATCATGTTACCGGATGATATTAGCACAGTCAAAGAAGCTATCATGGAAAATGGTTCTGTAACGGCAAGAATGTTCTACAGTTCCTCGTATTATAACTCATCGAATTATACCTATTATTACGATTATAGTGGCACGTACGGAGTTAATCACGGAATAAGTATTGTGGGATGGGATGATTCAAAAACGGTTACCGGAAACACTAGTGGTACACCAAAAAACACAGGGGCTTGGATTGTGAAAAATACATGGGGAACGAACACCATGGATGGTGGATACTTTTATGTATCTTATGAAGACAAGTATGTTGGAACCGAATGTTTTTCTTTTACCAAAAGAGT
>DAIMYQ010000062.1:0-4534 GCA_036734385.1 Paludibacteraceae bacterium | reverse complement strand
AGTTATATTTGATAAATAGTTATATTTTTGTAACCAATTTTAAAAATAGAGTAGTTTTAGAAAAATGGAAGAAAATAACATTGAAACCACAGAATTAGTCATTGAAAATTTAATGTCTATTTATCCCCTGTTAGCAAGAAACTTGTCGAAGGCTGTACGAACAAAAACAACTTTTTCACCTGTATTGGTATTCACATTAGGGGCACTTTCTCATCATAAAAAACTAACTATGACCGGAATTGGTTGTCATTTATCGGTGCCAAAGCCTCATGTAACAGCTTTAGTTGATAAGCTTATTAAGGAAGAGTTGGCAGAACGATTATCTGATCCTAATGACAGAAGGGTCATTTATATTCAACTTACCGAAAAAGGAAGAAATATGCTTAAGACAATTAAACAGCTTATCAGTAAAGAACTAAAAGAAAAATTGTCTTTACTTGCACCGGAGCAATTAGAAACGCTTTCTGCTGCTTCTCAACAGGTTAGAGAGGTATTGATGTTATTAAAAGATATTCAGGTTAATAAAGACTCTTCTATTTGTGATAAATGACCGGAAAAATACATAAAAATAGATATTTAAAATTTTAGGTATATGAAAAAGAAAAAAGATTTAAAAATTTACATTCCACTAGTAATTGTTATTGCGTTGGTAATTGCCGGAGGAACTTACTGGTATATGGATTATTCAAGATACATAAAAACAGATGATGCTTTTTTAACTTCGGATGTGGTAACCGTGAGCCCAAAAGTGATGGGAAGAATCATTAAAGTATATGCAGAAGAGGGAGATTCGGTCAAACAGGGACAACTTTTAGCTGAATTAGACAGCTCCGACTTATTGGCACAGAAACAACAGATTATATCAAATAAGTTGCAAACACAAGCCGGCAAAGAGCAATCGGAAGCAAAATATCAATATGACGTAAAAAATATTGATGTATTGAAAATTAATGTTGATAGAGCAAAAGAAGATTTTGATAGGGCAAAAGTACAATTTGCGGGAGGTGTGTTGACCAAAGAACAATATGATCATTTGCAAAAAGCATTTGAAACGGCACAAGCTCAGTACGCAGCAGCAAAGGCTCAAATATTGGTTTCAAAGACTCAAGTAAAAAGTGCTGAAACATCCGTTGTTTCTTCACAAACTCAAATAGATGTGATTAATACCCAGTTGCACAATATGCGTTTGTATGCTCCGGTAGATGGTATTGTGGCTAAACGTTGGATGCTTCCTGGTGATGTGGTTAATCCTGGACAGTCGATTTTTACCATCAATAATAATTCGAAATTTTGGGTTATGGTGTACCTCGAAGAAACAAAGATGGAAGGATTACATATTGGTCAGCCTGCAAAATTCACCATTGATATGTACCCCGGTACAACCTTTACGGGTAAAGTCTTTATGTTGGGTTCGACTACCGCTTCACAATTTTCATTGATTCCACAAAGCAATGCTTCCGGTAATTTTACAAAAGTGACACAACGTGTGCCATTGAAAATATCTATTGATGGTACCGAAAATAGTCAACAATTAAATTCATTCCGACTGATGACTGGAATGTCGGCAGTGGTAAGAATTATACGGTAAAGAATGAGAAAAGTTTCAAAAATGCACCGGTTTCGTCGAAGATTACGAAGCCGTAATTCATTATACCATCCTAAAAGTCCTTATTACAAATGGTTTGTATTGGGAAACATTATGCTTGGCACTTTTATGGCGGTGCTCGATAGTACCATTGTCAATGTGAGCTTGCCTAAGATTATGTCGTCTTTTGGGGTTGGCTTGTCTACCATTCAGTGGGTTATCACGGCATATATGCTTGCTATGGCGGCTATGTTGCCTACTTCAGCTTGGTTGGCGGATAAATTCGGATATAAGCGGGTTTATTTTTGGGGCTTATTCCTTTTTACTTTTGGTTCGTTGTTATGCGGGCTATCGAATGACGAAACGACCCTTATTTTGTCACGAATATTACAGGGCTTAGGAGCGGGTACTGTACAACCACTTGGTATGGCCATTATTACTCGCGAATTTCCACCCCATCAACGTGGATTGGCTTTGGGATTTTGGTCTATTGCTTCGGCAGCTTCCGTGTCATTCGGACCAATGATAGGTGGTTATTTGGTCGATAATTTCAGTTGGCAATTGATTTTTGATGTGAATGTACCGGTTGGCATCATAGCCTTGGTATTTACTATGATTATTCAACGCGAGTTTATCCATCCAAATGTTCGAAAATTCGATTACGTCGGTTTCATATCGGTTATTATTTTTCTTCCCGTATTGCTTTTTGCTTTGTCCGAAGGCAATGCAGCTACCAATTCGGCGGGTTGGACGGCTCCTTACATTTTGGCATGCTTTGCCATTTCAGGCATTGCCTTGACTGTTTTCTTAATACAGGAATTTAATACCGAAAATCCTTTGCTTGATTTACGTTTATTGAAAGATCGTAATTTTGGTCTGGCGAATGCCATCATGCTTCTTTTTGGTATGGGAATGTTCGGAAGTACTTTTTTGCTTCCTCTTTATTTGCAGAATTCGATGGGCTATACAGCTTTACAGTCAGGGGCTGTTTTCTTGCCGGTTGGAATTATTCAGGGTTTTGTCTCACCAATAGCAGGAGCATTTTCTGATAAGGTAAACGCAAAATTTCCGTTATTTTTAGGAATAGGATTGTTGATTTTTAGTTTTTACCTGAATTCAGACCTTTCATTTTTGACTGAACATTCATATGTAATGACGTCTTTATACATTCGAGGATTTGGTATGGGATTGATATTTACTCCGTTAAGTTCGTTATCGTTGGCGACTATTCCTCGCGACAAAATGGCTCAAGCTTCGGGAATTAGCAATACTGTTCGTCAAATTGGTGGTAGTTTAGGTGTGGCGGTGTTATCGACTATGTTAACTTCTCGTGTAAATTTTCATTCGCAAATTTATGGGGGAGCTATTCAGTCAGGCTCACAAGTGTTTCAAAATACAATCCACAGTTTGTCTGCCTATATTCAACATAATGCAGGTTCGTCACTTGCTGCTGCAACCAAACAAAGTCAGAGTATTTTGATTTCGCATGTCAATTCACAGGCTTTTATTCAGGGAGTAAATGACGATTTTATGATTGCTGCGGGTATCACAGCTGTCTGTTTTATTCCGATAATTCTTATGCACTCAAAAAAGAAAATGGCTCAAAAAGTTCAACTAAAACAACAATAAAATAAAATGAAACATTTACCAAAATATATTCTTGTGCTGTTTCTGGTTCCTGCCACTTTGCTACAAGCACAAACAAAGGCTGATTCTTTGACGCTTTCCGGGATTTTGAATGTAGTCATGAATAATTACCCGACATTAGAAAAAGCAGCAAAAGAGTTGGATGCAGCTAACGCAAAAATTAGTCTAACCAAAACGGCTTATCTGCCCGATATTAATTTTTCAACTTCGTACAATCGGATAGGTCCTGTAAGCAGTATTACTTTTGCAGGAAAAGATCTTGAGCTATATCCTGCAAATGTGTATAATGCGACCATTTCCGTAAATCAAAATATTTATGATTTTGGCAAAACAGCTAAAAATGTGGCATTGGATGAAAAAAATAAGGAAATGGTTCAGTTAACTACCGATCAGACGAAACAACAATTGTCGATGGTGGTGATGGGCAATTATTATTCGATTTGTTTTTTGCAGGAAGCTATTCAAATAAAAGACGATCAGTTAAATACATTAAACCAACATTTGCAGTTTGTCGAAAAAAAAGAAGCAACCGGTTCGGCTACGCAATATGACATTTTGACAACCAAAGTTCGTATATCCGTTATCGAAAATCAAAAAACCGATTTACAAACCGCATTACAGGTACAGATTTGTCAATTGAATTCCTTCTTAGGAAAGCCACAAGATAATCCACTTTTGTTGAGACAAGGGGTTTATGTTCAGGATGTTATACCTACTGTCGATTCGTTATGCAATACTGCTTTTGCCAATCGGAACGAGATGAAGATAGCCCATCAGAAAGAGGAAATTTCTCACATGCGATTGAATGTGATTAAAGTCCAGAATAATCCTTCACTCAATTTTATAGCTAACGGAGGATATAAAAACGGATATTTCAATGCTGATTTTGAAGATACCGGGAAACTGAATTTTGTGGTCGGAGTAGGATTTAAAGTGCCTATTTTTGATGCCAATCGTTCTAAGTACATGAAAGCTCAAGCCAATGCTTACGTAGATGAGAGTCAGTTAGAGACAGAAATAATACGCAGAAATATTACCAATGAAGTGGTTGAATGCCGTGCTAATGCCGAAGCCGCACTGAAAAAAGTAAAACAATCGGAGTTGCAACTCCACCAAGCAATGCAAGCATATAAATTGGCAGAAGTAAGCTATCAAGCCGGTACCATAACCAATTTGGATTTGCTGGAAAGTTATACTGCCCTATCAGAAAGTAAACTCGCTCTTTTCAAAACAAAAATCGATTATACGGTCAATTTGCAGAAACTTAAAATTGCTCTTGGCGAACGAATTTACTGAGAATAT
>DAIMYQ010000061.1:0-5292 GCA_036734385.1 Paludibacteraceae bacterium | reverse complement strand
GTTGCAGATGCCTATTCAATAATAAATCAAGTAGATTTAAATATATATGTAGTGCGTGCTGAAAAAACAGATAAAAGCTTTTTTAAGAAAGTTATTAATCAGTTGCGTTCGGATAACATAAAAAATATATATTTCCTTTTTAACGATGTTAACCTAAAAAAATTAGAATATTCTTCCTATTATAATAATTATGGGAAATATGGGAAATCATACAATCTCACAAACATATTGTCTCGTAATGGAAATAGAGAAAACAATAAAGAATATTTTGATAAAATGGAAGATGAGGTATAATAAATTTAATAATTATATTTTATGAAATTGCAAGATCGAAAAGTTGCGGTTGTGGGTTTAGGATATGTCGGATTACCTTTAGCCATTGAATTTGGTAAGAAATATCGAGTGTTGGGCTTTGATATTAATCCGGAACGAGTTTTGGAATTACAACGTGGTGAGGATAGTACCTTAGAAGCTGATTTGGTAGGCATGAGAGAAGCTACGGAGTTATATAAAAAAGACCTAGGTATTGGGTTAAGTTTTGCTTGCTATCCTGAAAAATTAAGAAATTTCAATGTCTTTATTGTGACGGTTCCCACGCCAATTGACGAATTTAATAATCCAGATTTGACACCATTATTAAAAGCATCGGCAATGATTGGACAGGTGTTGAAAGAGGGGGATGTTGTTATTTATGAATCAACAGTATATCCGGGATGTACTGAAGAAGATTGTGTCCCCGTATTGGAAAAATTTTCAGGGTTAAAATTTAATAAAGATTTCTTTTGTGGTTATTCTCCTGAAAGAATTAATCCGGGAGATAAAATAAACACGCTTACTACCATAAAAAAAATAACTTCAGGCTCAACCCCTGAGATAGCTAATTTGGTTGATGAATTGTATTCGTCTATTATTAATGCTGGTACTCACAAAGCTCCTAGTATGAAGGTTGCCGAGGCTGGAAAAGCCATTGAAAATGCACAACGTGATATGAATATTTCATTCATGAATGAATTGGCTCTCATTTTTGATCGTATTGGTATTGATACCAATGATGTGATAGATGCTGCCGGTACAAAATGGAATTTTTTGAAATACAGGCCTGGTCTTGTGGGTGGACATTGTATTAGTGTTGATCCATATTATCTAGCACATAAAGCAAAAGCCTTGGGATATGATCCTCAGGTTATTCTTTCGGGACGTCGTGTAAATAATAGTATAGCACAGTTTATTGCAAATAAGACTCTTAAATTAATGATTCAAGCTGGACATACGATTAAAAGCTCTAACGTATTGATTATGGGAATTACGTTTAAAGAAAACTGTCCGGATATGAGGAATACAAAGGTTGTTGATATTTATAAAGAATTGTTGGAATTTGGCATTAATGTAGATATATTTGATCCATGGGCAAAACCAGAAAATGTTAAACATGAATATGATATTGATTTATTAAGTAAAATAGATGATGAAAAATCTTATCAAGCTGTAATTGTTGCTGTGGCTCATGATGATTTTAAAACTTTCAATTTTAAAAAATACAAAGATTCTGGTGCTGTAATATATGATGTTAAAGCTTTCTTAGATAGAGAGCTTGTGGATGCTCGTTTATAATAAAATAAAAAAAAATGAAAATTGCGGTAGTTGGTACAGGTTACGTCGGTCTTGTTTCTGGTGCTTGTTTTGCTGAAATAGGAACGGATGTGACATGTGTGGATATAGATGCTTTAAAAATAGAAAATCTGAAAAAAGGCATTAATCCGATTTATGAACCAGGGTTGGAAGATATTGTGGAACGAAATGTAAAGGCTAATCGTTTGCATTTTACAAATCAGCTAACCGATGTTTTGGATGATGTTCAGATTGTGTTTAGTGCTGTTGGTACTCCTCCAAATGAAGATGGAAGTGCTGATTTAAAATATGTTTTGGAAGTTGCTCGTACTGTTGGTAAATACATGAACAATTATGTTTTGTTAGTAACAAAAAGTACAGTTCCTGTTGGAACTGCAAAAAAAGTACGACAAGTTATTCAAGAAGAATTGAATGAAAGAGGTTTAGATATAGAATTTGATGTAGCTTCTAATCCTGAGTTTTTGAAGGAAGGTGCAGCTATAAAGGACTTCATGAGTCCTGATAGGGTCGTAATAGGTGTTGAAACTGAAAAAGCAAAGGAAGTGATGACTAAATTGTATCGTCCTTTTTTGTTAAATAATTTTCGGGTTATTTTTATGGATATACCTTCCGCTGAAATGACAAAATATGCAGCGAATTCTATGCTCGCAACTCGTATTAGTTTTATGAACGATGTGGCTAATTTGTGCGAATTAGTTGGTGCCGATGTTAATATGGTACGCAAGGGCATTGGTTCTGATGCACGGATAGGAAATAAATTCTTATATCCCGGTTGTGGATACGGTGGTTCGTGTTTCCCGAAAGACGTAAAAGCCTTGGTAAATACAGCCAAGCAAAACGGATATGCTATGCGCATATTAGAAGCCGTAGAGGAAGTTAATCAACAACAAAAAGCCATATTATTCCAAAAGATAAATACCTTCTTCAAGGGAGAATTAAAAGGAAAAACCATTGCAATATGGGGCTTAACCTTTAAGCCAAATACCGATGATATGAGAGAAGCTCCATCGTTGGTGTTAATTGAACGCCTCCTACATGCAGGATGTTCGGTTAGGTTATTTGATCCATTGATAAAAAATATTGAAATAAAACATCAAAACCTTACTTTTGCTACCGATATTTACGATGCAGTGAACGATGCCGATGCAATAGCCTTGGTAACAGAGTGGCAAGAATTTAGGTTGCCTGCTTGGAATGTTATTTTCAAAGCCATGAAACAAGCAGTAGTATTTGATGGTAGAAATATTTACGATAAAAAAGAATTAAGTCAATATGGGTTCCATTACCAAGGTATAGGAATTGTATAAACGAATTTTATAAAAAGTACATTTCGAAAGACTCATATTGTTTTATAAAAGTAAGATCGTATGTATTACAGATAAACCTGATGGCTAGTAAACTGAATGCATTTTCCTGAAAATATGCCGCAGAAATTACAGAAGGCGTACAAAAGTTGTATGTGTTGTTTAAAAAGAAACGGTGTGACAGTTTAAAATCCTATTTTTGGTTTCATTGTTGTTGATTTTTTATTTCTTTATTTAGCAAAGCTTGAGCCAAGGTGGAGCTATGATCGAGGTGTAATTTTTTATTGCTTTCGGCTATCGTTTCCTCTCTAATTGTTTTTTTATCCTATTAAACTATCCTTATGACTTTTACTCCAGAGTCCAATTTTAATGCCTTTGCCTATTTCGGGAGTCATTATGATCAGTATGAACCTGATACGGCTCTTTTAATTAAGAGTTTATTAAGCGCTACTATTCATTATGATTTGAGAACCAATGCCTCCAATATGGGGAAATTGTGTCGTTGTTATTTAGATTCAGCTAAATCGATTAATCTCTTTGTCACGTACAGTCAGCAAGAGTTTGACCTGTTAAGTCCCGAAAATCTGGCTGAATGCATTATGACGGACTCACCTGAGACCACGGAATTGGCACCCAATTTTGATGCTTTTATGGAATTGATAGGCCGCGATGCCACGTTTGTATGTATGTACGCTGCTCTGCAAAATTTCCGTACGGATGCTCTTTTGGATTTTGAGCCTATTTATGTTGATGCACCCTTTCAAGCGATATTGGCTCGCCGTGAAGCTATAAATGTTCCATTGGAAACTATGGTTAGTCTGAACTTTGAAGAACAATTTGTGCTTAAATGTGTGCCTGTCAATCAAGATATTGACACTACGAGAGATCTATTACAATATGGTTTGATATTGTTTCAGTGGGCTATTCGTACACCTAAAAGTTATTTATATGTGCACAATAAATGTAATGAAATTGTTTTATTTTTTGACAATAATGAATGGACTTTATTTTTGATGTATTTGTTGAATTTGGTACATTACTATGCACCTCGTCAGATGACCGAACGTGGTCGTGCAGCCTTAGAGTCTCGATTACGCCAGATGTATCATCAATTTACAAGTGCAGACTGGGATTTAAAAGAACTGCATGAGTTGCCAATTGAAGCTAATCTGGATACTGCAATAGATACGGAAACATCGAAGAGCTCATCTGGTATTACCCTCAATAACGATGTGAGTAAGTTAGATTTTATACGGGTATTATATGTATTGTACGAACTTGATTTTTTTGTAGAAGAGTCTGGTAAAAAGGTGACCAAAAAGGAGTTATTTGCTTTTTTGGCTACTTGGCTAGATAAAGAGTCGTTGAAGTATTATGATAAGGATATGACCAACAGTTGGAAGTCCGATATGAGTGCACATGTGGCTATTTTTGATAAGATGCGTGCGAAAATGGTAGAATTGGCGACTAACAAAAATGTAGCTAACTATAAAAAGATTGAATAAATGAGTCAAAAAGTTAGGGTAAAATCTCACCAAGGCTAGGGTTGTTGGTTCAAAAGCTAGGGTAGCACCAACTAACTGTGTGGGTTTTGTTACTGTTTATGTAGAGTTTTCCTGTATGAGGGAAAACTCTATTTTTTGTTGATAATAAAGCACTTACCTTTGTACTGTCAGTTTCGCAGATAGTGTTGTGTGATTGACATTTTTATTATTAACAGTCGCTTAGCGACATAATCTTTTTAAGTATGAAACAAATTCTACTTGATGTCTTTGCCAAGACTCAAAACATGGCAAACGCCCTTATGAAAGGATGCGGAGTGTGTAACTTTAGTGTTGAAGGAGGTGTACTATGAAAGTGATTAACAATGTGATTACAGAAGGTCTTTCTGGTAAAGTGGAGCAATCGAAGTATTGTTTTAGACGCCACTATGGTAGTACATTTTTGACACTAAAGTCCATACCTAGTGGCGAGGAAACTCCTCAGCAACGACTGGTAAAGAGTTGGTTTACGGAGGCACAACGGTTAGCTAACGTGGACATGGGCGATGATGCCAAACGCCGATTGTGGGAACAGAACTTGAAGAAAACTAAGTACAAGACTCCTAAAGGTAGGGCTTTTGCTCATTATTTTCAACAGTTGAAAGCAGGTGCTATTACTGTACCAGAGATTACAGAAG
The DNA here is from genome assembly GCA_036734385.1 of Paludibacteraceae bacterium. Lineage (GTDB taxonomy): Bacteria > Bacteroidota > Bacteroidia > Bacteroidales > Paludibacteraceae > JAAYPI01. Next base: position 180 of record DAIMYQ010000061.1, on the reverse strand, counting down.
AGCCATAGAGTTGTGTTGACTGGTTGAAAGGATGGGAGTTACTCTTGAGTAATTCCCATTTTTTATTTTGAATTTGGTGATTTGTAGCTCTGTTGATAAGCTCTATTGAATGTCTATTGTTCGCGTTATGCTTAACGCTCCTTGTCTAGGGCTTTTAGTGTACGAAAATAATAGATTTTT
>DAIMYQ010000060.1:0-5299 GCA_036734385.1 Paludibacteraceae bacterium | reverse complement strand
ATAGAAGAATTTCAATACCAAACAAAAGAATATATTGCTTCATTGCAATTGGGAGCAACAACTCCTTCTTTTGATTTGGAAACTCCAATAGATGTAACTTATCCAACGGAACATATTACAAAAGAGCTTGTAGAAAACACGTTGATTCAGTTTATAGGTTCCATTCAACAAGTTCCGCCTGTTTATTCAGCGGTCAAAATAGATGGTAAAAGGGCATATGATTATGCTAGAAAGGGAGAAACAGTAGAGATAAAAGCCAAAGAATTAGTTATTGACGAAATCGAATTAATGGAATACGCTTTCCCATTAATCAAGATACGTGTCGTTTGTAGTAAGGGGACTTACATAAGAGCTTTGGCAAGAGATCTTGGCCAGGCCTTACATAGCGGTGCACATTTAACAGCCTTACAGCGTACACGAATTGGAGCTGTTTCCATTGACAAGTGTATGAATTTAGAACAATTTGAAAAACAACTGAAAAGTATATAAAAATACCGTATGAAACTATCACAATTTAAATTTAAACTTCCGGAAGAACTTTTGGCTTCTCATCCTCAAAAATATCGTGATGAGTCTAGATTGATGGTCTTAAATAGAAAGACTGGCGAAATCGACCATAAGATATTTAAGGATGTGTACCAATATTTTGACGAAAAAGATGTTTTTGTCTTCAATGATACAAAAGTTTTTCCTGCTCGTTTGTATGGGAATAAAGAAAAAACCGGAGCTAGAATAGAAGTGTTTTTGTTGAGAGAATTAAACCGTGATTTGAAGTTGTGGGATGTTCTTGTTGACCCGGCTAGAAAGATCAGAATAGGGAATAAACTGTATTTTGGGGAACACGATTCGTTAGTTGCTGAAGTAATTGATAATACCACGTCTAGAGGTAGAACATTGCGTTTTTTGTATGATGGGGATTATGACTCATTCAAAGAAACGTTGTATAGCTTGGGAGAAACTCCTCTACCTAGATTTTTGAACAGACCTGTGGAACCCAGTGACCAAGAACGTTATCAAACAATTTATGCTAAAAATGAGGGTGCTGTTGTAGCTCCTACCGCAGGTTTGCATTTCAGTAGAGAGTTGTTGAAACGCATGGAAATCAGAGGTATCAATTTTGCGAATGTAACACTCCATGTCGGCTTGGGAAGTTTCCGCGAAATAGATGTGGAAGATTTGACCAAACACAAAATGGATTCTGAGCAGATGATTGTTACGGCAGAGGCAACTCAAATTGTAAATGAAGCCAAACAGGAAAAAAGACAAATTTGTGCAGTGGGAACAACCGTTATGCGTTCTCTTGAAACTGCTGCAAGTACTAGTGGTATGATTAAACCGTTTGATGGTTGGACAAATAAATTTATTTTTCCTCCTTACGATTTTACTGTTGCAACCAGCATGATTAGCAATTTTCATATGCCATATTCTATGTTATTGATGTTAGTGGCAGCGTTTGGAGATTATGACTATGTAATGAATGCCTATAATGTCGCAATAAAAGAAAAATATCGATTTGGCACTTATGGTGATGCCATGTTAATCATTTAATGAGAGATTTTCTCTTATGTTTCGGAGAATTAACCCTTTAAAGAAATGAATAATGTAAAAATTAAATAATTTCTTTAAAAAAAACTATATTTGCAGGCTATTTCCAAAATGTAAAAAATAAACTATAATAGTAACCTAATTTTTTTAAACAATATGCAAAACAAAGGATTTGTTAAATTTTTTTCCATTGCTCTAGGATTGGTATGTCTTTTTTATCTTTCCTTTAATGTGGTAAGTTCTTACTACGACGGTCAGGCGAAAAAATACGCTAAAGGTGATAAAATGGAAGAGTATCGTTATCTAGATTCTCTTTCAACTGAAAAAGTGTGGATGAATTATACCCTGAAAGAATGTCGTGAAAAAGAACTGAGTTTAGGTCTTGACCTAAAAGGAGGTATGAATGTCATTTTGGAGGTATCAGTTCCCGATATGTTGAGAAATTTAGCAGATAATACCACTGATGAAACGTTTAATAAAGCAATGGATTTGGCTATCAAACGCCAAGCAACCAGTCAAAAAGATTTCTTGGATCTTTTCCAACAAGCTTATGAAGAAATTGATAAGGATGCTCGTTTAGCTGCTATTTTTAGCACGTTTGATTTAAAAGATAAAATTAACCTGAAAAGCACAAACGATCAGGTTATTGCTGTGATTAAAGATCAAGTTAAAGCAACTGTTGATAATTCTTTTAATGTGTTGCGTACTCGTATAGACCGTTTTGGTGTTGTTCAACCGAATATTCAACGTCTTGAAACTAATGGACGTATTTTGATTGAATTACCTGGGGTGAAAGAACCCGAACGTGTTCGTAAATTGCTTCAAGGATCCGCTAATTTGGAATTCTGGGAAACATATAACTTACCCGAGATTTATGAGGCGTTGGTTTCTGCCAATACTGTTGTTCGTGACCAAATAATAAAAAAAGATACAGCTGTAAAAGTAGCTGAAAAAGATACAACCGCTGAAAAATCGGTTGTTGATGCAAAAGCGGGTAAAGGTGTAGATTCCCTTATTACTCAATTGGATAAGAAAAAAGAAACAAAACAAACAGATGCACAATATAAGCGAGAAAATCCTCTGTTTAGTTTGTTGCAGCTTAACGTGCAACAAGGACAATTGATTGCAAGTCCGGCTGTCGGCATTGTTAATAAGAGAGATACCGCTACTGTGGCCAAATATCTAAATTCACGTCAGGTCAAAGAAGTATTACCTAGAGATGTTCTTTTCAGATGGACGGTTAAATCTCTTGATAAAAAAGGAAATTTCTTCCAATTAATAGCAATTAAGGTTACCAATAGAGATGGTAAAGCTCCTCTTGCTGGAGATGCTGTTACCGATGCTCGTGATGATATTAGTCAGTATTCAGCTTACTCAAATGTTAGTATGACGATGAATCCTGAAGGGGCTAAAACTTGGGCACGTTTAACAAAGGAAAATATAGGACGGAGTATTGCCATAATTCTTGATGATATGGTTTACTCTTATCCAAATGTGAACACAGAAATAACTGGAGGTCGTTCCGAAATAACCGGTAATTTTACACCGGAAGAAGCAAAAGACTTAGCAAATGTTTTGAAATCAGGACGAATGCCTGCCCCTTCTCGAATTATTCAAGAAGACATCGTGGGTCCTTCTTTGGGACAAGAAGCCATTAATCAAGGTGTTGTTTCTTTTATAGTTGCTTTTGTGTTAATCATGCTCTTTATGGTAGTAGTCTACGGATGGTTGCCCGGAGTTGTTGTGGATGCCGCATTGTTGTTAAATGTCTTTTTCTTGATAGGGGTTTTAGCCTCGTTTAAAGCTGTACTTACTTTGTCCGGTATTGCCGGTATCGTGCTAACTCTTGGTATGGCGGTGGATGCCAACGTGCTTATTTATGAACGTATAAAAGAAGAAATTGCAGCAGGTAAAAACCAGAAGCAGGCTGTTTCAGATGGTTATAAACATGCATTTTCTGCTATTTTGGACTCCAATGTAACGACTCTTCTTACAGGTCTTATCTTGTTTTATTTTGGGACAGGTCCAATTAAGGGTTTTGCAACAACTTTAATAATAGGTATTATAACATCGTTCTTTACATCGTTCCTTGTTACACATGTCGTTTACGTTAGAATGATAGAAAAGAACCAATTATCAAATATTCCATTTACGACAAAATTGTTCAAAAACTTTCTGAAAGATCCTAAAATAGATTGGATAAAGATTCGTAAACCAGGGTATATTATTGCCGGACTAATTGCCTTATTGGCAATGACCTCTCTTTTTACCAAAGGCTTAGAACAAGGAGTTGATTTTACAGGAGGTCGTAATTACGTTGTTCGTTTCGAAAATAAAGTTAATACAGAGGATGTGAAAAAGTTGATAGAACCTTCTTTTCGTGGAACCCAAATTTCTGTAATTACTATTGGGTCTGAAAACCAAGTTCGTATATCAACCAACTATAAAATAGCGGATAATTCAACTGCCATTGATGGTGAAATAGAAACTAAATTGTATGAAAGTCTAAAGCCATTGATTAAAAATCAATCGGTTACGAATGAGATGTTTATCAAGGGATATATGATTAGTGGACAAGGAGTGGCTTCTCTTATTCCGGAAAGTTCACATAAATCTTTAGGAATTCAAAGTTCTCAAAAGGTAGGACCTTCCATTGCAAAGGATATTAAGAATTCGGCTTATTTAGCTATTATTTTTGCAATAATCGGTATTGCCTTGTATATTCTTCTCCGATTTAAGAACTTTTCTTTTAGTGTTGGAGCATTGGTTTCCTTGGCCTATGCCACATTATTTGTGTTAGGATTTTATTCTTTGTTTTCTTCCGTTATGCCATTCTCTATGGAAATTGGCTTAGACTTTGTGGCGGCTATTCTTACCGTTATTGGGTATGATGTTAATGATACGGTAGTTATTTTTGACCGTATTCGTGAAATGGTAGGTTTGTATCCTAAACGAGAAAAGAGAGAGTTGTTTAATGCTGCTTTGAATGATACATTGTCTCGTACATTTAACACCAGTCTGTCTGTAATACTTGTATTAATTGTAATGTTTGTATTAGGAGGAGAAACCATTCGTGGTTTTATATTTGCTCTGCTCTTAGGTACTTCTATTGGGGCATTTACTAGTTTATTTATAGCTTCCCCGTTAGCTTATGATATTCAGAGAAAAAGAGCCTTGAAAAAAGGTAAAAATTAAAATTAGTTAGAAGATACCGGTAAAAAGGTCTCATGTAAATGAGACCTTTTTTTGTTAAAAAATACAGCTTTCTTTTAACAAAAGAAAAATAATATGTATATTGCACTCCCTTACTCAGAATTTTAAACACAAGAAATGTCATCATGAAAAAAATTATCACTATTTTTCTTTCATTGCTGTGTGGTATATTTGCATTTGCTCAGCAAGTAGTTACAACAATCCCTGCATATATTCCCCAAAATTATGGAGGACAAATAGAAGTTATATTTAATGCTTCAGCCGGAAATGCAGGAATGGCTGGTGCCACAACTTGTTATGCACATACCGGTGTAATTTTGACTTCGGGTACTACGTGGCAACATGCACCAACATGGTTGGATAATTCTGCAAAATATAAATTAGATTCTATTGGTGTCAATTTGTGGAAACTCGTCATCCCCAATATAACCGACTACTATGGATTGACTGAAGGTGAAGTGGTTTCTCAACTTGCATTCGTATTTCGTGATGCAACAGGAGCTAAACAGGGAAAGACAGCTTCTGGAGGCGATATATTCAT
>DAIMYQ010000059.1:0-5407 GCA_036734385.1 Paludibacteraceae bacterium | reverse complement strand
AAAACCAATGCAATAATTGCGGCAATTTAAAATAAATGTTAATTTTGGGCGAGTGGGGGAATGTGCAATTGCACATAATATTTTGTTACCGGTTATGCTAAAAAAAGATCGTGCAAGATTTAGCAGAAAAGAAAAATGAAAAGATAATAGAGATTTATGGCAATTGATATTGAGTTTAAAATTGAAAAGTGGAAAAACAAGTTGCTGGATTTAGGCAAGAGAAATCGCTTATTGAACTACAAAGAAACAAAGCGATCAAGTTTGCAAATATTAAAGCCGGACTGTGTTTCGCTTTGGAAAACATTTGTACAAGATGAAAAATCGTTGGAATTTCCGTATTTTGACGAGTTCTCAAATGATTTATTTGATGAATATTCCTATAGTGTAGAAACAAATCAAACAATCAAAGAAATGCAGAAGACTTTGAGAAGTTTGAGAGATAAAGCAAAAACTGCAAACGAAGAACAAGGGACAAATATTCTATATTTATCATTCGGCTTTTTGAAATGGAGCGAATCGAAAAATTCTGATATTTTTTTCAATTCTCCTATTATTCTTGTTCCTGTAAATCTGACTGTTGAATCCATAGCTTCACCATACATACTTTCACTTCACGAAGATGAAATTGTGTTAAATCCAACTCTTTGTCACAAATTAGAAAATGATTTTGGGATTACCCTGCCTGACTTTAATGATGATATCGACATGAGCCGCTATTTTGAAGATATAAGAAAGATTGTTGCAAACAATCAATGGAAAGTAAGTTTTGATGTTAGTTTGAGCTTGCTGTCTTTTCTTAAAATCAATATGTACAATGATTTACTTCGGCATAAAGACAAAATTAAGCAAAATTCTATTGTCAGAGCAATAAGTGGCGATCCAAAGGCTTGTGAAAAAATACCAGAAGAAATTATTGATTTTGATTTTGACAAACACTTAAAACCCACACAGGTTTTTCAGGTTGTAGATGCTGATTCAAGTCAGCAGGATGCGATACTCTGTGCTAAGAAAGGAATCAGTTTTGTTTTACAAGGACCTCCGGGAACTGGTAAAAGTCAAACTATTACAAATATCATTTCAGAATGTCTTGCTGATGGAAAAAAAGTATTGTTTGTTTCCGAAAAAATGGCAGCTCTTGAAGTTGTACATAGAAGATTGACAAATGCTGAACTTGACGATTTTTGCTTAATTCTACATAGCCATAAAGCCAATAAGCGAGCCGTATTAGACCAATTAAGTAGTGTTCTTAAAATGGCGGAAAAAAAAGTTCAATTAAGCGATGAAGCATATCAAAAACTTGATGCACTGCAATCAGACAAAGAAAAACTAAATAATTATGCAAATCAACTTGTTGCTAAAATTGCACCATTAGATAAAACAATTTTTGAAGCAAATAGTATTCTTGCACATTTAGATTCTTATGATGAAATTATTTTCTCAATAGAAGACGTTGACAAAATCACAAAAGAGCATTATAACAAACAATTGTATTTGTTAGAGCAATTCTTAGGTACTATTGGAAAAATGAGTGAGGATTATTCAAATAATCCTTGGAATGGAGCAATCGTTGCAGCTCTAAATAACGAATTACGCCACGATGTTGGGGCAAACCTTTCTAATCTCACACCTAAAGTTAGCAATGCGACACAGAAAATTAAACAAACATATGAAGAGTTAGGATTGCAGTGGAAAAACTCATACACAGCATTACAACAACTAATTCCAATCCTTGACATTGCAAGACAATCCCCTATTATTCCTATTTCGTGGATTACAGAAACTGAAATTACACCTTTGTTTGACGAAATATCTAGATGTGAGGTAAGGAAATCATTGTTTTTACAGAAACAAAATGAACTTGAAGCACAATATCAAATCATTTCTAAAAACGACAATGAGATAAGTAATTTAAATACAACAAACTTAGTCGATACGATTAGTATAAAAAATGAAATTGAAAAGGTAAAATCGGTTTTGTCAAAATTGCCATATTCAAAATGGTGTTTAACAGACACTCGTCTTTTTTCTTTATTCGAAGAGGCAAAAGAACAAGCCGAGAAATTAAAAGTATTACAAGAGACAATTGTTTCACAATTTGAAAATAACATATTTGATATAGATTTTCAAGCAATTTATAATCGCTACAAAACAGAATATACCACATTCTTCAAATATTTCAAAAAAAGTTACAGGGATGATAAAAAGACAATTAAAGTTCATTACAAAACTATTGTCAGAAAAGTAACAGACGAAATGGTGTTGGATATAATTACAAAACTCCGCACTTTCTCTGAACTTACAAAATGGTTTTCAGACCATAAAATAGAATTGACTAACTATTTCGGGAGTTTATATGATGCTGAAGAAACAGATTTTATATTAATTGACAATTATTTTACAGCATATAAAGCATTGTACAATGCGGACTTTTTATTGATTGATATGCTGAATATCGCTGAAACATTAAAACAAGAAGAAAATAATCTAACAGCACATTATCAATTTCTGTACAAAGGAATAGAAACTCATTGGGAAGAAATTAGAAAGTCATTAATTTGGGCGACAAGCTTTAGGCAACAAGTTAAGGAATATGGTTTGAATGTAAACTTTGTTGAATCTGTTTGTTCTAAACCTCAAACAATAAAATTATGTGATAAATATTCTGCTGAAATTCAATCAACACTAAACAATATTGATATTGAATTTCAATGGTTTTTATCGTTATTTGGCGAAAAAGAAAAAATCAAAAATCTTTCTTTACCTGCTTTGCAGGATAAATTAGAAAGATGCAAGAGTAATTTATTCTTGCTTGAAGAATGGATTGATTTTCGTAATGCAAGAGAAAATTGTAAGAATGAAGGCTTAGAAAATTATATTTCAAAAATTGATGAGTTACATATTGATAAAAACAATATTATTCCGTGTTTCAAAAAAAGATTTTTTCGATTATGGCTTGACGCAGTATTGCCAAATTACCCTGCTGTTTTAAGTTTCAGACGACGAACACACGAAAGTACAATTAGCGAATTTTCAGAACTTGATAAACTTCAATTTGCTATTTCTAAAGCAATTATCAGGAGTAAATTAATTAACAGTTTGCCACAAATGAACCACTTTACAAGTGGTTTCGATGAAATAGGTATTCTTAAACGTGAAATGAATAAACAGCGTAAAATTATGCCTGTCAGAAAACTATTTAAGGAAATTCCCAATTTGTTACTTACCCTAAAGCCCTGTTTAATGATGTCGCCACTTTCGGTTAGTTTGTTTCTCGAAGCTGACACATATATGTTTGACACAGTGATATTTGATGAAGCTTCACAAGTCTGTACAGAAAATGCAATAGGTGCTATTTTTAGAGGAAAACAAGTTATTATTGCGGGAGATAGTAAACAGCTTCCACCTACAAATTTCTTTACAGCTTCGACTTCCGATGTTGAATACGATGTTGAAGATGAAGAGGACGATAGCAACGCATACGAATCAATTCTTGACGAAGCTAATTTATTACCTGAAAGAACTTTACTATGGCATTATCGTAGTAGACACGAACACTTGATTGCTTTTTCCAATGCAAAAATATACAGAAATAACCTTATTACTTTTCCTTCTAATCAAGAAAATACAAAAGACTATGGTGTAGAATATATTTTTGTCAATGAAGGATTTTACGACAGAGGAGGTAAAGCAGGTAATGTGCCCGAAGCTAAAAAAGTCGCCGAACTTGTTTTTGAGCATTTTAGGAAACAACCTAATCGTAGTTTAGGAATTATTGCTTTCGGTGAGGTGCAGCAACAAGCAATTGATACAGAAATTCGTTCAATGCGACTTCGGAATCAACAATATGAGCATTTCTTTAACGAAGAAACAAACGAGCCATTTTTTATAAAAAATCTTGAAAATGTTCAAGGGGATGAAAGAGATACAATAATTTTTAGTATTGGTTATGCAAAAGATACAAATGGAAAAATGAGTATGATTTTTGGTCCTTTGAGTAAATCAGGTGGTGAACGCAGATTAAATGTGGCAATCACTCGTGCTAAATTTAATATTAAACTTGTTGGTTCAATTATGCCGACAGACATTGAAATTGAAAGAATTTCCTCTGATGGTCCAAAATTATTAAGAGGATATATAGACTTTGCTCTTAACGGTATAAATTCTCTTGTAAGAACTACTACTGAAAGCGATCTTACTTGGCACGATTCACCATTTGAAGAAGCCGTTTATAATTTTCTTGACCGTAAAGGATACAAACTTGCCACACAAGTAGGTTGTTCGGGCTATCGCATTGATATGGCTGTGAAACATCCGACATTAAGCGGAATATATGTTTTAGGAATTGAATGCGATGGAGCTGCATATCATTCAGCACGAACAGCCCGAGAAAGAGACCGACTTCGGCAAGATGTACTTGAAAATATGGGATGGAAAATTTACCGTATTTGGTCTACTGATTGGATTAAAGACCCTATAACTGAAGGTAAAAACTTAATAACTGCAATTTCTGATGCGATTTCTAACCACGGCATATTAGATTCACGAGTAGCAGAAAAAGAGAATACCGACACTGATGATTTTATAACAGTAAATAACCGCACAATAGATTTAGAACAGCAAATCAACCCATATCAATTTGACCCATACATAGAAACTAATTTTAGCAATTTGCCTCGCAATTCCTATGGAAATATAGAACTAACTGATTGTGTATTTGAAGCAGTAAAAAATGAATATCCCTTACATTATGAGTTGTTGTGCCAAAAAGTTGCTCCGCTTTATGGTAATCAAAAAGCGACTATTAAAATCCGAAGAGAAGTGGATTATGCCTTACGTAAATTAGGAAATAATATTTATAGAAGAGGTGATTTTCTTTACCCCTCAAAAGATGCTAAAATCATTGTAAAAATGCCAAACTCACGAAATATAAATCATATAGCAGTTGAAGAAATTGCAGCAGCAATGATTAAAATTATAGTCCATTGTTTTGGAACAAACCGAGAAGGTTTATTGACTGAAACAAGAAAAGTTTATGGTTTTAAGAGTTCAGGACAAAACATCAATACGGCTTTTAACGCAGCTTGTGATTTACTTATAAAGAGTGATAGAATTGAAATAATTGATGGTAAACTAGTAGTTTGCAACAAGGAGTAAAATTCAACGCAAATAGAATCTATAAAACAGGAAAGAAATAGCAAAACAAAGCACAAACCGGTAACACGCGGTATAAAAAATTGCCGGGATAGTAGGTTGTTCAAGGATTGTAGCCCGCTCCTATTTTTATGTACCTTGACAGGAAATCCGCCCCAACAGATAAAAGCATACTGCAAAAATTAAACCAATAAATAACAGATTTATATTTAACAGACAATGAAAAAATCACATGGATTAATGATTATTATTGCAC
>DAIMYQ010000058.1:0-5526 GCA_036734385.1 Paludibacteraceae bacterium | reverse complement strand
CTGTAACAGGTAGACGTACTGATGCCTTCTTGTTTCGTACGGAAGGAGACTTTACAAATATTACAATGAACAATTTCTGGTCACAGTATGATTTGAACCATTCAAATTCTTCATCAGCATTTGCGGTTGGAACTAGTGCCCGTTTTGTTAATGTGAAGAATGAGGTTTGTGGTACGGTTGCAAACGACCCTGCTTCATTAGTAATTAAGGGTGATAATTTGAACCTTGGTGTTAAGATTGCAACAGATTTATCAACTTTAGGTGCAGATACGTTATACACCGACCGTTTACATGCGACAACCATTCGTCCAACAGGAGGTACCGGATGGACCTTAGGTGCTTATCAACAAACATTGGCAGTGCCTTCAGACTCCATTATTTGGACGGGTGAATATGATACTAATTGGGATAATCGTAACAACTGGATAGATGCAAAAACCGGACAACAGTTGACTTGCGTCCATGCACTTGCCGATTCGTTGATAGTAGTAATTCCTGCACCGGGTAACAGTAAGTACTATAACTCAACAAGCAAAATAACCAACTATCCTGATGTGCCAACTGATTTCGCTAGTACAGAAATTCGTCCTATTAAGTCTTACTCTGAACAGGTAGATGCCGGTATTGGAACCAAAGATGCCGGAAATAATCCTGTTGTTCCTTCAAAATTTGCTAAAAAGATTAGAATAGAATATGGAGGTAGTTTGATTGGGGTAGAAAAATTGGTTAATTCAACTACTAAATATTATGGAGAAGCCGAATATGAATTTACCGCTGGAAGAAGAGAGTGGATACTTGTTGGAACTGTAGTTAAGCCATTTACGGATGCTACCAAGACTACAACGCGTCTGGTAAAATCGGGAGATTTCTTCTTGAATTATGTACCGCAAGTGTATATGCATCAAGTGGATGTGTCAACTATTGATTCAAAGATTAGTTGGGAAAAAACGTTTGCATCTCTTGAGCAAACTGTTCCTGTAACAAGTTGTTTTGCAATTAGGATTCCTGACCAATATGGTCCTCTGAAATTGCCGGCATCTTATTACTACACACGTAAAGTGCCCAATTCAAGTAAAGTTGGAGATGCAACTGTTAGTAAAACCTATAACTTTAATGGTAGATTCCAAAATGATTCAATCATGCCAAGTTATACCGGTTTGACAGAGAAAACGTCTGTATTCTTGAACAACTCTTATCCGGCAAATATTGATGCTGGTCAAATAAAAACAGGGACTGTTCAAATTTACGATTATACAGGACAATCCTTTGCTACTCCTGACCCTGGTCAATATATTAAGCCAATGCACGGATTCATCTTTAAGCCGGGAACAGGTATTTCTTCTTTGAATATTACTAGTAGTATGGTTGTTTCAGGTGATACTAGGTACAAAAAATTGAAAGCAACTTATCCTTATTTCATACTCAAGTTGCATAATGCAGCTGCTGCAGATGGTGATTATTTTAGCAAAGTTACTGTTAAGTATAATTCGTCAAAGACTGATGAATACAGTGATTTTGTAGATGCTACGAAAGTGTTTAACGGAAGCAACTTAGATGTTCCTGAATTGTATATGTCAATTTATAATCAAGAATTGTCGAGTGTTCAAGTACCTAAGCAAGATACAATAATTCCTTTGGGTTGTCGTTTAAATAAAACTAAGGACATTGAATTCTCATTGTATGCAAATTCGGGTTATGAAACGGCTTGGTTGGAAGACCGCTTGACAGAAAAAACCTACGATTTAACAACCGGAGCATCCTATACCATCAAAGATGTACCGGCAGGTGATATAGAAGGTCGGTTCTACTTGAATCTTGGTGGAAGTGATAATCCTACAAGTGTTATAAATGGAAAAGATGATGTAGCGGATCCTAATCAAATTTCAATTTATACTAACGGAACGAATGTTATAGTAAGTTCTTCTGAAGGTGTTGTTTTGGAAAAAGTCTACATAAGTGATATGACGGGTCGTACGCAAGTATATGATAACCTCAAAGCTCACTATAATTCAATCAACTTGAATGTAGCTAGAGGAACATACATCATTAATGTTGTGGGAGACAAGGCTACTAAGCAAGAAAAAGTTATTATTAAATAAATGATTTAACCTTGGATAAAAAGGGAGATGTGATTCACATCTCCCTTTTTTCGTTTTATTTCTCGAATTTTTTATTTACCTTTATAAAACGTCTATTTTTAAAGAATAAAATTAATTCGTATGGATAAAACTCCTAATTTAAGAAAGTTATATTTTAAGGATACCTCCTTTGCCAGTTTAATGAAGGAACGTATTTACAATATAATTCTTGTGGCAAGTAAGTACGATGCTTTTATGTTGGAGGAGGATGGCCGTATAGATGAGCAGATATTTAATGAATACACATCGTTAAATCTTCGTTATCCTCCTCGCTTTACAATTGCCAGTGAAGAAAGAGAGGTAAAAGAGCTTTTACAGGCTCGTAATTTTGATTTAATTATTGCGATGCCGACAACAGATAATAATTATATCTTGGGATTGGTAAAGGAGCTGAGAAAGGATAATCCGGATATTCCGATTGTTGTTCTTACTCCATTTTCAAGAGAAGTTTTTAGTCGTGTTTTTTCTGAAGAAGATTTTAGCTCTATAGACTATGTCTTTAGTTGGTTAGGCAATAGTGACTTGCTTTTGGCTATCGTGAAACTTTTGGAGGATAAAATGAACGTGGATGATGATGTCAATTCTGTAGGGGTTCAAGTTATCTTGTTTGTTGAAGATTCTATACATTTTTATTCTTCTATTTTACCGCACTTATATCGGTATGTTTTTTTGCAATCGCGTTCATTTATGACTGAAGCCCTTAACGATCATCAACAGATGTTGAGAATGAGGGGCAGACCGAAAATATTATTGGCTCGAAACTACGAAGAAGCTGTTTTTTTATATAAAAAATTTGAGAAAAATATATTGGGTGTTATTTCAGATGTCCGTTTTCCGAAAGATGGTATTATGAATTCATTTTCAGGTATTGAACTGTGCCAAAAGATTCGAGACAAAGACAAGTATGTCCCTCTAATAATAGAATCTACGGGTACTGATGTAATTCCTTTTACCGAGCAACTGAATGCCGTTTTTTTGGATAAGAATGATAAGACATTTCATAAGAAATTAAAAGAGGCAATAGCTCATAATTTTAGATTTAGTGACTTTGAGTTCATAAATCCTGAAACAAAAGAGGTTGTGTTGACAATTAGGAATTTAAAAGATCTTCAAATTCATATATTTGATGTCCCTTCTGACTCTTTATTTTACCATCTTTCGCAAAATCATCTTTCTCGTTGGTTGTACTCTAGAGCGATGTTCCCTCTTGCCGAGTTCTTAAGTCAAATTGTCTTAAAAGATATTAGAGATGTAGATTTGGCTCGTCAGATTATTTTTGATGCCATAGTCGATTACAGAAAAATAAAAAACAAAGGAATTATAGCTGTTTTTCACGGAGATAGGTTTGATGAATATTCAAACTTTGCTCGTATAGGAGAAGGTTCAATGGGAGGGAAAGGCAGAGGATTGGCATTTCTTAATGCTGTTTCCAAAAGGAATCCTGAATTTTATGATTTTGATACAACGCAAATAACTGTTCCCAAAACCGTGGTTCTTTGTACTGATCAATTTGATGAATTTATGGAAAGCAATAATCTGTATTCTATAGGTTTAGATGAAAATAGATCAGATGAAGAAATTTTAAAATATTTCTTGGCTGCAAAAATTCCCGGTAAAATCATTAACGATTTATACGCCTTTTTGGGAGCTATTAATGGACCCATTGCCGTACGATCTTCCAGTTTGCTAGAGGATTCACATTACCAGCCATTTGCCGGCATTTACTCTACTTATATGGTGCCATACATACAAGAGAGTAAGACTACAACTCTTATGATGCTGTGTGAGGCAATTAAAGCCGTATATGCCTCTGTTTATTATAGTAGCAGCAAAGCGTATATGCGTGCCACCAAGAATCTTATAGATGAGGAAAAAATGGCGGTTGTGCTACAGGAAGTTTGTGGGACACAACACGGAGATCGTTTTTATCCTTCTTTCTCAGGAGTAGCTCGTTCGTTAAACTTTTATCCTATTGGCGATGAAACGCCCGAAGATGGTGTTGTAAATGTAGCTCTCGGATTGGGAAAATATATTGTGGATGGAGGACAAACATTGCGTTTTTCTCCTATTTATCCAAGAAATATTCTACAAACAAGTACCCTCGAATTTGCCCTAAATGAAACACAAAATTATTTTTATGCTCTTGATTTACATAAAAAGGAATTTAAACCAGTGGTTGATGATGGGTTTAATTTGCTTAAAATACATATACGAGAGGCTGAACAAGACGGAGCTCTCCGATACCTAGCCTCTACCTTTGATCCTTATGATCAGGTCATTCGAGATGGATTATATGAAGGAGGTCGAAAAATAATTTCGTTTAGTAATATTTTGCAAGATGAGGTCTTTCCTCTTGCCGAGATATTAGAAAACGTGCTTAAAGTTGGCGAAAAAGAAATGGGATGTCCTATCGAAATTGAGTTTGCCGTCAATTTAGATTATGAAAAAAATGAAAAGAATATATTTTATTTGCTTCAAATAAGACCTATTGTAGCTTTTGATAAATCTATTAATGAGGATTTAATGAATATTCCTTTTGAAGAAACTTTAATTACAACGAATAGTGCTTTGGGAAATGGCATAATGGATGATATTTTTGATGTCGTATACGTTAAGAAGAATGTTTTTAGTCCATCAAAAAACCAATTGATAGTATATGACATAGAAAAAGTGAATAAGCAATTATTGGCTGAACAGAGACCTTATATTTTAGTAGGACCGGGAAGATGGGGGAGTAATGATCATTGGCTCGGAATACCTGTAAAATGGCCTCATATTTCGGGAGCACGAGTTATTGTGGAGGCAGGAGAAACATCTTATTTTATTGACCCAAGTCAGGGAACCCATTTTTTTCAAAATCTGACTTCTTTTGGAGTTTTTTACTTTACTGTGAATTCAGAGGTTGATTCTGATTGTTTCTTTGATCAAGAATTTCTTGATAACCATCTTGCGTGTTCAGAAACACAATACATACGACATGTACGATTTCAAAAGCCCTTGGTCGTCAAGGTAGACGGAACAAAAAATAGGGGAGTCATCATGAAAACGGAAGATGAAACTTGACATTAAACGGAATAAGGAACAAAAACCGATTTTTACACTTTATTTTGTTTTGCAAACTTACGAACTCCGTAAGTACCGCTTAGTAATAACAAAAAAGACAAGCCAGATCCGACAGGCAGAGAAGGTCCACTTTGGCAAGCCTGTATACATGAGTAGTACGTCTGATATGCTTGATCCTCACATACTGGATCTCCTTTACAAGCAGCTACATCACTATCAAGGGTGGCTAGACATCCATTTTCGCAGTCAGAAAGTGCGTCTCCCAAAACGGTATTGGAAGCAGAAACTCTTCCTCCCATTTCCATGCTGGGAGTTATTGTGACCG
>DAIMYQ010000057.1:0-6074 GCA_036734385.1 Paludibacteraceae bacterium | reverse complement strand
GTTGTGATTTGCTTTCAAAAAATTGTATCTTTGACTTTATAAACAACACGATGTGTGTAAATTGTAATCAGTCAATGAGTTATCTCAGCTTTTAGAATTAAAAAATGAGTTGTTTATTCAAACAAAATCCCGCCTTACAAGCGGGATTTTTGTTTCTAAAAAAGTTCTAATTGTTGGTAGGGTGTATTGACAGGCTTTTCCTTTTTTCCTTGAAATAACTCCATTTGTCCGAATTGTTTATCCGTTATACATAAAACACCAATTTGCCCGACTTCCGGAAGGTAGCTTTTAACCCGTTTAATATGAACTTCGGCATTTTCACGACTCGGACAATGTCGTAGATATATGGAAAACTGAAACATGGTAAAACCATCGTTGACCAGTTTCTTGCGGAAATCGGTGTATGCCTTTTTCTCCTTTTTCGTTTCGGTTGGCAAATCGAATAGAACCAATACCCACATAATTCTATATTCGCTTAATCGTTCCATATTATTGTTCCAAATCTTTCACAACTCAAAGCCAAGAATCGTCTTTTATGGAAATTCAGGATAAACAATTCGTCGAATTTCTCCACTATAACATTTCGCTAATGATGCGGTAGTTTGTGCAACGGCTACCATCAACGGACTTCTTTGACCGTTAATACACACATCTACAACAGGAATATTTAGCAGTTTTGTTTTAAGTGGCTTTGATAAATCAACCATATTTTCACCACTATCGACTATTTCTACTATCAATTTATCTACGAAAGGTCGGTATGGTTCCATAATATCATCAGCCAAACAATAGGCATTATAGCGGTTATGATGATGTATGCCAAATGTGGGTAATAAACCACTTCCTACCAATGCACGAGCCACAATAGCCCGAAGAATGGCATAACCATAATTTAACAGGTTATTCGGTGGAATTCCTTCACGGTCTCTGCGGAAATTCGGAATATTTGGGAAAAGATTTGCCCAATAATAGGCTGCCGCACGTGCTTCCAAATTATCACTGTCACCGCTTTTTACGCCATCTACCCAAGCTAACATGTTTTTTACCACTGTACCCCGTGTTTTGTTCAAAACATAAGCCTGATTGGCAATTTTTGCTTGCATGGTTTGTTGCCACAATTGTTTTTGGAGTGGGAGGGAGGCATCAATTTGGGATTGAAAACGTTCACTCTGAATGGTATTTCCACTTAATGGGAGCAACAACCCGACGGGCATACGATTACTATCGCAAGTAATTACAGCTGTATTATTAGCCAACAATGCTTCCAATAATCCATGGGTAATGGTTATCTGTTTGTGATCGAGTAAAACGACACCAATATCTTCAATCGGAATGGTATTCTTTCCCGTTTTATCATCCATTCCGTTTGCTTCGGGTAGATGAATAACCAACTGTGAGTCCTTCATGCTCAAATAGGTTGGGTTTCCAAAATAAAGGGTGCGTTTAATCATTTTAGTTTGTATTTGAATTGGTTTTATTTAACTTTTCCAAATAACTACAAGTCAACTAGTAACGACTGCCGAAATCTCTCAGCAGATTGTTCATGTAAGTCGACAAAGGATTCTATACCTCCAAACATGCGGAGTAATTTATCTACTTCAATAACCTGACTACTATGTTCTTTTATTTCGCAAAATAAGGTGTAACTCCAATCGTTGTATCTATCACAAAAAGCGTGATGTACAGGATTTCGATGGGTATAGATAACAGCATTCAGAAAATAGTCTTTGTTATCAATCAACTCTCGGCGAAAGTTTTTTAGGAAAAGTGAACCTTTTCGTTTATTTACTTTGTTGAACGATTGGGTATAACAACTAAAGAAATTAGCGAATTGCTTGGAAATATAGTATTCAATAGTTCCAACCCGCTCAACCGATCCAACTGATTCAACTTTTCCAAAGTTTCAAACTTTGGAAAAGTTAGAATTATCAACGATACGAATCAACTCTTCTATAACTTCTTTACGCCGAATCCTTACTACTAAATGGAAATGATTAGGCAACAGACAGTATGCGTATGTTTCGGCAATGGGTAAAATATACTGCTTATATTTATCTATGAAAAACCGATAATTCTCGTCCTCGGTAAATATATTTTCAAACCCATTGGCATGATTGAAAATATGATAGGTACGATTTGGTTGCAATTTTTCCACCGTTTGATTTCTTTAGATTCTTTGTTAGTTGATTTAATAATCTTTTCCAAAGTTCTAAACGTTGGAAAAGATTGAACGACTATAGAGAAATATTGCCAAGACGATCTATTTTGAGTTTATATGGATTTAACCCAAATAAAGAATTAATGCTTTGTGCTTTTAAAAACCTTTTACTGCTTTTTGCATTTGCATCATCCGTAAGTTGAGTTTCTAAATGGTGTCTGAAAGTAATATCAAGCTGACCACTACTTGGTATAATTGACATCTTTTGCACTCTATACAATTTCTCACTAATAGTTTTGTGATCATTCGTCTCAATTGCGAATTGAATATCTTCACTTGCCATTCCCAACGCAAACATTTCATTTTGTTGCATGCTTAGTTCCAATTTTAATTGAACATCGGGTAGTTTTTCGAGAAAACTTTCTGGATACGTGCCTTCCGGTTGCATTTGTATCTTATCCCAAACTTTGGATGCATCTTTAATAATTACCGGAATTCCGTATTTCTTTCGTTCTACAGCGTGCCAAAATGTACAAACATGTTCTATCTTGTTTCCATCATGGTCTGTATAGATAGCAATATGGTGATTATTGCCTGGTTTGACGAACCCAATATCTTTACCGTCTTCATCTTTTTTGACAGGAACTACAGCAGATAATCCTGTAAAACAACGAACAGATTTAATGGGGCTTTTACCACTTTTATCGAGGCAGATTGGATTGTTCTCTAAATCTTTCAAATTTTCTAATGCTTTCTTGGGATTATCTTTGTAATCACTTCCATTTGAAAAACCGGTATTTAATCTATTCAAGATTGCTATTCTTATTCCATTATCAACTATTGAATCAAGAACGTTTTGTATCTTGTCAATAATCGCAATGCTCATTTCGCCAGTCTTTTTATTTGTTTTTTCTTTCTTCTCATATGTTTCTTTTCCATTAAAAAGAAATCCTTGTGAGCCGACACCAAGCTTGTATTTCTTTACAATATAATCTTCAAACTTTATTTGATTAGTTTTTGTGTCTTTCTTATATTGTTTAATTGACCCATAAACACCTTCTTCGTGTAGTGAGCCTCGTGGAATAATAATTCCAGTTTGAACTACCTTTTTGTTTCCACGTTTCCCTGTTTTACGTTTTCCATGAACTGCTACTTTCTTACCTGATTTAAAAGAGATCAAGATATTAGCTACAGACTCCTGAACCTCTGCTACTGCAATAGGTTGCTCGCTGATAATGTATTTTTCTAATAGCGATCGTTTTTCATTGAAAGTAACAGAGCGTTCCTCTACAACTGCCCACATATCCTGCCTTGTCTTTTCCGCACTCAGCGTATTGAATCGTTGAATATATCCCTGTTTAGTACAAGCAATAGTTAATGCATCAATGGCATGGTGTCGATGATCGTCCCGTTTTGTCCAGCCGGAAATAACTTCTTTCTGGTGTTTGTTTTTACCGTGTTCGCTTTCCCATTCCACCATTTCGGTTAATCCCAATTGTTTGTATTTTTCAAACTGAAGATTCATAGTTATATCATCCCAACCCCATAAATGCCTGAGCTCGGCAGTAACCGTTCCGCTTGTTGCCCATACATTATGACAAATGCTTTGAAGTATTTCTCTCGCTTTGCGTGCAATATATTGGCTTTCGCGAAGTTGGCGGTCGATAAAATTATCAGGGATTTTATCTTCCGACATTAAAAGTTTATCTCGCTTAGTTCTATTTATCACGTAATTGGCATACAATGAATTTACCCTTTCGATATAAGCTTCAAACATTTCTGTTGGCTTACTTTTCATAAAGTCATAAGCTGTCATATCGTTTTTATTTTTGTTGCAATGACGGTGAGCCAGTGTTTTATTGCTTTGCGAATCGTCGAAAAGTTTTGATTTTGGAATAATGTGTTCAATGTCTACATCATTACCTCTGATTGCTTCTGTCAATGAAATGGGTTGCCCACAATAAATACAAACTGCATTCAGCTTCTTTTCTTCATTATCGATTTCTTCATACAATCTCCATTTGATAATGTTGTTTCGTGTAGCCTTTAATCCGTATTCTGCCAAACGTTTTGCAATGTTCTCATTTTCACGCTGCCGTTTACTCATAGCTTTATCTGCCTCATTGCGTTCCTCTTTGCTTTGTTTCAATTCACGAGCAAGTTCTACTCTTATTTCATCTGGTTTGCCGTATTTTTCAATAATAGCATTCACCACATTCACCATTTGATTGAGTATCTTTTCTACAATGGGTTGACGAAGCGAATTCTTTTCAATTGGCTTTAAAGTGTCCAGTAATTTCCGTTTCAAATTTTCATCTTTGGTCAATGAATCCGAATGTTCAAAACCTGCATAGCTCATGGCTTCGCTGTATTTATCACCTTCCATCAAATATGGCAAAATCTTACGAATAGCTTTTGCCGATTTGTTCCCAAAAGCATGTTTACTGAAATCAATATCCGCTAATTTGTCGGCTATAGTTGGTTCAATACTAAATTTGGTTTGCAAAGCATTGCTGCATTCCTTTTTATCCTGAATAGAATAGATGGTGTGCCAGAGCTGATAAAGAGGTTCATGCTCGATTTTAGCATCAATATATTGAGTCGTCTTTTCGTTTAATACTTCTCCTGTCTTTTTATCAATAAGATAACCTTTTTTGTCGTTTTCGACTATTTTTAAATTCAAAGTCAGAAGCTGATTGTATTGGGTTGAATCGCCAAGACACTGACGAATGGCATGTTTTGTGATATTGCCGATCAATCCTTTTTCTATTTGCTTGTTGATGTAACAATTCTTTTTGTCGAGTTGAAGTATTTTCAACAAGTCTGTAACAGTTAGTTTTTCGTTGTTATCCAAATGTTGAAAGATAGCTTGTTTCTGTTCAGGGGTTATTTCAACATAACCACCTGATCTTGAACCGACTTTGATGTTATTGATATTCTCCCACATTTTGGAAAGTTGATAGATAGGAGAGCTTTTAGGTGCTACTTTCGGACCAACAAAGTATTCTTTTCCATCTTTTCCTGTTCGCAAGAAACCCTCAAACTCACATACAGAAACCAATCCTTTTTGCGATTTCAAAGGGCGTTGATAGTAAATAATTTCATTCCGAAGTTTTGAAATAAGTTCTTCAGTTAGTGTTTCGGGGTAGAATTGCTTTTGAGTACTACATATAGCATCAAATTCTTCAATATAGGCTTCGCGGGGAAAGATATTTTCTTTTACCTTGAAAAATGCATCATTGGATAATTCCTGACAAAAATATTGTCCGATGGTCAGATTAAGCTCTTTAATTCTTTCGTGTCTGCTTTTTACAGTTGCTACATATTCTGTATCCTTTTTCCCTAAGTTTGCATCGCTGCGGCTACTTTTATAGCCACGCTTTTGATTAAGCCACAATAATAAGCGCCCAAGTTCTTTGAGTGTAATTTGAGAATAGACAGCTTTATTCCGCAATGTCCATAATTCTATTTTAGGCAGATTCTTTAATGTCTCGTCGGGAAACATATTTGCTTTTACTAAAGTATCAACCAGATATTTTCTCCGTAGTTGGTATCGGTCGTAGCCTTTTCGTGCCGTTCTGGCTTTTGTCCGAAGAAAATTTCTGCTTTCCCCTGTTCCTTTCGCAAAATCTTTACCTTCTGTTCCTTCGTATGGGATGATTCTACTTCCTAATCCAATAATAGATGTTTTATTATCACTTTCTTCAATTAACGCCCAGCCAATTGATGCCGATCCCAAATCCAATCCCAATATCTTCTTCATAATATTCTCTTTTTAGCAATTATTAAAGGCGATAAAGTTAATTTTTTATTTTAGCTCAACAAGTGTTGCATCCTACTATTTTTTACATATCTTTGTCATACAATTTTTGAAGCAAATCACAATAAGGATTATTCCGTTGTGAAAACATTTAAG
>DAIMYQ010000056.1:2859-6104 GCA_036734385.1 Paludibacteraceae bacterium | reverse complement strand
CACTTTATATTCATATTAATCAGTACGTTGCGAATTTTTTCGTACGTTGTAATATGCGTTGAAACTAAAGGTAAACGTAATTTGTTCTCAATAAAGCCCATAGCAGATAACATGCTTTTTACTCCTGCAGGATTGCCATCAACAAACAATAACTCTATTAATTCAGTAAAGCCATGGTGTATTTTTAGGGCTCCCTTATAATCTCCTGCTAATGCCAACCGTACCATTCTACTAAACTCTTTTGGAAAAGCATTACCAATAACGGAAATAACACCGACAGCACCCAATGTTAACAATGGAAATGTAATACCATCATCGCCCGAAATAACCATAAAATTCTTAGGTTTACTTTTGATAATCTCATCTACTTGATTTATGTTTCCCGATGCTTCTTTTATGCCTATAATCGTATTGGGAAAATCATTTGCCAAACGAAGCGTCGTTTTTGCAGTCATATTGACACCAGTCCTTCCTGGAACATTATACAAAATTATAGGCAATTTAGAAACTTTTGCAATAGCTGCATAATGCTCATAAATTCCATCTTGAGAAGGTTTGTTGTAGTAAGGTGTAACAGAAAGAATAGCATCAATTCCTTTAAAATTTGATGTTTTTATCTTCTCTACCAATGCCATTGTGTTATTTCCACCAAGACCTAACACAATAGACACTTTACCTCCTACGCGATCTATGACAAATTGAGTAATTTCATCCTTTTCGACTTCAGTAAGCGTGGGGGTTTCTGCCGTCGTACCCAATACTACTAAATAATCAGCTTCATTTTTTAGTTGATAATCGACAAGCTTTCCAAGAGCTTGGAAATCGACACTGCTATCCTCCTTAAACGGTGTTATTAAGGCAACACCCATCCCTATAAATTTGTTACGTACCATTGAAAATATATTATTTTCTTCTTAAGGTGCAAAAATAGTTATTTTCTTCGATTATTTTCTTCTTATCTATGATTTTATATGATTAAGATAAAAAAGTATGGTTTCCAATAACTGTTCTTCTGAGGTTTCATTTTGATTAGTTTCTATCATCAAATCACAAACCGATACGCTCTCCTTTTTTCTAGAAACTTTACACTTTGCAACTGATTGTTGTGCTAAAAATTCCAAGGGTAAACAATCAACGAGTGACAAATCTATCAGTAAATCAGTCTCTAAAGATTGAATATCATCAACCAAAGTAACAGTTGGTTCAAAAAACAATGAGCATTCTTTCTTTGTAAAAGCTAACATATTTATTCTTTTTTGTTCACATACTACCCCCTTCTCGACATACAATACGGAAAAAACGTTCATTCCTTCTTTTTTTAAAAAATTAATGATTCCATAAATTCGATCATATTTTTCAAATGAATCTACATAAAACAATAAAAGAACGTTTCTCACGTCTTTTAGATTCATAAATTGCTTTTCTCGCTTTTCTTTTCCCTGCAATTGTTGCAATTTACGGATTGATATTCTTTTTATAAATTGATCTATAAATTTTATCATAATTTATGCTTCTATCATCGTTAAGAATTCTTCTTCGCTAATTATCTTTATGTTCATTTTTTGAGCCTTTTCTAATTTACTTGGACCCATATTTTCTCCGGCTAATATGTAATCAACAGCAGAAGATACCGATCCTATATTTTTTCCACCATTTTCATCAATCATTTTTTTTAATTCATCTCTAGAATGCCTTGCAAAGGTTCCACTAATAACGAATTTCAATCCTGCCAATCTGTTGGTTTTCAAAGATAATCTTAGATCCGAGATTTGAAACTGCAAACCTACTGCTTTTAAACGAAAAATCAATTCAAGATTTTTTTCATTTCGAAAATAATTATAAACACTTTCAGCGATTCTCTCTCCTATTTCATCAATATTTGTCAATTCTTCTATCGTAGAATTTTGTATATTGTCAATATTGTGTAAGGTATTTGCTAATTTCTTTGCAACAGTTTCTCCTACATAACGTATCCCAAGGGCAAACAATACGCGTTCAAAAGAAACTTCTTTACTTTTTGATAAACCTTCCAAGATATTTTTTCCTGACTTTTCTCCTAACCGTTCTAAGTAAGCTAAATCAGTCAGTTTTAACTTATAAAAATCAGAAATGTTTCTCACGAGACCATTTTGATATAGCAGATCAATGGTTTCCTTTCCCAAACCATCAATATTCATGGCTTTTCGGCTCGCAAAATGCTCCAATTTTCCCTTTATTTGTGGTGGACAATTATCTTCATTCGGACAATAATAAGCCGCTTCTCCCTCCATTCTAACTAATTTGGAACCACATTCTGGACAGTTGGTAATAAAGGTAATTTTACTTCCTATGAGCACTCTATTTTCTACATCTACGGCTGTGATTTTGGGAATGATTTCTCCTCCTTTTTCTACAAAAACCATATCGCCCACATACAAATCCAACGCTTCTATTATATCCGCATTGTGCAACGTAGCTCTTTTTACAACGGTTCCGGACAATTGCACAGGGTCAAGATTGGCGACAGGGGTAACAGCTCCGGTTCTTCCTACTTGGTATGAAACTGAATTTAAGCGTGTAATAGCTTTTTCAGCCTGAAATTTGTAAGCAATTGCCCAACGTGGAGATTTGGCAGTATAACCTAAGTTTCGTTGCTGTGACAATGAATTAACCTTTAAAACGATACCGTCAGTTGCCACCGGCAAATTTTTCCTTTCAATATCCCAATAATGAATAAAATCTATTATTTGTTCTAAAGTATTACATTTACGAATAGCCTCCGAAATTTTAAATCCAAATTCAGAGGCTTTTAACAAGTTGCCATAATGAGTTGTTTCGGGCAAATTTTCTCCCAGCATGTAATACAAATACGCATCTAACTTGCGTTTAGCAACAAGCGATGAATTTTGTAACTTCAATGTGCCGGAAGCAGCATTTCTCGGATTGGCAAACAGTGATTCTTCTTGTTCTAAGCGTTCTTTATTTAATTCTTCAAATACGTTCCACGGCATCAAAATTTCCCCCCTCATTTCAAATAACGCAGGGTAAGTATTTCCTCGTAAAACAAGTGGAATACTCTGTATTGTTTTGACATTGTTGGTTACATCATCGCCTTTTTCGCCATCTCCACGCGTAATTGCTTGCTGAAGTCTTCCGTCCTCATAAATCAAAGATATTGATGTACCATCATACTTTAATTCGCATACAATCTCAAAATCCTCGTTCAAAGATTTCTTTACTCGTTCATAAAAATCATTTACTTCTCC
>DAIMYQ010000056.1:0-2759 GCA_036734385.1 Paludibacteraceae bacterium | reverse complement strand
CTTATTACAAAAGAAATTTCTATTGGAGATTATGTATTAACAGGAGGCGAATTAGTAGCATCTGTTATATCAGATGCTATCGTTCGCATAATACCAGGAGTGATTTCAGATGAACAGTCTGCATTGTCCGATTGTTTTCAAGACAATCTACTTTCTGCACCAGTTTATACGCGTCCGGCTGATTACAAAGGATGGAAAGTCCCCGATATTTTGCTTTCAGGACACGAAAAAAATATAAATGATTGGAAAATGGAACAAGCCTTTGAACGTACCAAAAGATTGCGTCCCGACTTATTGGAAGAATAAGAAGACCCCAGTTATTTTCCCAATTTTTTTTATTTTAACGCCCCGATAATATCATTAACTGAACTACACTGATGTCTTTCTAAATAGACCTGTATTCCTTCTATTACTTTTATTGTGACGGTAGGATCTATAAAATTAGCAGTTCCTATTTGGATGGCTGTAGCCCCAGCTAAAAAGAATTCAATAGCATCAGTGGCATTCATGATTCCCCCCAACCCTACAACAGGTATCTTTACTGCTTTTGAAACTTGCCAAACCATTCGCAAAGCTACTGGTTTCACACAAGGTCCTGATAATCCTCCTGTAACAGTAGAAAGAATAGGTTTTTGTGTTTCTGCGTCAATTGCCATACCCAATAACGTATTAATCAAAGAAACGCTATCAGCACCTTCACTTTCAACCGCAAGAGCTATTTCAGAGATATTGGTTACATTTGGAGTTAATTTTACAATGAGCGTCTTTTTGTATGCCTTCCGAACTTCTTTGACCACCTCCGCTGCAGATACACATGAAGTTCCGAATCCCATTCCCCCTTGTTTTACATTTGGACAAGAAATATTCAGCTCAATGGCGGGAATTTTATCCAATTCATTTATTTTTTCGGCAGCAGCAATGTATTCTTCAATCGAACTCCCTGATACATTTATGATAATGTTCGTATTTATATCAGCTATGGAAGGATAAATCTTATTTATAAAATAATCAACACCTCTATTTTGTAACCCAACAGCGTTTAACATACCGGAAGGCGTTTCTGCCATACGAGGATAAGGATTCCCCTCTCTAGCATGAATAGTTGTACCTTTTACAATAATACCTCCAAGTCGAGAAATATCTATAAAATCAGTAAATTCAGATCCATAACCAAAAGTACCGGATGCACTCATTACTGGATTTTTTAATTCCAAATTGCCT
Source organism: Paludibacteraceae bacterium (assembly GCA_036734385.1). Lineage (GTDB taxonomy): Bacteria > Bacteroidota > Bacteroidia > Bacteroidales > Paludibacteraceae > JAAYPI01. The sequence continues at coordinate 1,538 of DAIMYQ010000056.1, read as the reverse complement.
ATATTTACCTTTAAATCTACCATTTTAAATCATTTGTATTAAATACGGGACCTTCAGAACATACACATTTATGACCTTCTTTGGTTTCTGTAACACAACACAGACAAGCCCCAATGCCACAAGCCATTTTATTTTCCAGGGAAGCCTCACAATCTATGTTATTTTTCTGGGCATAATTAGCGACTGCTTTCATCATAGGAGTTGGACCACACGTATATATTTTATCTATTTTATGTTTTGTTAATACTGAATGTTGGGTTACAAATCCTTTTTCACCAGTACTTCCATCTTCTGTTGTGAGATATACTTTGCCATATTTTTCAAAAGAGGCTAACCGAACCAACTCTTGCTTCGTCTTTCCTCCCAACAAAAAATTGACTTTGTATTTTTTATCGCAAAGTATACGACCTAAATACAATAGAGGGGCAATACCAACGCCACCTCCAATAAGAAATAGTTCTTTTTGCTTTTCAGAAGGAAAGGTAAAGCTATTGCCCAATGGAACAATTATATTCAAGGTATCACCAACTTTTAATTCAGATAGTTTGCGGGTTCCCTGTCCAACAACTTGTATCAATAAAGAGAGTTCATTATTTTGATAATCTACGTCATGAACAGATACCGGACGTCTCAAAAAAACCATATTGGAATTGTCAACTCGTATCTCCACAAATTGACCTGGAAGTATTTCTGGGAGTATACCTTCGTAAGCTAAACGGAGTAAAAAGGATTTATCATTTAACTTTAAATTTTCACTAACCAAAAAATCGAGCAAATATTTTTTCATCATTTAACTAGACCATTACAGATATTTTTCACAAAGATAAAAAAGAACCTTGAATTTGCTTATGCAAGGTTAGCTTAAATTCAATGTAAAAATTCTTCAAATGTATTATCAGAAAAATAAATAATAATTCGTTCGACTTTTTTTTCTTCTAAATTTGACTTATTTATCTGTATTTCAGTTTTTTGTGGGACGAAATTACCTGGTTCTTGGATATTTTGAATCTTTGAGGATTGAATATTTGAAACATTTTCGGACTCTTCCTCAAATAAAGTGCCCTGTAAGACCTTTTGATTTCTATACATTGGACCAAAACCTAAAAGCATCCAATCAGTACTTACAGTTCTGAATGTATTCAGTATTTTTTGCACAACGTCCATACTTGGTTTATTTCTTCCTGACAAAATATGAGAAATAGCAGAAGGTTGTATTCCAACCATATCTGCAAAAACTTTAGGGGAAAGTTTTTCTTTTTCCATTAATAGCTTAATTCGATCTTTCATACATATTTATGACTCTGATTACTATAAAAATCAACATTTCTTTAGATTACAAATGTAACAAATTATTTCACAATTATTAAATATTACAAATGTAAAAATAATAAAATCAGATGTACATTTGTAACCTAAAGCACAATGGGAAATGCTATTAGTGTTTAGTATAAAGCTTTGTAAATCAATACCTATTTATATTTAGTTATTATTTAATAAAAATAAATAAATCTACCATCACCTATAAAATCATTAAGGAA
>DAIMYQ010000055.1:0-6202 GCA_036734385.1 Paludibacteraceae bacterium | reverse complement strand
CTCGCGTTAGCGGTGGGTTACCATATAATGACATAATCGCTCACCATCAAACAAGAAAGGCTGTTTTAATAGTGTTGAAACAGCCTTTCTTAATGATTCTAACTATACGTTATAATTTTACCTTAAATGCTTTTCCTCCTACACGAACCACCAATATCTGATTGTTCGGTAAATTACTTATAGCAATTCTATCTCTCTCAACAACTGTACGGAAAATAGTCTGTCCCGTTAAATTAAACACGCTAACAATATCTCCGATATTGGCAGAAATATAGACTTTAGCTCCGGCTACAGATACGGAAGGTTGGTTTTGAACATCGTGAATGCCGGTAGTTTCTTTTTTCACCACAGAAACGTTTGTTAAAGCCAAAGTTTCTGAAGCTTCTTTGTAAGCTCTAAATTCAAGATGTAAAGTATCTACATTAGAATCCGAAGTTTCTCCAGCAGAACCCGGTACCGTATAATCCATTGTTTTGAATGTCCATTCGGTTACAGCAGGAAAATATTGGTTATTCGTACGCATAGGGTCAGTTGTCGCTTTAGTAGTATTATAAACCGAAAGATTCGCGTCTCCTATACCAAAACTCCAAATTCTCAATTTCGAGTGAGATGCTTTATAATCAAAGCTAATAGTGTACGTAGCACCTTCTTCAATAGCAAGATTTTGGTAAAAATCCAAACGACCTGCAGGAAGGGTTGTTCCCGTGGTTATCCCTAAACCGTCAGTAGTAGTGATGGTATAAAGCACACTGGTAGAATCAGCAGCTTTTTCATGTTTTACTGTCCATCCGTTCAATCCGTCACTAAAATCGCCATTCGTCACCATATTTGTCGATCCATAGGCAAATGCGGCAAAAAAACAAGATAAAAATAGTAGAGTAATTTTTTTCATATTTTATAGTTTTAGGGGTTATTACATTTTGTTCTGTGCATCGAAGTTAAAGACAAAAAACTTTAAAAACAAACAAAATCCATGAAAAAAGCGAGTTTTCATGGATTCTGTTAAAATTAAACACATATACTATTCAATATTTTGACGTAATTTCTTCAAATAGGACTGCATAGCCGAAACATCTTTCTTCTCAATAATATCAAGCAAAAACTTCAGTTCTTCACGTATTTTTTGTACTTGACCGGGAGTATACGGATTAAAAAGTATTTCCGAAAGCAAATAATCGTCTTCGGAAAACAACCCTCGGGCAATTGCCATGTGGCGTTTGAAAGTAGTACCCGGAGCATCTTGGTGCTTCATTACAGCAGCAAAAACGATGGTAGATGCAAATGGAATGGACAAAGAATAAGCTATCGTTTCGTCGTGTTGCGAAAAAGTATATTCAAATATCTGCAATTTTAAACTATGATAAAGATCTTTAAAAAATGCTTTTCCCATATGGTCTGATTCCGAAATGATAATAGCACTTTGTGAACTTAAGTCTTCCAAATTGGCAAAAGTAGGTCCAAACATGGGGTGACTGGACACATAACGCATGTTGGTAGATTCGTAAAATTCTTGCAATCCTGTTTTCACAGAAGCAATATCAGACAAAATACATTCTTTGGGCAAATATGGAATAACAGCTTTGAAAGCTTCAATGGTATATTTTAATGTTACGGCATTAATCACCAACTCAGGTTTGAACGCCTGAATTTCGTCATATTTTGTCAAACGATACGTATTGAAGACAAAACGCAAATTATGCGGATTCACATCAAACAAAGCTACTTCATGTTGGGTACAAAGGACATCGGTAAAAAATGTTCCCATTTTTCCGGCTCCCAAAATCAAAATTTTCATTTTTGTTTCAAATTAAATTCGTCCATTAGAAAGTTATAATCTCTAACGAGCTTTGTTTATGAATTAATAATTTCCATTTGTTGACGAACGGATTCTTCATGAATGGCTTCCAACACTTTCTTTACAAAGTCCTGTCCTATTCCTAACGACTCGCCAAGAATAACGCGTTTTTGGATAATTTCATCGTAACGAGTAGCCTGTAAAACGGGCATATTGTGTTCTTTTTTGTACGTTCCTATTTCTCGTGAAATTCGCATACGTTTTGACAATATATGTAACAAATCATTATCGATAGCATCTATTTGATTTCTTAACTCTGAAAGATTCTCCGTGGTCTGAGTTGTTTCTCTAATAACCAATGTATTAATGATAAATGCCAAAATATCAGGCGTTATTTGCTGAGAAGCATCACTCCATGCTTTTTCGGGACAATTATGAGCTTCAATAATTAAGCCGTCAAAGCTCAAGTCCATCGCCTGCTGGCAAAGTGGAGCTATCAACTCTCTTTTTCCGCCGATGTGACTTGGATCGCAAATAATAGGCAAATTAGGAAGTCGACGGCGTATCTCAATTGGAATATTCCATTGTGGTAAATTTCTATAAATATTTTTGTCATAAGAGCTGAAACCTCTATGAATAACTCCTAATTTTCTAATTCCGGCACCATAAATACGTTCTACGGCTCCTATCCAAAGTTCAATATCAGGATTCACCGGATTCTTAATCAAAATAGGAATATCTACACCTTGCAGAGCATCGGCAAGCTCTTGAACAGCAAAAGGATTGGCAGATGTGCGAGCACCTATCCAAAGCATATCAATACCTGCCTTTAAGGCTTCTTCTACATGTTTAGCTGTCGCTACTTCAGTTGCAACATACATACCGGTTTCTTCTTTCACTCTTTTTAACCATGGCAGTCCTTCTACCCCAACACCTTCAAATCCACCGGGTTTTGTGCGAGGTTTCCAAATGCCGGCACGAAACATTTTAACACCTTTGGCTGCCAATTGGCGAGCTGTTTCCATAACTTGTTCTTCTGTTTCGGCACTACATGGACCGGCAATAATAAAAGGTCGCTTATTCTCTATGCCTGGCAATAAAATTGATTGTAAATCATTCATATTCTTCTTGTTATTCGTTTTTTTATTTATTCTTGATTTCTAAAATTCTATTCAATGCTTGTTGTAAGTTGTCTTCGGTTGCACACAACGACAAACGGATAAAACGCTTTCCGTTGCTACCAAAAATAAAACCCGGAGTAATGAAAACCCTCGCTTCGTGTAATACTTTTTCGGTTATATCTTCAGCATCAAGGCATTGATCGGGAATTTTTCCCCACAAAAACATGCCCACTTGCTTTTCATCATAACGACAGCCTATTGCATCCATAATTTTACCTGCCAATGTCCTGCGTCTTTTATACACATTGACATTCATTTCGTGGTGCCAATCATTTTCATTTTGTAACGCTTCAACGGCTGCCAATTGCATCGGACGAAAGGTGCCTGAATCAATATTACTTTTCACCTTCACAATCCATTGGATAAATTGCGGATTAGTTGCTATCATACCTATTCTCCAACCGGGCATATTATGACTTTTACTCATTGAATTAAATTCGATACAACATTCTTTTGCTCCGGCAATGCTTAACAAACTCAATGGCTTTTCGTTCAAAATAAAGCTATATGGATTATCATTAACGATTATAATATTATTTTTTCTTGCAAACGCCACTAATTTTTCATATAAATCGACAGTTGCATTGGCACCGGTCGGCATATGAGGATAATTCGTCCACATCAGCTTCACATGCGAAAGATCCATCTTTTCCAATTCCTCAAAATCAGGCTGCCAATCATTTTCTTCCTTTAAATTATACGGAACTACTTCCGCACCAAGCAATTTACTCAGAGATGTGTAAGTAGGATAACCGGGATTAGGCACCAACACTTTATCCCCCGGATTAACAAATGCCAATGTTACGTGCAAAATTCCCTCTTTTGAACCTATAAGAGGTTGAATTTCGGTATTGTAGTCTAAATCGACATTGTACCATCGTTTATACCATTTGGCAAAAGCTTGACGCAATTCCGGAATGCCTATAGTCGGTTGATATCCATGAACATCAGTTCTTTTAACAACCTCACACAATGTGTGTATGGTTCTGTCGGAAGGTGGCATATCGGGGCTTCCAATTCCTAGGCTTATAACATTTTTGCCGGTACTATTCATTTGAGCAATTTCCTTCAGTTTAGTAGAAAAATAATACTCAGCGACGTCGTTCAATCGGTCAGCGGGATGTATATTCATTTGTCAAATATTTTATTTAAGAATTAATAAATTCTTCGTATTCTCCTAAAACCTGTAAATCTTTTGTAAACGGACGTATCGCATTTATCGACTGCCTATACATCATGAAATTATCAAATGTCAAATTGATGTAAAACAAATATTCCCATTCACGACCAATAATGGGAAGAGACTGAATTTTGGTAAGATTCACCCCATAGTAAGAAAGGATAGAAAGAACTTTTGCCAAACTTCCTTCTTCGTGGGGCAAAGCAAATACCATCGACGACTTATTAATTTTTTTGTCTGCCATCATTTCTTCCGCCAGCCACGGATCGGCAATTACCAAAAACCGAGTAAAATTTCGTTTGTTTGTCTCAATACCTTCCGCCAAAATCTCCATGTCATAAATTTCAGCAGCCAATTTTCCACAAATAGCGGCACACCCATATAACTTTTCATCAGCTATTCGTTTTGCACTGGATGCCGTATCATCACTTTCTATTGGAGAAAGATGAGGATTTGCCAACAAAAAATCCTCACATTGCATCAAAGCAATTGGATGCGAATAGACTTTTGATATATCGTTAATTGTCTGACCTTTCAGTGCCACCAAACTGTGTTCTATACGAAGTTTATATTCTCCAACAACCTTTAGTCCACTATCTTTCAACAAGTTGTGATTTTGAAGTAAACTGCCGGCTATAGTATTTTCAATGGCAATAAAACCAATGATAGAATTATCTTTTTTTATGGCAGCAAAGACTTCCTTAAAAGTGTTACAAGGAATAATTTCTATTTTTTCCCCCTTAAAGTAATTTTTTGCGGCTATATCGTGAAAAGAACCCGCTATTCCTTGGATGGCTACTTTTTTCATGTTTGTTTTTCGTATAAGTTTAAAAAAAAATCCCGCCTATTAGACGGGATTCAACATATATTATATTTTTATTTTTCTATCACATACATATAAAACCCGTTCACTTTTTGCTAAAGTAAAAGTAGTAATAAAAGTATGTAAAGAAGAAACTATTCATTTCGCTATCTTTTTGTAGGGGCAAAGGTAAAGTGATTTTTTTAAAGTACAAATAATTTATTACTTTTTTAATGGTTTTTTTCAAAAAAAGAAACTTATTCTGACTCAAAAATTACATTATCCTTATTAGAATCGACTCCAAACTCATACTTCAACGTACGTGACAAACCTTCTGCCAAGGTAAAAACAGGCACAAAACCCGATGCTTTAGCCTTTAAAGCACTGAATTGAGTAACAGCACAAAATTTTCTCACCCTGACACTGCTAATTGATAATTTCTTACGTGTAATCCAAGCTAACACGTCAAAACAGTATCCACCGCACATTCCAACAACATAAGGAACATGAATTTTAGGAATATGCTTACCAAGAACATTGCCTACTAAGGGGACTAACTCATTCATGGTTAGGTCAGGTTTATCTACATAGTTAAATACTTCGTAACCTTGAGAATAATTTTCCATAAGAAATTGTATAAAAGCAACAATATTACCTACATAGGCCATCGATTTTTTATTTTCCCCTTTGCCTATCATCATAAATTGTCCACCTGATATTTGATGTAACAGATTGTATACATTGCCCCGATTACGTTCTCCGAAAATAACGGTAGGACGTAATATATTTACATTAGCGTGTGGATTTTTTTTCGCCCAAGATTGCAAACGCAATTCAGCCTGCCATTTGCTTTTGCCATAATGATTAAAAGGATCGGCAGGATGGGTTTCGTTCGGACTTTTTTTATTGATCCCATATACGGCTACAGAACTCGTAAAAACAATACGTTTGATTCCATTGACATCCATTGCTGCCAATACATTTTCCATACCGGTAACATTTACATCATAATACTGAGAAACAGGTGATACATCATCGCGATGCTCCGCTGCTAACAAAATTACCAATTCTTGTCCTTTAAGCAGTTGAACCATTTCTTCCCTATCACGTACATCTCCAATAGTAGTCACTTCCGGATGAAAATGACTCATTTGTTTATCTATATTTGTTACTTGATATGATGTTTTTAAATTTTCAATAAGACGCGTTCCAACAAAACCGGAACCACCTATAATAGCTATTTT
>DAIMYQ010000054.1:0-6782 GCA_036734385.1 Paludibacteraceae bacterium | reverse complement strand
AGTTGGTCGCGAGCTTCAATATCAAATTTAATTTCTTTTGCCATTTTTTTGTGTTTTTAATGTGAAAAATAATTTTTTTTGGATGTTAGATGATAGCTAAAATGTCACTTTGACGCATGATAAGAAACTTCTCGGTGTCAAGTTCAATTTCGGTGCCGGCATATTTACCATACAAAACGGTATCACCTTTTTTTACGACCATTTCTTCGTCTTTTGTACCATTGCCTACGGCAATAACTTCACCTTTTAGAGGTTTTTCTTTTGCAGATTCTGGAATGATAATTCCACTTGCTGTTTTTTCTTCTGGTGCAGTAGGTTTAACTAAAACTCTGTCTGCTAATGGTTTAATAGTCATTTCTGTATTATTTAATTGATTAAACATTAATTGTTTTATCCTTGCTATAGCACATTTTGTGCCAAAGTTAATTTTGTGTCATTTTTTCAGATATGCCTGACAAAAAAAAGTCGTTTTGGAAAAAACCAAAACGACTTTTCTATGAGGATTAAAATAAGTATTATTTTTGAACCGGCTGAGCTGGTGTCGGTTGAGCCTGTTGTGGCTGTTGTGCTTGTTGAGGTGCAGCTGCAGCAGGAAGTTGTGCAGTAGGAACTGCTTTTTTTCCTGTATTAGTACTCATAACGTTTTCAATTGCATTTTTATCAACAACAGAAGATGCTTCTGTTTCTGCATTACTCGGTCCTTGGGTAAAAGCTACAGAAAAAATACATAAAAGAGCTAAAACTCCTGCCAATGACCATGTGGCTTTTTCCAAAAAATCGGTTGTTTTGCGGACTCCCATTACTTGGTTTGAAGAAGAAAAGTTTGAAGCCAAACCTCCTCCTTTAGGGTCTTGTACTAATACGATAAGTGCCAACAAAATGGAAACGACTACAATTAACGAAATAATTACTGTATACATTGTTATATTATTTTTTTGTATTTATTACGACTTTCTCTAGAAAACGTATTTGGTCCGCAAAGTAAATACTTTTTTCCGGATATTTCAAATTTAATTTTTTAAAAATTCGAATGGCTTTTTCGTATTGTTTTTGCTTGATATATATTTTAGCCAGTGTCTCTGTAAAGAATTCTTCGTTTTCTCCATTTTCTTCTTCTACAGGTACTTCGGGAATCGGAGTGTCATCATTTATCAGATGAATTTTAGGATTTTTTTTGATAAATTCATCAATTAAATTTTGATTTTTTAATGGGGAAATTGTCGTATGTGGATCGTCAATCGAGGTACACGTGTACGGAACATTTTCCATTTCGATAGGTATCGCAGTTTCTTCTTTTTTTGTAACGATTATTTCTTCTCGGGTAACGTGATGGCTTTCTATTAATCTTTTAAGAGAAGACCTGTCGGGAGCATACAGCGATATTTTTTTCAACATGGAAGGATAAAGAATATCGTCTGTATTATGTAGGCTTTTGAGAAATAATATATTAGCTGTGTGAAAATAGGGATGTTCAATAAGAATATCCTTTAGAGCCCGAACGCTTTCCTGATGTAAGGCTTCGGGATGTTGAGTGTAATATAAAAGTTCTTTGCCGGTCATCTTCGTAATTACCAATTAGCTACGGTATCATTATAAATATATTCGACCAATTCTTTTGTAATCTCAGCTATGAGTTCGTCTTGTACATCGTTTAGCATATAAGAACTATCAAAGTTTCGGTATGAAGTATAGGAGCGTTCAAAATCTTCGTCCGAGTTTTTATTGTTGGTAAATCGGACATTTATTCTTACTGAGAGACGAGTTTCTGCCGCTATTGCATTTGCTTGTATTGCCATAGGTGCAATGTCATAGCCGACAATTTCACCTTCAATTTCCATGTCTCCATTCCGTGACACTTGCGATAAACGAGTTTGTCTGCTGAAAAGGTCTTTTAAACTTTCGTTAAACGTATCAGTAAGAGGAGGATATACCATTTGTGCACGGTTTGTAAAGTCGTGGATGCAGATTGTTTTTGTTTTGCTGTAATCGATAGACGCCCCGTTAAATTTGTACGCAACGCTGCACGATATGCAAAACAGTAATAATGTGCTAAAAACTATGATGAGGGTGTTTTTTTTCATTTTCTAGTTGTCTAGTCCGTATTCTTTAATTTTTCTGTATAAAGTTCTTTCGGAAATTTTTAGATCGAGAGCGGCAAATTTACGTTTTCCGTTGTGTTTTTCAAGGGCTTTTTTTATTAAATGTTTTTCCATATCCTCTACAGCAAAAGAGTCGTTTTCTTTTTCTTCCGAAGTGACTTCTATATCAATAGGTTCACTCTTTTTTTCCGTCGTGTTTTTCGATAGAGTACTATTTTCTTTCGCAGATTTATAATAGGTTGGTAGTAGGGTAGAATCTTTGGCAATTGTTTCATTTTTTGCTTCGGGTGCCTTTTGAGAGAAACCGTTAACAAGTTTTTTCAATTCGTCGATGTCCCTTTTCATATCAAACAAAACCTGGTATAAAATTTCTCTTTCGTTATTGAATGTTTTTTCGTTAACTGTTTTATCAACCAATAATGGAAAATGTTGTCTTGTTTCGTCGGGGAAATATTTATTGAGTGTTGTAACAGAAACCTCTCTGTTTTCTTCGATAACTGAAATTTGTTCTACAAAATTTTTCAGTTGGCGGATATTTCCTTGCCAATAGTAGTTTACAATGGTTTTTTGTGCTTCCGGAGAAAGAACAATTGCCGGCATACGGTATTTTTCAGCAAAATCCGTTGCAAATTTTTTGAATAGCAGAAGAATATCTTCTTTTCGTTCTCGAAGAGGTGGAATGGTAATATGCACTGCGTTTAGGCGATAAAAAAGGTCTTCTCTGAATTTATTTTCTTGTATGGCGTTGGGAATATTTACGTTGGTGGCAGCAATAACCCTAACGTTCGTTTTTTGAACAACAGAAGACCCCACTTTTATAAATTCGCCAACTTCCAAAACCCGTAGCAATCGAGCTTGCGTGGACAAAGGAAGCTCACCGACTTCGTCTAAAAAGATAGTACCGCCGTCTGCTACTTCAAAATAACCTTTTCGGTCGTTCAAAGCTCCTGTAAAAGAGCCTTTTTCGTGTCCGAAAAGTTCGGAATCGATAGTGCCTTCCGGAATTGCACCGCAGTTAACGGCAATGTATTTTTCGTGTTTTCTCGAGCTGAACTGATGTATTATTTTGGGAAAATTTTCTTTTCCGACACCACTTTCTCCGGTAATGAGTACAGAAAGATCTGTATTTGCCACTTGCACGGCAATTTCAATCGCTCTGTTTAGTGTCGGATTGTTTCCTATGATACTAAAGCGTTGTTTTATATTTTGTAATTCTTTTTCCTGAATCATAATGATATGATCTTAACGGCTTATTGGTCTTTATTTGTTTCTGTTACGGTTGTTTACAATATCGTAGGCTGCATACAATGCCTCTCTGAATGATACCTCCGAAGCTATATTTAATCCGGCTTTGTCGTAGGCAGTACCATGTGCAGGTGATGTACGAACGATATTCAGCCCTGCGGTAAAGTTGACACCTGATTCCATAGAAAGAGCTTTGAAAGGAATAAGACCTTGGTCGTGGTACATTGCCAAAATACCGTCGTAATTTTGGAAGTTTGATGAACCGAAAAATCCGTCTGCGGGTAGTGGCCCTACACAAATAATGCCTTTTTCCAGTGCTGCTTTTATGGCAGGACTGATGATGGTTGATTCTTCATCGCCGATCACACCTTCGTCTCCGGCATGAGGGTTTAATCCCAATACGGCAATACGGGGTTTCATTACACCAAAATCTTTTTTTAATGATGTATTCAGACTTTTTATTTTATCGAGTATTTTTTCGGTGGAAAGACTCGATGCTATTTGTGATACAGGAATATGACCTGTAACTACGGCAACACGCATAAACTCGTTTACCATCAGCATCAGGGCATCCCCTTTTTTGCCAAATTTTTCTTCCAAATATTCGGTATGTCCCGGAAAATGAAAATTGGCGGATTGTATGTTTTTTTTGTTGATAGGTCCTGTAACAATGGCATCTATCAATCCGTCTTTTAAGTCCTGGGTGGCTTTTTCTAAAGCTGCAAAAGAGGCTTCGCCTGCGGCTTCTGTCGAGCGAGATATTTCTACTTTTATTTCATCGTCGGTACAATTGATGATGTTGGCTCTTTTTTCGTTTGCTTCGGCAGCACTATTAATGAGGTTTAATGAAAGGTTGATGTCCAACATTTTGCGGTGATAAGCTGCCACTTTGGGAGAACCGTACACGATTGGAATACAGAAATCCAAAATGCGGTTATCTTCCAATGTTTTAATGATAACTTCGTAGCCAATGCCGTTTATATCTCCTTGTGTAATTCCTATTTTAAGTTTTTTTGCTTCCATTTACACTGTTTTAAGTTTTTTTGTTGACAACATTCCGCAGGCAGCGTCAATGTCTTGTCCTCTTGATCTTCTAATCGTTGTTGTGATGTGTTTTCTTGTCAAAATTCGTTGAAAATTTTCAATTTTATCCCTGCTCGAAGGTGTTAATCCAACTTCCGGAATGGGGTGGTAGGGAATTAAGTTCACTCGGCAATCAATATGTCGTAACATTTCTGCCAACAGTAATGCTTGCTCTTCCGTGTCGTTCAATTCATTGAACAAAATGTATTCGAACGAAATGCGGCGTTGATGACTCCAATCATACAGTTTTACCAGGTTAATAACTTCGCTGATGGCGTATGTTTTTTCTATCGGCATTAACTCTTTGCGTTCCAGTTTTGAGGCAGAGTGCAGGCTAATCGCCAAGTTGCATTGTGTCTGATCTAAAAATGTTTTCAGATGGGGAAGAATACCGGATGTTGATAGTGTAACACGTTTCGGACTCCATCCATAACCATATTCTGCTGTTATGATTTCTATTGCTTTGAGTACTTCCGTGACATTATCCAAGGGTTCGCCCATGCCCATAAAAACAATGTTTGTCAACTGTTCACTTTCGTCGATGCTTTGTACTTGATTTAAAATTTCCCCAGCCGTAAGATTTCCTCCAAAACCTTGTTTGCCGGTGGCACAAAACAAACAATTCATTTTGCAACCTACTTGGGAGGAGATACATAAGGTAAATCTTTCTTTCTCAGGAATAAATACCGCTTCAATATATTTGTTTTTGTCAGTTTCGAAAAGATATTTTTTCGTTTTGTCTTTGGATTCGCTTTTTTCCGTCGGTCTTTTTGCTCCGACACAGTATTTTTCAGCCAATTTTTCTCGGTTAGCAGCCGATATATTGGTCATTTCTTCGATAGTAGTTACACGCTTTTTGTAAAGCCAATCGGCTATTTGTTTTGCGGAAAAAGCAGGAAGACCATTTGCTTTTACTATTTCTTGAAGTTCGGTTAAGGTATTTCCTAATAATGCTTTTTTAGCCACAACTTTACTTTTTAAATTCAATTTTTAATCTCACAAAGATACTAAAATCTCCTAAATGTAAGAAATATCTATTGTGTTATAAAAATTAAACAAATTGAGCTTGCAAGTATAGTAAAAATGTTTATAATTATGAATCAAAAGAGGACTGACTTTTTGGTTTGTTCTTTCAAAAAATCAATCCTCTTTTTGTGAAAAGCAGATTGTTCGGGCTGCGTTTATTTTGTTCCTATTTGCACAATTTCCTTGAAATTATCAGCTTTTTGCAAATCTTGGGGACGATGTCCATTTTCGGCAATAGGTGTAAGTCCAATAAGTTTGTATAATATTAAACATATCTGTCAGTTCATTTGATTAAAATATGTTTTTCTTTGACTTTTTATATAATTGAATGGTTAAGATAACAAATACAAGAGTAAAAACGCCATATATATACCATATACTAAATGATAAATGGGGAGGGATATATTGTATTAACATAGTTGTCGTATTAGCTACCATATGCAGCATTATGCAGATTCCAATATTTCTTGTGCGGTAGTAAATCCATGAGAAAAATATTCCTAGGAGTATAGCTCCTGGAATTTGGATAGGGTTCATATGTATTAATCCGAATAATATTGCTGTAAATATAATGGCTTTTTTAGCTGTATACTTGCTTAATAATCCTCTTAAAATAATGCCTCTAAACATTATTTCTTCCATCAATGGTCCGAATAATACAATCGACATTAATACTAGTATAGATGGAGGTGTAGCATTTTCATTATTTAAATTAAAAAAAAAAGAAATAGTTTTTGCCATAGGAGAATTTATCCCTATTTGAAAAGAAATAACGAGTAAAATGAATACTCCTATACTGTGATTTTTTGTGGGCACAAAGGAACGATTTAATACAAGTGGTAACTTTTTGACTTTACTTATAGTGATATGTAATCCTAAAAATAGGATAAAATAAATTAACACATAGATAAACAAAAACACTTCATCGTTTAATCCTATAGTCATCATTAAGTAGAAAAAGGGAGATGCAAGAAAAAAAGGAATAAGTAGCAAAAAAAGTACTTGTCCAATTGTATTAGGGTATAAGTTATTCATGTGTCAATAATTTAGTCTTTAATGATTACATGAAACTCGCATATTTTACATTTTCATTGTTAGTTTGTGCTTGGTCAGTCATGCTCGGTTTCAAAGTATTATTTAGATTAGACACATCACAAAATTGATGTGTCTAATTGTTTTGGGTGTATTAAAACAGTTTCCAGATATATACTCCTGCATTATAGAAGGAAAAACCTAAATAAAGTATGGAATTAGTTCCAGAATACCACCTGTATTTTGCATACTCTGCTCCACCACAAATATATTTTTTTTCTTGTTCTGACAATTCCT
>DAIMYQ010000053.1:0-6916 GCA_036734385.1 Paludibacteraceae bacterium | reverse complement strand
CGAAAGATTCGTAAGAACAATAGGATACTAAAAACAATTCTATCTTTATGAAACGTCTGTTTATTTTTATATTGTTATGTTTAACCTTTCAATGTTTATCCGCACAAAACATGGAAAGGCCTAAAATTGCAGTAGTACTAAGCGGAGGTGGTGCCAAAGGTTTTTCGCACATAGGTGTTTTGGAAGTATTAGAAAAGGAGGGCATTCCCGTTGATATTATAGTGGGCACAAGCATGGGTAGTATTATTGGTGGCTTATACTCTATCGGATATAATACCCAGCAATTGACTCAAATGTGTTTGACAGAGAACTGGTCACATTTATTGTCCGATTATGTTTCTCGTAAACAGTTAGACCAATATGCACAGCAGGAAAAACAGCGTTACCTATTATCAATTCCTGTAGATAAAAAATCCGGAATACCAACCGGAATTATTGAGGGACAAAATATAATAAATCTTTTTTGCGGTCTTTCGGCTAACGTGCCTTATAATGCTGATTTTAATAACTTTCCTATTCAGTTTGCTTGTATTGGAACCGACCTGAGAACAGGCAAAGAAGTGGTTGTGAATTCCGGATTTTTACCTACGGCTATTTTTGGAAGTATGGCTATTCCCGGTGTTTTTGCTCCAATCCAATATAAAGATTATTTATTTGTTGATGGTGGAGTTATGAATAACTTCCCCACTGATGTAGCCAAGCAGATGGGTGCTGACATCATTATTGGGGTAAACTTAAACGCTGATTCTCACAAAACAAATGATATATTATCTCTAAAAGATATAACCAATCAGTTGACCACGATGCTTATATCTCGTAAAGATTCTGCCAACAAACAACTTTGTAATATTTTGATTGAACCCAATGTGAATGGTTACAATGCTTCCAGTTTCTCCAATGCAGCAGCAGATACGCTGATACGTAGAGGACGAGAATCGGCATTAGCAGTCATTAATCAACTAAGAGATTTAAAAACCAAATATAATCTTCAACCCCGTATCGTGTCCGATAGTCTGATTAAGGAAAATACATGGAACATTACAAACATTACATTTTCAGGCAATTACTCTTTACCAGAAAACCTATTACTGGATGTAGTCAACCTGGAAACTCCGGGAAAATACAATTATTCGGATATCAAAAAATCAATCCATAGTCTTTATGGCATGGGAGTATTTAATCGTGTTTATTTTAATATTACTGATAATCAGGATGGTAAAACATTAAATATAACAATTGACGAAGGTAAAACCAATAACATAAATGTAGGGATGAGATTGAATACCAGAAGTGCCGTTTCGATTGTATTGAACGGAACTCGTAAAGATTATTCCAAAACAATTGGTTTATTGTCTCTTACTGCTGACATTTCAACAAATCCGAGAGTTAACTTTTTGGCGGAAATCAATAAAAAGAAAATGCCGAAAATTGCTTTTATGCTAGAAGGCTCTTATTCCGACTTAAACGTACATCTCACAAAAGATTATACGTATCCGGCTAGTATTTATTACAATGCAATTAAATTATACACCTACCAACGTATTTTAAGATATTCAATACTGGGATTAGGAGTCAGGCAAGAGTATTTCATCGGCAAATTATATGACGTAATTAGTGATCAAAATTCAAATTTGTCCACCCGAGAAAAATTTATATCAAACTACTACGCCTATTATAACTTTGATAATCTGAACGATTTTTATTACCCCACCGAAGGTTCGCAAATTTATTCTGAAGCATTATTGGCTCACGATTTAAATTATAAGAACATCAACCCGATAGTATTACTCAAAGCCAAAAACGTTGCAAAACTCAGTCCACGTGCCACACTATTAACCGGCATAAATGCACGCTCAGTTTTGCGAAAAGAAACTCCGTCTTTTTTAGGAAATTTCCTTGCGGCACAAGAGTATGAAACAAGTTATTATCATTGGTTGCCTTTTTACGGATTACCTTCAATTTGGGCTACAAGTCAAAATGCTTTTATTGGCAATTTAGGATTACGTTACAACCTATATAAAAGGCATTATATCACATTAGCCGGAAATTATCTGCTGCATAATGATGAGATTGATCAATTCGACAAATACAAAGGCGTTTGGGGAGTCGGTTTTACATATTCATACAAAACGGCTATCGGTCCGATAGAATTTACACTGGGCTATTCTGATGCTTATCGCAAAGTTGTACCGACTGCAAATATTGGCTTTTGGTTCTAATTGGATTTTTCGTATAAAAGAAGGATTGTCCTACTAAACAGGACAATCCTTTTTTCATTTACATTTTCTTACCGATATAAAATACATAGCCGTAGTATTTTTTCTTGATAATGTAGAAAAAGGTACAAAATAACGCAAAATGAAAAGCAATTCATCTGTGCCCTGAAAAATAAAGAACAATAATTCCATTAAATTTCCGTACCTTGCACAGGTTTTCTCAGCTGACAATGGCTGAGACGACGTAACACTAACAATATTTTATGCAATTTACATCCCTCAACCTGATTGAGCCCATTCTTAAGGCGGTTCAAGAAGAAGGTTATACATCTCCCACTCCCATACAAGAAGAAGCAATCCCATTAGCACTCGAAGGTCGAGACTTACTTGGTTGTGCGCAGACAGGAACCGGAAAGACAGCTGCTTTTGCCATTCCTATTTTGCAAATACTCAGTCAAACACGCATTAACGAGAAAAAAAGAAAAATAAGAAGCCTCATTCTCACACCTACACGAGAGCTTGCCATACAAATTGGCGAAAGTTTTAACGCCTACGGAAGATATACTAACGTTACAAATACCGTAATTTTCGGTGGCGTAAATCAAAACACGCAAGTAAAAATATTACAAGGCAGTGTCGATGTACTTGTTGCCACTCCGGGTCGTCTCCTCGACCTTATCAGCCAAGGTTTTATCAGCCTGAGTAATGTTGAAATACTAGTGCTCGACGAGGCTGACCGTATGCTGGATATGGGTTTTAGTCATGATGTAAAAAAAATAATTGCCATGGTGCCACAAAAAAGACAAACATTGTTTTTTTCTGCCACTATGCCTCCCGAAATTGTCAAACTTTCGAGTACTATTTTGCACCACCCTACCAAAATATCGGTAACACCTGTTTCTTCTACGGTGGACATTATTAACCAGTGTGTTTATTTTGTCGATAAAGGGAATAAAAATTCGTTGCTACTTGATATTTTGAAAGATAAAAACATTAAAACCGCCTTGGTCTTTACACGTACTAAACATGGTGCCGACAAAGTGGTAAAAATATTACTCAAAAACAACATCACAGCAGAAGCCATTCACGGCAACAAAGCCCAAAATGCCAGACAAAGAGCCTTAAATAATTTTAAAGCACAAACCACACGTGTTTTGGTTGCTACGGACATTGCTGCACGAGGTATCGACGTGGACGACCTTGAATATGTTATTAATTTTGAGATGTCAAACATTCCCGAAACCTACGTTCACCGCATTGGACGAACAGGTAGAGCAGGAGCTAAAGGAACAGCCATTTCTTTTTGCGATGCCGAAGAAAAAAGCTATTTGCGTGATGTAGAAAAACTTATCGGTAAAAAAATAAAGGTAATTGACAATCATCCTTTTCCACTCATGGATAACAACCCTGTAAAGGAGAAAAAACAACCGAGACCAAAAAGAAATCCGGAAAGTAACCGTCCGAAAAAGGCATCAAATGTTACCAATACCAAAAAAGTTATTCTGAAAAAATAGTTATCATTCTATTCTCAGAAATTTACCCTTTACTATGTTAAAGAATATTATTGGTTTATTTCTTGTTCCAATAATTTTATACATTTGACCCTGCACTTCAAAAAAACAAAAAATGAGAAAGTTTTTAACCGCATTGTTTTTATCAATGAGTCTGTCCGTTTTTGCTCAAGAAACAGGCATTCAATTCACCAACGACAGTATTTTATCAGAAGCATTAAGCAAATCGGCAAAAGAAGGCAAACTCCTTTTCATCGATTGTTATACAACTTGGTGTGGTCCATGTAAACAGTTGGCAAAAGAAGTTTTTACACAAAAAGAAGTTGGAGATTTTTACAACCAAAACTTTGTCAATATTAAATTCGACATGGACAAACCTGAAAACGCAAGTATAATTTCAAAATATACTATTGACGGGTTTCCCACACTGCTTTTTTTAAATGCGAAGGGAGAAATGGTGCATAAAAAAGTAGGCGCTGATGATGCGGCACATATCATTGAAGTTGGCAAAATTGCAATTGACAGCACTAGAAACTTCATCGGGTTATCTAACAAAATTAAAAAAGGAGACAGAACGGCAGAAACCATATCTCAGTATCTAAATGCAAATTTCAATGCAAATAATAAAGACTCTATCCTCAACGATTATTTTAAATCAAAAACAGACCAAGAACTATTATCCAAGGAATCTTGGAATTTATTTACAAAGTTCGTTTATGATTTTGAGAATCCTCAATTTCAATATTTTCTTGCTCATCGCGACAATTATAAATCGAAATATGGTAAAAAAGAAGTTAATGACCACATACTGTTAGGATTTAGTTATTACTCTTGGAAACATAAAGAAAATGTCGATAAAACATATTTACAATCCATTGATTCTTCCTTATATATGCAATATGTAAAATCTGTTGAATATTATGCAGCATGGCGTGCGTCGGGTACCGAAAAAGATGACAAAGGGCTTTGGAACAATTTCATAGGAAAGGCTATTGCTTACTTTGCAGAAGACATAGACCCAATGCAAATAAATAATGGCTGCTGGTATATATACGAAAATTATAAGGCCGTTAATGACTCAAGCATATTGCCCGTAATTAAGAAATGGTCATACAAATCATATTTGATGGACAAAAAAAGCCATTTTATCTGCGATACGTACGCACACATATTATTCGAACTCGGTGAGACTAAAGGAGCAATAAAATATGAAAAAATGGCAATAAAAATGGCGGAAAAATACGACCCTGGGTATGCAAAACCATATAGCGAAGTTCTTGCAAGTTTCAAACAAAAAAAATAACAGCCCACTTAACTCTTGGTTGAAACTGGGAGTTCTTTTATAACTGCTTACTAATATATATAGGTTAAAGCTAAATCTTTTAGCTATAATATATGATATTTCAACAATAATATGTATTTTTGTACTGAAATATCAGTTGTTATGAAATCAAACTATAGTTTAAAGCAAAAGAATATTCTAGCCCGATTAGGCGAGAATATCAAGTTAGCCCGCTTACGCAGGAAGCTCTCTACCCGTTCTTTAGCAGAACGGTCTGGAATAGCCGTTTCTACCCTTGTAAATATCGAAGATGGTTCTCCATCTGTTTCTCTCGGGAATTATTTACAAGTGTTGACTGTTTTACGCCTCGAAGAAGATTTATTATTGATTGCGGATAAAGACCCTATTGGAAGACAAATTCAGGATTCAGGATTAGTGGTTAAGAAAAGAGCTCCCAAAAAGAAGAATACTCCTTCTGCAATAAAGTATGTTATAGACAAAGGAGATTCAGAAGAACCTGAATTTGATTAGAATGAAAAAAAATCAGGAAACAGAAATATTGGTTTATGCTGATTGGTACATCTATGATGAACCGAAATTGCTTGGAAAGTTGTGTTTTTCATCGCTTAGAGGAAAGGCTGTGTATGCTTTTGAATATGACAAGGAATGGTTAAAAACAGGGATTTCTATTGACCCCGAATTACCTCTTTATACCGGAAAACAATATGCTTCTTCGAATGATAACTTCGGTATTTTCAAAGATTCATCGCCAGACCGATGGGGACAGTTGTTGATGAAACGGCGTGAAGTGCTTTTAGCCAAACATGAAAAGCGTGAGCCTCTCCCATTATTCGGGATTGATTTTTTGATGGGCGTTCATGATAGCCATCGTATGGGAGGTTTGCGTTTTAAAGAAACTGAAGATGATGAGTTTTTGAGTAATGATGCTAGATTAGCTTCTCCACCTTGGACTTCTTTACGAGACTTGGAATATGCGGTTGAGCAATACGAAAAGAATGCCGATTCATTCGATGAAACATCCTTAAAATGGATTAATCAACTTATTGCACCAGCTTCTTCGTTAGGAGGTGCACGCCCCAAAGCCGATGTGGTGGATACTGAAAAGAAACAATGGATTGCTAAATTTCCTAGCCAAAAGGATGATTCGGATATCGGATTGTGGGAAATGGTTGTTCATGAACTTGCCATACAGGCAGGTATAACGGTTCCTAATGCATCAGTTAGAAAAATAGGTTCTTCATATCATACATATTTGTCCCAACGCTTTGACAGGACTGAAGACAACAAGAGAATTCATTATGCTTCGGCAATGACTTTATTGCAAAAGGTGGATGGTGATGATGCAGATAGTGGCGTAAGTTATCTTAACTTGGTTGAATTTATTAAATCGGATTGTGCAGATGCAAAAGCCGATTTGGAAGAGCTTTTCAGACGGGTTTTGTTCTCGGTTTGTGTATCCAATACAGATGACCACCTACGAAACCATGGATTTTTGTTTACAGAAGTCGGCTGGATTTTAGCTCCTGCATTTGACATTAATGCCAATGAAACTGGAACCGGTTTGAAACTAAATATTGATGAAGAAGATAATTCCTTAGATACTGATTTGGTAATGAGAACAGCCTCTTACTACCTGTTATCAAACGAACGAGCATTTGAAATAAAAGATGAAGTGCTTAAAGCCGTTTCTAATTGGAGACCTATTGCGGAGAAATATAAGATTCCACCTACTGAAATCGAACGAAAATCAAGAGCTTTTATAGTCTAATTTCGCACAAACTAATTTTTATTCGTGTAGTTATTAGGTTTTTATGCATTCTCAGTGTCCCCCCAAAAAAAAGAAGCTCGTAATTTCCTTACAAGCTTCTTTTTAGCGGAGAGGGAGG
>DAIMYQ010000052.1:0-7285 GCA_036734385.1 Paludibacteraceae bacterium | reverse complement strand
TCCAATCGGATGGGATAGAACCGTCTTTTTTCATCAATATAACTTGATTGTTTTCGCACGGGATAAAGAAACGGTATTCTCGGTTGTTGTCGTAATCGAAAACGGTCATTCCGGCAGAGGCTTTTGATTTCAGCCTGACAGGAAAGTTCGTTATACTTTTTCCGGTTCTGTCTATCACATACAGTTTTGTTTTGGTGTTGAACACCAATTGTAATTTTTTGTTTCGGTACAAATCAACTTGAAAAATATCGCTCATAATGCGTTCCTTCAGAGGTAGTTTCCAAAGGATTTTTCCTTCACTGCTTATCAGGTAAAGTTTGTTTGCCATATCTTGTACGGCAATTTCGTTTTCTCCCGTCTTGTGGTTCGTTACGATTTGGGGAGCTGTGGCAATGGGAGTTTCTAAAGCAATTTCCCATATTTTTCCGGTTCGGCTTTCTTTTTCTGTTTTGGCGTTCGGTTGGGCTGTGGTCGTCGGTTTTTCTTCGGAAATGACGGATTGCGTGTTTTTGGCTCCTGTCGGTAGAGCAGTGTTTTCCGAACTGTTTTCTGCCAAAAGGTCGGTTTTCTTTTCGTTCAGCTTATCAATGTCGGTTTTTTTGTTGTATTGGACAAAAATATGCTGGTAACTAATATCTTTTTTTTCACTTTCCGATTGAACGGCAAAAGTTTGGAAGTTGTTCCACAGACTTTTAGTACTTTTAACCCAAGCTGCTTTTTCGGGTGTAAAAATGGAATCGGCATTTCGGACAATGGCAGGTATATCAGCGTAGATGCTGTTGTTCGATTGCGATTGTAGCGTTTTGTAGGCTCTTTGGTAGTTTTCCGAACCATTGATGGTGCGTTTTACTTGTGCTTGGCTGATAAGATATATCAACAAGTTTTTTGTTGGAGCAATGTACAAACACTGTTTATAAATAGCCAAATATTCGTTGGCTAAGGTAAACGTATTGCCAAAAACGCAACCTGCAAAGCCATTTCCGTTTAGTTTGATAATGTCTATATTGCCCTGAAATTTTTGTATTTCGGCTTTCGGTTCACTTTCTGTTGCCATTCTGTTAAGGCGTATAACAGCTTCTTGTTCATCTTTTAATTTGGCAATAACAAATGTGTTGTCCTCCATGTTTCGGGTAAAAGGAACATATCCGAAGGCAATTTCATTGTTGAAGTGATTTTTAAAGAACAAATACGGGCTTTCTCCTGTGCTGGTTTCCAGTTTAGTTGACAGATCGGATTTTTCCTGCAAGCGACCTTTTTTTGTTAGAAAATTATCTAAATTATTTTCAAATGCTTCAAAATCTGATAGATACATATAGTTGAAGAAAAACGTACGTTGAGGCATCACTTTTACCAACGAGTTTTCTCCCGGAGTTTGATTGTTGAAAAGTTGTATCAGATTGCCATTTTTGTTAGCTCCCGAGAATCCGTTGACAACAATTTTTTCTTCTGAAAAATTAATGTCAAAACCGCACCAATCGGCATAAAAATTGGTAATTTCAAAGAGTCTTTTGGCTTCGGTATTAAACCATTTTTTTGTCAAAGGTTGTAATCTCTTCACATTGACAAATAAATTGGCAAAAGCATTTTTACCCGAAATTTCCCTTACTGCCAAAAAGGATGACTCTGAGTTTAGGAGTGATTTTTCGGAGTCTATTTGTTTGATAGATCGTAGTAGCAGGTTTTTATTTTTACTGCCCACGAAAATATTATTTGCATAGCAACAGTAAAATTTACCTTGCAGGGTCGAATAAATAATAATTTTTGAGCCTTCTGCTGTGGTCGTTGTCGTTTTATTCGGTTGCAAAAGGGTAGGAAGTATTTCTTTTTGCATCAAGCTCCAATCATTTTTTGATATCTTGGCACTGAACAATTGTTGCGTATTGCCGACCGTGTCTGTATAAAAGCTTACGACTAGTTTTCTTTCTCCGATGAACTCTTTAAATTTTTGAGAAATATCTTTCAGAGAATCCACTTTTGAAAAAATACTGTGTACTTTCCCAATGGATTCGAGTTTTGCCAAATCCAACCAATAATTGTTGTTGTAAAGTAACGAGTTGGTGAGTTCGGAAATATTATTAATTTGCAATAGGGCAACCGGTATTTCAGGTATTGAGGTGTATATGTCGGTTTTCTTTGAGATGGAGGAGGCTTTTAAAGATGTATATCCCCAAATGGAAAAAAACAGAGCTGCAATGGCAGATAGAATGATAATAACTTTTTTCATCTTTAAATTTTATAAAAAGAATAAACCTGTTTTGCCAGTTTTCTTAATCGTAGGAATTAAAAGGCGTAACCTAACCCGAATTCAACAAATTCGGCTTTTTGCAAGTGCATTTTTAAGTCGAAGTTTGCCAGTAAATTTGGTGTGATTTTGTATTTGGTTGTTAATTTAGTGTATAACCATCCGTCTTCTTCCTGAATATTATACGCATAAATTAAGCCTTTTTCTCTTCTTTTGGATGTTTCGTACGGTTCAAGGTCTTTTATTGGGTCGTATAGATATAAACCGAATTGTATGCCTGCAATAAAATTGCCTATAATCAGCTCGTTAGCAATATTTACACCTACTCGAATTTTATTTTTCAGTTCATCCGAATCAATGTCCGTTCGTTGGTAAGAGGACGATAATGCGGAATCATTGGTATAAATTCCGTCATAAAATCCATCTAATCCAATGCCAATACGGTGCTGATGGCAAGTTTGATAATAACCTTCCAAATTTAGACTGCCAATGGGAAATTTTTTCGTATCTCTATAATACCTGTCTTTTATTCCGCCTGAAAAAATTACCTCACCTGAAAATTTCTTTTTGATCGGGGCAGTTTCGGCTATGTTTTGTGTTCTTTTTTTATACTCAGGCAAATATTTTAAACCCACGTACCCGTTGAAAATATTTAGTCCCGTATTCGGTTGTACCGTGCTTCCATTGGAAAAATGGTTGAACATAAGGTCGCCCGTAAGACTTATGTTTTTATTTAGTGAAAATTCCATATTCGCACCTCCTGCCAATATGCCGTTCACAAGACTTCCGATAGCAAAATTATAGTCTTTATTTTTCCCGTTTGTGCCTTTAATGGGTCGTGGGTCAGCCAAAGCAGCGTCTCTATCCAGCGGATTTGTGCAAAAAGCCAATCCTCCTCCCAGTTTTATGTTCAACGAAAAGTTCGTGGCTTTTGTTAATGGTAAATTGATGTATGGATAAACACTGACCATATCTCCCAAGACTTCGGGATTTCCAAATGACAACAATTGCAGAGCTACACCAACATCGGGGTTATTGTAATACGCCTGCCAGGGTTTTGAGCCATCAGTTGCAAATTCTACCGCCAATTCTGCTCCTAGCGACGGACCTTTTACCAGTGCTTCTACATTTTCATCGTGAGGAATCACATAACCTCCGATAAATTCTCCTTTTATTTTGTATGGGACGTATTCTTCTCCATTAACTGTGATAAAAGAGAGAAATGCAAAAGTAAAAACAAGTAGTTTTTTTGTCATCTTATATAGTTTGCGTTCCAAAACAAAAGTGCTATCTTTGCTTTCCGCTTGAAAATGCTTTGTACAAAGTGTTATCTTGCAAAAATAAGAAAATAATATAAAGAATTACTATGCTTGTTTTGTTAAAAAAGGAAATTCGTAATTTTTTTTCTTCGGCAACTGGGTTTGTCGTAATTGGATTATTTCTAATTCTTACGGGTTGTTTTTTATGGATTCTTCCCGGCGAAAATAATGTGTTGGATTCGGGTTATGCTTCGTTGGACGGATTGTTCGCTTTAGCTCCTTGGTTGTATATGTTTTTGGTTCCGGCTATAACCATGCGTTTCTTTGCTGAAGAAAAGCGTGCAGGTACAATGGAGCTTTTGTTTACTCGCCCTTTGAGAATAATGCAAATAGTTGCTGCAAAGTATTTTGCAGGTTTATTACTGGTTATTTTTTCATTGCTTCCTACGCTGGTTTATTTGGTGAGTGTTTATTGGTTGGGTAACCCTGTCGGAAATGTGGATTTGGGTGGATTCTGGGGCTCTTTCATCGGACTTGGTTTTTTGGCGGCAGTGTATGTATCTGTTGGACTGTTTGCTTCCTCGGTAACGGATAATCAGATAATATCTTTCCTAATAGGGGCTTTGTTGTGCTTTTTTATGTACTACGGATTCGATTTATTGGTTTTGTTCTTTTCCAATGCGACCATTCAAGATTTTATTTCGATGTTTGGAATCAGTTATCATTACGATTCGATGAGTAGAGGTGTTATTGATACACGAGACGTTGTGTACTTTATTACCGTGAGTTTGGTTTTTGTGTATGCAACAGGTTTTTGTATAGCTAAAAGGAGATAGAAAAATGAAAAAACACACACTCATAGTATTTGCCATTGTTTTGCTGATAAACATAATTTCTGCCTTTTTCTTCTATCGGTTCGATTTGACTTCAGAAAAACGCTTTACTATTTCCGATAATACTAAAAATCTCATGAGAGGTCTCAATTCGGATTTAAAAGTGACCATTTATTTGTCGGGAGATTTAAATATGGGATTTTTGCGATTGAAAAAAGCAACTGCTGAAATGCTCGATGAATTTGATGTCTATACTAAGAGCAATATTAGTTACGAATTTGTTAATCCATCGAAAGCAACTTCTACAAAAGAACGAAATAAAACGTACGATTTACTGCAACAAAAAGGAATGTCGCCTACCGTTGTTTATGACAAAGATTCGGAAGGAAAATTGATTCAGAAGGTTATATTCCCTTGGGTGGAATTTGTCTACCAAAAAGATACGGTACGAGTTAATTTGTTGAAAAACTTACCTGGTAAATCGGGAGATGAAAATTTGAATATTTCCATTGAAAATTTGGAATTTGAATTGACGGATGCTATTCGTCGCATAACGACACAGCGTAATTCACCGAGAGTCGCTTTTATCGAAGGTCACGGAGAATTGGAAGAACCGTATGTGTATAGCATAACTTCTTCTTTGGCAAAATATTACAATGTAGATAGGGGTACTATTGGAACAGATGTTTCCATGCTTGATCCGTATAAGGTTGTTATTATTGCGGGTCCACATGATAAATTCTCTGAAACGGAAAAGTTTATCATCGACCAATATATCATGAGGGGAGGAAAAGTCTTGTGGCTTGTGGATGGTGTTCGCACTTCGTTGGAAGCTTTATCGCAATCGTCTACAACAGTAGGTATTGTAAATGAAGTGAATTTGGAAGACCAGCTGTTTACTTATGGTGTGCGTGTTGATCCTGTGCTTATTGCTGATACGCAATGTGCTCAAATACAGGTCAATGTAGCTCCTGCAAATAAAGAGCCTCAATTTGAATTGGCTCCATGGTATTATTTTCCATTGCTTCAGCCATCGCCGGTAAATGTGATAACCAAAAATATTGCACCTATAAGAGCTGAATTTGCTTCTGTAGTTGAATTTGTCGGAGAAAATCAGGATAAAAATATGAAGAGAGAAATCTTGCTTCGTTCATCTTATACGACTGCTGTTGAAATGGCTCCTATGCAAATAAGTTTAGATATGGTGAATACATCACCCACAGCAGCTTATTTCAATAATAGATATTTGCCTGTCGCTGTATTGATGGAAGGTAAATTTCAGTCTGTTTTTAATAACCGGATGCCACCGAAGAACATACAAATAAACCCAAACGAAACAATTCGTTCGTTCGGTAAAAAAACGAAGATGATTGTTATTGCCGATGGGGATATTATCCGCAACGATGTACAAGGATTTGGTACTAGTGCTCAGCCTTTGCCTCTTGGCTATGACAGAAATATGGATAAACAGTTTGGTAATGGCGAATTTATTCTCAATGCGGTAAACTATTTGGCGGATGATCAAGGTTGGATGGAATTACGAGCTCGAGAAATAAAATTACGTTTGTTAGATAAACAGCGTATTATCAGTCAGCGTGTGTTTTGGCAGACTTTTAATGTGGTAGCACCATTTGTGTTGCTTATAATTATTACTTTATTGTATCAGTGGAGTCGTAAACGTAAGTACACAAGAGAGGAAAAGATGCCGGACGAAAAATCCATCTAATGTAGCCCAAAATTGTAAATAATAATTATATTTGTAAATCTTTTTTAGTCTCAGTAAATAAAAAATATACCTTTAATTTTAAAATAAATTACCAATGAAATTTGTAGTATCATCAGAACAATTGTTAGAACGTTTACAATCAATAAGTCGCGTTATTAACAGCAAAAATTCGTTGCCTATCTTGAATTATTTTTTATTTTCAATAAAGAATAGTACATTGACGCTGAAGGCTTCTGACCTTGAAACGACATTGATTACTTCAATGCCTTTGGAAAAATCTACAGAAGATGGTGAAATTGCCATTTTGGCAAAAAATATATTGGATATTTTACGTGAATTCTCCGAACAACCTTTAAATTTTGATGTTGATTTACAGAGTTATGCTATTGTTATCACGACAGAAAAAGGTAAATTCAGTTTCATTGGACAGTCAGCCGAAGAATATCCTACTTTGCATGAACTATCTGAAGAAGCGGCTTCTTTCAGTGCTAAGGGCAGTACTTTGCTTGACGGAATTTCCGGAACTTTGTTTGCTACAGCTGATGATGAATTACGTCCTGTAATGAATGGCGTATGTTTTGATATTACTACGGATAATTTAACAATTGTGGGTACTGATGCTCACAAATTGGCTCGTTTCAAAACTTCAGAAGTTAAGGGGCAACAGGATGCCGTTTTTGTTTTGCCTAAAAAACCGGCTTCTTTGTTAAAAAACATTTTGCCCAAGGAGGCTGGTGAAGTGCAGGTGGCTTTTGATAGTAAAAATATAGTGTTTACATTGTCTCAATACACAATGGTCTGTCGCCAAATAGAGGCTCGTTATCCAAATTACAATGCCGTTATCCCTAAAGATAATCCCAATAAATTAATTGTTGATAGATTGGCGTTGCTGGCGGGTTTGAGACGTGTTGCCGTTTGTACCAATCAAGGAAGTAGTTTGATAAAATTTGCGGTTAGTGAAAGCGATGTGTACATTTCAGGACAAGATATTGATTTTTCTAATTCTGGAGAGGAGCATATTGCTTGTCAGTACCAGGGTGAACCTATGGAGATCGGATTTAAGGCTAATTTTGTTATTGAGGTTTTAAGCAATATGAATGCATCGGATATTACTATAGAACTTGCTGATCGGACTCGTCCGGGTGTTTTTGTTCCTCTGGAGAAAGAAGAGAATCAAGACGTTTTGATGTTGTTAATGCCAATGATGTTAAATGAATAGGCATTT
>DAIMYQ010000051.1:0-7455 GCA_036734385.1 Paludibacteraceae bacterium | reverse complement strand
ATAACATCCAAACTCATTACCAAATCGGCGTTTTCGTCCTTATGGTTGTTCAATAATTGAAAATGTTTTGAACTGTCCTCTTTGTACAAAGAAGTACAGCGAGCAATGGCTGTTTCACTGACATCAAAACCTGTATATGATTTTAATTGGAAGTATTTGAGCTGATTCCCGTCGCCACATCCAAATTCTATTACTGTTTCTATGTTGTTTTTAACAACAAAATCGTTGACTATTTCACCCTTGAATTCTGCAAGATTATTATATGATCCTGCCCCTGAATTTCCGCCTTTTTTATACCGTTTCTCCCAATATTCATTCGATGTTGTGAAAGGAGAAACGCCTTTTAGCCATCGGTAAAGGTTTATGCAACATTTCCCAATACAAGGTATTTTTTCAATATCTTCTTTTTTCATTTTACGTCTTAATTATTTTAAAATCAATGAGTTGTGAAATTATGTGAGTTCAATGTCGAGATAGTACTTGTGCAATAAACCCGCAAGACCGAGATTCGAGAATTTAGCATTTTTCATTCGGTTCATTTCAGGGTCAATCGAATAATTTCTTGCGGAGCGAAAATCAGTTTTTTCAAGATTTGTTCGCACAAAAGAGGCATTAAGTAAATCACAATTGTCGAATATCGACATTGATAAGTCTACTTCTCCAAAATCGGCTTCTTTTATGGAGCAATTCACGAACTTCGTGCTTTTTATTTTCTTTTTAAAAAATGACGAATAATCAACGATGCAATCTTGAAAATTTACTGTAAACAAGAAATCATTGCAACAACTAAAGTCAATGCCCAACAGTTTACATTTTGTAAAACGGATATCCTTTAATCCTGTGTTTTGTAACAGGGCTAAAGAAAAATTACAGTTTGTAAAGTCGCAATTTATGAAATCGGTATCGTTCAGTTTGCTTTTTGAAAAGTCGCAATTCGTGAATTTACAGTCAATGAATTCGTTTTTACTCAAACTTTGGTCTGAATAATCGATGTTGTCAAAAGTTTTCTTTTCGTGAAGTTTTGATGTCATTGACCTAATTTCTGCTTAATCTGTATCAAAAATACAAGAATATTTTAAATATTGCCGTTGTTGAGGAGTTTTTGTATTATTTCTGAAAATAAAAAGGTGGAAGGAGAAAAGTACCTTCGCCGGGAATCGAACCCGGATCTAAAGTTTAGGAAACTTTTGTTCTATCCATTGAACTACGGAGGCATAAATTTTGTTTGCAAAAGTAGTTTTTTTTGTCGGGAGTAACAAATTTTACCCTTAATCAGTTGAAAATTGCCTGAAGGACATCTAAGGATTTAATTTTATGAAGAGTCTGTAAATGCAATTCGTAGAATTCCATCATGTAACGTAATAAGACTTGCTTTTCGGCTCTGCCTATTTTCAATCTTTCCATGGTTGTATAATCGACTTGCAGTAATTCGTAGAATATTTCACTCTCTGAACGCTTGAGATAATGATTGTGTGATGGTTGCCCACCACAAAAAACGCCATTCAACATATCAAAATATGCTCCTTCACAGATGGTTTTCGTATTCGGGTAGAAGCCAAAAAATTGGGTAAGTTGTAACAAAAATACGAGATGAAAATTAGCATAATCGGTATTGTTTTGTTCCAGGGCGAGAATCGAATTTTTTACAAACGAAAATAGTTCAGTGTCTTTTTCTGTTTCGGACAAGCACTTATACAGGACTTCGGATAGAAATAGAACGATAGAACTTTTAATCGGGTTACTCAAAATGTTATTGCCGACAAATTGCACTTTAGCTTCCTTTATTTGCTGAAGGTCTTTTTTAGGGTGATGTTCAACTTCAATATCTAGAATGCTAAATGGTTGAATATAAGATGATTTTACTTTTGCTCGTTTGCTATTTGGGTTATAGATAATGTATGAGACCTTCCCAAATTCTTCTGTAAAAAGGTGTAGAATGTAGTTGTTATCGTTGTATTTAGTATGATGAAGAACGATGCCTTGCGTTTTGTAAAGCATACTGAAGTTATTGTTTTATTATCTTATGTGTTTCGTGAGTATTGTCGGATGTAATACGCAAGAAATAAATGCCAATAGGCAATCTGTTTGTATTTATATTCACGGAGATAGAGGAACCTGTTGTTTGCAATACTAGTTTGCCTTGCAAATCGTACATTTTGTATGTTCGAGCTTTTGCATCAACGTTGTGCACCGTAACATGGTCATTACACGGATTTGGGTAAATAACGGTGCTGGTTTCGTCTGCCAATGGGTCATAAATGTAAGATCCATCGTCTTTTCTCAATACGGGTTCAATCCATAAGGAGGTGGATATTGGTCGATAGGGATGTTCTGTAAACGGTTTCCACGTGTCTCCATTTTTATAATAAGCAGTGTTAGCTAGACTTATATCACGGTTGTTTACCATATAAACTGCAAACGAATCAACGGCATCATAGGT
This sequence comes from Paludibacteraceae bacterium, assembly GCA_036734385.1. Lineage (GTDB taxonomy): Bacteria > Bacteroidota > Bacteroidia > Bacteroidales > Paludibacteraceae > JAAYPI01. Next base: position 5,015 of record DAIMYQ010000051.1, on the reverse strand, counting down.
TATTTCGTAGGACACAAAAAAACTGTTGTCAACACATATCGGGTTTTCAAAACGGATATAGTTTTCCTTTTCTAAGAAAGTTGATTTGTTATCGTAATAAAAACCTGTTGCACGGTATTTCATTTCTTTCGGATTAAATTCCACAGAGGTTAATAAGTTTGCAGGAGCATCCGTACCATTATAGACCTTGACGTATACTTTGGAATTGACATCTCTTTTCCCAATAGCAGGAACAATATAAACGCCATATAAATAACTATTTGTATCTCTAACAAATTTTTCCGCAAATTCAGTATGTAGTAATTCATTATGTCCCGATAAAAGTCCTGTTTTACCGTTTCCAATGTATTCTTTTCCTAATTTTTCAGAGGTGTTTATGTTATTAATGCGTACGCAAGGATTTGATTCGTAAGGGTCTTTCCCTTCCATTTTTGTAACATCGCTGTTCTCTGAATCCAACCAGCATTTTAACTGTTTGGTTGACAGGGTATAATAATCCCATGCTTTATTCAGACGAAAATAATAATCCAAAATAGGATTACTACATTCCGACTCTCCGCCGGTAAGTCCTCCAACAATTAAATTGTCATTGTCAAATAAAGCAGAACCGGATGAACCTGGTTCAGTTGTCCCTTTATTCCATTTGTTTATTTTCCAATGAGAGTCGGTTAAGACCGTTTCTTTCAAGTCTTCATATGGGTAAGTTGTACTCACCGGTACGTCATTCTCAAAAGAAACTCGTTTGATGTCTCCTTCAGGGTGTTGTACTCCCATAAGTGGTGCAGGAACAGTTGTTTCTCTATTCCATCCTGCCAGGTAAGGGCGATAATCAACAGGTGGCATTTGAGTTAATTCGAGTAAGGCAAAGTCAATATTGAATGCTCTGGCTATCAATGTTGCCCCGCCCAGGGTAAACTCTTGCGAGCCTCTTATGAGCGAGTCAATGGCAGGTACTTCATAGTTAAAATAACTAATGATTGTTTTTTCGCAATCGGTTTCGTCTACGTTGTGTGCCGCTGTGAGTAAATAGGGCTTTCCTTCCGAATTATTGATAAGTGTCCCTGAGCCCAACCACGTATAGGTATTCCCTGTAACATACAACAAACATGCTGCTCTACGTATGTCTTTTGCTTTTTCGACAAAGGCAGCATGTGTGCTGCATGCTTCCGATGCTCCAAAAGTACCCGTTCCCAAAACGTTTTTAGCAGCAATGTCCAATGTGTTGTGACTTACTTTTCCTATTTTTAGTCTCGCTTGCAGTTTTGATTTCCAAGGTTCTTGATATTCAATTATTATACTGTCTCCTGAAAGAGGAGAAATGGGTAAAATCTTATTGCTGTTATTGTTAATGCTAGTAAATGCTCCTAAAATATTAGTTTGGTTAGGGTTGTAAATAAATAATTTTCCTTCCTCCGGAATTTCAAACTCTGAAAAAACAAACCCGATAGCAGCTGCATCCGGAGAGTAAATGCCCAAACGCCAAACAAATTGTCCCTCATCAGTAATAAATGTTGTTCCTGAATTTTCGGGTGTATAATCAACGGAAAAATTTTTGCCTACAATGAATTTTCCATTTTTTTCGGAGTTCGTTTGGGAGATGCTATCGAAAGGAATTTTCTGGAAAAAATCCGAAGATGCTTTTTTTTCAAAAAGAGATTTTTTAGTAGCGTTATCCTCTTTTTGAAAGGGAAGAGGAGACCCGCTATTGGTCTGTATCTGACTAAAAATCAATTGTGTGCTAATGCAAAATGTTATTAAAAATAGGATTTTATTTTTCATAGGAGCAACATTTTTTTAGTACAAGTAAAGATTCATTTCCCATATTGAAGAGTAAATCTATAACACTTAAATTGGGCAAAAAACCAAATTTATGTTCGAAAACTTGATAGTAGGGCTGTGACACAAAGGATTTATCGACAATCTCTCCTTTCGGAGAAATCTGTTCCCTAAAATCAATTTCGTTATTTGTTACAATATGTTCGTATTTGGCTGTTAATAACGGTTTTGTCTCAATATACAATAGCTCTAAAACAACCTGTTGTATTTCCGTGTTAAAATCAAGTAAGAATTCGTATTTTTTTGTGTAAAATGGCAACAAATCGTCTTTGTAATACTCAAAAAATGGACTCGAATTGTATGCCGATTCAATTGCTCTCCAATGTATTAATTGCCAATTTTCGTTCGTGGCAATCCGAATATCTTTGATTTTACACTTTTCCGTTTTTGGCTTTTCTGTTGGAATTGACAGTTGCATTATACCATTTGCTGTGGCTATTTTACACCGGTTATGGTAGGTTTGCTTTATGTAATTACTGTGTTGTTCAATATGAATAATCGGAAAATGAATAAACTTGCTAAAATATTGAACACTACCCAAATAAACGGATGGAAGCAATATGTTTTGCATTGCTGTTAATTCTTGTGAACCATTTTAAAAAGGCGATTCCATCTCACCTGGTTGATGAATGTTTCGTCTTTGTCTAATGATAACCAAATAAATATAGGCTTTCCTACAATGTGGTCTTCAGGTACGAATCCCCAATAACGAGAGTCTGCTGAATTATGTCTGTTATCTCCCATCATCCAATAATAATTCATTTTGAATGTATAAGAAGAGGCGACTTTCCCGTTAATATAAATTACGCTGTCTTTTACTTCCAAACTATTGCCTTCATAATTTTTTATAACTCTTTTATACAAAGGAAGATTTCTCATGTTAATGGCAATCTTAACTCCTTTTCGAGGAATGTAAATAGGTCCGTAATTGTCTCTTGTCCAATTGGTGTACTCGAATGGAAATGTCTGTCCGGAAATAAGTCCGTTATCCAGTTTTACGTTGATAACATTCGGTAAATTTTTTACCTTGTTAAATGCTTCCTTTGTCAGAGGTAATCGATACACCGGATTGTGAACACCAACATTGTTGCGTTCATACCCACAATAATCCAATGCTTGATCTCCATTTGGGATATTGTTTAGTAAGAAAGTTTGGTCATCTTTGCTTACTCCAATGCGTTTGAATTGCATTTCCGAAATTTTTCTTCCATCGGTTTCTACCCAGTAACAAAGTTGTATGCCGGGAGCTTCTTTTTGTGCTTTGCCATTAATGTAAACGTGATTGCTCTTCACCTCAAGCGTCTCTCCCGGTAGTCCGACGCAACGTTTTACGTAATTTTCACGTCTATCTACAGGGCGATAAATTATTTCTCCAAATGTTTGGGGATTATTTCGTACGAAGCTTCGTCCATAATCATGACATAATGTGTAGTAATCAGGGTTTGAAACTTTTGTTGTTACCGTATCTCCGGCGGGAAAGTTAAATACAACAATGTCTTGTGATTTTATAGCGTCCAACCCTTTTAGTCGTCTGTAATCCCATTGGGGAAAATCTAAATATGATTTGCAATTGAATCCGGGTAGAGTATGTTGTGCCAAAGGAAAAGACAAAGGGGTATTCGGAATTCTAGGTCCGTAACTTACCTTACTAACTAATAAGAAATCGCCTACTAATAAGCTTTTTTCTAACGACGAAGAGGGTATTTTGTAATTCTGAAAAAGAAATAGATTGATAAAATAGACGGCAATAAGTGCAAAAACGATTGCATCAGTCCATTCTGCTACTTTCAACAAGTGCCTATTTTTTGTTTTTTTCCAAAAACTCCAAGGAATGATTTTGGTAATGTAAACATCAAAGATTACAGGAAGTAATAGCAACCACCAGAAATTGTTTACCCAAACGATAAACAAAATATATAAAAGACAAGCAATGAAAGCTTTTATCCATTGCTTTTTTGATGTTTGGAACAAGTTTTTCTTTTTTACTTCTGTATTTTGACTCATCTTTACTGTTATTAGAATATCTTAAAAATTAAATAAATCTTGCATGCCCAAAAAACCTTTTTTGCCACGAGTAAATTCGGCTGCCAATACTGCTCCCAAAGCAAATCCTTCACGACTTTTGGCATCGTGTGTAATGCTTATCGAATCAATATTTGATTCATATTTTATCGTATGGATTCCCGGCACTTGCCCTTCGCGGATAGCGTATATGGCCAATTTATCATTAGTAGACTCATCATTAAGCTCCCATGCTGATTTGCGATCAATATTTTCTAAAATATCTTCAGCTAATGTAATGGCTGTGCCACTTGGAGCGTCTAATTTTTGAGTATGATGAATCTCGGTCATTTCTACATTGTAATTAGGGAATTGGTTCATTATTTTTGCCAAATATTTATTGATGGCAAAAAACACATTCACGCCTAAACTGAAATTAGAAGACCAAAAGAAAGCCAGCCCTTTTTCGTTGCAAATACTTTTTACTTCTTCTATTTTGTCTGTCCAACCGGTAGTGCCCGAAACTACTGAAACACCCGAAGCAAAGGACCTTCTGTAATTTTGAATGGCTACAGCCGGTGCTGTAAATTCGATGGCAATATCAGCACTTTTAAAGGCTGGAGAATTAAAATCATCTTGATTATCAACGTCAATCTTACTAACTATTTCATGTCCACGGGCAATAGCTACTTGTTCTATTATTTTGCCCATTTTCCCGTATCCGATTAATGCTATTTTCATTTTATTTTATATGATTCTTTTATAGGAGAAACTACAATCTGCAAATATATTAAATATGTAGTGAAAAGCGGTTTATAAAATTCGTTTTTTTACAAATTTAGTTCTGCTTGTTCTCTCTTCGTTAATTTTTTTACAACTAATTCATACGATTCATCAATCCATTGTTCCAATAACTTTTTGGAGGCCATTTCCTCAACTAAAATACTGTTCCAATGCTTTTTGTTCATGTGCCATGCAGGATATACGTAAGCATATTTTTCACGCAAAACGAGGGCTTTTTCAGGGTCGCATTTCACGGCTATCGTTTTCGGAATCGCATCTAATGGAATCAAAACAAACATCTTGCTTTTAACCTTGAAAACGAGCGTTTCCCCATCAAAGGGAAAACATTCTATGGCACCTTTCTTGTTCAAGCAATATTCGCGTATTTCTTCAAT
>DAIMYQ010000050.1:0-7498 GCA_036734385.1 Paludibacteraceae bacterium | reverse complement strand
ACCCCTCATAAAACATAACCTTTTTAAAATCAATTTATTATATCAAAATAAAAATGACTTCAATAAAGGATTGTACAGTTAAATGTTTTTTTTTACCTTTGTTGCTATATGTTTATTTTTTATTAAAAATGAAAAGAACTACCCTATTTATACTATCCTTTACTTTTTGCTTAGGAGCTTTTTCACAATATCTTGACCAATTTCAACTACAGAAACTAGGATTCTCGTTAAGTGCCATATCGAAATTTTATGTAGATTCGGTTAATCAAGGCAAATTGACCGAGTACGCTATTGAAGGCATGTTGGAAAAACTAGATCCTCATTCTTCTTATTTATCTCCTGCGGAAGTAAAATCGGCAAATGAATCTTTGCAAGGAAGCTTTGAGGGAATTGGTATTTCTTTTAATATGGTTAACGATACAGTGACGGTTATACAATCTATAACAGGAGGACCTGCCGAGAAATTGGGAATTTTACCGGGAGATAAAATCATTTATGTGAGTGACTCTCTAATTGCTGGAGTAAAAATGCAAACTTCGGATATAACAAAGCGTTTAAAAGGAAAAAAAGGGACAAAAGTGAAAGTAAAAATACTGCGAGATAAGAGACTTATTCCCTTTTCTATAGTAAGAGACAAGATTCCCATATACAGTGTAGATGCAAAATATATGATTGCGCCAGGAATAGGGTATGTAAAAATAAACCGTTTTGCATCAAGCACACACCAAGAGGTTATGGAGGCGATAAGTGCTCTGAAGAAAAAAGGAATGAAAAGTTTAATCATTGATTTACAAGAAAATGGAGGAGGTTATTTACAAAGTGCAATAGAATTGGCAGATGAATTTTTAGATAGTCAGAAACTAATTTTATATACAGAAGGTGCAAATCAGCCGAAAGAGCTATTTACTTGCCAAAAGAGCGGAGATTTTGAGACGGGCAAACTTGTCTTTTTAGTAGATGAATATTCTGCCTCAGCAAGTGAAATCTTGTCAGGTGCTATACAAGATTGGGACAGAGGATTAATAATTGGAAGAAGAACCTTCGGAAAAGGTTTAGTACAAAGGCCATTGCCTCTACCGGACGGTTCAGAAATCAGGCTAACAGTTGCACGTTACTATACACCTTCGGGAAGATGCATACAACGACCTTACAAAGAAGGTAAAAGCAAATATGAAGAGAATATACTAGACAGGTACAAACATGGAGAGTTTGTTTCGTTAGATAGCATTTCCTTTCCAGATTCTTTACGATATAAAACATTAATTTCTGAAAGGACGGTATATGGTGGAGGCGGAATTATGCCTGACATATTTGTTCCAGCTGACACAACCAGATATTCAAAATTGCATAGGGAATTAATAAACGACGGCATCATTAACAAGATATGTTTATCTTATGTTGACAAAAACAGGAAAGCTATTCTATCGAAATACCCTTCCTTTGAAATTTACGATAAATCTTTTGACGATTCGGTTATATTTACTCAGTTAAAAGCAGATGCAGATGCGAAAAAAATAAATTTTCCGGAAGGAGAATGGATGAAAGCAATGCCATTGTTAAAAGTTCAGCTAAAAGCGTTAATTGCAAGAGATCTATGGGATACGAATGAGTATTTTGAAGTTATTAATACAAAAAATGATTTTGTAAAAAAAGCTTTGGAAATTCTACAAGACAATGAACAGTACAACAAGTTATTAAAAAACCAACAATAATCTGTACCATGAACAAAAATTATTCTTCAGAAATAAAAGAAACTATAGAAAAACTTACCGGATTAGACTCAGCCGAAAGCTTATTTCACCAAAACAGGGATGGAGAGCCATTTCCATCAAGAAGTATTTTAAAAGAGGTTGTAAGTATTACGCGTTCCGTTTTGTTTCCCGGTTTTTTTGGCAATGACACGATTAACACAGTAACTCTTCCATATCACGTTGGGGTAAATACCGAACGAATTTTCAGTTTGCTTTGGGAACAGATTTTTGCTGGTTTGTGCTTCGATTGTTCTTCAGAAAAACGCAATTTGACAGAAAGAAAAACCATTGCTATGGATACAACTGTGGCTTTTATAAAAAAATTGCCTCAAATAAGGGCTCAATTAGCGACAGACGTGGAAGCAACTTTTCGAATTGACCCAGCTGCAAAAAGTTATGGGGAAGTAATTCTTTCGTATCCGGGATTGATGGCTATTTCTAATTATCGAATTGCACATGAACTACTTTTATTAAAAACACCTATCATTCCTAGAATCATAACTGAAATGGCACATTCAGAAACAGGCATAGATATTCATCCGGGAGCTACTGTTGGTGATTCGTTTGCGATTGACCACGGAACAGGTGTAGTTATAGGAGAAACAACTATTATTGGTAAAAATGCAACAATTTATCAAGGAGTTACGTTGGGAGCAAAAAGTTTTCCTGTAGATGAAAATAATGTTCCCATAAAAGGAATTCCGAGACATCCCATCTTGAAAGACAATGTTGTGGTATATGCGGGCGCAACCATTTTAGGAAGAATAACCATCGGGGAAAATGCCGTTATTGGAGGAAATACTTGGATAACAGAAGATGTGGAAGATAATGGTAAAATATTTATAAAATAAGTTTTTCTATATTATTCTCCGAAAAGCATCTCTACGAGATGCTTTTCTTATTTGCAATTATTAGTACGTTATTTTATCTGCTTTTTGTTTCCATTCAATAAACGGCTTTTGGCCTTCTTCCATGAGGAGTTCGGAGGTTCTCAATTGTCTTTTATTTTCAGGCAAGTCTAATTCTTTGTATATAAATTCATCATCAAATCCAGCGTCAGCAGCATCTTTTTTGGTAGCTGCGACATATACTTTATCGATACGAGCCCAATAAATAGCGGAAAGGCACATAGGACAAGGCTCACAGCTTGCATATATTTCGCAACCTGACAGATTGAATGTATTTAATTTTTTACAAGCCTGGCGAATGGCGTTTACCTCAGCGTGAGCTGTCGGATCGTTGGTGGAAGTTACGGAATTGGCTGCTTGTGCAATAACTTCCCCATTTTTTACAATGACAGCACCAAAAGGACCTCCAAAACCTTTTTTGACATTCTCTTTTGCCAAATCAATGGCTAATTGCATATATTTATTCTTATCCATATACTTGTGTTATAATGACTTAGTGTTTGGAATTTTATTTAACGCTTATTCCGTTATTTCTACCGATTCTTTGTATATTCGACGTACCATTGATAAAATTTATTAATTCCATCATAAATAGTTGTTTCGGGCTTATATCCGAACATTTTTTGGAGTTTAGTTGTATCAGCGTAAGTAGAATAAACATCTCCTGCTTGCATTTCGACATATTGTTTCTGTGCCATTTTGCCAGTTACGTTTTCAATAGTTTGAATGAAATCCATAAGTTTTATTGGTTTAGAATTACCAATGTTATATATTTTATAAAAATCAGGATTTGAAACAGGACTTTCAATAATTTTTTCTAAACCATGTATAATATCCTCAACATAAGTAAAATCGCGTTCTAAATTGCCATGGTTAAACACCTTTATAGGAATTCCTTTCATAATAGAATCCATAAAGAGGAAAGGAGCCATATCGGGTCTTCCCCAAGGTCCATAGACGGTAAAAAAACGTACTCCTGTTGTAGGTAATCGATATAACTGACTATAAACATGAGCCATCAATTCATTTGCTTTTTTTGTGGCAGCATATAAACTTACAGGATGGTCAGTCGTATCATCTTCTGAAAAGGGCATTTTTTCATTCAATCCGTACACGCTACTGGAACTTGCATAAACCAAATGCTTAACTTGATTTTGCCGACAAGCTTCCAATATATTAGCAAAACCCACTAAATTTGAATCTATGTAACTAAAAGGGTTACTTATAGAATAACGGACTCCCACTTGAGCCGCAAGATTACAAACAATATCGAATTTTTCTTGGCTGAACAATTTATTAATTTCATCCCTATCGGTCAAATCAATCTTAAAAAATCGATATTTAGAGGTCAATTTACTGGCAACAGGTTCTTTTTCAATAATGAGTTTTTCTTCAATTCCTGTTTCAAGCAACCTATTGTATTTTAATCGGACATCATAATAATCATTAATGCTATCAATGCCAACAATCTCATATCCACACTCCAACAATCTTCTTGTTAAATGAAACCCGATAAATCCGGCAGAACCTGTTACTAAAATTTTTTTCATCAAAAAAGTATTTTTATCTACCAATTATTTCTTGGTAAGAATGTAATAATCGCTAATTAATCTTCCACCTTTGTTTTTTCGAGATTTTAAATTTAAGTCAAACGTTTGAACCTTCTCAACCGAATAATCTTTTTGTAATACTAGCAAATCTTCTGATTTCATATTATTTGCAAGTAGTCCAAATCGTTTCTCTTTCGGATAAGCAATAACCGAACTATCGTTTTTTATAGGCGGAACTTGATCTCCAACCTGCCAAATCATTTCAGGAGCCACATAGTTATACCCATAGACTTTTATCCTGTGTTTGGCAACATCCTCCCGCAAATGAGCAAGTGGACGATAACTATCGCCAATAGAAATGGCCGAGAATAAAGGCAAGGCTGTGGCTAACAGTCCTACAAAAAATAAAACTGAAAGTAAAAATACCTGTTTTATTTCTTTCTTCTTTAGTTTCCAAAATATTAATATTCCTATTGCAAAAGAAATAATAGAAAAGGCTATATACAATCCCAATAAATTGGCTATTTCCTTTTTGAAAAAAATATAACTAACAAAAGGCAACAAAATTCCGACAGAGGCTATCAATCCAAAGTTTAGATAAACAGGTACAGTTTCACCCCTATTAATTAGAGTTTTAAACTTCCGGAATAAATATTCTACATAAAAACCAATATTTAAGGCTAAGGGAATTAGTACAGGCATTAAATAACGAGCTTTTTTTTCGGGAATGAAAGATAAAAAAACGACAACAAAGAGAGTCCACAGTAAAGTTAACTTATATACTTTCAAGTTACTTACCTTTTTCTTCAGATAAGGATATAATAGACTTATAAACGCAGGAATCGTCCATAAACCACTTTGGACAAAAAAGTTCCAATAATAATAAAATGGTTTTACGTTATAATCAGCCCAATTCCCTGTTTCTTTTTTTGAAATAGATGAAAATGTTTGAGAATCCTGAAAATACACATAACAATACCACCAACAACCTATCAAAACAGCAATGATAATAACAAGAAAGATGTAAGGTACTTTATTTTTCAGTTTATATCTATAAGTTATGCCATAAGCTACCAAAAAAGGTAAAAGAAGTGCATAAATAGAAACAGGACCCTTACTCAATATAGAAAATCCTATAAATATTCCGGATAGAATAGAAAATCTCGAACGGTGATTTTCATTTTCGAACAACCGAAATAAATAGTAAATTCCCATAAACATGAAAACATGAGTAAAAATATCCCAAGGAGCTTCTATGGTTATTCCTATAATATAAAAAGATGTAATTGCAATCAGTGCATTATAAAAACTATGGACAGAATTATTCAGCAATCTATTGGAAAACAAATAAGTATATATCCCCAACAACATAACCATGAGAACTTGAGGCAATCTCAAAGCAAAAAGGCTTCTTGCTCCAAATAAGATACTAGAAAAAGCCGATAACCAAGTCGGAAGTGGCGGTTTTTCATACCTTGGTTCACCATTCATCGTTGTGAGTAGCCAATGTCCGTCGGCAACCATTTCATGTGCACTAATAAAATGCCTAGCCTCCATGATTGATACCTGTACCGTATTTAAGCCCGGCAGCAGCATAACCAGTACCAGCGTACAAATAATTAAAAGAGGATTCTTTTCTAAAAACTTAATCATTTATTAATAGGTTTTGGGTAGACCAATAAATTTTATATAATTGGAAAATACTTTTCGCTTATATTTCGGAATCAGAAGGTTGATGGCTACTTAGTTCAATCATTATATTACGAATGTAGGCTACGAGACCAAACGACTGTCCAACAATTAGCACGATATCCTTACGAAGGAAACCGTAAACGATGATAATCGCCGAACCCAAAAGACTTAAAACCCAAAATCCCATGGGAAGAATTGATTCCTTGCGTTTTACCGAATAAAAGAACTGGTAAATAAACCTAAGTGTAAATATCAATTGTCCTAATGACCCAAAAATAAGCATCCAAAAAGGAATCTTATCATTCTTGAAGAACAGTTTGATAAATTCATTTGCTTCTCCGCACACAAAAAGGATGGCAACAACGGGTGTCAACAACAATACTAGTTTAAATAGAACATGGAAACGATTCCAAAGCCCTTTTTCGTGTAGATTCCAAATATAAACGTAATAGGTTATTAATTGTCCGAATAAGATGGAGAAATCATTTCTCACCCACCCATATACAAACATCAAATAAGACCCCAAAAGGCTTAAGACCCAAAATAAAGATGGGGAAACTACTTTTTTTGTTTTTTCCGATAATATCCATTGAAGTAACGTTCGTGCAGAAAAAAATATCTGAGCTAAAAACCCAATCACGTAAGCGTATGCCATCATAAATTATTATCGTTGATACTATAATTAATATATCTTTTTCTCATCCAACGAAAAGCAAAACAATCAAGAAAGGGAGATACCAGCCTGTTCCATAAATGGTACTTTGAGACCCCTGCTACACGAGGAAAATGTCGGACAGGGATTTGGAGTACCTTGCCCTGCTGCAATTGAATAAGAGCAGGAAGAAAACGGTGCATCCCATTAAAGAAAGGTATCTTTTTTGCATTTTCGGAATGTAATACTTTGAGAGGACAACCCGTATCAGCTACTCCATCATTGGTCATTTTACGACGGAATCCATTGGCGATTTTGGACTGTAAGTTTTTAAAGAAAGAATCTTTCCTATTTGCCCTGATACCCATAACCATTTCGTAACTTTCAATATGGGCTAGTAGCAAGTTAAAATCGTCAGGGGTAGTCTGAAGATCCGCATCCATATAGCCGACATACTCGGAATAAGTAGCATCTATACCCGCTTTCATTGCCGTACTCAGCCCTGAATTTCGGGATAAATCCATAAAGTAGAAATGATTGTTGCTATTGCAAACATCCGTTAACCTTTCCTTACTGCAATCTGTAGAGCCATCATTGACAAATAACACACAAGTGGAGTAAATTGACTGAGGGAGAAATTCTTTCAATTTTTCTGCCAAATTAAAAATATTATCTTCTTCGTTATAAACTGGAACAACAATCGTAAACTGATAATTTCCGGTTTTATTCATTGGTTGTTTTATCATAAAAAACTATTTTTTATTAAGATGAAACCTATCCCCCATTTTAATTATTTTCGACCCCAAAGATAGACTGTTTTTAAGATAAAAAAGTAGTTTTATATTTAAATTTTTGCTGCATGAAAAAGCTACTGACATGATTAAATAAAACGACAAGCAACTACTATTCGTCTTCGAATAAAAAAACGTGTTACAAATATAGCCA
>DAIMYQ010000049.1:0-7507 GCA_036734385.1 Paludibacteraceae bacterium | reverse complement strand
AATTTTCAATAAGACGCGTTCCAACAAAACCGGAACCACCTATAATAGCTATTTTATTCATGCTTTTATTTTAAATATTTAAAGGTCGCTCTGAAAACATATTGTATAAACAGATAAACCGATTTTACAATGGACAAACCCTCCTCTCTCCTGTAAATATTCCAAGTCCAAGACAAAGCTTTCAATTTGTTTGATGATAAAGATTTCCTTCCCACACGATAAAAGGCCAAAACTTCAGATACATTATACGCCAGATAGCCTTTCTTAAGAAGGCTAAGCCACAAAACGTAATCTTCGTGTTTGGTACTTTTGAAATAACACTTTCCCAATAAATCAACGGAATACATAGCAGTAAGGCAACCTATTTGGTTTCCCTTCAGCAACTGTTTGTAAGAAAGCACCTTCGGAGCAAGAATGGTTCTATTGTCTTGTTTTCCCAAAGAATTTATCTTTTCATAATTTGAAAAAACCAACGCAGCATTTTTTGCTTGTGCTAACCGCAATTGCTTTTCCAATTTTTGAGGAGCCCACATATCATCAGCATCTAGAAAAGCGATGTAATCACCCTGTGCATTTTGGATACCAACATTTCTAGGAATAGTTGCACTGCCACTATTTTCATCTGTTTGAAATAGCTTTATTCTGCTATCCAACTGCTCATACCTTTTTACAATAGCTATACTATCATCTGTTGAATGATCATCTATAATAATCATTTCCCACTCTTGATAGGTTTGTTTCAATACAGAATCCATGGCATCTGCAATAAATTCAGAAACATTATAACAAGGGGTAATTATTGAAATTTTCGGACTTATATTCGGCATACCTAGTCTGCTATTTTTTAAACAAGTATTTTTTTAAAGAACCAAAAGCCTTCAAAGAACGCTTTAAATCATCTGGACTTTTTAATCCTTGCCATAGTCGATAGAAGATGTAACTGGGTCGCAAATAATATTTTCTACGTGCCTTATCGCAAAAGGCAACCATTTCTTCTGCAGTCAAATGTGGCATATTTAAAACCGTATTGTGCGATCCATCTTCCTTACAATAATCCGAATACTGTTTGGACACATAGTTATTTTCCTTCGCCCAAGCATACGCTCCAGTTCCCGGATAAGGAATTAAAGGAAAAAATTGTGCTGTATCAGTGTTGAGCTTTAATGCAAGTCGCAAAGTCTCGTCCATAGTTTCTTTTGTTTCCCCTTGATTTCCAACCATATAACAGGCATGAATAAGTAAACCTGCCTTTTTAGCATTTCTCACATATTGGTGAATTTGCTCCAGTTTTGTGCCCTTGTGAATATTGTCAAGAATTTCCTGACAACCACTTTCAATACCAGGTATAATCAATCTACAACCCGCTTTTTTCATCAAAACCATTATTTCATAATCTAAATCAACACGTGCATTACAGAGCCATTTTAATTGCTTATTTATTTTTCTTTCAATCAGCAAATTACATATTTCAGCAATACGCTTTTTGTTAATAGTAAATGTGTCATCCTCAATTATCACTTCTTTCACATCCGGAAAATTAGCGGCAATATATTCAAATTCTTCCACAACATTTTGAGGTGATCGAGCTCTAAATACGTGTCCATGGACAGTTTGTGGATAGACACAGAAATTACAATGAAAGGGGCATCCTCTTCCCGTAAAAATTTGTACGGAGGGATAGGTAGCAGCGGCAAAGAAATAATCTTTCACATTTAAGTGTTCATGAATAAATGCAGAAGCAAAAGGTATATCATCTAAGTCGGAAATATATGGCATAGGTGAATTACAAATAATTTCTTCATCACTTTTATATGCTAATCCTTTTACCTGCTTCCAATCCGTATTAGCCTCAAGTGCAAAAAATAATTCTTTCACAACCATATCATACTCGTGACAAGCTATCGCGTCAACAGAAGCTGTTTTTTCCAAGATTTCTTCGTAGCAAACAGTTGGGTGAGTTCCAACTAACAATACAAAACAAGCAGGATATTCTCTTTTCAAGGAAGACGCAAAAGCAATATCGCTTTCAATACTAGGAGTACTTGTATCCAAGACAAACAACAATTCTTCCGTATCGTGAACATTTTTTTTCAACAGAGACAAAGTTTGTTCTTCCGTCATACACTTTGCAGGAGCATCAATAAATAATACATCTGCCCCCGATTTTTGAAGATAAGATGCTGCATATATTAACCATAGTGGATAATACAAAGCACCACTTTTAGTTATTGCAGGGCTTCTTGACTCTCTTGAAAACTTACCAAACTCCGCTTTAAAGGGAGGATTTATAAAACATGCTTTCATCTACTTTTCCTTATTTTATATTTAACAGAACGTTTTTCTATTTGGATAATGAACTGCAATCTATAGAATACCTTAAACCAAAATCTATTTCTACTTTTTCCAGTTGCAGGAGATACATTGGTATCGTGTTTGCGATATAAATGTAACGGTTTTTCTATAAACTTAAATGTTCCCAAGTGCGAAATCAGGCATCCCATCCAATAATCATGACCGATACAAGCATAAGGAAATGGGAGACAATACTCTAATACTGAACGTTTAAAAGCCATGCAGCAGCCCAAAAAAGGTGTTGATAAAATATTTTTGCATAAACTAGAACTTACGGGATTTTGAGAGTAAAATACTGACTTTGTCAATTGACTTTGTCCATCAATCACCCCATAATTACACATCACCAAATCATATTGTTCCAGGTAAGACTGCATTTCACTGATGCGATTTGAAACCCAAACATCATCCTGATCTGCCAAATAAATAAAATCACCTTTAGCATGACTTACCGCATTTTCAAAATTATGTGATGCAAAACGAAACGAAGCAGCAACATATTGCAACAGTTGCATATTCTTTTTATGATGAAGAATAATAATTCTATCATCTTTCATTCCCTGAATAATCGCAAGGGTACTATCTGTAGAAGTATCATCCGAAATAATTACCTCATCATTTTCAGACAATTGACAAAGAATAGACTCAAGTTGTGCCTTGATATATTTCTCTCCATTATATGTTGCAACGCAAACCGATACCATACCAAACTTCTATATTAACAATTTATAGGTTGCCAAATGTTGTTCCGCCGATTTCTCCCAAGAGAAATGAGTCAGCCGTTCCCTTCCCTTTTCTATACATGACTGCTTCAATTTTGTATTTTCTAATATAGACATCATTGCATTCGCCATATCGTCTTCCGAATACGGATCAAAATAACAACCGGCATCTCCTGCAATTTCAGGAAAACAACTTGTATTAGAAAGGACAACAGGACAATCATATACCATTGCTTCCAAAATAGGCATACCAAAACCTTCATATATAGATGGAAAAACAAACATTTCCGCATCACGATATAATCTTTGTAAAGTTGATTCATCAGCAGAAAATTGATAAGTTTTTTCAACCAATTTGTGCTTTTTCAACCAGTAAATCTCATCGGCAGAAAAGGGCACATGTGTACAAACGAGTCTTAAACCCGAATATTTAGCTGCAACTTGTGCAAAACTAATGATAAAACGTTTGAAATTTTTAAATTCAAAACGAGTGCCAACATACAGAATATACGGATTTTCCACCACCCTTTTTTCTGCCAAGTTTTGAGAAATATTTTTATCTACACCGTGATGGATAACCGTAATTTTATTGGGATTGATGCCCCACATCTCCACTAAATCTTTCTTTGTATTGTGACTAACAGCAATAATTTGGTCTGCTCTATTTATAGATTTTTTTTGAAAACCTTCAATACGTTCATTCTTATTACAGGTCGAAAAATTCATGTCATGAAAAGTCGTTACCATTGGCTTATTTCCAATAGATTTCAAACAATACGGTTCAAAATGTGTTTGATGAAAAACATCATAATCATGTTTTGATAAACGATAAAGAGAATATGGTTTATTCAACTCGTTCATTAATCTTCCTTGCCCACGAAACCAATGATTTGGAAATAAATGATGTGTTTTAAAAAGATTTTTTTGCCTCACATACTCATTATTTGATAACCATGTGGTTGTTTCCCACACATCTTTAGGCATGCAAGCCATCACTTCGCAAAAATACTTGGAAGCTCCTCCATATCTTTGATATGAAAATATTTGATGGTCAAAAAGAATTTTCATAGTCTATTCATATTTCGCAAAATAAATTGCCAGTAATGTACCTTTTCTTTTTTTCCATACAAACTAAATATAATAATTCTAGTGATTGATGTTACAAAAAAAATACAATTTGCAATAAAGATAGATTTTACCCCATGTGTTTTCCGCAAATAAAGCGATCTTGCCTTAAGCACTTTTCTAAGACGCTCCAAATTATCTGTATGACTTTTCCCCTCTAAGTGAACAATTTTTGCTGATGGAACACTAACTATTTGATAGTGAGCCTTTTTTATCCTATATCCTAATTCCAACTCCTCATGGTACATGAAAAAATCGGGATCAAACATACCAACTTTTAATAAGACTTGTTGCTTTATCATCATATCAGCACCTATGACACAGGCTACCTGCAAATTCCTTCCTGAATTATTAAACTTGGTATTTCTACCAAAGAAAAACTTATATGGAATACCTAAGAGAAGTTGGTTTATTTCATCCCAAACAGACGGAAAAGTTCTGGAAAAAGAGATTACGGGTTTTCCCGACTCATCATAAAGATTTCCGCCACAACAACCACACGAAGAATTGGCATCCAAATAATCAGACAAAATCTTCACAGCGTTATTCAACAAAATAGTATCCGGATTCAACAAAAGAATATTTCTTCCGTTTGCGATTTTCATTGCTTCGTTATTTGCTCTTCCAAAGCCAATGTTCTCAGGCAACCTTATATAAACAACCCTGTCTCCATATTTTTGAGGTATAATTTCAGCAGAATTATCGGATGAATGATTATCCAAAACTATAATTTCATAGCTAATTTCTTTTGTCTTATCTAAAACTGAATCAATGGCATTGCACAAAAGCAATACCGTATTATAATTAATTATGATTATTGAAACATCCATATCTAGGAATTACTCTTAGTATTAGTGTAAAAAAACTTGTATTTTGAAGCAAGAAAAGGAACTGCCAATACAAAAACAAATTTCACATATCCAGCCAATTGTGTAAAAAAGAGTTCCGATACATATTGTAAAACCAGTGCACTTGCAAAATAAGCAAAAACCATGATATAAAAGATATTGCCACTTTGAACCTTTTTAAACAGCCAACCAAAAATAAATCCCATAAACGAACCAAAAAGAGCAATACCCCAATAGCCAAAGTCCTTAAAAAAAGGATACATACAGGTATATGTGTTGGTTTGAATAGGCTTAGTTATCCAAGGCAAAAGCGGTTTAATCGGTTCTATATCTGATATTTTTAGTGGTTTCATGATAGCATATACGACACGAAAAACATTTTCGCCCCAATTCAGAGAAGACATTGGCTGCAAGGTATCAAAAGCAGACATACTACTCAGCAAATATAGTACTAAAAAATCGTTTTTATTAGAAGACCCTTTAACTTCTCGCAACATCTGGAAAAACATAAGAAAAAATAACAAACAGAGCCCCCCAATAATAATATGTTTTAGCTTTATTTTTTTCTGTAAATACAACAAGCAAACAGTCATAACAAACATATCCATGAAAATAGCTTTTGACATAGTTACAGCAGCATAGGAAATCAACAATCCCCCCAAAATAAATACCCTATACTTATTCTTTTTTGAATAAAACATCAATTCTAAAAGATAGGATGCTTTCCATATTAGTATGTAAAATGGAGCAAATGGTTCTGTAAAAGATTTAGTTTGTCCCAAGGCAGCTAAACGTAAATTTGAGGCTAAGGAACCCTCCGTTTCTATGGTCATAACATTATGCACAAAAACGAATAATAGTGGGAACGTACATAATGAAATCACAAAATAAGCATCTCTAAAAAGGCGACTGGGAAGCACATGATAAGGTTCTTTATGTATTGACGTTTGTTGTACAATAGAACTAAAAACAAAAAAAGTGGTAGTCCATAAAAAAAGTCCTCCCAAAAACTGAATAGTTAAGGAAGGCAATTGATGCCTCAAAAAAACAAAAGAAAGTAAGCACACCAACCATATAGCTGAAGTTATGAACCCAGGAGAGAACAAGTTGTTTTTTGATATTCTCAAACTAACAATCAAGTACAGAAACAATATAAAAATTAATGTTGTTAACATTTCTACTCTTGTGTGTTTTGCAAATTAGGCATCGTAACATCTTACAATTTGCTATTTTGATAAAACTCCGACAATCTTTGTTTTATTTCTACTATACGATCTATACTAAGATCTTCTGTGAACAACTCCACATTATCTCGAATAAATGTTGGAGATATTACGCTAACATCAAGAGTATTTAAATGCTCAATTATATCATCACTAAATCTCATACGTATAAGCCTTGCCGGATTTCCCCCAATAACAGAATATGGAGGAAATGATTTAGTAACTACACTTCCTGCAGCTATTACACATCCTTTGCCTATAATTACCCCAGACAAAATTGTTGTTCCAGCTCCAATCCATGTATCATCTCCTATTGTAATAGGTCCCTTACTTATAGCTTCAGCCTCTTTACTTACAAATTTATTGATTATTGGATAAGTTAGAATAGACCTCATATTGTGATTGCCACCCAAAATAAACTGTACTCCATCAGCTATTGAGCAATACTTTCCTATACTCAATTTTTCATTTTTTGCTCCAAAATTCAAAATATCAATTACCCCATAAGTGTAATCTCCAATTTCACAAATACGTAATGGATACCATTTATTCTTACTAGGCGATGTTTGCGTATTTGCAAATTTTATTTTCCAGCAAATTTTAAATTTCGCCAAATGAAAAGCATTAATAATTTTGTTAAATACAAGCAATATTAGCTTGCAAAAAACAGAAAAAAAACTTACTATCTTACTGATGAATTTCATTATAACTTTTTTATAACTGTAGATTTTTCCTGAACGACCTTTGAAATTGCAAAAGTATAAGAATTGATAACCCTATTTCCGCACAACTTGCGGCTATAGCAGTTCCTGCATCCTCGAACAATGGGACCAATATAAAACTACCAATAATATTAATTAAACCGGCAATGAAAACATAAGACGTAAACTGTTTTTCTTTATCCAAATTTACCAGTCCGACAATTCCGTAAAGGTAGTTAATTCCACTAGCAACGATAACAATAGACAAAATGCGAATATCCGTATTTATTTCGGAAAATTCCTGTCCAAGATACAATTTAGTCATAAATTTACAGCCACAAAAAACAAACACGCCAAGAAACATTAAAAACGGCACAAAATAACTACTAAACTTCTTAATTTGGACAAATGCCAACTGTCTATTTTCAGCGAAAGTATTTCCAAAATGGGGAAATAATGCTTGCACTATAGGTGTCACAGCCATCTGAAACAACCGTAAGAATTTATCTGCCAAACCGTAGTACCCGACTAAAACG
>DAIMYQ010000048.1:0-7848 GCA_036734385.1 Paludibacteraceae bacterium | reverse complement strand
ATGAAAGAATTCGTGCGATAGTCGAGGAATTCGGTAATTTGTTGAAGATACAAGATAATTATCCAAAATTGGTTGTTACTCAAGATGATTTTAGCGGAAACAGCTACCAAGGAATTATGCATGAGTCAATCAGAAATTTTTTGATGTTGTGATAACCAATTTCAGTTTTTTACCTAAGGTCTTACATGTGAATTATATGAAAAATAAAAAACAATTATTTAGCTTATTGCTTGCCTTATTAATAGGGATAAGTGCAGTGTCGGCACAACAAGACAGTATTCAGCTAAAAGATACAGCAAAATTAATAGTAACCGGTTCGCCGATAGGCAATCATATCGCCTTGCGTTGGTCGGCTAACAGTGCCTCTTTGTGGCAAAAAACCAACCGAAGCGGTTTTGTTTTGGAACGTTATACCATACGCCGTAATGGTCAATTGTTGCAAGAACCGGAAAAAGTCGTGCTAACTAAAACTCCTCTGAAAGCACAGCCCTTGGAAAAATGGGAAAGTGTTGTGGATACCAACAATATGGCGGGCATTATTGCGGAGGCTCTTTATGGGGAAAAATTCGAGGTTACACTTAGCGATAAAGGTGCTTCCACCGCGGATAGCATGTTCCGTCTGATTGATTTGAATAAAGAATTGGAACAACGTTTTTTTGTTTCCATGTATGCCGCAGAGCTTAGTTTTGGGTCTGCTGTGATGGCTGCTTGGGGATATGTCGATGAAACAGCCAAATTCAATGAAGAATATTTGTATCGAGTGTTTCCTGCCGATGAATTATTAGCCAAAGAGGTAGCGATAGGAAGTGCATATACAGGTTTCTCCATAAAAGAAGAATTGCCGACTATTTTACCTGTTATGGCGAAATTTGCCGATAAACAAGTGCTTTTATCGTGGGATATTACTCCTATTCAATCTTTTTACACGGCATATCAGATAGAAAAATCGACAGATGGTATTTCCTTTTCTCCTCTTTCCAATTTGCCTATCATGAATATGTCCGGCAATACGTTGATGTATTATCAAGATTCTTTGGCTGAGAATTATAAAACATATTATTATCGATTCTATGGATTGACTCTTTTTGGAGAAAAAGGACCATATTCAAACGTTCTTTCCGGACAAGGATACGTTCCTCTGACAGAAGTTCCGGCTATAACCACTACCGATATAAAAAGCAACGGTGATGTAATCATAAATTTTGAGTTTGACGAAAAGCAAAATGCCTTGCTGGAAGGTTTCCAGTTAAGAAGGTCGGATGTTGATGATAAGGATTTTATACCTGTTGTGGCTCATATTGCTCCTGATGCACGAAAAGTGGTTTATACCAATGCTCAAGCCCAAAACTATTTGAGTATAGCAGCCATTGCTAAAAACGGAGAGGAAACGGTTTCTTTTCCTGTTTTTGTACAGCCGGTAGATTCTTTTCCACCATTATCTCCTGTCAATTTGCAAGGGAAAATTGATACTTTGGGTGTTGTTCGGCTTACTTGGCAAGCCAATGTCGAAAAGGATTTGTTGGGCTATCGTGTGTTTCGGTCATATACCAAAGATGGTGAGTTGTTTAGTTTAAACGATGTTGCTTTTGCTAAAAATGAGTATGTCGATACCATTGATGTGAAGAATTTGAACAGAAAAGTTTACTATGCTGTGGCAGCTTTGGATAATCGCTACAATCAATCGGCAAGAACACCTGTTATCGAAATAGAAAAGCCTTCTCTTGTGCCACCCACGGCACCTGTTTTTTCTTCATTTTCATCAACTTCTTCGGGAGTGGTGTTGCAATGGATAAATAGTACTGCTGCGGATGTCGATAAAACGTATTTATATAGAAGTCTGAAAGATAATTTGGATTCGATGGTACTTATTAAAGAATTTCCTCTTTCTGAAAATGGTTATACCGATACTGATACCCAATACGACGTATTGTACAAGTATCAAATCAAAGCTGTTAATAAAGGAGGATTGTTTTCGAAAGATAGTCCGACCGTAACTGTCCGTTCTATGACTAAACCAACTCTTAAACTTAAATTTTCGGTAGAAAAGAAAGTACAACCCAATGCCGTTGAATTAACTTGGAAAGTAAAATCTGCAGAAAATATTGTTGAAATAGCTGTTTATCGTCAAACAGATACCACACCTCTTTCTTTATGGAAAGTCCTTTCGGGATGGGAAACTTCGTGTGTTGATAACGATGTTCAAGTTGGTTCTCGCTACAAATATTGCGTTAAGTTGGTTCAAAGTTCGGGAATACCTATATACAGCGATATACAGCAAGTTACTTTTTAAAAATAAAATAGGCTAAACCTTCATTGATTTAGCCTATTGATTAAACTTATTAGTTGCTACTTTTTTCTTTTCTTTTTGCTTCTTTAGCAGCTCTTTTTTCTTTTAAACTAAGAACAGGAGCTTTTTTGCTACTTTTTTCTTTTGGTTCTTTTTCTTTTGCCATGTCTTTTTCTTTTAAGTAAATAATAAATTTGACAATCTCCGAAACGAGTGGTTGAGAAGATAGAAAGATAATTCAGGAAAGTAAAGTTTGTGCTGAATTGCATGATACTATTTTCACAAACACTGACACTGTAAATGTACGTTATTTTTTTGAGGAATCTCTTTTTTATTGAGTTAAAATGAGGTTAAGAAATTTTAAATAAGCTTTCTGACGGATTTTCTCTCCATTTTTTTTACTAATTAAATTCAAAAATTATAATGTTGCATTATAGCGATTTATGTAACCTGATGTTATTATAATGTTGCATTTCTGTTTATTTTAAATGAAAAAATCGTTAAACAAATCTGTTTTTTATTATATTTGCGTTCGGATTTAAATTGCATTAGAAGTGTTGTTAACGTACAATAAACATTGAAACAGTATAATCATTACTAATTTTATTATGAACAATTCATTTTTTAGCAAATTCACGCCGAAAGAAACTAAATTTTTTCCCATTTTGAAGGAAATGTCTGACATTATGTTGATAGCAACCGATTTGATTATCGAATGTGTGCAAAAGGGAGATCACGAGTCAGCCATTGAATATTACAAAAAGATTAAAGAGCAAGAAAAAAGAGGAGATGTGTTATCAAATCGTGTTTTTGATGAATTGAATACAACCTTTATTACTCCATTCGACCGTGAGGACATCAACTCATTAGCAAATCATATGGATGATGTTACAGACCGCATTAATAGTTGTGCTAAAAAAATTGTCTTGTATAATCCAAAGAAAATGCCCCAAAGTGCAGTCGATTTGGCTTTAGAATTGAAAAATGGCGTTCTTTGTATAGGAAAAGCTGTTGATGAATTGGATGTTTTAAAGAAAAGTGCAAAAAATGTAAAGGCATTTTGTAAAGAATTACACGACATAGAAAATAGAGCGGATGATGTGTATGAAACTTTTCTTATTCATTTGTTTGAAAATGAGAAGGATGGCATCGAGCTTATCAAACAAAAAGAAATCATGTCGGAACTGGAAAAGGCTACTGACGTTACCGATCAAGTCGGAAAGATCATCAAGACAATTATCGTTAAGTACGCATAACAGAAAAGTTTAAAACATGACGCTCTTACTTACTATAATTGTTTTGGCATTGGTTTTTGATTTTATCAATGGGTTTCATGATGCGGCAAATTCTATTGCTACTGTTGTTTCCACAAAAGTTCTCTCACCTTTTCAAGCCGTGCTTTGGGCTGCATTTTTTAATTTTGTAGCTTTTTTCATATCTAAATATATTATTGGCGAATTTGGTATTGCCGATACCGTTTCGAAAACGGTAGAATCAAGTTTTGTTACTCTCCCGATAGTTTTTTCCGGTTTAATTGCTGCCATTGTTTGGAATCTTGCTACTTGGTGGTTAGCTATTCCGTCATCTTCATCACATACATTGATTGGAGGTTTTGCCGGTGCTGCCATTGCTGCTTCAGGATTTGGTGCCATTCATGCTTCTACCATTATTATCATAGCATCCTTTATTGTGCTTGCACCTCTTATCGGTATGGGAGCAGGTGTTCTAATTACTATTATAACCATGTATGCTGCCAAAAAAAGTCATCCGCATAAAATGGATAAGTGGTTCAAACGGTTACAATTACTTTCTTCCGCGGCACTCAGTATCGGACATGGTTTGAATGATTCACAGAAAGTTATGGGTATCATTGCTGCCGCTTTAATTGCTTTTTCAACCAAGAATCAGAATGTACCCGAATGGATGCAACTGAGTGATATTCATAATATAAAAGATTGGGTTCCTATCTGTTGTTTTACAGCTATTGCCATAGGAACATTAACCGGCGGTTGGAAAATTATTAAGACGATGGGTAACAATATTACCAAAATTACTCCCGTAGAAGGATTTTGTGCTCAAACGGCAAGTGCACTTACGTTATATTTAACGGAAATATTGAAAATACCGGTAAGTACTACGCATACAATTACAGGTTCAATCATTGGTGTAGGAGCTGTAAAGCGTCTTTCTGCTGTGCGTTGGGGGGTTACCAAAAATTTGATGATTGCCTGGATTTTGACGATTCCTGTCAGCGCAACGTTGGCGGCAGTCGTTTATTTAGTATTCGGAACTAATATGTAAACTATTGAAATATTATTGCAAAAAAGACGGATGAATTTCATCCGTCTTTTTTGTTTTTTAATATGCTGAAAACCCATAAATATCGCTCAAAGAGATTTTGTGTGATAGATTTGTTCGATATTTATATTAATTTTGTCACCCCTAAATGGATTGTCTTTGTGATAATCTTTAAAGGAAATTCGTATGAATTATATTTTTAAAGCTACTTATATATGTTTAAATCAACTAAAATAGTTGCTACCATTAGCGACAAACGTTGTGATGTGGATTTTATCCGCGATTTGTACAACGAGGGAATGAATGTCGTGCGAATGAATTCGGCTCACTTGCAGCAAGAGGGATTTTTGAAAATTATCAATAATGTTCGTGCGGTCAGTAATCAGATTGCCATATTGATGGATACAAAAGGACCTGAAATACGTACTACAATAGCAGAAAACGATTTGATAGAACTGCATACCGGAGAACTTGTCAAGATTGTTGGTAATACCGACTTGCTTTCAACCCGCGAATGTATAGCTGTCAATTATCCTTATTTTGTACGTGATTTGCACGTAAATGATGATATACTTTTCGATGATGGAGAAATTGACTTGAAAGTAGAATCGAAGGATGAAAACTATTTATATTGCCGCGTATTGAATGATGGCGATTTGGGTAGCCGAAAAAGTGTGAATGTTCCCGGCGTTCGTATTAATCTGCCTTCACTTACCGAAAAAGATAAGAAAAATATACTGTTTGCCATTGAAAATGATATTGATTTTATAGCACACTCTTTTGTACGTAATAAACAGGATTTGCTCGAGATTCAAACTATTCTGGATGCACATAAGAGTCCGATTAAAATTATTTCAAAGATTGAAAATCAAGAAGGTGTTGATAATATCGATGAAATTCTCCAATATACCTATGGCGTGATGATTGCTCGTGGTGACTTGGGAATTGAAGTGGGACAAGAAAAAATTCCGGGTATTCAGCGTCGGTTGATTCGTAAATGTGTCGTGGCATATAAACCGGTGATTGTGGCAACGCAAATGCTTCATACGATGATTAAAAATCCGCGTCCTACACGTGCCGAAATTACTGATATTGCCAATGCTATTTTTTATCGAACAGATGCCCTCATGCTTAGTGGTGAAACGGCTTACGGAAAATATCCGGTAGAAGCCGTTCGTACTATGGCAAAGGTGGCAGAAGAAGCAGAAAAAACGAAATTGTCAGAGAATGATATTCCCATCAACCTTACAACGAATGATACCACCTCTTTTTTGGCAAATGCGGCAGTTGAAGCCAGTACCCAGGTTGGTACAAAAGCAATAATCACAGATACATACAGTGGAAACACGGCATTGCATCTTGCAGCTTACCGTGGAACAAATCCTATTCTGGCTATTTGTTACCATGAACGTTCCATTCGGGACTTAGCCCTTTCTTATGGCGTTTTTCCTGTCTTTCAGGAAGAAAAAGGCAACACTCAGCAGTATTTTATTGAGGGGTTGAAAGGATTTATAAAGAATGGTGTTCTTCAACCGCATGATTTTGTTTGTTATCTTAGCGGTAGTTTTGGAGAAGGATTTGGAACAACATTTCTTGAAGTTAATAGAGTAGACAAAATTTTTGCGTCGCGTGGAAAATATTTGCTCCCTAATTTCTAACATATTGTTTTTTCCTTTTATTAAGAACTTTCAATTTACTTTTTAGAGGTATGGAAGACAGAAAATATCTTTCGTGTAAAAGTAATTAAGGAATAAAAATTTAAATTTTGTATAGATAAAGTCGCTGTAAAATAAATACTTACACTGACTTTTCTTTTTTCTGTAAGTTAGAAATGATTTCCAATGTAATGGAAGATTGTGGGAACGTAACCAAATCGTAACAAGATGATAACCGATTTGAAACCTATATCCGATAAATTTGTCACCGAGAGTATATTTGTTAACCGGAATGTAACAAGGTAAAAGCTCTAATTCAATCATTTAATCGGAACTATACATGGAACTATTAGTAGTAATTATTATTTTAGCCCTTGCGTTTGATTTTATCAATGGATTTCATGATGCAGCCAATTCCATTGCTACCATCGTATCTACAAAAGTACTTACCCCTTTTAAAGCCGTGCTTTGGGCTGCAAGTTTTAATTTTGTGGCATTTTTTATAGCCAAATACATCATTGGCGGTTTTGGTATTGCCGATACAGTGTCTAAAACGGTTATTGCCGATTATATAACACTTCCAATTATTTTTTCGGGTATTGTTGCTGCTATTATTTGGAATTTGGCAACCTGGTGGTTGGGTATTCCGTCTTCTTCATCTCATACTTTGATAGGAGGATTTGCGGGAGCTGCTATTGCCAAATGGGGCTCGTTGGCTGTAATAAAGGTTGACGTTATTGTGAAAATTGCGGCCTTTATTATTTTGTCTCCATTAATAGGTATGGCTATGGCAGCAGGTCTTACTATATTCGTTTTTTGGGCACTTAAGAAAGCAAATCCACATAAAGCTAATAATTGGTTTAAGCATTTGCAGTTGGTATCATCGGGGTTATTCAGTATAGGGCATGGTTTGAACGATTCACAAAAGGTAATGGGTATTATTGCGGCAGCTTTGATGGCAACGCATATTCATCATCCGGAAGTGGGTATGGGTATTGAGTCTGCCAATGACTTGCCCAATTGGGTAGCATTTGCCTGCTTTGCAGCGATTTCATTGGGGACGATGTCCGGCGGATGGAAAATTATAAAAACTATGGGAACTCGTATTACCAAAGTTACTCCCCTCGAAGGAGTTGTGGCTGAAACGGCAGGAGCTTTGACTCTTTACTTGACGGAAATCCTTAAAATACCTGTAAGTACCACTCATACTATTACAGGAGCTATCATTGGTGTGGGTTCGGTTAAGCGTTTTTCAGCAGTACGTTGGGGCGTAACTCGTCAATTGATGGTCGCTTGGATTTTGACAATTCCTGTTAGTGCACTTATTGCAGCAATAGTTTATTTTGCGTTTGGGTATACGTTTTTGTCATAATATTTGTTGACGAACTAAGTTTGCTAAATAGCATGAGTTTAATTTAAGCAATAGCTTCTTTAGTGAGTTACCCTTATTCTACAAGTATTTTTCCTTTCTTATACTGAACTCATATTACCTTATTGAGTTAGTCAAATTTTGACAATTTTCAAGACCTATTTCATAGACGAATGACGTAACTTTTTTAGGTTCAATATGATTCAAAAGCAAGATTTCATTTTTAAAAATAGACCGCA
>DAIMYQ010000047.1:0-8014 GCA_036734385.1 Paludibacteraceae bacterium | reverse complement strand
TCACTATTTCCCACAAATGCTCTGCCTTTTTTTTTTCTATACCCATACATGTTATGATTTAGTCAAATATACAACTGAATTCAAACAAAACAAAAATAGTCATTTTTTTTAAAATGTGTTCAAATTCGTACTCAATTACATACGGTTTGTTTTTCATATCTTCAGAAAGTCTTCGATATCCATTTTGGTTACTGAGTGTATCTCGCTATCTGGCGAAAGATTTACGAGAGTGCATCTACGGACAAACAAATCGCTTTCAAGGCATGAGAACTCCTCGTTTATCTTTTCGAGCCTGTGTGTCTGGTTATGGTCTCCGTCTTTTCGGTTGTAATGGTTTGGTGTGAAATCAACTCCGAGCATACCAATTCTTCTGCAACCGAGATAGTAGGCACATACTATTGCAGTGTACGGAGAAACAATACCATATGGGATTGTGTTGTCGTTGTCAAATTCGTGCCAAACCCCACGTCCGTTTAAATTAACGGAAATAACATCTTTACCGAGTTTATCCCAGTCAATGTATCGATCTGTGATAAGAGGTGCGTTTGTTTCAACAACAGTATTAAGCCGTTCAGGCGTGAATGCCTCTGGCCCATCAAAAATGCAGTGGTAATCTGGTGTGATATATTCGCCAATGTCATTAACACCGAGAATGAGCAGGTTTTTCGGTCTGCTTTTCTTGTATTTGTCGAACAACCGTACAGAAGTGCCACAACCGAAAACAATAGCGTCACGACCTATGTAGATATCCTTAATTTCGTTTAGCTTGTTCATATTCCTTGATTTTTTGTAAATATTCCTGCTTTGTTACAATAAATTTTATTTTCCATAATCTATTCCTCTATTCTTTATTTTTAATCATTTTTTAAGCATCTGTCTGATAGTGAAAAAACCATTTTTTCCGTCTGTCCGTTTTCCCTTGCAGCAACGTGCCCTATTGCATTCATCGTCTTCGTACCTCAGTAGGCAATACAGACAATCTTTCTTGCCTATCGATTCAACGAATGTGAGATATCCCCAACGGTCTGACTCAAAGTAATTTTCTTCTTCAAATAGTGTTGCCATAATCAAGCAATCATTACATTGTCATGGTATTCCGTTAACTTTTTTTCTTCGCTTTTTGAGTCGGCAATTGCGGCAATAGCAATTATCAGTGCGACCAATACAACCACAACTCCTATTACCACTATCTTTACCGAAGACTGCCTTTCCCTTTCAAGTTCTTCGTAGAACTCTTTTTTACTCATTGTATTCATATTTCAATCGTTCTTTTAGTTTTTCTTCTATCTGAAACTCAATATCCGTATATGCTCCGTCAACATCGAACATAAATTTGTCTTCGCTGTCGTACACTTCGTAATACTCCGAATCGCTCAGCAGTTCGTATGATTCGTTGTCAAATTCGTTGTATCTCTCTATCCTTACATTGTACTTTCCCTCTAATTCAGGAAAACAATCTCTGTATCTCGTTCTGCTCCACATACTATGCAATTTTATTTGGGTCCATTCTGTAATCGACATCGTTTTCTATGTACCAGATATTAAAGATAGAAGCTATACGAGATACCGTCCTATCGTCGTATATTTCGGACAATTTCTCACAATTGGTAGTTCCGAATGTCAAAAGGTTTTTTTCTTCGCGTCTATCTATAATTTCAGTAATTGCCGACACTTTATTTCCGTAATGGTTGCTTTGTTGCTCTGCTCCAATATCATCAATTAACAAACTATTCATTGTAAAATATCTTTCAAGCCCTTCCCAACCTTGTTTTGAAAATTCGCTCGCTATCTGTCTTGCATTTACCTTTATCGGTCTAATGTTTCTCGTTTTACCAGTTGACAGATAGACAGGCTCGTCAATCTTGCACAAGTCTGAAAAAACATCAAACAGGAACGTCTTACCCTTTCCGGTCGTTCCTTTTATTAAGATTCCCTTCGTGTAATCTGTTTCAAACTTGTTGCATACATAAAGCCAGTCGATAATTTTTTCAACCTCGTTGCACATTACGAATTTCTGTTCTTTACTTTC
Organism: Paludibacteraceae bacterium; assembly: GCA_036734385.1. Classification (GTDB taxonomy): domain Bacteria; phylum Bacteroidota; class Bacteroidia; order Bacteroidales; family Paludibacteraceae; genus JAAYPI01. Next base: position 5,985 of record DAIMYQ010000047.1, on the reverse strand, counting down.
AAGCCGCGCATCTGCAAACATTTTGAAATGTTTGACTGCTCTGTCAAAATCCAAACGGAACATCTGCCTTTTGATTCCGCTGTTCATTTTTGCATTTCTTAAAATTTCATCTATCTTTTCCATACTTTTTATGTTTAAATCCATTTTTCTTTCTTTGCCTGTGCCCATTTATCCTGAGGTGCATTTCGGTACAAACTTTCTTCTTGTGTTTGCGAAGACGATTTTCTTCTGCTACTCCATGTTGCAAGTCTCTTTGATATTTCAAACGCTTTCTGCATTTCCCAAAGCATTTTTTTACCTCCTTCGTTAACTTGCGACCAGTAATCGTAAAAATCCCGAATCATCTGCCTATCGTATTTATCGATGTATGGTACGAGACTTTCATAAAAATCTTTTTTTCTCTCTTCAAGTGATTTTTTTGTAGCAGACTTGTCTGCGGCTTTTTTTTCTTTTATATTTTCTTTTATATTAATATTATTAATATTAATATTATTGTTATTGTTATTGTTAGGGTTTTTTGGGTTTTCTTGGGTTTCCAAATAACCCATTGGGTTTTTTGGGTTTTCTTGGGTTTCTTCTTTTTTAGGTCGTCCTCCAAGACTTCCGTTTGCTCTGTTTCTATCAACTACCCTGTCATATTTAGCGAAGTCTTCTTTCGCCTTGGTTTTCCAGTCATTAAAAGCATATCTCAAACCCAAATCTGAAAACTGAGGCTCTGTTCCATTCCAAGCCCAGTCAAGAAAAGCACGTAAAAGACAACCGAGTTGCTCATCATCTAACGTGTCAAGTGCCGTTTTCATCTTATCCTTGTAGAGGATAATACCTTCTATTTTTCGTCTTCCCTCTGTCATGTTTTTATCGTTTTAGTTCAGCGAGGGGGAATCGAACCCCCTACGTTCTAAGGCTTTATGCTCGTGCTACCCTTTCACGCATACGCAGAATCATTTAGAATGGTAAATCTCCTTGTTTCTGATTACCTTCATGTTTTTGGTCAAACACCATAGCGTTTCCACTCCAACCTATTGGAATTGAATCAATCATGATTGACATCTTTCCATCTTCTTTAATGAACATTTTACCGATAACACTCCATTGTGTTTTCTTGTTCCCTTGCTTGTCGGTATACTCTTTACCGACACAAATGTTTTTTACTTCCATAGTTTTATTTTTTAATAGTTATTCTTAATGATTCTTTTGCATCGATTGTCTTTGAAAATTTCTGGTATATCTCAGGCTCAAGTTCCTTTAACGATTTACTGTCAAGTGTAGTTCTTATTGTAGGTGCTGTATATGTTAGTGTTATCTTGTTTCCATCATACTTTTTCACACCATACTGTTTCATCACCTCAATAAGACCTTCCTTAATTTTTTCCTGTTCCGATTTCAGATTCTTTACATCTTCCTCTCTTCGTGCTATTTCAGCCTCTATCTCCATTAATTGTAATAAAGTATTATCATCTATCGTAATATCTGGTAAAAGAGGATTTTTCCACTCTGTACCTTTCTTTGCTGCGATTAGTAGTTCTATTACAACAGCAACATCTATCTTTTTTACTTCTATAATCTCGCACCTATCTCCACGAAGCCAGATTCCGTATAACTTTCTACACGTTGCCTTATTCTGTAACTCGAATAAATAAGAGTAAATCGAAAGCTGCCACGACAAAAGTTCTTCGTCCAGAGTCCTCGTTGTTTTGATATCATACAAGTTTAAATTATCATCAACCAAATCTATTTTGCTCGCAAAATAACTGTTGTCGCTTACTGTATATTCGCTTGCAATAAATTTCATTCCATCAGTACCTCTTACAAAAGCATGGTATTCTTCGGAACATTCCGACGGTGGAAACCCGTTGACATACATTTCTATCTCGCTATGTATAGCATGACCCTTATTGGCAGCACGTTGTAGGATATATTCAGGAATCCCTTCGTATTTCTGCGGTTTTACATACTTGCTTAAGATCCAAGTTATTCCTTGCAGATATTTATCTCCAAGCCTATAAGAATGGTTTTCTTCATTAAAAATTACTTTACTTTTTACTAATTCCATACCTGTATTTTTTTATCAAAGTAATTCAGCTTTTTTCTTTATGACGGCATTTTTAAATTCATTATCTGTATGTAGCAATATATTAGACTTCCATACATCTTCGAGTCCATCGACACTCTTTGCTGATTCTACGTCTTTCATCGCAACTTCACGCATCATTTTCTGCTCATCTGTCATCTGCTGTTGTTCCTCTGTTTTCTTGTTACAAAACTTGTAACGAACGTTTCCTTTCTCGTCTGTAAGCTCAAGTGTCGTTATCTCTCTGTTTTCGTTGTAACAGATTTTTGAGCAATGCAACTTCAAAAACTTAATCTCCTCGCCTGCCAATGGTTTAACCCATATAGTTGGCGCAGTATATAGTTCTCTACCGATACCCCAGTTAAAGCAAGCACGCTTGAACGAATCACTTGCAAGACCTTTCTCCTTTTCTGTGTTGCTCTCTGTGCCTGTGTCTTCTTTTGATATCCACAGTTTCTTTTCGTCATCCCAGATAGACACTATACAGTTTGCGTTATCCCTCGTATGCTCTCTTTGCCAGTTCATCGGTCCTACTACCTCATCGAGTAGTGACATATCAACCCTTGCATCTTTGTAAAGAAGAAACATTCCGCTACCTGTTTTTGATATTTGTGCTATTCTACAATCTATCTCACCTGCTTTTAGCGTTCTGAATTTTATTTCCATATCATTTCTATTTTTTAGTGAATAATCTCATTTTCTTTTGACATTCCCGGCACGTATAAGACTTTCCATCAGCTGTTCTCCTATCTCGGTTGAACTCCCAACCCTCTTTTTTCTCTCTGCATACGTTACACCTTTTCAATGTGTGATCTGGCTTGAAACCGGTAAACATATTGTTTAGATTAAGATTGAGTGACAGTTGCCTTTCCATTGCTATTCCCTGATTAACTGAAGGTGTTGTTTTACATTCTTCATTTGCTTTGCAAGTTTTATTGCCTCTGAAATATTACCTATGATTTCAATGTGTTGTGTATCATCATACTGTTTCACACATAAACCTATGTATTTTCCATCATTTCCTTCGCTAGTCGCTTCATAGCGATTTGACGAAACATAGTAACGAACATTTACAATGGTGAACAAGCTGGAATCATCTTTACCAAGATTTAATTCCTTCATCAGCTCTTTTTGTGCTGTAAGCAATTGTTGTTCGATTTTTTCTAATTCTTCCATATCAATAACCTTTTACTTTGTTTGCAATCATATTTACTACGTCAGAAAACATAACCGTTCCAAGACTTCTTGAGTGTTCGGTAGTTGAGCCCTCTTTGCTTTCATCTGAAATATTTAGCGTTCCAGTCTTACGGTCTGCTACCAATGTTGTTCCAGGCAGCAATATCGCAATTTGTTCTGTCGACGGATCATAGCTAACATAAATGTTTACCTTTCCTGTGTTCATATCAATTAAATTTTAGGTTCGTTTTTTAACTTCAATGCTCGCCAAACCGTCGTTGTCGATAGTCCAAGCTTTTCAGCAATCATCTGGTACGTCCATCCTTTCATCGAAAGTTCTCGTATTCTGTCATTTCTCGATTTTCTTTTAAGTTTATCCATCTTTAATAAATTTTTTTATTTTTGCAATCGTTTTTGTAATTGTATTTGTAATTGCTTTTGTAAAAGTACATTAAATTTCTTTAAGTAGTATAAAAAAATTAAAGTTTTTTAATAAATGAATTATAAGTCGTTGATAGTGAGGGTAAAAAAATTAAAGACATCAGGCAGAAATTAGGTGCTACTGCTGTAACAATTTCCAGGTACGAGAATGGTGTCACTCAACCGACAGAACAAAAAATGGCGTTAATAGAAGGATTATTGCATAATCAAAACAATGCACAAGTTCAACATATGACAAAAAAAAGTTGCCGACAACCATCTCGGCTCGGCAACCAAACAAATAAAAAGTACAAATATGATGAACGTGAAAATCAGTGTCTAGCATATCTCCATATTAAGAAAATAATTATTATAAGTAAAGCAAAAAATAAAGAAACTTTCAAAACTTTAACCATAGTTGGTTTCTCCTTCTTCTTTTCTTCGGCATTTTGTTCGATTTGAGACGTTTTCTCCGTGTTGGCGTATATTTTATTGGTCGAGTTCTTTTTCTCGCTTATATGAGCATTTTTAATCTTAATCTCCTTAACCTTAAATAAGGCAGAACCATAATTAACTTTACCTTCCTGAAAATTAAATATTGAGCTATCAACAGATTGCACAGTGTCGAGAACATATACTATTTCCGTATAGTCTTCTTCAATGTTTCCTTTGTCTGTTTTCTCTTCATTAACTTTAGTGATTTGCTCCGTCTTTGCATTTGTATCTACACTGACAATAGATTTCTTTGACTTGCAGGAGCTAAAAAGCAAGACAACGAAAAGAATTGCAACCAAAGCAAGAACTATCTTTACGAGTGTTTTTTCAATGTCTATCATATCTTGTATAATCTTTACAACATAAAATCCCATTATTCAATAGTCAGCAATATATTCGTTTGTCCTGTCAATTTCGCCATAAGTCGCTCAAGTGTTACCTTTGAGTTGACTACACCGCCTTTAATCTTATTTTCGCCAACAATTATGCAGCCGAGCGAATCATCTGCTGTGTTGCCTGCATGAATCCGAATACCAAGAAATCCAATCACGTCATTCACAAGAGGCAAGACACGTTTGAACTTATTGGAAAATGTAAGAGTAACCTTGTAGCGACCTGCCGGAATTGCTGTTTTTCCGTACACCTTTTTAACCGCTATCTGCTGCGAAGTCATTGTTTGCGTAAGGCCTCTATCGGTGTCTTCAACGGTATCGCATAAGTATTGACCGTCAATGTACATCTTGCCTATCGTGTAGGCACTTGTCTTATATAGTCTCTTTACAAGTATTTCCATACTATTTTTGTTTTTTGATTGAATCCTTGCGTGCTGCACGTGGCGAAGACACCTTGCCAAATTTGATAGAATAGATTTGTTTTTTCAATTCTTCCTGACCTCTCTTCAATTCTGCGTTAGCATTACGGACAGCCATGAGTTCATTTTTGAGTTGCGAGTTTTCTGCCCTCAATTCTGTCATATCAGAAATAAGTTTGCAGTTCTTATCAACAAGCGAATCAATAGTTTCTTGCAACTTATTCAGTGTTTCATTGTTTCTAACTCTTTTTGCAGCAAACCAAGACACAACACCCGAAATAGGTGTGAGTACATATCCCCCAACCGTTATTAAAGTATCAATTTCCATTTCAATTTCAATTATAGTAAACTTTATAGTAAATATTCATATCGTGCGGAGCATAGCAATTGCCACCGAAATACAAAGATAATGGATAAGATAAGAAAAACTTACCTTTGGTTCGAATAAATTCGCCAACACGCCATCTATTTCCGGCACAAAAATAAACAGCTCCATCGTTTCTCAACTCAATAGAGTAGTTCACTTTGTTGTTGAACTGAACAAAATCAATGTTCTGTTCTTGCAATCTTTCTCCGTTCCTATACACGTAGGAAACAATCTCAATCAAGTCTGCACTTGGAACGTATCTCCAACCGACACGCACACTATTTTTGTGGTGCATACCAATAGAGAAACCGAACAACTTGTTGATGTCACTCTGGTCTTTGCCGACATTGTAACGGCAAGATTCCGTGAATGACACATCACAAGACATCTTTCTGCTCTTGCAGATGTGAATTCCTAGCAACTTCTTGAATAGTTGCAACGGACTGGCGTAATGTGTGTTTTTCTTTATTATCATAACTTTACAATATTTCAACCGTCAATAAATATACCTACGATATGTGTTAATTTGTGCTATCATCACTTTTATTCACGTTGTAAAGTTGTTTGTCCCTGCACTGGCATAAAACACTCCGTTTACCGTGTCATACAAGCCAGCTATACCATCAGATGTACGTATGCAAGGTA
>DAIMYQ010000046.1:0-8728 GCA_036734385.1 Paludibacteraceae bacterium | reverse complement strand
ACTATCGCAGATAATTTCAAGTATATACTATCTAAACAACTGCCGACGGTACACATATTTGATAATAAAAGGAAAGAAACTTGTAACGACTTTACCTTCGATGCCAGAATCATGCCGTTGTCCAATTTGGCATACCTTCTTAACTTGACTTGGAGTATTGATGATACAACAAAAGTAAGCGGATTCTTTAACGATTACGAAAATTCGTTCGAGGTTAAAGGGCATACGGCGAATGTAGAAATGGGAAAAAACACTCTGTATAAAGTTGACTTTCTCATAAATAACCCGAACAAAGCCATTGTATTTACCTCTGACCTAGCTGTAAAAACGCCTAAAGACAGTATATTATGTTCATTTAATAGTGCAACAGAAAACAGCAAAACAGAACTAGAACTGAAATGGGAAAATACCTACGAAAAAGAATACAGTGGAACAATTAAAAGTAACATTTTATACGAAGAAAATCTCGACAAAGAGCTTGTATTAAATTGTTTTCTCTTACCAACCCAATTGACTCTGAATGATTCTATTTGGGGTGTTATTCCAAGCAATTTTCAATATGAAAAGGGTAAAATCAATATTCATAACTTTTCCATCGAACGAAAAGACGAATATCTTCACATCGACGGCATTGCTTCGAGAAATCCGGAAGACATTATAAATGCTGATTTTAAAAACCTTAATCTCGAATATGTCAGCGAATTAATTCAACTATTGGATGTAAAACTATCCGGTATGGCTACCGGACAAGCCACTATAGGACAAGCTTTAGCCCGACCGGTCATTAATGCTAATATTGATGCAAAAAATTTTGGTTTGAATGGAGCTCCTTTTGGACATTTGATAACAAAAGCCTACTATAACCAAGATTTGGAACAAATCGAATTAGATGGAGATATAACAAATGATAATGACGAAAGTTCGAAAGTAACAGGATATGTTTCTCCGGCACGAAAAGATTTGCTATTAAATGCTGATATAACAAATGTAAATCTTAGCTTTTTACAACCCTATTTATCTTCTTTTGCCAGTAAAGTTGAAGGTAAAGGAACGGGGACTATTCATATTGGGGGAAATTTCAAGGCTATACAACTATGGGGAGATGCCTATGTAAAAGATGGAATGCTTTCTATCAATTTTCTAAAGACAGATTTTTATTTTTCTGACTTCATTCATGTGAAAAAGGATGCTTTTATTTTCCCGAACATCACTGTTTACGATAAAAATGGAAATTCAGGAAAAGTAAATGGCAAGGTATCTCATAATTCTTTTTCCGACTTTAAATTTGATTTCGACTTTAATGTAAATAAAATGCTGGTTTACAACACAACGGAGAATGACAATCCGGACTTTTTTGGAACAGTTTATGCCACAGGTGTAGCAAGCATTAAAGGAGATGCAGACCAAATCAACATTGATGTAGTTGGGAAAACCGAAAAGAACACTGTCTTTTCTATTCCAATATCTTCTACGTCCACTGCAACAGAAAATAACTTTATTCGCTTTGTTAATAAGAATGAAACGCAAAAGACTCCCGAAGAAAGAAGAAAAAAAAGAAAACAAAAAGATGCAACTTCGAGTAAATTAGCTATTTCTATTCAAATAGAAGCGACACCCGATGCACAAGCGATCCTCATAATGGATGAACAAATGGGAGAAGTTATTCAGGGAAGAGGAAGCGGAAATATCCGTATAAATTATGAACCCAATAACGACCTGAAGATTTACGGAAATTATACCTTACAGGAAGGAAAATATTTATTTGTGATGCAAAATGCCATCCGCAAAACATTTGAAATTACGGAAGGTAGTACCATTGCATGGGATGGAGATCCGTACAATGGAGACATTAATATTGGGGCTACTTATCAGGTTTCGGCTTCATTAATTGATTTACTGGATGCTGACCAACTTCAAGACATAAAACGCTTGACAATACCGGTAACGTGTAAAGTTCAGCTCACAGACGAGCTACGGCATCCTAGCATTAAATTTGATTTGGAATTACCTACAGCTGATGAAGAAATTCAACGCCGAGTAAAAAACATCATTAATACAGACGAAATGATGAATAGGCAAATGATTTTTCTGTTGCTTCTAGGCAAATTCTACAATCCGGATCTCTCAAATTCCTCTCAGTCAAGCACTGCTGAATTGGCTACTATGTTTGCCTCTGCAACCATTTCGAGCCAATTAAATTACTGGCTTTCCCAAATTAGTAATGACGTGAATTTGGGTATAAACTACCGTCAAAGTGCCGAAGGTGAACTATCGAGCCGAGAAATAGAAGTTGTATTATCAACTAAATTATTAGATGACAGACTTTTACTCAATGGAAATGTCGGATACAAAGAAGATATATATACAACCAACAATTTCATTGGCGACTTCGATTTAGAGTATAAGCTGAATCGTGCAGGCAAATTCCGTCTAAAAGCCTACTCTCATTCAAATGATAAATACTACACAACCAATGCTCTAACAACACAAGGAGCAGGTATTATTTATACCGAAGATTTCGATTCAGGAAAGAACTTATTGAATTATTATAAGGAAGTTTTTCGAAAGAAAACACCGGAAGAAAAACTGGAAATTCAAAAAGAAAAAGAAAAAGAGAAGTCCGAAAAAATTGCGGAAAAGAAAGCCAAAAAGCTACTGCAAGAAGACCGTAAGAGACGCAGAAATGAAGCTCACAAAAAGGAAAAATTAGAGAAACAACAAACCAAAGAAAAAGGAATTAGTGAATAGCTCCTTTTAAAAATTTTTTTTCCAAAGTCCGGACAACCACTCCTTCATTTTTCGTTCCAAGCCATTGTTTTGTGATTGCCAGATTGATTCTTCTTTCAACTCATCAGGCAAATATTGCTGTTCTATAAAATTATGTTCAAAATCATGCGGGTACTGATAATTTTTGCCGTAATCCAATTTTTTCATCAGTTGCGTAGGAGCATTTCTTAAATGCAAAGGCACAGGCAAATTACCTGTTTGTTTTACAACACCAAGAGCTTTATCTATTGCCAAATAAGCAGAGTTACTCTTTTGACTTCCAGCCAAATATACCGTCGTTTCGGATAAGATAATACGAGCTTCGGGAAATCCCACTTTGTGCACTGCATCAAAACAAGCATTTGCCAGGAGCAACGCATTGGGATTTGCCAATCCGACATCTTCAGCTGCCGATATAATCAGCCTTCGAGCAATAAACTTAGGATCTTCACCTCCATCAATCATACGTGCCAGCCAATAAACCGCACCATCAGGGTCACTGCCTCTTATAGATTTGATAAAAGCCGAGATAATATCGTAGTGCATTTCACCACCCTTATCGTAAGCAGAAGGATTCTCCTGCAATTTATCTATAACAAGTTTATCGGTTATAGTAACCCGTTCATCACTTTCAGTTCCTATAACCAATTCCAGTATATTCAGCAATTTTCGAGCATCGCCACCGGCAAAACGGAATAGTGCATCTGTTTCTTGTATAACAATTTCTTTCTTTTTAAAATATTCGTCTTTATCAATGACATTTTTTAGTAAAGTAGATAAATCATCAACATCCAATGGTTTAAGAACATACACCTGACAACGAGAAAGCAGTGGCGTAATAACTTCAAAAGAAGGATTCTCCGTTGTTGCACCAATGAGCACAACCGTACCTTTTTCTACTGCTGCCAACAACGAATCTTGCTGTGATTTACTAAAACGATGAATTTCATCAATAAATAAGATGGGGCTTGGAGAATTAAAAAACTGACTTTTTTGTGCTTTTTCAAGTACCTCACGAACATCCTTTACACTCGAATTGACAGCACTTAAAGCATAAAACGTACGATCAGTTTTTCCTGCAATAATACGAGCAAGTGTTGTTTTACCAACGCCCGGAGGTCCCCACAAAATGAAAGAACTCAAATTACCCGATTCAATCATCTTTCGAAGAATAGCACCCTCTCCTACCAAATGCTTTTGTCCGATGTAGTCGCTGAGCGAATTTGGACGTAAACGCTCTGCCAATGGTGATATCATCTCAAGAAAAATCTTTTATCAGGTACAAAAGCAAAGGTACATGATTTTTTTTGACCGGATGATAAATTGTCTTTAAAATTATCATGCCCATTTATTCTCTGTAATTATTTATTTTTTGTAGCTTTACAGAACAAATGATGATTGAATTATGAAAACCAGTTTACCCGAATTCTTATCAGCTTACAAAAAGTTGCTGATTGCGGTACAACCCTTTGCAAAAAAAGATGATTTACTTGCTTTAAAAAAGATGTACAAATCTTTCTATCCAGCGTTGGAAGAAAAAGATATGGCTCTAATTGCAAAAAATCTACGTATTGCTACTATTTCCGTACAAGAAGTGGGACTTGGAAGATCTGCCGTTATCGGGATATTATTATTTTCGCATGTTGTTGAAGAAAAGCTTTCCCTAGAAGATGTGGAAAAGCTTTTCAAAAAGGATATATCAATCATTATCAAGGGATTAATACAAGTAGCCGACCTGTACAAAAAAACACCTTCTCTCGACAGTGAAAACTTCAGAAGTCTTCTATTAACCTTTGCCGAAGATGTTCGGGTCATTTTCATTATGCTTGCCGAAAGGCTTTACATTATGCGAGGATTAAAAGGATATACGGAAGAAGAACGTCAAAATATTGCCCGCGAAACATCCTTTTTGTATGCCCCTATGGCACACCGATTGGGACTTTATTCCATAAAGACCGAATTGGAAGATTTATCGTTAAAATATACAAATGCAGAAACTTACAAAGAAATTGCCCACAAGTTAAATGAGACAAAACGCTCTCGTGATGCATATATTGCCGAATTTATAGCCCCTTTAAAAGAAAAAATAAAGGTTGCCGGATTCGACTTCGAAATAAAAGGTCGAACAAAATCTATTTACAGCATTTGGAATAAAATAAAAAAACAAAATACTCCATTCGAAAATATTTACGATTTATTTGCCATCCGTGTTATTCTTAACAGTCCATTGGAACGAGAGAAAGCGGATTGCTGGCAAGTGTATTCCATTGTAGCAGACATGTATCAACCTAACCCAAAGCGTCTGCGAGATTGGCTTTCGATACCCAAAACAAATGGGTACGAATCGCTTCACACTACCGTAATGGGACCACAAGGAAAATGGGTAGAAGTACAAATCCGTACACAGCGTATGGATGAAATTGCCGAAAAAGGATTAGCTGCTCACTGGAAATACAAGGGTTTAAAAGGCGAAGAAACCATGGAAAAATGGTTGAAAAACATTCGTGACATTCTTGAAAATCCGGACATGAACGCTGTCGATTTGATGGACAACTTCAAATTGAATCTTTACGACAAAGAAGTATTTGTTTTTACCCCTTCGGGCGACTTGCATAAACTGCCAAAAGGATCAACCATCTTGGATTTTGCATTTAACATCCACTCCGGTTTAGGTTCTAAGTGCGTTGGTGCCATTGTAAACGGGAAAAATGTTCCCATAAAATACCAACTGAACAATGGCGACCAAGTGGAAGTACTAACCTCTCCCACCCAGAAACCGAAACAAGACTGGCTGAATATTGTACTAACATCGCGTGCCAAGTCAAAAATAAGACAAGCACTGAAAGAAGTTCAAAACAAAGAAGTTGAAATAGCTCGTGAAGGACTGAAACGCAGATTAAAAAATTGGAAAATAGAATTTGACGAATCGAAAATTGCTCGTTTAACTAAAAAAATGGGATTCAAAACCGTTACGGATTTTTACGTAGCATTGGCTTCAGAAAAGCTCGATATTTTTGAGGTTCGGGATACCTATTTGGATTTGGACAAACAACAAACAACCGATCAGGAGTTAAGAAGTGCGGAAAAATTTGTAAAAGAATCTCCTTTAAAAGAGATTACGGCAAAAGAAGATGTGTTGGTTATAGATGAAACCCTGAAAGATATTGAATATAAATTGGCAAAATGTTGCAACCCGATTTATGGCGATGATGTGTTTGGTTTTGTTTCCATCATGGGAGGAATAAAAATTCATAAAACAGACTGTCCCAATGCTCCACAAATGATAGCTCGATTCGGTTATCGTATTGTGAAAGCCCGTTGGTCGGGAAAAGCAGGTTCGCAATATTCCATTACCTTACGCGTAGTAGGAAACGACGATTTGGGTATTGTAACCAATATTACCTCCATCATCTCCAAAGAAAAAGATGTTACCTTACGATCCATCTCCATCGACTCGCACGACGGATTGTTTCAAGGAAACTTAACGGTTATGATTAACGATTTGCATAACTTAGAAGTCTTAATCAAAAAAATAAAGGTGGTGAAAGGTGTCAAATTTGTAGAGAGAGCTTAGTGCCAAGCTCCTGAAATAAAAAAAGTTTTTACTTTCGGAATTTAAGTAAATAAAGGGAAAAAATCCAATTTAACAAGTTGGGTATATTGTATTAATTATATCAATTACGAGGCTATACGGTTTAAAAAGAATAATTCTGACCATAAAAAACCTTTTTGTATCTATGCACATTGGCAATTTCGTAACAATAAAAAAGGAAAAGAACAAAATGAAATATGAATGGAAAAAGAATGACAAGCAGTTTTATCTACCCAAAGAAAATCCCGAAACGATAGTTATACCAAAATTCAAATTCTATTCCATTGAAGGCAAGGGAAATCCGAATGATGATTTTTTTGCAGAATACATTGGAGTATTGTATTCATTATCTTATGCCATCAAAATGAGTCCAAAACAAGGAATTGCCCCAAGAGATTATTTTGAATATACTGTTTTTCCTTTAGAAGGAGTTTGGGATATTGATGATAAGGCAAAAGAAAAGTATAACGGAATAATTGATAAAAATTCATTGGTTTTTAAACTTATGATTAGACAACCCGACTTTGTTACGAATGAATTTGCCCTTGAAATAATTGAAAGAACAAAAAAGAAGAAACCACACCATTTATTAGACAAAGTAAAATTTGAAATAATTGAAGAAGGTCTTTGCGTACAAATGCTACATAGGGGTAGTTACGATAGTGAACCTGAAAGTTTCGACAAGATGGAAATATTTACAAACGACAAAAAAATGAAACGAACCAGCCAGACACACAGAGAAATTTATCTGTCGGACGCAAGAAAAGTTTCCCCCGAAAAGTTGAAAACAGTGTTACGATTTAAAGTTGAATAGAACGATTTAACTTGGATATTTACAAACGGAAAAGCCATTTCGCTGTATTTCAGAAACAACAGACTACAACAATTCACAAAATAAACAACATATTATGACAGAAAAAGAAATTGCAGAAAAAGCCGAAACGATCATAGAAGCTTTAACCTTATTGAGCATGGGAAAAGAACCATCGATGCTTTCCAACTCAGTTTTTAAGAAATTAGGCAAGCACCGAAATTTTGTCTTGATACGCAACGCATACACCAGCTACCTGCAAAATTTTGACGGCAAGTTAGAAACTTCGGATGAAATAAGAAAGTTGTTTGAGTTTCGACTGAAAATAACCCAACTATTTGAAGAATAGTTATTCTAAAAGCACAGGTTTATTCCTTGTGGTTTTTATTTACATGAGCAAAAAAGTATCTTTGCGTCTAAATCGCATTAAATTTTCTTTCTATGATTCGACAATGTGTTATTATTTTTGGGTGTTTGGCAATAGGCGAACTAATCGTATTTTTAACGGGTATCAAGCTGCCCTCCAGCATCATTGGAATGTTATTGCTGACCCTGTTTTTAAAATTGAATTGGATAAAAATTGCATGGGTAAAAGGCATATCCGACATTTTGACAAAAAATTTGCCTTTCTTTTTCGTTCCACCGGGCGTGGCTGTCATGCTTTATTTTGATGTCATCAAGGCTGATTTTTGGTCTATTATTGTCGCTACATTAGGAAGTACAATCATCGTTTTAGCCCTAACAGGTTGGACTCACCAACAATTAAGAAAAAACGCCAAATATCGTCGTAAAGCATTGGCTAAATAATTGACAAGTAAACTCATAACATGAACAGCTTTTTTCAAAACGAAATATTTATTGTTGCCTTTACATTTTTGGTATACTTTGGTGCACAAAAAATTCAGAAGAAAACAGGTTGGATTATTCTCAATCCGATATTAATTTCTATTGTTATCATTATCACCTTTCTATCTGTGTTCAACATTGATTATGCACATTTCGAAAAAGGAGGCAAACTCATTGAGTTTTTTCTCAAACCGGCAATCGTTGCTTTAGGAGTACCCTTGTACCAGCAATTGGAAAAAATCAAAAAACAAGCAGTTCCAATTTTGGTTTCACAGTTAGTAGGTTGTGTGGTCGGTATTGTTTCAGTCGTATTGATAGCCAAGTTAATGGGAGCGTCCAGAGAAATCATTTACTCCTTAGCTCCAAAATCAGTCACAACCCCTATCGCCATTGAAATTTCAAAAACTATTGGAGGCATTCCGGCACTTACAGCTTCTGTGGTGGTAGTAGTGGGCATTTTTGGTGCCATTTTCGGCTATACCATCATGAAATGGACAAGGGTTAAAAATCCGATGGCTCAAAGCCTTTCTATGGGTACAGCCGCCCATGCCGTAGGCACATCCAAATCCATGGAAATAAGCCCCGCTTTTGGTGCCATGTCAAGTATCGGGCTCATTGTAAACGGTATCTTTACTGCTATTTTAACTCCCTACATTTTACAAGTACTAAGTATTTGGATAACTTTTTAAAAAGGAAATAGTTATAAAGGAATA
>DAIMYQ010000045.1:0-9103 GCA_036734385.1 Paludibacteraceae bacterium | reverse complement strand
ATTTGATTGCTCTTACCGAGCAAACCACCGATTATAAATCGGCGGGAGCTGGGGGTTATGAGCCATTTTTAATCACTAAGCCTAAACTTAATGACTTATGGTACAGAAATGAAATGATTAAATTGTCAAATGAAACGGTTAACGAAAAAATGGCCTAGCCCCTAACACACACTCTTAGGTTTGCACAATAATTAAAATTTTGAAATTAAAGGATTGAATCACAAGATAAAAATGATAAATTAAGTTTGCAAGAACAATGGAAAACATAACCGACCGATTCCTAACTTATATTTCGTATGACACAAAGGCTGATGAAAAAGCAACGGATACACCAAGTTCTAAGGGACAAATGGTCTTTGCCAACTATTTAAAAGAAGAATTGGAAAAGCTGTCGTTACAAAATATCATCTTAACAGAGAAAGGCTATTTGTATGCCACACTGCCATCTAATTCTAAAAAAAATAACATCCCTAAAATAGGATTTATCGCACACATTGACACAAGTCCCGGTGCAGAGGGTAAAAATATTAAACCCCGTATCATTAAGAATTATGATGGAAGAGACATTGTTTTACATGTTGAAAAAAACATTATTCTTTCGACAAAACAATATCCCGAAATACTCAACTACACGGGTCAAGACATTATTGTTACAGACGGAACTACCCTTTTAGGAAGCGACGACAAAGCAGGAATTACAGCCATTATTTCCGCCATAGAATATTTGACACTGCACACCGAGATAGAACACGGAGATATACAAATAGCCTTTACACCGGACGAAGAAATTGGGCGTGGTGCCGATTATTTTGACACTGCTATTTTTGATGCCCAATGGGCATACACTATTGATGGCGGAGAAGTTGGAGAATTGGAATATGAAAACTTCAACGCCGCTTCGGTTGTTATTACGATTCAGGGAACAAATGTTCATCCGGGATATGCCAAAAACAAAATGGTAAACTCATTATTGGTCGCCAACGAAATAATTAATCATTTATCAGACAAAGGATTACCTCAAAACACAGAAAATAGAGAAGGTTTTTTCCATGTAGATGCAATGGAGGGAAATGTTGAAAAAACAGTGGTGAATTATATCATTCGTGATTTCGAAAAAGACAGTTTTGAAAAAAGAAAAAACACCTTTAAAATGCTAATTAGCAAGGTGAACGAAAAATACGGAAAAGAAACTGCAACAATCGTTATAAAAGACCAATATTACAATATGAAAGAAAAGATAAGTCCGTCCATGCACATTGTAGATATTGCAGAGGATGCGATGAAGGAACTTGGAATTACGCCCAAAATATCCCCCATAAGAGGCGGAACAGACGGTGCAAGACTTTCTTTTATGGGACTTCCTTGTCCGAATATTTTTGCAGGCGGACATAATTTTCATAGTCGATATGAATACATTCCTGTGCAATCAATGGAAAAATCGATGAAAACCATTCTAAAAATCATAGAAAAAAACATCGACAAAAACCGTTGTTGATAAATTAGTGCAAAAAGATAATAGCCAAAAAGAAAAAAAATAATAACTTTGTGGGTATTTAAGAAAATCCTCTTTTCAGGTTCTTTTTAACTTCGTATTTGCAAACAGAATAACGAGCATGTTCGTTAAACAACAATAAGGATGAAAAGCCCACATGCGGGTAACATCCCAAACTTTATAATTAATAATTTATTCACGGATGAAGAAGCATAATTTCAACGCAGGACCATCTATCTTACCAAGAGAAGTCATTGAAAAAACTGCGGAAGCAGTGTTGGATTTCGAAAATGACGGACTTTCTATCTTGGAAATAAGCCATCGTGCAAAGAACTTCCAACCCATTGTAGACGAAGCTGTTGCATTGTTCAAAGAACTTTTAAACATACCGGAAGGATATTCGGTAATTTTCCTTGGAGGTGGAGCTAGTTTGGAATTCTGTATGGTTCCGTTCAATTTATTAGAAAAAAAAGCAGCCTATTTAAACACCGGCGTTTGGGCTAAAAAGGCAATAAAAGAAGCAAAGGGATTTGGAGAAGTAGTAGAAGTAGCTTCTTCTGCCGACGCCAATTTTTCTTTTATTCCTAAAAATTTCACTATTCCCGCTGATGCCGATTATTTTCACATCACAACCAATAATACCATCTACGGAACAGAAATTCTGACTGACTTTGATTCTCCTGTGCCGATGGTTGCTGATATGTCTTCTGACATTTTCTCCCGTCCTATTGACATTTCCAAATATGGACTTATCTACGGTGGTGCACAAAAAAATCTGGCTCCTGCCGGAGTTACTTTTGTCATTGTAAAAGACGAAATACTTGGAAAAGTCAGTCGATATATTCCTACCATGTTGAACTACAAAACTCACATTGCAGAAGGTTCTATGTTCAATACACCGCCTGTATTGCCCATTTACGCAGCACTTCAAACCTTAAAATGGTTGAAGAAGAACGGTGGTCTCGTTGAAATGGAAAAGAAAAATATTGCAAAAGCAAATCTTCTTTACAACGCCATTGACAACAGCAAAATGTTTGAAGGAACAGCAAATAAGGAAGACCGCTCTCGTATGAATATTTGTTTCGTAATGAAAGAAAAATATAAAGATTTAGAAGCTGATTTCTTGAAATTTGCAACATCGCAAGGTATGGTCGGAATTAAAGGACACCGTTTGGTTGGTGGATTCCGTGCTTCGTGTTACAATGCTCTTCCTATCGAAAGTGTTCAAGCCTTGGTTGACTGTATGAAAGAATTTGAAGCAAAATTTGCATAAAACATAACATTCAAATGGAATACGTTTCTCTGAGGCAGGCTCAAGCAGCTTTTCCCGAGAAACGTATTCTCTTTTTAGATTAAATCAAACTTATATAAAACAATTGAAATGAAAGTATTAATAGCAACAGACAAACCATTTGCAAAAATTGCAGTAGATGGTATTCGTAAAGAAATAGAAGCTGCCGGTTTTGAATTGGCTTTGTTGGAAAAATACACCGAAAAGAAACAATTACTCGATGCGGTAGCCGATGCAAACGCAATTATCATTCGTAGTGATATTATCGATAATGAAGTACTTGATGCAGCAAAACAACTAAAAATTGTTGTCCGTGCAGGTGCCGGTTACGACAATGTAGACCTTGAATCAGCGACAAAACACGGCGTTTGTGTAATGAATACTCCGGGACAAAACTCCAATGCGGTCGCCGAATTGGCATTCGGAATGATGGTATATGCTGTTCGTAACTTTTACAACGGAACATCAGGAACTGAATTAATGGGTAAAAAATTGGGAATTCACGCCTACGGAAATGTTGGACGAAATGTAGCTCGCGTTGCAAAAGGTTTTGGTATGGAAATTTTTGCTTACGATGCTTTTTGCCCTAAAGAAGTGATTGAAAAAGACAATGTTACAGCATTGAGTTCTGAGGCAGAATTATATGCTACTTGTGATGTTGTTTCTCTTCACATTCCGGCAACAGCTGAAACGAAAAATTCCATTAACTATGCATTGTTGAACAAAATGCCAAAAGGTGGATTATTAGTCAATACTGCTCGCAAAGAAGTTATCAACGAAGCGGAATTGGTACAACTGATGACAGACCGCCCCGACTTTAAATATGTAACGGACATTATGCCTTCAAATGCTGCTGAATTATCAGAAAAGTTTGCGGGAAGATATTTTTCTACTCCTAAAAAGATGGGAGCTCAAACAGCTGAAGCAAACATCAATGCAGGTATTGCTGCTGCAAAACAGATTGTTGATTTTATCAAAAACGGTAACCAAAAATTCCGCGTTAATAAATAATAGATTAGGTTAAAATTGAATGAGGTAAGGCATCTAAAAACAATTCTTTAGGTGCCTTATTTATTACTTGTAAATTATTAAAAAAAGAACCTGCAAAGATTTAGATGAATTTGATTTATTTTTAACTTTGCATCACTTTAAATCATAAAAATATGGCTATAATCAAACCTTTCAAAGGGATACGTCCTCCTCAAAATTTAGTAGAACAAATAGCTTCTCGTCCTTATGACGTGCTTAATTCGGAAGAAGCCCGTAAAGAAGCAAAAGGCAACGAAAAATCGCTTTATCATATCATTAAACCGGAAATTGATTTTCCCGAAGGCAAAGACGAACACGATGCTGACGTGTATGAAAAAGCGGCTGAAAACTTCCAATTATTTCAGGATAAAGGTTGGCTTGTACAAGACAAAGAGGAAAAATATTACGTGTACGCTCAAACCATGAACGGTAAAAAACAATATGGTTTGGTTGTTGGTGCATCTGTAGCTGATTACATGAATAACAACATCAAAAAGCACGAACTTACACGTCGGGACAAAGAAGAAGACAGAATGAAGCATGTTAGAGTAAACAACGCGAATATCGAACCTGTCTTTTTGGCTTACCCACACAACGACGAAATAGATGCTATTGTTGGCGAAACCATCAAACACAAGCCTGAATATGATTTTGTAGCACCGGATGGTTTTGGTCATCATTTTTGGCTAATTTCAGATAAAAATACCATTAATCGTATTACGTCGATATTTGCCAACATTCCTTCTTTGTACATTGCCGATGGGCACCACCGTAGTGCAGCAGCAGCTTTGGTTGGAAACGAAAAAAAATTACAAAATCCGGCTCACAAGGGCGACGAAGAATACAACTATTTTTTAGCGGTATGTTTTCCTGATAATCAACTGAATATAATGGATTACAACCGTGTAGTAAAAGATTTGAACGGACTGAGCAATCAGGACTTTTTGAAAGCTTTGGAAAAAAATTTCGACATAGAAGATAAAGGAACTGAAATATACAAGCCCGAAAAATTACACAATTTTTCTTTGTATCTGTCAGGCAAATGGTATTCACTTACTGCCAAGAAAGGTACCTTTAATGACAGTGATCCGATTGGCGTACTTGACGTAACCATTTCCTCAAACCTTATTTTAGACGAAATTTTAGGTATTAAAGACCTTCGTAGCGATAAACGAATTGACTTTGTCGGGGGAATTAGAGGTTTAGGCGAGTTGAAAAAACGCGTTGACAATGGCGAAATGAAAGTTGCTTTAGCCCTCTACCCCGTTTCTATGAAACAGCTCATTGACATTGCCGATACAGGCAATATTATGCCACCAAAAACCACTTGGTTTGAACCTAAATTACGTTCCGGATTAGTTATTCATAAATTAATCTAAAATTGTTCTGTCTGTAAATTTTATTTCTTACATTTGCGTTTGATATGAAAGCAGATTGTTAACATAGAATCTATTAAAAGCCAGTATAAGCCGTGCCTTATGTTGGCTTTTTTTTGGACGGTTACTTTTACATCAAGATTTATCTCATTCAACCTAAACTTATTTTCGGATGAAAAACAATGGATTA
Organism: Paludibacteraceae bacterium; assembly: GCA_036734385.1. Classification (GTDB taxonomy): domain Bacteria; phylum Bacteroidota; class Bacteroidia; order Bacteroidales; family Paludibacteraceae; genus JAAYPI01. The sequence goes on along the minus strand of DAIMYQ010000045.1, from coordinate 3,725 downwards.
GTTTCAATTACCGACTATTCGGAAGAAGATATCTTACGGATTTTGTCCTACGCGGAGAAATTTGAAGAAAATCCCAACACCAAAATTCTGGATGGCAAAGTAGTAGCGACACTCTTTTTTGAACCATCTACCCGTACACGGTTAAGTTTCGAAACAGCTGTAAATCGATTAGGCGGAAGAGTCATCGGGTTTTCAGATGCTGCGACATCCAGTTCGTCAAAAGGAGAAACGCTGAAAGACACCATAAAAATGGTGAGTAATTATGTAGACCTAATTGTAATGAGACATCCTGTAGAAGGTGCTGCCAGATACGCTTCCGAAATAGCATCTGTTCCGGTCATCAATGCCGGAGATGGAGCCAACCAACATCCGACACAAACAATGCTTGATTTATATTCCATCAAAAAAACGCAAAAAACGCTCCACAATCTGAAAATCAGTATGGTAGGCGATTTGAAATATGGAAGAACGGTACATTCGTTGCTTATGGCAATGAGGTACTTCAACCCTACTTTTCGCTTTGTTTCACCCTTAGAATTACAACTACCCGAACAATACAAGCTATTTTGCAAAGAACATCATATCAACTATACAGAATGTAACGATTTATCGCAAGTTATTGACGATACGGACATTTTGTATATGACCAGGGTACAACGAGAACGCTTTACTGACCCCGTAGAATACGAAAAAGTAAGAAATGCATACACACTAAAAAACTGTTTACTGGAAAATACGAAAGAAAATCTCAGGATATTGCATCCACTACCTCGAATTACGGAAATTGACGAAGATGTGGACGATAATCCAAAAGCATATTATTTTCAACAAGCACGCAACGGAGTTTTTGTCCGTCAGGCAATTATATGTTCAATTTTAGGTTTAATCTAATGAAAATGAAAACAGATAACAATGAATTAGTCGTTCAAGCCCTTAAAAATGGGACAGTTATAGATCATATTCCTGCCGACAAATTATTTAAAGTTTTTGCCATTCTACAGCTTGATGCATTGCCCAATCAAATTACGATTGGAAATAATTTAGACAGTCATAAACTGGGTAAAAAAGGAATCATCAAAATATCCGACAAATTTTTCGAACAACAAGAAGTCAATAAAATTGCACTAATTGCTCCCAATGCAAAAATTAACATCATAAAAAATTACGAAGTTGTCGAAAAAGTGGAGTTGACTATTCCGGATGAAATAATAGACATTATGCAATGCATCAACCCAATGTGCATCACAAACAAAGAAAATGTCCCTACCCACTTTTATTTTATTGATAAGAAAAAAAGACTCGCACAATGCCACTATTGCGAGAGAATCATTAAAGAAGAAGATTTAACGTTGAAATAATAAAAGAATGAAACAAAACTGGAAACCGGGCACTTTGATTTATCCATTACCAGCCATTTTGGTAAGTTGCGGTGAAGATGAAACCGAATACAACCTCTTAACGGTGAGTTGGACAGGTACCATTTGCACTAATCCTCCCATGTGCTATATTTCTGTTAGAAAAGAGCGTCATTCTCATGCTATATTGACCCGCACAAAGGCTTTTGTTATTAACTTGACAACAGAAGATATGGCGTTTGCCACAGATTGGTGTGGCGTAAATTCGGGAGCCAAGCACAACAAATTTAAGGAAATGAACCTTACTGCCGAAAAAGCACAAGTAGTGAATGCTCCCATAGTAAAAGAATCTCCCCTGAATATAGAATGTAAAGTAGTAGAAATAAAAGAATTAGGTTCTCACGACATGTTCATTGCTGAGGTAGTAAATGTACAAGCAGATGAAAAATACATCGACAAAGAAACCGGAGAATTCAAATTAAACGATGCCAAACTAATTGCGTACTCTCATGGAAACTATTTCAAGTTGGGAGAAAAAATAGGAAAATTTGGATGGAGTATTCAAAAGAAAAAAAACAAATGAAAAACAAAAGCAGCATGAAAAAAATATTTTTTATCGTTTCTTTCTTAACCATCTCATCTTTATCCATATCGGCACAGGTTAATGCAAAATCCCTTGAAATACTAAACAAAGTATCTGCCGAATACCAAAAATCGACAAGCAATATTGTTAATTTTCAGATTACAATTAAAGATGTACAAAAGAAAACAGAAAATACCGTAGTTGGAAAAATTAAAACCAAACAGAACAAAATAAACATCGTAACTTCCTACGCTACCATTATTTTTGACGGCGTTTCTCAATATGTTTATATGCCTCAAACCAACGAAATAAATATCAGTAATCCGACTAAAGAAGATTTGGCAAAGTTAAATCCAACCTATATTTTAAACAGCTACAAGAAAAATTACAAAATAAATGCACCGGTAGTAAAAACAAAAAACGGGGTTAAAGCATATTCTATCGATCTATTTCCTGAAAGTTTGAAAGAAAATTACTTTAAAATAAATATCAATATTAATGGGGTTACCTACGAACCGACATCTATTGTAACCTACTCTAAAGACGGAAGTATCCATACAATAAAAATACTGAAGATTGAAAAAAATGCAACCGTAAGTGCTGCTGATTTTCAGTTTGATGCAAAAAAATATCCCAAAGCTGAAATTATTGACTTACGATAACTATTTATGGAAAATACGAACGAAAAAACGCGTTGTCTTATTCTGGGCTCCGGACCGGCAGGATTGACAGCAGCCATTTATGCCTCAAGAGCAGGACTGGCTCCTATTGTGCTGGAAGGAATTCAACCCGGCGGACAATTAACTATGACTACCGATGTTGAAAACTTTCCGGGTTATCCCGATGGAATTAGCGGTTTTGATATGATGGAAGACATTAAAAAACAAGCCATCCGATTTGGAGCAGATGTACGTTGGGGTATTGCAACAGAAGCCGACTTATCTTCTTTTCCTTTTAAGATAACCATTGACCAAGAAAAAATAGTAGAAGCAGATACGCTTATTATTGCAACAGGAGCTGCAGCCAAATATTTGGGTTTGCCCGACGAACATAAGTATGCGGGTTCGGGCGTTTCGGCTTGTGCTACTTGCGACGGATTTTTTTACCGCAAAAAAGATGTAGCAGTAGTCGGTGGTGGAGACACCGCTTGCGAGGATGCACTGTATTTATCTGCCATTTGCAACAATGTGTACCTTATTGTTCGCCGAAACGTATTGCGAGCATCTCAAATAATGCAAAAAAGAATAGCCGAAACTCCTAATATTCAGGTTTTGTTTGAACACGAAACCAAATCGTTATTTGGAGAAAAAGTGGTAGAAGGTGCTATTTTGACAAAAAAGAAAGGCACGCCCGAAGAAACGGAAGTTTCCATTAAAATTGACGGATTCTTTTTGGCTATCGGGCACACCCCCAACTCCCGTGTTTTTAAGGACTCGTTGGAGTTAGATGAAGTGGGTTATATCAAAACCATTGGCGGCACACCCAAAACAGCCATCGAGGGAGTATATGCCGCAGGCGATGTTGCCGACCCTATTTACCGACAAGCCATCACTTCTGCCGGAAGTGGTTGTAAGGCAGCCATGGAAGCAGAACGATTTTTGCTGGAAAAAGGTTTATAATAGCTCTAAAAACTAAAAATAACATACGGTTGTCTGCCTGATATATAGCGGATAACCGTATTTTTGCTCCACGGCTATTCTGAGCAAACATTTACCGTAACAATATTGAACAAAACCTGATATTAAAAAACAATTCTGTTTCCTATCAAAATATTACAAAAAACTTCT
>DAIMYQ010000044.1:0-11120 GCA_036734385.1 Paludibacteraceae bacterium | reverse complement strand
ATCGAACCGGGGACACAAGGATTTTCAGTCCTTTGCTCTACCAACTGAGCTATGGTACCATTGCGGGTGCAAAGGTAAATTCTTTTTGATAAATACCAAATGTTTTTTGAAAAAATCTTGTTTTTCAGTGGGAGTTTTCTATAATGCCGCCCCCAATAACCAAGTTATTTCGGTAAAACACCACCGATTGTCCTTTTGCAATAGCCGAAAGTGGTTCTTGTAACAAGACGATAGCCTTATTGTCGGGTAACACATTGACAGTACAAGGAGTAGCTTGTTTGCGGTAATGAATTTTTGCAATAATGGGGTCTTCTGTATCAAAATCCTTGGCATCAATTATATTTGTCTGACTGATTTCAATAGTCGTTTCGTACGTTTTTTCTTTTGTGGAGACGATAATGCGATTGTTTTCGGCATCAATTCTCTTTACATAAAGGGGTTTTCGGGAGGTTAAACCTAATCCTCGTCGTTGCCCCACTGTGTAGTAAGGAAATCCTTCGTGATAAGATAGAAAATTACCCGTTTCATCGGTAAAATCTCCTTTTTTTATCTCAATATTTCTTTCTTTTGCCAATGCACGTAAAAAAGGACGGTAATCGTTTGAGCAGAAACACGCACCAACGCTGTTTTTTTGGTTTTGGAGAAAATCGAAATGATTATCTGTAGCGAGTTGTTTTACTTCCGAATTGAGAAAGTTTCCCAACGGAAGTATAATTTTTTGTAATGTTGATTGTGGCAATCCCCAAAGAAAAAAAGTTTGGTCTTTTTCCTCGTCTTTTGCGTTTTTAAAATAGAAAAAAGAGCCTTTCTTTTCCAGTTGAGCATAGTGACCTGTTGCAATAAAGTCGCAATGGTGTTTCTCCGCTTCTTCCAACAATAAGTTCCATTTGAGATGAATGTTGCACTGAACGCATGGAAAAGGAGTCCTTCCCGACAAGTATTCGTCAGCAAAGTTTTTTATTACCGTATTTTTAAATTCGTTCCTTTTATCAACGATGAAATGGTCAATTTTTAGCTTCTTAGCCAAGCTCTGAGCACTTGTCAAATAGTCCTGATTATTTTCTTTTTCGAAAAAACGGAAAGTAACGCCGACAACCTCGTATCCTTTTTGTTGCAATAAGAGTGCTGTTACGGAACTATCCTTACCACCACTCATTCCTAGTAGTATACGCGTTTTTGCTTGCATCATCATTCTGTTTGCACAAAAGTAAAAACAAATTCTTTTTTTCTGTATATCTTTTTGTATTTTTACGGAATGAAACGTAAAGGCATCTTTTTTCTTTTGTTGTCCGTTACTGTTGGCTTAAGTGCCTTGCACGCCAAGACTGTAGTTTTTGGTAATGCTTTGGACTACGCCGGCAAGCAGCTTAAATTAAAATATTATGCCGATGAAATAACGCAAAAGGAAGTTATTTTATCTGATGTCAAGGTAGATTCACTCGGTAATTTTTCTTTTTTGTGTAATCTGAAAGAAACAAAAAAATGTTTCATTGATTTGGGAACAAATAGGGGCATTTTGTTTGTAGAACCCAATAAAACTTACCAAATCCGGCTTTTGCCTTATGTAGAGAAATCGGAATCTCAAAAATTCGATATGTTTTTTCGTCCCAAGGAAATTTTGCTTAGCTTGGTCAATCCTCCTAAGGATGACTTGAACAATCAAATTGTTGCATTTGAAGATGCTTTGGACAACGCTTGGAATGGATTTTTAGCTACTAAAATGACCAAAAATGCCATTTTTTCTGCTATTGATAGTCTAGAAAAACAATTTCCGTCCGATAACATTTTTTTTGATGTTTATAAAAAGTCAAATTTTGCCATTTTGGCAAATTTGTGTACTGATCGCGGTTGTTCGAGAGAGGCTCAATCTGCTTTCTCTTCTTTGAAGGTAGTTTATAACAATCCCAGTTATTGGGAGGCTTTTCAGATTCTTTTCGACGGATATTTCGATTCTTTTCAGGATAAAATAGGTGGTTCTGCTCTTTTCAGCTCTTATAGGAGTGCTGATTATAAAACTTTTGCAGCCAATTTTGCCAAAATAGATGCTTTGCAAAATATGGATTTGCAAGAACTAATCACAGTGTATAATTTTTCTAATCGATTTGCTACCAAAAAAGGAGAACAAAAAATAATCATCTCATTGCTCGAACAAATGAAGGAAGTGACAAAAAATCCTGAAAATAAGAGAATTGTAGAAGATGTCTTGCAGAAAATGTATATGGCACAACCCGGTACGCTCCCTCAAAAATTTGATATAGTAGATTTGGATGGAAATCCGGTTTCTTTGGATAAATTTGCAGGAAAATACTTGTATATAACATTTTGTAGTTCGAAAATTGAAGAATCAAAAGCCGATATGGTTTACTTGGAACAGTTAAGGCAACGTTATAAAGATAATTTGGAAGTTCTTTTCATTTTTACCTATGAAGATGTTGCTACTACTAAACAATATGTGAAAAATATTCCGATGAAATCGACAATTGCAAATTGGAACAATAGTCTCGATTTATTGAAATCCTTTAAAGTAGTAAATATTCCGTCGTATTATTTGATGGATGCTGAGGGTCGCTTTATGCTTTCTCCTGCACCGGGTCCCGAAGAAAATTTTGAACATTACTTCGAGTCTTTAACCAAGCAAGAAGAAGAGTCAAGGAATATAAATAACTTAAATTAGCAATATCTTAAAAATAATAATTTTATGGCAAACGTTGTAACGAAAAATCTTCCGAATACGATTACGTCTCTGAATTTATTTTCAGGTTGTTTAGCCGTTTCTTTTGGGTTTCAAGGTGATTTACGGTTGGCTTTTATCTTTATTCTTTGTTCGGCAGTCCTCGATTTCTTTGATGGTTTTGCGGCTCGTCTGTTTCACGCTTATTCCGTCATAGGTAAAGAACTCGATTCTTTGGCCGATGTTATTAGTTTTGGATTGGCTCCCGGAGTTATTCTCTTTTCCCTTTTCAAGGAGGTCGCTTATCCCGAATGTATGTTCAATTATGCTTTTTTGTTTCCCTATTTGGGATTTGTGATAGCTATTTTTTCTGCATTACGTTTGGCAAAGTTCAATGTAGATGAAAATCAAACAACTTCTTTTATTGGTTTGCCAACGCCTGCTAATGCTATTTTTATTGCGGGTTTAGCCAATGGCGGTTTTGCTTTTTGGGCTTGTCCTACTTGGGGACTTCCGTTGCTTATTTTGTTGGTAATTTTGTCTTCTTTTTTATTGGTTTCCAATATTTCGATGTTTTCCTTAAAGATGAAGTCTTTTTCGTTTTACGAAAATCGCTTGCCATTTATTTTTTTAATCATTTCTTTGGCATTGATTGTACTCTTTGAATCGCTCGGATTTGCCTTGTCTATTGTTTTGTATATTTTATTTTCGATCATTAATAATATTGTGAAGAAATGAAAAAATTATGTGGGTGCATATTTTTTCTTGTGCTGTTTTTTTCCTGTACAAAGGATGAAAAAACTACTGTTCAGCAAGAGGCTGTCTCTCCCAAAGTGTTTGTTCCCGGAGAATTATCAAAATATGTAGGGTCGTATTCAAAATTCGATAAAGATTGGAACTTGCTCATATGTGATATTTACCAAAAGGATACTTGTTACTATACAACTATCACTTACAAGGATAAGGTAATAACTTCTCCTTTGACATTGTTCGATGATTCTTCTCGCATTTATTCTTTCTTATTCGAGAAAGAGAACCTTTTCCTTTCGCTCAAAACGGATGACCGGCAAAATAATTTTGTCCGTATTATGAACAATCAACAGGACAAGTTTTTGAATATTACATTCGGTAAAGGTTTTGTCGATTTGGAACCCAAAACGGAAGAAAATAAGAAACTGAAAAAAGAATTGGATATCCATTCTTTTCGAAGCAAAATTCGTCCAAAATATAGCAGATGGAGTAGCCGTATGAACTACATGGATACGCTTCGTTATATTGATTTTGATGATAATTCTTATTACATGAAAGCTGTTTTTGAAACAAAACAAAAAGATACGGTTTCTCTTACTTACGACATCCCCATTGATCGAGAATGTTTAGGCAGGAAAATGGAAGTGGTTTGGAAAATAGATACGTTTATTAACCGCAATAAGAAACCTGTCTTAAATCAAAAAATGCTTCGATATCGTTTAATCTCCAGAGAATAGAAAGTTAAAAAGTGAAAGATAATCAGTTGCCAGTCTCGTATATAGAAGTTTTCGGGGCAAAAGAACATAATCTAAAGAATATCGACGTAAAAATTCCGCACGATAGCTTGACTGTAATGACAGGCTTGAGTGGTAGTGGAAAATCATCTTTGGCTTTTGACACTATTTTTGCCGAAGGGCAGCGTCGTTACATAGAAACATTTTCTGCCTATGTGCGTCATTTTTTAGGTAATATCGAACGTCCGAATGTCGATGAGATAAAGGGTTTGAGCCCCGTTATTGCCATTGAACAAAAAACCACCAACAAAAATCCTCATTCTACGGTTGGAACCGTTACTGAAATTTACGATTTTATTCGTTTGTTATATGCTCGTGCAGCCATTGCTTATTCTTATGCAACGGGAAAAGAAATGGTAAAATATACCGAGGAGCAAATTTTAAATCTTATTTTGGAACAGTATCAGGACAAAAGAATTTACATTTTAGCTCCTATAGTCAAAACTCGTAAGGGTCATTACAAAGAACTTTTTGAGCAAATTAGAAAGAAAGGATACCTCAATGTCCGTGTTGATGGAGAAATGAAAGAAATTATTCACGGCATGAAACTTGACCGATACAAAAATCATGATATTGAGGTTGTTATAGACAAATTAGAAGTCAGAAGTAAAGATGAGCGTCGATTGAAGGATTCATTGCGTATTGCCATGGCTCAGGGAGATGGTGTCGTTATGATATTGGATAAAAATAGCGGTGAAATCAGGTATTTTAGTAAAAAGTTTATGTGTGCAGATACCGGCATCTCTTACAATGACCCTGCTCCGCACGATTTTTCCTTTAACTCTCCCAAAGGATGTTGTAAACGCTGTAAAGGTACCGGTGAAATCACCCAAATTGACCTCGACAAAATAATTCCGGATAAGAAACTTAGTATTTATGAGGGAGCTATTGCTCCTCTCGGAAAATATAAGAGCAGCATGATTTTTTTGCAAATTCAAAATATTTGTGAACAATATGACTTAAGCCTGAAAACGCCGGTATGTAATTTGCCCGATGAATTACTGGATAAAATAATCAATGGAACGGACGAAAAGTTATTCATTAAAAGTCAAATGGCGGGTCTGTCCAATTATCCGATTTCCTACGATGGAATCGTTCAATATATTACCATGCAACAAGACAACGAAGCATCTGCTACTGCTCAAAAGTGGGCGGAACAATTCTCACAAACTGTCGTGTGTCCGGAATGTAATGGGGCTAGATTGAAAGAAGAATCCTTGCATTATCGGATATTGGATAAAAATATCGCTGAACTTTCGGCAATGGATATTAACCACCTGTATGATTGGTTGACTGAAAATGAAAAGAACCTAAATAGCCGACAACAAAAGGTAGCTTCAGAAATCTTAAAAGAAATACGTACCCGTTTATTGTTTTTATTGGGGGTTGGACTTAATTATCTTTCTTTGAATAGACCTTCTGTAACCTTATCTGGCGGCGAAAGTCAACGAATCAGATTGGCAACCCAAATCGGTTCGCAGTTGGTTAATGTGCTTTATATCTTAGATGAACCAAGTATTGGGCTGCATCAGCGAGATAATTTAAAATTAATAGAATCGCTTAAGCAACTTCGTGATATCGGAAATACTGTCATTGTGGTTGAACATGATAAGGATATGATGCTGGAAGCCGATTATATTATTGATTTGGGACCCAACGCAGGCCGGTTTGGTGGCGAGGTCGTATTTGAAGGAACTCCCCAAGAAATGATGCAAGCGGATACGCTGACGACATCGTACATCAATGGAACAAAGAAAATAGAGACTCCTCCTAAAAGACGTGATGGAACCGGTCATTTTTTGACTTTAACCGGAGTCAAAGGGAATAACCTTAAAAATTTGACAGTCCGTTTTCCCCTAGGCAAGTTTATTTGTGTAACGGGGGTTTCCGGCAGTGGAAAATCCAGCTTGATAAATGGCACCTTATATCCTATTTTGAGCCAACGTTTCTATCATTCGTTAAAAGACCCGTTGCCTTATGATTCAGTAAAAGGAATAGAACATATTGATAAAGTCATTCAGATAGATCAATCTCCCATAGGAAGAACTCCTCGTTCAAATCCGGCAACGTATACAGGCGTTTTTTCGGATATTAGGAATTTGTTTGTCAATCTTCCGGAGGCAAAAATCAGAGGATACAAGCAAGGCCGATTTTCTTTCAATGTAAAAGGTGGTCGCTGTGAAACTTGTGGTGGCAATGGTTATAAAAGAATAGAAATGAATTTTTTGGCTGACGTCTATGTCCCGTGTGAAGATTGCCACGGGAAACGTTACAACCGTGAGACGTTGGAAGTTAGGTTTAAGGGAAAATCCATTGCGGACGTGTTGAATATGACAATCAATCAGGCGGTTGAGTTTTTTGAGAATATTCCTTCCGTTATCCAAAAAATCAAGATGTTGCAAGAAGTCGGTTTGGGTTATATCAAGTTAGGTCAACCTTCAACAACTCTTTCCGGTGGCGAAAGTCAACGAATTAAATTATCAGCCGAGTTGGCAAAAAAGGATACCGGAAATACTCTTTATATTTTGGATGAACCTACCACCGGTTTGCACTTTGAGGACATAAATGTATTGTTAGGAGTCCTTAATCGTTTGGTGGACAAAGGTAATACGCTAATTGTTATAGAACACAACATGGATGTTATAAAATGTGCAGATCACATCATAGACATTGGTATGGAGGGTGGTGTCCTTGGCGGTCAATTAATTTGTGAAGGAACTCCCGAGGAAGTGGTAAAACAAAACAAAGGGTATACCGCAGAATATTTAAAAAAGGAATTGAAATAGGAGTAAAGTTGGATTATATAAGAAATGGGCATGCTTTGTTAAAAAAAGTGTGCCCATTTTTGTGCTGTCGGGGTGACAAGATTCGAACTTGCGACCTCTACGTCCCGAACGTAGCACGCTACCAAGCTGCGCTACACCCCGCCTTGTTGAGGGTGCAAGATTAATCATATTTTTCTTTTTCTACAAGCTTTTTTTTAAGATATTTTCAATGACTTTAAAATCAGAGGATTGATTTATAGTCAAGCTTTTTTCTTTTTTTCATAAAAAAATGGTTACTTTGCTCGCCTTTTTATTTTTTAACCCCCTAAAATTATGAATAATAAATTCTTAACCAAGTCCTTGCCACACATCACGGCTGTTTTAGTATTCCTTATAGTTACTTTCATGTACCTTTCTCCTTCGTTGGGTGGCAATGTCATTTTTGGACACGATACCAAAAGTTATGTTAGTGCCAGCAAGGAAGCGGTTGATTATACTAACACACATGATGGTCAGGCTCTTTGGACAAATTCCATGTTTGGTGGTATGCCTACATATCAAATATGTATGACACAGCATCAAACGGTTTTGAGTTATATCGATAGTGCTTTACGTGTGTTGCCGGGTCCTACTTACCAGTTATTTTTATACCTCATCGGTTTTTATATCCTGTTGCTTGCTTTTAGGGTAAATCCTTGGTTAAGTATTGCGGGTGCTATTGCGTTTGCTCTTGGATCTTATAACCTTATCATTATTGTTGCGGGTCATAATACAAAAGCTGTTGCCATTGCTTATATGGCACCGATTATCGGTAGTATTTATCTTGCTTTTCGAGGAAAAAAGTGGCTCGGAGCAGTCTTACTAGCGTTGTTTTTAGGATTGTCTTTGTTTGCTAATCACGTTCAGATTACGTATTACACCTTGTTTATTGTACTTTGTTTTGGTGTTTCCGAATTAATCTTTTCCATCAAAGAAAAAAAATCACTCGATTTTCTCAAAACGGTCGGCATTTTGCTCATTGGGGTAATTGTTGCAGTAGGAATGAATGCTACTCGGTTGCTTACTACGGCTGAATATGCTAATTCTACCATGCGTGGAGAAACCAATGGACTGTCTCTTTCGCAAGAAAATAGCCAAAAGGGACTAAGTGACGAATATATAACCCAGTGGAGTTATGGAATAGACGAAACGTTTACTTTGTTGATACCTAACTTCAAAGGTGGAGCTTCTGTCGGAAAATTATCCGAAACGTCTGCTACAGCACAAGAATTTGCCAAATTAAGTCATCTGCCGCCATTGGGTAGAGATTTAACCGGTGAAGAAAAAGGCAGGATAGACAGAACGTTACAAAGAAATCCGGATAATTTCAATCCGAAAAATTTGGCAGAGCTTATGTATGCCTATGATTTGCCGTTGTATTTTGGCACACAGCCGTTTACTTCGGGACCGGTATATGTTGGAGCTATCATCTGTTTCTTGTTTGTTTTGGGATTGATGGTGGTACCAAAACGTGAAAGATGGTGGTTGCTCGCCGTAACAATTTTGGGCATTTTATTGTCGTGGGGAAAGAATTTTATGCCGTTTACGGAGTTTTTTATCAATCACATTCCTATGTATAATAAATTCCGAACCGTATCTATGACGCTTACCATCTCTGCTATGGCAATGGTATTGATGGCAATTTTGGCGTTGAAGGAAATTTTTAACAATACGATGGAACAAGCCCAAAAATTAAAATATATTTATATTTCATTAGGTATCGCGGGCGGACTTTGTTTGGTGTTTTGGATATTGCCTTCTTTGGCAGGAAGTTTTTCTATTCCTTCCGATGGCAATTTTCAAGGAAATTTTGCATTCATGAAAGATACGTTGCCTCAAGATAGAGCCGATTTATTGAGTAAAGATGCTTTTCGTTCTTTTATTTTCATATTGATTGCGGCTTCTGTTTTGTGGATGTATACCAAAAAGAAACTGAACATTAAGTTGTCGATGCTGGTTTTGGGTATATTGATTTTGGCTGATATGTTACCTATTGCAAAGCGTTATTTGAACGAGAGTAATTTTGTTCCTGCCCGCAATGTTGAAAAAAGTTTTCAACCGACTCCTGCTGATGCGTTTATTTTACAAGATAAAGATCCTGATTTCAGGGTGCTGAATACTACCGTTGATGTTTTCAACAGTTCCGAACCTGCTTATTTTTACAAAACAATAGGGGGCTATCATGCGGCAAAAATGCGTCGTTACCAAGAATTAATAGACGTGCACCTTGCTAAAGAAATACAAGTGTTGAACCAGCAATTACGTTTGGCTCGTAGTGAAGCAGGTGTCGATTCGGCTTTCCAGAAAGTACCGGTTTTGAATATGCTCAACATGAAGTATTTTGTTTATCACGATGAGGCTCAACCATTATTTAACAAAAGTGCGAACGGAAATGTTTGGTTGGTTAGCAAATATAAGTTGGCAGACAATCCCAATGAAGAAATGTTAGCATTGTCGAAAATAAATCTTAAAAAAGAATTGGTGGCTGATAAGCAATTTGGGAAAATGTTATCGGCTAATTATCAACCTGATTCTTCAGCAACGATTGCGTTGAAAAACTATTCGCCCAACGAGTTGGTGTATACATTTAATTCTCGCACAGACCAACTGGCTGTTTTCTCTGAAATTTATTATGATAAAGGTTGGAATGCCTATATCAACAATAAAAATGTCCCTTATTTCAGAGCCGATTACTTACTCAGAGCCATGCCATTGAAAGCTGGAAATTACGAAATTACTTTCCGTTTTGAACCGAATTCGTACAAAAATGGAAATATTTTAAGTTTAATTAGTTCAATGCTATTGACTTTGGGTTTTGTAGGCATTATCTTTGCACGTTGGAAAAAGTCTTCTAAATCAAAAAAAATATAAACAGAAAGCAATATGGGCAATCATCAAATTAAATCCAAACTGACCGTTAGTCACCTCTTTAACTCACGTTTAACGACAGTCATAAGCATATCGTTGGTTCTTTTTTTGATAGGTGTTACTACCATGTTGGGATTGCTTGCCAATGAATTGTCTGTTTATGTCAGAGAAAATTTGTCTCTTTCCATTGTGATGAATGAGAATGTGAAAGAAGTTGATGCTCAAAAATTACAAAAGATGTTGGATGCGTCTCCCTTTGTAAAATCTACTGAATACATTGACAAAAACAGAGCAATAAAAGAATTATCCGATGAATTGGGAGAAGACCCTGCTACCTTTCTTGGTTATAACCCCCTTTTGGCCTCTTTGGAAATAAAATTGCACTCCGAATATGCCAATAATGACAGTATTGCCAAGATTGATGCCAATTTACGTAAGATGCCGCAGGTAAAGGAAGTTATTTATCAAAAAAATCTTATTCAAGCTGTAAATGATAATGTAAGTCGCATAACCGCTTTCTTACTCGGTGTTTCTGTTCTACTTCTTCTTATTTCTATTGCGTTGATAAGCAATACAGTAAGGCTTAGTATTTATGCCAAACGTTTCCTGATTCATGCTATGAGATTGGTTGGTGCCACCGGAGGTTTTATCCGAAAACCTTTTTTGCTGCAAGGTTTATTGACCGGTTTTATTTCAGCTCTTTTGGCAATGGGGATGCTTTCTGCTCTGTTATTTTCATTCCAAACAGAGCTAAGTGCAATCATAACGCTTGAAAGTCTTGACTTTTTATTAGTATCATTCTTTGTAATGATTCTTTTTGGCGTTCTTATCACATTTCTTTCTACTTACTTCTCTGTCAATCGGTATTTGAGATTGAAGTTGAATGATATGTATTATTTATAATAATTTAATTTCACAATATTATGGAAAACGAAGTTTCATCAGAAAAAAGGCTGGCAAAACGCAATCTTCTGTTCATTGCTGTCGGTGTTTGTGTAATTTTAATAGGTTTTGTATTGATGAAGATTGGAGGCAGTTCTGCCGAAGGCTATTTTGCTAAAGATGTTTTCAGTTTCCGTCGTATAGTGGTTGCTCCTATGGTTATTCTTGGCGGATTTTTGTTTATTATTTTTGGTATTTTATTTAATCCGAAAAAGAAGAAATGAGTATATTCCAAACCATTGTTATCGCTATAGTAGAAGGTCTTACCGAGTTTTTGCCTGTCTCTTCTAC
>DAIMYQ010000043.1:0-11211 GCA_036734385.1 Paludibacteraceae bacterium | reverse complement strand
AGATAGATTATGAGTAGAAATTATAAATGCAATAAGAGAAAACTCACAAGAAAACAGAAAAGAATGGCTGTTAGAAAAATTTGTTACCAAAGCTAAAAGGAAGTCTCCTGACTTCCGTATTCAAAACAGAGAAAAGGCATAAGAGATTGTATCTGTTGCAGGAAGTTGCAAACTTCCAAATCGGGAAATTTGATTTTAATCGCTATGAAGACCGGATCTATTCTCCGAATAGTTGAAGGTGTAGACTACGAGGAACGAGGTCTAACGAATAACGATTCATAATTTTTCTGTATTTCGAGATTTATTTCATAAAAGTTGTACCCGACACGAATTTAGGGTCTGAAAAAAAATGAGAAAAATAGTTTTAATGATTATTTCCGTATTAATTTTCGGGATGACGTATGCACAACAATCTACCGAAAAAAAGCAAACTTCTATAACTGATAGTATTGCAATGATTGAATATGTGAAGAGAAATGGGCAAAATCCCAAAGATTATATGTTAGACAAACTTACAAACCATAAATTAGTAATATACGGTGAAGTGCATAAGCGTAAAGCCTCGTGGGATTTACTGAAATCTGTAATTGAAGATCCTTCCTTTTCTAAAAAAACCGGAATTGTTTTTTTAGAAATAGGGCGTGATAATCAAGAAAAAATGGATTTATTTTTTGCAAAAAGAAAAATGGACAAAGAAATTCTTCTTGATATACTTAGAAATGGTCAAATGGAAGGATGGGATGATAGAGGAATGTATGAGTTTGTTATAGACTTATGGAAATTGAATAAAAAACTTTCTAAAAAAGAAAAGATAAAAGTTGTGCTTGCCGACATTTCACGTCCGTGGAGTTCCCTTAAAACCAAAGAAGAATTTAGCAATTATTTTAAAACCGTACCTGACCGTAATCAACAAATGGCAGATATAGTAGAAAAGAATATAAAGTCTCAAACCGATAAACGAAGTGGTTTATTTATAGTTGGATTTGGACATGCTTTTAAATCTAAAATAACAATAGGCGAAAACACCTATGCTTCAGCAGGATCGCTTCTAAAAGGACGTTTTTCTGATCAAGATATATTTATTACTTGTCCTCATTCTGCAATTATAAGTAATGATGGCAAGATAAAAGGAATGACACAAAATGGATTATTAGACTATTCTTTTGCACAAAATGGGAATAAACCAGTTGCTTTCAACCTTGGAGAAAGCCCATTTGGTAAAAAACATTTTGATTTAGTAGTTGAAATACCTTCAGAAAACATTGGTAGTTTTGAAAATTATTTTGATGGATATATTTTCTTTATGCCTTTAACAGATGAAGGTCCATATTATGAACTTCCCGAGTTATTCACAGAAAGTTTTTTACAAGAACTTCATAGACGTGCTGATATTTGTGGATATGATGAATGGCAGGAATACGGAGTTAAGATAAAAAATATCACAATGGATGATATTAATAAATATTTACGAGGCGTGTCGCAGACTAAATACTGGAATAATCTACAAAGTGCTAAAAAAGAAAAATAATACCCCCTGTCAGGTCGGATTTGCAAATCCGACTCGATGAGAAATACTCTACTTTGTTTTGATGAAAGCGTATCTTCCTTTATAACAACTTATCCTTTTATCATTGTAAGAAGCATTTTGAACTTTTCAATAGCGGTAAGAGCATGAGTAATATTGGCAGGCATAATAATACTTTCGCCAACAACCAATATATGCGACTTTTTATCTATAATAATTTCTGCCTTACCATCCAACAGCTGAACCATAGCATCAAAAGGTGCCGTATGTTCACTTAACATTTCTCCTTTATCAAAAGCAAACAACGTAAGATTGCCTTGGTCATTTTTCAATAACACTTTACTTACAATTGCTCCATCAGCATAAGTAATACTTTCGGCAAGGCTAAATTTCTTAGCTTTACTAAATTCTTGCTTCTCCATAATCGTGGGGTATTAATTCTCGGTTAAAAAACTATTCCGGCAAATATAGGTAAACTTTGGTTATATATAAACCTATTACCATTTTTTGTGAAGAAAACATATCATTTTTCATAATTTTTATTCCAAAAGAAATATTTTCCATTGGAAATTTGTTTGGTATTAAAATAATTCATATCATTGCAAAAGATTTCCAATGGAAAGTAATTTTACTAAAAAAGAAAAAAAATGGAAACATTCGTAAAACAAAATTGGCTGTATTTTCTAGGAGGGATTATTGGAGCGATAAGCGGATATCTGTATTGGCTATATGTAGGATGCGATTCAGGCACCTGCCCTATTACTTCTTCACCCATAGCAAGCTCCATATGGGGCACAATAATAGGAGCATTAGTATTTAACTCATTAAAAAAAAGTAAGAAAAATGAATAACTTATTAAAAAATTGGCATACCATGCGTATCCTTCATCTTGTAATCGGAATCGGACTTTTAGTCTATTTTTTTGTATCGAGCAACAGCTTCATTTTACTATTTTCAATTCTATTCTTGGCAATGGGAATATTTAATTTCTCTTGCTGTGGAGGCTCTTGTGGTTGTCAAAGTTCAACCGAAAAAGATGACAGCAAACAACTATTCAAAGACGACATAAAGAAAATGAAAAAATGAAACGATTAGGATGGATATTAGTTGCTACTATGTTAGCATGGACGTCGTGTAGCCAATCGACCGAAAGTAGTGAAAAAACGACTCAAAAAGAAAAACAAACAATTAAAAATAAAAGCAGTATGAAAACAATTCATTTAACAAAAGAAGAATTTTTAAAAAAAGTAGTAAATTTCGAAGAAAATCCGAATGAATGGAAATATCTTGGTGATAAACCGGCAATTATTGATTTTTATGCGTCTTGGTGTGGACCATGCAAAATGGTTGCTCCCATACTCGAAGAATTAGCAGCTGAATATGACGGACAAATCTATATTTATAAAGTAGATACTGAACAAGAGCAAGAGCTGGCAGGTGTTTTTGGTATTCAATCAATTCCGACAATATTGTTCATTCCAATGAATGATAAACCCCAGATAACACAAGGTGCATTGCCTAAAACAGCATTTAAAAATTTGATTGACAGTGTCTTACTTAAAAAGTAAAGAGAATGATGGTAATAGATAAAAATAGATGTCCTCAAAACCATGCTTGTCCGTTGCTTAGGGTATGCCCGGTTCAAGCAATTTCACAAAAAGGATACGGTCTACCGGTTATTAATCAGGAAAAATGTATAAAATGCGGTAAATGTATTAAGTATTGTGGAATGGGTGCCGTTCGTCAAATAACAAACTAATAATTATGGAACCACTTTGTTATATTAGAAATATCTACCGTATTATCGGAAAATTTGAGGATCAATTTCAACAAAATTACGACCTCGGATTGAATGAAAGTTTTTTGCTATGCGAACTAAAAGACAAAGAATTATCGTCGGGAGAAATCTCAGGCATATTGGAAGTTACCCATTCCAACGCATCTAAAGTAATACGTTCGCTCGAAAAAAAGAAACTTATAAAACGGGTAATGGGCAAAGACGACAAAAGAAAAATGTATTTTTCACTTACCGCAACCGGTAAATCAAAATTAGAAACGATAAAGTGCGAAGCACAAAACATAAGTGAAATAGCACAAAACATAAGTACCGGTAATACAAGTGAACACACAAACTAACTTTTTCGTATTCAATCAGCTCCGCTAGCAGTAAAAAAAATGACTATTAGCGGAGTTTTTATTTCATATTATCTAAATTTGTGCTCAAATTTTTGGGCAATGAAAGCTTTTTACACAATTATTCTTCTAGTATTTTCGAATGTTTTTATGACATTGGCATGGTACGGACATTTAAAACTAAAAGAGTTCAGGTGGTTTGCCGCACTTCCTTTAGTTGTTGTCATTTTATTCAGTTGGGGAATCGCTTTATTTGAGTATTTTTTCCAAGTTCCTGCCAATAAAATCGGATTTCAGGGCAACGGAGGTCCATTCTCGCTACTACAACTCAAAGTAATACAAGAAGTTATCACTCTCATTGTCTTTGTAGCTTTTTCTTCCATCGCTTTCAAAACAGAACCTCTGCGTTGGAATCACCTAGTTGGTTTCATGTGCTTGATATTGGCTGTTTACTTTATTTTCAAGAAATAAAATACAACCGACACTTTCCTTTTATCCCCTACTTTCTAACAACGAGTTTAGAAACATTGAAGGTAGCATATTTACCCCAAATACGTTAAATTATGTTATTTTATAATAGTATGTATTGCATAGTACTGTATTATAATATACATTTGCCACGGAAATATAATACATATTATATATGGATATAAATACAGAGAATATCAAATCACAAATGCGGAAGGGGTATTTAGAATATTGCATCTTGCTAATTCTGAACAAAAAAGAAGCGTATGCCAGCGACATTATCAAGGAGCTGAAAGATGCCAAGTTAATAGTTGTGGAAGGCACCCTTTATCCACTCCTTACGCGTCTGAAAAACAGTGAATTTTTAGAATATAACTGGATAGAATCATTGCAAGGGCCTCCCAGAAAATATTATCATCTGACACCGAAAGGAAAAGATTTTTTGGTAGAATTAGAAGAAGCATGGCAAGAAATAAAAAATGTAGTAGAATGTATTAAACAAGTATAAATAGTAGCAAACGAGACTCAATATTATTTGATTATGAAAAAAACATTAACAATCAACCTGAACGGTATCGTCTTCCACATAGATGAAGATGCATACCAAATATTGCAAAACTACTTGAATGAGGTGGATAAACAATTTCACTCCGAAGAAGATAAAGAAATTTTGAAAGACATTGAAGCTCGTATTGCGGAACTGTTTTCAGAAAAATTGCAAAACGGCAAAAATGTCATTGAAGAAGTTGACGTAAAAGAAGTCATGGAAGTTTTAGGTCATCCGGATCAGTTTGCAGGAGAAGATGAAGAAAAGACGACAGAAAAAAAAGAGAAAACAAGCAGAAAAAACAAACGCTTTTATCGTGACCCCGAGAATTATATTTTTGGTGGAATTGCAAGTGGTGCCGCCGCTTACCTCAATTGGGATGTCACTCTGATGAGGTTTCTATTCGTTATACTGGTATTTATAGGTTTTGGGTGGATTATTCCCATATATATAATAGCTTGGCTGGTTGCACCCAAAGCAACGACCACCTCGCAACGTCTCGAAATGCAAGGAGAAGACGTTACCATTAACAACATAAAATCTGAATTCAAAAATGCAAAAAACTATGTAGAATCGGATGGATTTAAACACTCTGCCAAAAAAGTCAGCGACAAAATTGCAAATGTAATACGTGAAATAGTTAAAGGTGCCTTTATTTTTATAAGTTCTTTTGTAGGATTTGCCTTTTTACTCATCACTATCGGAATTATTATCTCTCTAATTGTTGTTTTTGTTCATTTTAACTTTATTCCTGCTCTTATACCTTTTACTTTTAATTCAAATGTATTGGCAACAATAACCGTAGCATCTGCCATTTTATTATTAATATGCCCAATAATAGGTTTATTTAGTATTATCACCAGATTAGTGAATCATAAAAAAAGAAAAAAATCACGTTCCTTTGGATGGATATTATTTGCTATTTGGATTACCAGCTTACTATTTTTTATCACTATTGTCGTAAGCAGTGCAATACATCACCAAGATGATTGGAAAAATCACACATTGTACACAGAAGCACGAGGAACAGATTCATTTAACGAAATAGAAATAGACAACGGCGTAAATGTAGTATTACAACAAGGCGAAAAATACCAAGTTTCCGTACAAACTCCGGAACAACATTCCAACAATATTAAAACGGAAATTAAAGACAGCATGTTACATATCTATGTCGAGAATTTTTCGGCAATGGACGTGATTAATAATCGTTATACCGTTATAGTCACCACCCCCAATATATGTAAGATTTCCGTCTGCAATGGAGGAAAAATAGAATCTAATGGCGTTTTTTCCACACAAAATCTGTCATTAAACGTATCGGCTATGAGTTGTGCAAAGATGAATCTGAACATTTCGGATTTTCTTTCGGTAGAAACATCGGAATTGTCAAAAACGGAATTAAAGGGTTATGCCAATAAAGTAAATCTGCACGTATCCGAAGCAAGTAAAATTGATGCAGAAAAACTGCAAACAAAAACGGCATATGTTTTGGCTGAAGATGCCGCAAAAGCTTATATATCAGTATCCGATAATCTTTGGATGGAAGCTCAAAATGCTGCCCAAATAGAATATAAAGGGAATCCTACAATCGTAAAATCTATTACCAACACATCGTCCATAAAACGCAATAACAATTAGCACTCATAAGTTTTCACAAAAGATAAAAAAGGTTTAGTTTAAAATATTGTGAAAATAAGAATAGGACACCGATTAGTGTCCTATTCTTATTTGATTTAATTGAGTATTATAATCTTTACAGGTTAGAAAAAGATTAGTTTTTCGTCAGGCGATGCAAAGTTGACTTTTTTTTTCGAGCTTAGAAAATTTAAAAATATGTTGTATAATACTTTTTTGCATTTTTTGCCCATATTATGAAAGTGTTTTTTGTCGAACAACTTTATTATGATACCTTTGTGCCCGTAGAAATATTCGGTTAAAAAAAAGGATATTTTTACAATATATTATTTTTTTTCACGTTATGCTATCATCGAGTTGGTTGTCAAGCAATCAATTTGGTATTTCAACCTTAAATTTAAATTTTGCACTATGAAAAAATTCTCCTTCTGGAAGATGATTACAGCTATTTCTGTAATTTCTCTTTGTGCGATAGGGAACATGTTTGCACAAGCACCTTCTCAATGCTCCGATGTCATGTTACAAGCTTTTTATTGGGATGCACAATCCGAATGTAATTGGAATAGTTTGAACAATCAATCTACAGAAATTGCCGCCAATTTTGACTTGGTTTGGCTAGCTCCTTCAGCAAAATCTTCCGGTGTCGGTTACCATCCCGAACAATTAAGCAATCAAAACAGCAACTGGGGTTCATCCTCCGAACTAAAAACACTTATTTCCAGTCTTCATAACAAAAGCCGAAAAGTTATTGCCGATATAATTATCAATCACCGTGGCAACAGTTCTAACTGGACGGACTTTTACGGCGACAATTTTGGTTCTTACGGTTCTTTTCAATTCGGTGCAGGAAACATCTGTTGTGATGATGAGTGTTTGAGCAATGGCTATACAGCCTATGGGGCTAAAGATGCCGGTTACGAGACCAATTGTAATGCATCCGGCGGATATTGTGCAGCACGAGATTTAGATCACTCTAATACCTACGTTCAAAATGCAACTAAAGCCTACCTGAAATGGATGAAAAATGAAATGGGCTATGATGGCTGGCGTTACGACTTAGTAAAAGGATACTTGGGATGTTACACAAAAATGTATAACGAAGCAGGTGCCGGTTATATGTCTGTCGGTGAATATTGGGATGGCGATTATAATAAAGTAGTCAACTGGATTAATGCAACAGATAAAACCTCCACTGCTTTCGATTTTCCGGGCAAGTATAGTGCA
The DNA here is from genome assembly GCA_036734385.1 of Paludibacteraceae bacterium. Classification (GTDB taxonomy): domain Bacteria; phylum Bacteroidota; class Bacteroidia; order Bacteroidales; family Paludibacteraceae; genus JAAYPI01. Next base: position 3,676 of record DAIMYQ010000043.1, on the reverse strand, counting down.
TTTAACAATGGATTAGCAGCCAACAATTTTAGCAGTATGGTATCAGGAGGAGCTCCTTGCGGACTTGCAGGAAGTGCCTATAAACGTTATGCCGTAACCTTTGTAGATAACCACGACACATACCGCGACGGCAGTAAATACACCGGAGATATTCCTCAAGCTAACGCGTTTATACTTTCAGCACCAGGCATTCCTTGCGTATTTTGGCCTCACTGGACAGCCTATAAAGCAGCTATTAAAAGCATGATTAAAGTCCGTAAAGCCTGTGGCATTCATAGCGAATCAGCCTCTACGGCTGTAGCAGGTAGCGGGTACTACCAATGTACGACCATAGGCACCAAATCGACTCTGATTTGCCGTATTGGCAAATTGAGCACACCAACAGGATACAAAATTGCTTGCTCCGGCACTAATTGGGCATTTTATGTACCAACAGATTTTAATATAGAAGAACAACAAGAACAACAAGAATTAACAGGAGCTTCTATCTACTTACGCGGAGAACAAACATCTTGGGCTGCAACTTCGCAGTATTTATTTACAGAAACCTCAGCAGGTGTTTTTGAATTAGCAGGCAATTTCACCATTACAGGGGCATTCAAAATTGCAGACAATTTGTGGGGCACATCGAATTTTGGAGGATGCGGTAGCGTTACAACCGTCTCTCTTGGTGATAATACGGTTTGTGCAGGTTCATCCAGTGCCAATTTAACGAACAGCTCATTGAGTTTTAAGAAGATGACTCTTCGGTTAACAGATATCAATGACTTTTCACAAGGAGGAACTCTTACCATTAGCAATAGTTCCGATATCGCTGAAAAAAAAGACAATAGTTTTGACTTATATCTGAGTAATACCAACAATATTTTAAATATCCGGACAGATAACGACATTGTCTCGGTAAATATTTACAATATTTCGGGAAAGAAAATCAAGACCTCTTCTGAAACACAAATTAATATTTCTGCCCTCGACAAAGGAACGTATATTGTTGAAGTCATTGATAACGAAGGAAATATAGATACACGAAAATTTATCAAGTTATAAAACTTAATTTACTGTATCTTAGAAGGAGCGAACTATCCACGTGGTTTGCTCCTTCCCTTTTTATACCCCTATAATCAAGTATGTCTTTTTGTCAGCGTTAGAGGTTTTGGCACTTGTTTTGCAATAAACATACAACAAAGAAATATTTAACAATATATATATATTTTATTATGAAGGAAGGAAATATTGGGGTTACAACAGATAACATTTTCCCCGTTATCAAAAAATTTTTGTACAGTGATCACGAAATTTTTCTGCGTGAATTAGTTTCTAACGCTGTAGATGCAACACAAAAACTAAAAACGTTATCTTCCGTTGGAGAATTTAAAGGCGAACTAGGCAATTTGAATGTGTACGTAAAATTGGGCAAGGGAACCATTACTATTTCGGATAGAGGTATCGGAATGACAGCCGAAGAAATTGATAAATACATCAATCAAATTGCTTTTTCGGGTGCCGAGGAATTTTTGGACAAGTACAAAGATGATGCAAGTGCCATTATCGGTCACTTTGGTCTAGGCTTTTATTCTTCTTTTATGGTTTCCAAAAAAGTTGAAATTATTACTAAATCGTACAAAGAAGGAAGTCAGGCTGTAAAATGGAGTTGCGACGGAAACCCGAATTATACCATTGAAGAAATAGAAAAAGAAGACAGAGGTACAGACATCGTTCTACACATTGACGATGAAAATAAAGATTTTCTTGGCGAAGCAAAAATCAAAGAATTACTTACCAAATATTGTAAGTTTTTACCTATTCCTATTGCTTTTGGGAAAAAGCAAGAATGGAAAGACGGCAAACAAGTCGAAACAGATGAAGACAACATCATTAACGATACGCAACCGGCATGGGTTCGCAAACCCGCTGATTTGACCGATGAAGACTACAAAAAATTCTACAACGACTTATATCCGATGAGCGAAGATCCGCTTTTCCATATACACCTGAATGTAGATTATCCATTTCACTTAACCGGTATTTTGTATTTTCCGAAAGTAAAAAATAATATCGAATTACAACGTAACAAAATACAGCTCTATTGCAATCAAGTTTTCGTAACAGATTCGGTAGAAGGTATTGTTCCCGAATTCCTAACCCTATTACATGGCGTAATAGATTCCCCCGATATTCCGCTGAATGTCAGCCGATCTTACTTGCAAAGCGATGCCAACGTGAAAAAGATTTCGAGTCACATTACCAAAAAAGTAGCCGACCGCTTGCAAGAAATTTTCAAGAATGATCGTAGTCAATTTGAAGAAAAATGGGACAGCCTAAAAATCTTCATTGATTACGGAATGCTAACCGATGATAAGTTTTACGAAAAAGCGGAGAAATTCAATCTATTTAAAAACGTAGACGATAAATTTTTCACAGCTGAAGAATATAAGACACTCATTTCTTCTGAACAAACAGATAAAAACGGAGACCTTATCTATCTGTATGCTAACAATAAAGATGAACAATTCAGCTATATTGAAGCGGCAAAATCAAAAGGATATGACGTATTGCTTATGGATGGACAATTAGACATTCACTTCATATCGAAATTGGAACAAAAATTTGAAAAATCACGCTTTGTACGTGTAGATAGTGATATTGCTGAAAATCTAATACAAAAAGAAGATCGCTCAAAAACGGATATCAGCAGCGAAAAGCAAAACGCTTTGACGGAAATTTTTGCTTCTCAAACACCAAAAACCGACAAAACAAACTTCATCGTAAGTTTTGACTCAATGACAGAAAAGGCAATGCCTATCCTCATCACACAAAATGAGTTTATGCGTCGTATGAAAGAAATGTCGGCAATGCAAGGTGGCATGATGGGATTTTACGGCGAAATGCCCGACTCTTACAATTTAGTGGTAAATACAGACCATATTTTAATTAAAAATTTATTACAAAAGGAAGAAGAAGTCTGTGGTAAGGAAGTAAGTCCGATAGATGAAAACATCAAGACATTGCAAACTAAGATTGACGAATTGACCAAAGCCCATCAAGGTAAAAAGGACGAAGAAGTTCCTCAACAAGAAAAAGAAGAACTTGAAAACACCAAAAAAGAAGTTGCCGATTTGAAAGAAAAGCAAAAAGTTATTTTCAGAGAATTTGCTGAAAAAGAAAACATGGTGCGTCAATTGATTGACCTTGCCCTTTTGGCTAACAATATGTTGAAAGGCGAAGCGTTAAATAATTTCGTAAAAAGAAGCACAGAAATGATTGCCAAATAATCAATCACACGCTATTGACAATAGCCGTATAGTTTCATTACGGCTATTGTTTTTCTCCAGATTTTTGCATGAATTATTTGCAAAAGCAAAATAAACGCCGTAAATTTGCACTCTCGAATTAAAATCGACGGCTGCGTAGCTTAACTGAATAGAGCATCTGACTACGGATCAGAAGGTTGTAGGTTTGAATCCTACCGCGGTCACAAGAGAAAGTCCAACTCATTGGTTTATCCATAAGTTGGACTTTCTCTTTTATAGGAAAAACTAAAAAAGATATTTTAAGCTTTTTTACAAATAATCCATACAAAAAAATATCATAGTGTAGTACTTTCGTAGGAGTGTAGTTTTATTTTTATGAATATCCGTTTCATTACCTACTTCTTTTGTACAAACTCTCTTTAAGG
>DAIMYQ010000042.1:0-11508 GCA_036734385.1 Paludibacteraceae bacterium | reverse complement strand
TAAAAAGGGTTCCCCTTGTAATGGCTTTTGATGCTCTGATTCCCGGTCCCAAAATGATGTGGCAGTTTCAGGAAATGGGGTATGATTATTCCATAGAAGAGAATGGTAAAACCGGTAAAAAGCCAATTCCATGGACTGAATATTATTCTAATATAGAAAGACAGGAAGCCTATCAAAAATGTGCTAAGATTATTAATTTGAGAACAAAATATCCTACTGTTTTTTCAGAAGGAACGACGACCGTAGACGCTAGTACCGCTTATTGGATAAATGGACGAAAAATCACGGTAGTAAACCCCGATTTGAATATTATTGCAATAGGAAACTTTGATGCTTCTGCTACTATTACGGCAACCCCAGGTTTTACAAAAACAGGCGTTTGGTACGAATATTTGACAGGGGAGTCTATTGATATTAAGAACGTAAATAAGACGGTGTCATTAGCTCCGGGCGAAGTTCGTATTTATACCGATAAATTAATAGATATGCCTGTTGGAGTAAAGGAGATATCACAAGATGAACCTTTTTGCTCTGTTTATCCCACCATTGCAGAAGATTATGTTTATATTCATTCTAACAATGAAATACAAGTAGTCAATATCTATAATATGCAAGGTGTTTTATTGCAACAAGAATCAAATGCCAATCAAATATCAGTGAAAGCATTAGATAAGGGGTATTACATTATGCAAGTTATTCTTGACAATGGAACTTCTATCCATAAGATTAATAAGAAATAATAATACGTAAAAAATAAATAGATGAAATTTATAAAAATTGCTTTGCAAAGTATTGTTTTGATGTCTTTTGTTGCTTGTTCTTCTGATGAACCTACTCCAGACACAGTCCTTCCGGATGCAGTAGAAACCGGAGTAGTCGGAACCATGATTAAAGTACAAGGAGGAACTTTTACAATGGGTTGTGATACTTCGGCTGTTGATGAGTCTCCTGCTCATCAAGTTACTTTATCAACCTATTATATTGGAGAATTTGAAGTGACTCAAGGAGAGTGGAAGAGTATTATGGCACAAGCCAATCCTTCTTACAATGCTACAAATGATAGTTTGCCGGTAGAACAAGTGTCTTGGACTCAAGTTCAAACATTTATTACTGCTTTAAATACTGCGACTGGAAAAACCTTTCGGTTGCCTACTGAAGCTGAATGGGAATTTGCTGCACGTGGAGGGGTGAAATCTTTGGGATATAAATACAGCGGAAGTAATAAGATTGATTCTGTCGCTTGGTATTTGGGAAACAATGAAAGTGAAAGTACTCATAAAGTTGGACAGAAATTGCCTAATGAATTGGGACTTTATGACATGAGTGGCAATGTAGCAGAGTGGTGTGAGGATAGGTACGGACCCTATACTTCTACCGCTCAAACGAATCCCACAGGGTCCACTAGTGGTTCTACAAAAGTCTTCCGAGGAGGAAGATGCGATTTTAATGCCGATGATGCTTTGGTTACTTCTCGTAGAAGTGATGGTGTATCCAAAAAATATTACAACCTTGGTTTTCGTTTGGTAATGCAACCATAATTGAGAAGAAAAAATAATAAAAAAACCGCCTTTTAAAAGGCGGTTTTTTTATTCAGTACAATTTGTACATATCGTAATGTCTTTTCGGTTTAGGAGAACCTCTTGCCTGAAATTCATGGCTTTTCCTCCAAGCCATAAGTCTTCAAAGTAATCTTCAAATATGTTGCCGAACGAGTATTTTTCTTTTTTGTCAAAACAACAGGGCAACAATTCTCCTTGTGCGGTTATAACGACGGAACTCCATTGTCTCCAACATCTGTGTCTTAGTTTCTTTTTTATGATGAATTTGCCGTTTGGCAACTTTTTATAACGACTATACTTACTTTTGGTTGGAATTAAATTGTTCCCATTTTCATAGTCATATACCTGAGCAGATTTTAGTTGCAATTTATCAACGGACAACTTTTTTGCCATTTTTTTCATTTCCTCTATTTCATCTTCATTAGTACGTAAAACCAAAAATTGCAACTCAATAAAAGGCGTTTTAGATTTTGCTTCTTTTTTCCTTTGCACTAATTGTTTTACTCCATTAATGACGGTATCAAAATTTCCTCCAATACGGTATAACTCGTAACTTTTCTGATTAGAACCGTCCACACTGACAATTAAGTGATCGAGGTTTGAACTCAGTATCTTTTTAATATTATCGGAATCCAAAAAATGCCCATTAGTTGAGATACTCGTATATATTTTCTTTGAATGGGCATATTGTATCATACTGAAAATTTCTTCATTCAAGAAAGGCTCTCCCTGAAAATAAAGATTTAGGTAGGTTAGTTCCGGCAATAAAGGATTTAAAATTTTCTTAAATAAGTCGAACGTCAGTTTCTTATTTTCTTTGTCAAACTCTTTTTTCCCCGTTGGGCATTCCGGACATCTTAAATTGCAAAAGTTCGCAGGCTCTATGGAGGCTGATATAGGTTTAGCCCTTAGAATGGGTTTTTTTAAAATGCAGGAATATAAGTAATCAAAGTATAGAATAAAACTATTTTGAATTCTTCTTGAGTTTAAATACTGTGATAGTGAGAATATCATATCGTCATATATTTTACGCAAAAATCCTAATTATAACCAACTAAACCAAGAAAACGGATAAAAAATCAGGTTAAAAAAACAAAAAATGAAAGAGCTATAGGCGAAATCTCTCGTTTTATAAGTACGATAAAAAAAAAAGCAAAAATATCCTTTGTTTTTATAATAATTCATATCTTTGCCTGAATACAACTCCTAGGAGAGTATTTCTAATATGTTTAAATTACTTTAAATTCTAGATTATGAAAAAAGGAAAAAATCTACTTCGTTTTGGGTATATGTTGTTTCTGGCTGCCCTGTTTGTTTCGTGTGCAAAAATGGGAGAAATGTCTTCTGAGTATATAACCGTAGTCCCAAGTCCATTGGAAGTGAAGGCTAATAAGGTTGAAGCAACCATTACCGGAAAATTCCCTGAAAAATACTTTTTGAAAAAAGCAACACTTGATGTAACTCCCGTTTTGAAATATGAAGGGGGAGAAGCTGTAGGTACTACTGTTACTTATCAAGGTGAAAAAGTAAAAGGAAACAATACAGTTATAGCTTACAAAGCAGGGGGTACTTTTACTCAAACTATTTCTTTTGATTATGTTCCTGCAATGAAAACTTCTAAATTGTATTTGACTTTCAAAGCAAAAGTTGGTAAAAAAGAAGTGCAAATTCCTGAGGTGGAAATTGCTCAAGGATGTATCACAACTTCTACTTTAGTTAATCCTAAGGAAGTGGCAACAGCAATTGGTGCTGATAAATTTGAACGTATTATTAAAGAAAACTACGAAGCCGCTATTTTGTTTGAAATTCAACGTGCAGATCTTAAGTCTAAAGCGTTAAAAACAGAAGATATTAAAAAATTGGCTGCACAGCTTGCTTCTGCAAACGACAAAAAGGCAGTTTCTGCTTTGGAAGTTGCTGCATATGCTTCTCCTGATGGAGGTGTTAGTTTAAACGAAAAGTTAGCAGCTAACCGTGAGAAAAATACAGTTGCCTATTTGAGTAAAGAGTTGAAGAAATCAAAAATCACAACTCCTGTTGATGCAAAATATACTGCTCAAGATTGGGATGGTTTCCAACAATTGATGATGAATTCTAATATTCAAGATAAAGATCTTATTTTGCGTGTTCTTTCCATGTATTCTGATCCTGACCAAAGGGAAAAAGAAATCAAAAATTTATCTGCAGCGTATACAAAAATAGCTTCTGAAATTTTGCCTCAATTACGTCGTTCTAAAATGAAATTAGTAATGGATGTTGTTGGTAAATCTGATGAGGAAATCTTAGCTGCTGCTAAACAGAATCCTTCTAGCTTAACAGTTGAAGAATTGATTTATGCCGGTAAAATTGCTCAAGATAAGAGTTTAAAAGCTGCTAGTGCAGAACAAGTTGTTGCTTTATATCCTGAAGATTGGAGAGGATATAATAATTTGGCAGCGTTGAAAATTGAAGCAGGTCAAACTGCTGAAGCTTCAAAATTGTTAGCTACTGCTGCTCAAAAAGGCGGAGATCAACCACAAATCAATTATAATTTAGGCTTAGTTGAATTGACAAAAAATAATTATACAAAAGCTAAAGAATATTTTGGTAAAGCTGCTGGGGTAGGTGAAAGTTTAGCTGAAGCACAAGGTGTTGCTTATATTCAAGCCGGTCAGTATGATAAAGCTGTAAGTGCATTTGGAAATACAACATCAAACAATGCAGCTCTTGCTCAAATTTTGAATGGTAATTACCAAAAAGCAACTGCTATCGCTGATGCTTGTCAAAACAAAACGGCTGACACTTACTATCTAAAAGCAATTGCTGGAGCACGTTCTAATAACAAAGATCAAGTGATTTCTTCATTGAAGAGTGCAATCCAAAAAGATTCTTCTTATGCTAAGAAGGCTGCTTCAGACATGGAATTTGCAAAATACTTAGTAGATGCAGATTTTCTTTCTGTTGCAAAATGAGAGTTGATTAAATAGCCTAATAATAAAAGCCGATTCTTAAATGGAATCGGCTTTTATTTTGTCTCTTTTTGAATTTTTCTGTTGTTCTTCTTATCCCATTCGAGACCTGTCTTGTGTGTAAAAACTACTAAAATTGGCTCTCTTGAATATAAAAGGTATTTAATCTATTCCATTTTTACCCGATAACATCAATGCGACTCCTCTAGTCTTAGGAAATTGAGCAAATATAATAACAACAATAACCATCATCGGAACGCTCAAAAACATTCCCGTTATACCCCAAATAGCTCCCCAAACCGATAATGCAATAATAGTTACCAAAGGACTCAAATTCATGCTATCTCCCATTACTATTGGCTCCAAAAGGTTTCCTATTACCATTTCTATTACCGCCAAAGAAACAAAGACCATAATGGCTGGTGTAAAAACTCCAAATTGCAGCAGACAGAAAAGAACGGGAAATAAGGTCGCAACAACAGGTCCAATGGTCGGAATATAATTGAAAATAAAAATTAGAAAAGCCCAAAAGAGAGGAAAATCAACGCCAATTATTAGTAGAACAATATAAGTTAAAATGCTTTTTGTAAGGCCTATAAGTGTTTTCATCCCCAAATATTTTGCTACTGATCTTTCTATATTCTCTATAATTTCTAAAGTTTTTTCCGTCTTATTGCTTTGGTCTAGTACCATTTTTAGTTTCTTTTGGAAAGAAGCTTCTTCAAGAAAAATGAATAGAGTATAAAGAAGAACCATAAAAGTATCTCCGATCATGTCTGTTGAATAATCAACTATTGGTAGAAGGATTGTTCCTAAATCAATGTTTAAGAAATAATTTTCAATGTTTTGTGCCAAATCTATATCGAAAAGCTTATTTATTTCATCTAATATTAAATTTGCATTTGCTTCGTAGTTTGTATAAGAGCTGTATAGTAAATTAATATTTGATGCCAAAACATTAACTATAAAGTAAAAAATAGCGAAGAGAATTGAAAAGGAAAGCAAGTTTTTAAACCATTGTGGAATTCGATTTTTTATAAAAGGAAGCTTGTCCATAAAGATTCTGATTCGTCTGACTATAAACCAAACAAGAAGTGCAAAAACGAATGGAATTAATAAACTCCTTCCCAAAACTAGTATTGCCAAGATAGAAATGCCGGTAATAAAAAAGTATGCCGATTTTTTTAAATTCATAATGGTATGGTTATTAGTAGTTGAAGTATCACTGTTTTCTTGTTGTCACAAATCTAAGAAATTGATTCCTTGTGCCAAAGAATTGCAGTGTATTTTGATAATCTGAAAGTCTTACTGTTGTTTTACAAAGATTTTATTCTACTTTTTTGTACGAGCTTTCCATATTTGGTACGAGTTAATCGTATTTTGCCATAAAACATAAGCTGCGGGAGCAATGGAAACTAATGGCGATAAATATGTTTGAGCCATCCAAATAGCAAAGATCGTGTTCTTTTGACCTAGAGCTTGCCCTGCTGCAATTCTTTCACCATATTTTGCACCAATCATTCTTCCCATGCCAAACTGTGTTATACACAAAAAGAATGAGCCGATGGCCAATGAAATTTCGATAAAGTAATTCGTGTTCTCTTGTATTAAGAAACTATTGATAGTTCTTCCTATTACAAGAGTAAGAGCAAATGACCAAATATAAAACGTTAGGTAGCTATATTTCTGAAGGTTTTTGTGAATTTTGGGAGCAAATTCTTTCGTTATTATAACAATAAGCATTGGCAATACCACGGTAGGTAGTACTCTTTTTGCAATAACGAGAGTAGACTGCCAAATAGATTCGTTTGTGCCTATGCCTATGAATGCTAAAAATATGGGGATAGTTATCGCTGTGATAAAGTTGCTGAGAAATAAATAGCTCGTAACAAACTTGATGTCAACCTTCAAAAGATTAGTTACTACAGCAACAGAAGTGGCTGTCGGAACAAGCAAACAAATCATAGCTCCCTGAGCCAACGTTGTATTCCATTGGGCGAATAAAAAATACAATCCTGCACTGCCTATTAATTGTATGCTAATGAGCCAAATATGCAAAGAAGAAATTTTAAAACTGATGTTTTCTAACTTTGAAAAGGTGAGAAGAAGCATGATAAAAATAAGCGAGGGAGTAACGAATGGATATTCAGTGTAAATGTATCCAAAAAACTCATTAAATATTCCCCCTACCAAAATGGCAAACAATAATGTCCAGTCTTTTATGAATTGAAGGATAGCCCTCATTGTGAAAACGTTATTTTACAATCTAAACAATTGCCCTTATTCTATCACTTTCAAGATTCCAAATCTTCTTCCACAACAAGATTGTTGATGATGAAATTTTGTCGTTCAGGAGTGTTTTTGCCCATGTAGAAAGCTAAGAGGTCATTAACAGAATCTTCTTTTCGAAGCGTAACAGGATCCAAACGCATATCTTTTCCGATAAAATGCTGGAATTCATCGGGAGAAATTTCCCCCAACCCTTTAAATCGTGTAATTTCCGCTTTCGCTCCCAGTTTGTTAACGGCATTTAGCCTTTCTTCCTCAGAATAGCAATAGAACGTTTCCTTTTTATCTCTAACCCGGAAAAGAGGCGTTTGGAGAATAAAAACATGTCCTTTTTTTATCAAATCGGGGAAAAATTGTAAGAAAAAACTGATCATCAACAAGCGAATGTGCATTCCATCGACATCAGCATCTGTCGCAACAATAATTTTATTATAGCGTAATCCCTCTATGCCATCTTCTATATTCAAAGCTGCCTGAAGAAGGTTAAATTCTTCATTTTCATACACAATTTTCTTGGTTAGCCCAAACGAGTTCAGGGGCTTACCTCTAAGACTGAACACTGCTTGTGTATTTACGTCACGACTTTTGGTAATAGAACCACTTGCAGAATCTCCTTCAGTGATGAAAATAACAGAATTTTCAACGTTGCCTTTTCCGTCGGAGTAATGTACACGACAGTCGCGTAGCTTTTTGTTATGTAGATTTGATTTTTTTGCCCTTTCTTTGGCAATTTTTGAAACGCTGGCAATGGCTTTTCTTTCTTTTTCAGAATCAATGATTTTTCTCAACAGAATTTCGGAAACATCACTTTCCTTATGTAAAAAATTGTCTACTTCTTTTTTTACAAAATCATTAATATATTTATAAACGGAAATCCCATTAGGTTCCATGTCTTTCGAACCAAGTTTCGTCTTTGTTTGAGATTCAAAAACCGGCTCAATGATCCGGATGCTTATTGCAGCAACCAATCCATTGCGAATATCCGAGAATTCAAAGCCTTTATTGTAATATTCTTTGATGGTTTTTGTCAGAGCCTCACGGAAAGCTACTTGATGTGTTCCTCCTTGTGTTGTGTGCTGCCCGTTTACAAAGGAATAATATTCGTCGTTGTATTGATTGATGTGCGTAAAGGCAATCTCAATATCGTTCCCCTTTAAATGAACAATTGGATAAAGACTTTCTGATGTAATGTTGTCGGAAAGTAAATCTAACAAACCGTTTTTTGAAAAAAACTTTTTGCCATTAAAAAGAATGGTGAGACCCGAGTTCAGGTAAACATAATTTTTTAGTAATGTTTCAATATACTCGTCGTTATATTGAAATTCTACGAAAATTTTTTCGTCCGGGTCAAACGTAATGTAAGTACCGTTCGAATTGTCCTTTTGATCTTTAAGAACACCTGTTTTTGAGGTGATTTTTCCGCATGAAAATTCTGCTTTCGATGTTTCTCCATTTCGAAAACTTTGAATTGAAAAATACGAGGATAGGGCGTTTACCGCTTTTAATCCGACCCCGTTCAATCCAACAGATTTTACGAAAGACTTAGAATCGTATTTTGCCCCTGTATTCATTTTGGATGCCACATCTACTATGCTTTCGAGGGGAATTCCGCGACCGAAATCTCGGACTGTAACAGTTTTGTTATTGACTGTAACCTCAATGGTGCGACCGTTACCCATTGTAAACTCGTCGATAGAGTTGTCTATGACCTCCTTTAAAAGGACGTAAATCCCATCATCAGGAGATGTTCCATCCCCTAATTTTCCGATGTACATTCCCGGACGCAAGCGTATATGCTCTTGCCATTCGAGGGTTTTGATGTTGTCATCAGTGTACTCGCCGATTTGAGATTCTATGTTTTTACTATTTTCGTCCATTTTTCAACCACAAATGTACTGTTTTTTCAACAAATATAAAAGAGAGAAATATCCAGAAAATTTTCAATGAAGATTATTAAAATTGTGAAGAAGGAAAAATGCACAAATATTTTTTTTATTTTATTAGAACCTGAAAATGAGATTTCTTAGTTCAGAATAAAACGTTCAATTACTTCCGCTACACCATCATCGTTGTTTGATGCAACCACCATGTCTGCTTTGTGACGTAATTCGGGAGCTGCATTATTCACCCAAACGCCAAGTCCGGCATATCGAATCATTGTGAGGTCATTTCCCGCGTTGCCTACTGCGATTACTTCGCTTTGTTTAATTTCCAATTTTTGTGCTAGAAAATCAATGCTGGCAGCTTTATCGATGCCCCGTGGCATTACTTCCAGAAAAAAAGGTTTAGACAGAGCGACACTTAAATCCGTACGTTCTGCTTTTAGTCTCTTTTCTACTTGTTTCAGGTAGTCAGGGTCCTCTAATAAAATGCATTTGACGGCAGGTGAATTCACTTCTGCTTTGAAACTGGGAACTTTATGGTGAGGAATACCGGTTAAATTTACTTCTATATCAATGTATTTTGAATCTGTTTCGCTGATTATGCCTTTATCCGAATAAGTGATGATATGCACATTGTTTTTCACGCTAAAGTCGTGCAAACTATGTATTTCATCTCGAGTGAGACTTTTTTCAAACAAAACAGAGTTATCTTTCAATGATGTTACTACTCCTCCATTGAATGAAATCATATAGGAATCAAAATTTGCGAGTTGAAGTTCCTTTGCATAATGTAGCATCGATGAAGTAGGTCGACCCGAAGCCAAAACAACTTTAATGCCTTTTTGTTGTGCCTGAGCCAGTAATTCTTTGTTGCGGTCGGAAATGGAGTAGTCGTCTCTAAGCAAAGTGTCGTCGAGGTCGAGTACCAACATTTTGTATTTTTCTTTGTGTGTTTTTGTCCGGTTCATTTCGGAAGAATTTGTCTTTGACAACTTATTTTAAGTTAATGGCAAAGGTACTGCTTTTCATCAAACATAAAAACAAAGCCTGTCTCAGGAAGAAACAAGCTTTATTGCAAGTGAATTTATTTGTACAAACACAAATATGGGGTGTCTTCAGAAGCTTTGACTTTGAATTTAACCCCTTTGGCAACCACAAAACTTTCGAATTTTTTATAGGTTTTCCATTCTGTTTCGTTAGGTTGTTGAATGGTGAGCTGACCTGAAATGACAGTCATAATTTCTATAGTATTTGTGCCGAATTCGTATTCTCCTGCGGCCATTACACCCACTGTAGCGTTTCCTTCGGCAGAATCTAAACCGATCGAAACGACCTTTCCCTCGAAATACTGGTTTGTTTTAAACATACTGTTTGTTTTTTTATTGTTTTGCTTATTTTTTGCAAAGGTAAAATTATTTCCTCTATGCTACAAAGTTGGAAATGTTCTTTTTCTATTTGTCGGATCCTGTTTTTTGTGGAAAGGCTTATTTTATTTATCTCTTGATGATTTTATATAATTCTTCGGTTGTTTTGGCAAATGAAGTTGCTCCTATTTCTTCCATTTCTTTTTGTGGTCGAAACCCCCAAAGTACACCTGTAAAGGCTATTTTTGCATTGTATGCTGTAGCTACATCTATCGCAGAATCACCTACATAGAGGATTTTGCTTTTTTCTACTTTTGCCAATTTAAGAATTTCTTCTACAATAGCCGGATTTGGTTTGGTTGGGAAACCCTCTTGTTGTCCCCGAATACCTGTGAATTCAATGTTTGGAAAGAATCTTCTTATCAATCTTACTGTTGCATCATGCATTTTATTGGAAGCAATAGCCATTTGATATCCTTCGTTGTAAAGTCTGGTCAATAAATCAGAGATTCCAGGATAAGGCCTTGTAAATTCATCTGTATGAGCAGAATAAAATTTTATGAAATCAATTTTTAACATTGAAACAAAGTCGGAGCTACGTTTATTCTCAGGCAATGCTCTTTCCAATAATTTGTTTACACCATTTCCTACAAACTGGCGAATAGTCTCGATTGAATGTTCGGGAAAACCATGTTGTCTCAGTGCATAGTTGGTGCTGTTTGTCAAATCTTGGATCGTATCCAAAAGAGTTCCATCTAAGTCAAAAATAATTAATTTTGGCATATTGTAAACAAGTATAGATTCTACATGAATTATAGTCCAAAGATATGTTAAAAGAACGCATATTTGAAAAATAAATTCATGTAAAAGCACAAAAAAGGGCTGTTCAACTTACCTGAACAGCCCTTTTAAAAACTATTTTTTTATTCTTACAATTGTGGTCCTGAGGCAACTAATGCTTTCGCATCATCGTTATCGCAGTATTGTTCGAAGTTCTTGATGTATTTAGCAGCAAGCGATTTAGCTTTAGTTTCCCATTCTGTAACATTAGCATACGTGTTACGTGGGTCAAGAATTTCAGTGTCAACATTGTTCAAAGTTTTGGGAGCAACCAGGTTCAAAATTGGGACTTTGATTGTTTCTGCTTTTTCAATTGAACCGTCGATGATAGCATCGATGATAGCACGTGTATTTTTCAATGAAATACGTTTGCCTGTTCCGTTCCAGCCAGTATTTACCAAGTAAACTTTTGCACCGTGTTCTTTTGCTTTACCAATTAACGTTTTGGCATAAACAGTTGGGTGTAAAGTTAAGAACGCTTCACCAAACGCAGGAGAGAATGAAGGAACCGGTTCAGTGATACCACGTTCTGTACCAGCCAATTTTGAGGTAAAGCCAGAAAGGAAATGATATTGTGCTTGTTTTTCATCCAAAATAGATACTGGAGGCAATACACCAAAAGCGT
>DAIMYQ010000041.1:2724-12897 GCA_036734385.1 Paludibacteraceae bacterium | reverse complement strand
GTCGTAATAACAGGTTTTACCACATCAACAGTTCTTACTAAATTTTGTGTACAAGATTTGGAACATCCTGATAATGTACCGGTATATGTCCTTATTGTTGTTTCAGAACAACCTACCAATGATGGAGTTCCATCGATATATGAAATGCTTGAGGCATTTGTCGTTCCTCCCAACGTTGTAAAAGTCCCAATTGTTGTTGCCCCAGTAGCATGGACTCCATTACAACCAGTTAAGGTACTTGTTGGTGGACAAGTAATGGTTACTTCAGGGTTAATATTAGTGGTTACCATAATAGTATCAGAAATACAAGCATCTCCTGGGGTACCTACCGCAAACACTTTTGCTGTCCCTCCGATTGTTGGTGTTCCCGATATAGTTAACGTTTTTGTTGTATTATCAAGAATTGCGGTTAATCCTGCCGGTAAATTTATTGCAGATGCCCCTGTAGTTTTAGCTCCACCATAATGAAAGATAATATTTCCAATGCTTGATCCTGAACAAACATTTTGTGTAATATTTCCTGACAAAACGGATATCTCTTGTGGGGTACATGTACAATTGACGAATGCAACATCTGTGATTGCATAATTACTGCAAACAGGAAAAATATCATGTCCGACATTTATTGCTACAGATTGGTCACTCGACATGATTACCCGAAACTTTGGAATATTAGTTTCTGCATATTCCGTTGCATAATCGTAATAAATCTTATCCCAACCGCTTCCTTTGTAAGACGAAGATCCAGCTATTGGGTCATCCGGTATATCTACCCATTTGGAGGTGCTGTAGTCATATCTTTGCCAAAGGTAATAGGGAATAGACCCAAAAATTTTGTCAATGCCTTCAGATTGAATAGAAATACGCGTTTCTTCTCCGCATTGAACAACTAGCCCCGGTGTAATAGAAAGTTGCGGAACACAAGAAGTGAAACTGATATCATCTATCAAAATATCATTCCCTGCTCCTGATGTCCCATTGTTTATAATTTGCACGGTTAAACTTTCGTTATCGCCGGAAAAGAAAGCGGTACTTCCCTTTACCCATCCGTCGCTTGCCTTAATATTATTTACATTGATTCGTGCAGATTGAATTTCTGTTCCGTTTTTGTCGAGGATTTTAAATTGCGTGTTAATAGGGGTAGAACTACTTGCTACAGCCGCATTGGCAAACCATGCAGTAAAGTTTATGTAAATATTTTTACATAGGCCTGTTATTTGACGTTGGTACATTACTTCTCCTTGATTTTTACAGTTTACCATCAACATGCCTCCATTTGTATTGCCGGTATGATCACGTATGTCATTGTACCAATATGCCCCTGAACTTGCTACTTTACCCAAAACGGTTACAACCCCGCCACTCCATGTTGAAGTATTGGATCCTCTTCCACAATATAAAGGATTTACAAGAACGGCATAGTAACCATCGTGCACTTCATAAGTTTCAGGACTAAACTTATATACGCTAGTGTTAACGTATGAATTTTCTATACGAGCAGTAGAAGTTGCTAAAGAACCAAAATCTTCCGTAAAGTGGGTTTGTATGTTCCCTGAACATTGAATTACGACTTGTAGTGTATATGTGGCAGATACTCCTCCGGAGGTGCACCGATATGTTGTCGTAACCATCGGTTTAGGAGAAATGTACTGATTATTACTTCCCGAAGATGTCCCTGTGTACGGATACCAAGTCGAACCGTCTTGCGAATATTCCCATGAACAAGTTCCTGTTGCGTTTGTTGCTGTAAGGGTTACGTCTGCTCCTTGATTAATAGGATTACTTTTGTCTGAGGTAATAGTTAAGGGGGGAGTTCCGGCTACTGCCGAGAGGGTATATATAGGGCTTTCGGTAGTACCCGAAACGACCAGTTTTAAACAAACAGGAGCTCCGACAGCAAAACCTGTAATAGCCAAATCTCCTGAGTTTCCTGTAACATTTGTTCCTGCTGTTATGGCTTTATTACACCATCCCCAATCTGTGTTGGCAATGCCATTTTCTTTTACAAGCAGTTTGAAGGAAGAACTTGCATAGGTAAAACACAGAGAATAGTTATTTGTTGATGTTTTCGTAAACATACACGCTTCAACAGGCGTTGTATTCCAAGCTGTAGTACCACTTACGATTCCACCGGTAACGGCATAACTCATATTGGGAGTATAAGTTCCTCCGGTTGTACAATCAACCCGCGTTAGCACAGGGTTGGTAGCTACACTCATAGTATAGCATCCGCTATTTGAAACCCCTGTTAAATCATTGGTAGAGGGAGTACCTCCTGTAGAAGTTACCTTTATGCTGGTAGCTGTATTGATGTCGTAGGTATACCATGAGAAACCACTAGTATCCCACGAAGGAGTTGTGGCAGCTGTCATGGTGGGACGTGTATCCCATGCCGGATTTGTCGTTCCTCCCCACCAGTAAATTCGCATACCAACCCAGGAGTTATCGTTTCTTATGGTAATGGCTTGTGCCTCAAAACCAGAGAACAGAACACTCAAAAATAAAAATATGCAAAAGACTTTTCGGACTAACGTTAGGGTACAGATGTCACGAAAAACAAGTCCTATAAAGTACCGTTTTTTCATAGTAAATGGTAAATATTTGATTTTAAGGTTGAAAAAAGCCTTCCAAAGTTAAAAAAAACAAATAAAATAAAAAAGTTTTTAGCGTAAAAATGAAAGTGAATTTTTAATAAAAGAGATATATCTCCCATTGAGAGCCATATACAATAATTCAACTAAAGCATATTATTCATCAAAAATATGTTCTTATTCTAGTTTTATTTGTTAATCGCTGATTTCCAGTATGTTATAAATATAGTGTTTTGAAAAGATAAATAGATTTTTCTTGTACAAGTTGACATGGTTTAATCGAAAATTACCATGAAGCAAAACTTTGTTGTTGATGGTTATTCGGTAATCTCAAAATTTAAACGGATAGGATAGTGATCCGAAGAGCTGAATTTGCTTGTTTCGTAAGCCAGTGGGTTGATACGTTTTCCTGTGAAGATATAATCAATTCGAAAAGCGTAAATTTTTTCGTGAAATGTGTTGCCAAATCCTTTTGACAATTCTGTAAAAGAATCCGTCATGGTATCTTTTATTGTTCTGTATGTGTATGAAGTTGGTACATCGTTTAAGTCGCCGCAAACGACTAAAGGAATAGTCGATTTTTGTGCGTATTTAGCAATAATTTTAGCTTGATCTCCTCTTTTACGAGAAGCAAAATTTAGCTTGTTTTGGATTCTTTTAGCCAAGCTTGTTATCTTTTCTTTTTCATCTTCTATCCGGTAAATCTTTTTTTCTTTTTCAGTTAACCTATTAGATTCCAAGTAACAATTGATAATTTTTACGGTATCACCCTTTACCAACACATCTGAAGCTATACTTGTGTGGTATGCCGATAGAATGTCTATTTTTTCTCTATTAATGATTTTATGTTTCGAGAAGGTGGCTACTCCTTTTGATAAGTACCTGTCCTTGTATAAAATTTCAATGTATGAGTATGGGTATTTTTTTAGATGTTGTTGTATTTGTTTTAAAGAGAAATCATTGTAATCACTATAACAAAATTCTTGCAGACAGATAATGTCTGCATCACAATTTGCCAAGTAGTCTAAAATACTATTTCCTGTTTTGGTTCCTTGCTCTTTTTCGAAAAAATTAAAATAATGGATATTATAGGTTAGAACGGAAATAGAACCCTCTTTCTTTTCAGCCTTCTTTTCCGGAGAAAAAGAGTATAGATTGTGAAGATTAGGAATGGAGAAAAGAATAAAAATAACAGAAAGTAAAAAATACCATTTCAAGCGAAATGCCCAAATAATGACAAAAAAGACATTGAGTACCAAGAAAAAAGGGAATGCTAAATTTGCTATTGAAATAATGGATAATACAGAAGAAGGCGGAATAAAAGGTATGCAATTGATGGCTATAAGAGCCACAATTGCAACAAGGTTCAACATGAGAAGAAAAGCATTGGTTATCCGATTCATTGGTAACTATATTTTTTTACTGATATCAAATAAGGTTTTCTTCTGTTCGGCAGTTAGGTTTTCGTATCCTGATTTTTTTATTTGATCCAAAATTTCATCAATTTTTTCGTTGTTAGCCTTCTTTTCAGTATTCCACTGTGCATCTGTCTTTTTGTTGGTGTATTTTACCTTTATTTTTGGCCTTGGAGTGAAAATATTTGCAAATATATCAATCAATTTATTTATTCCCATCGTAATATCTTTACCTTTTTGTAGAGAAAATGTGAATAAAAATCCTGATAGTGCTCCGCCAATGTGAGCAATACTTCCTCCCGCATTCACCGAAGTGACGCTTAGTAAGTCAATAGCTAAGAAAATAATCCCTAAATATTTGAGCTTGATTTTGCCGATAAGAGCCAACGAAATTTCGTAATTGGGTGCGTAAGCAACTGCTGCAAAAATGATGGACATGACAGAAGCTGAAGCTCCCAGTAAATAAGATTGCTGAACAATGGTAGAAAAATAAGGAAAAATATTGTAGCCGATTATGTAAAGTAAAGCTCCGCCGATACCACCGACAATGTAGGTGCCAACCAATTGCCTCTGATTGAAAAATAAAAGATAAATTTTGCCAAACCAGTATAATGCTAAAATATTGAATATAAAATGAAGGAATTCTATATGCAAAAACATATACGTAATGATGCTCCAAGGCTGATAAATAAGATGAGGAAGATAAGCCGGTATTTCTGCGTAACGCACATAATGACTCACATCTACATTAAATAATGTGAATACCATCAGGGTTAGTCGCACGACTACAAAGAATGCTAAGTTAATGTATAGCAAACGCGTGAGGTAAGAACCTGTTTTGATATTATTTTTTATCTCGTTCCAAATGTTCATATGCAAACCTTCTAATTATATAATTTGCCTTTCTTTTTCCAAAATAAAATGAGAATCAATCCAAATACCATGCCTCCCAAATGAGCAAAGTGGGCAACACTGTCGCCGGAAAAATTGTTTACTCCCAAGAAAAGTTCCACTAACGCATAAAAAGCAACAAAATATGGGGCTCTTATTGGAACAGGGAAGAAGAGCAACATCATGCGTGCATTTGGAAACAACATGGCAAAAGCCAATAAAATACCAAAAATGGAACCCGAAGCTCCAATGGTAATTGGCTGATTAAGAACCATCTCTTTCAATCTGAACAAATCACCTATCGGAATAACCGTATTTTCATTTACATTTAAGTAAGGCATTAGTAGCGAAATGTCTTTCGTGTTGGCGTATTCGGTAAAAGCGTTGACAACAGGTACAAAATCAATAGTCCACATAATTTCTTGTGTAATTCCTGCTCCAATTCCAGCCACAAAATAAAAAATCAAAAAACGTTTTGTTCCCCATATTTGTTCTATATCTTTCCCGAACATCCATAAACCGAACATATTAAAAAACAAGTGAGAGAAGGAACTTGTATCATGCAGAAACATGTATGTTACCAACTGTGCAACCGTAAATTTATCGGACTGCCAATAGTGAAGACCTAACCAATCTGTCAAATCGAACCCAATCAGATGAGGTAAGCAAATAGATGCCAACCAAAATAGAAAGTTTATAATAATAAGGTTCTTTACGACGGGCGGAATACTTCCAAAAAACGAAGAGCGATAATTATTGTTCATTGACCTAACTTTTGGTGCAAAAGTAGCTATTTTTTTCATTCGAAAGTCAATATGGGTCTTATTTAACGAAAATTCGGACAAAACCGTAAATTTTTTTATAAAAAAGTTGGAGTTAATTAATTTTACGTTACATTTGCAAGGTAAAAAGAGATTTTTTTTAATAAACTATATTTATTCACACCTTTAAATCAATCATTTATGAACAAAGCAGAATTAATTAGTGCTATTGCAGACAATTCAGGTCTTAGCAAAGTTGACTCAAAAAAAGCCCTTGACGGTTTTATTGCAGCAGTTTCTAGTACATTAAAAGCAGGCGGAAAAGTAGCTTTAGTTGGTTTCGGATCTTTTGACGTGTACGAAAGAAGTTCTCGTACAGGTGTTAACCCAGCAACCGGAAAGAAAATCACTATCGCAGCTAAGAAAGTTGTCAAATTTAAAGCAGGTGCAGAATTAGCTGACTTAGTAAAATAAGAAATCTACACTTACCAAATAAAAAAAAGAGTACCAAGTAATTGGTACTCTTTTTTTATTTGGTTCTGTTTTCTTAGTATTGCTGCTCAAAAAAAAAAACATTACTTTTGTTGATATTCTTAGCATAGATGTATTGAAATGAAAATAGAACAAAAAATTGGACAGTTAGTTGCAAATTCTATTGAAGTCCTTTATTCACAGCAAGTTGATCAAAAACAGATTCAGATTCAGAAGACAAAAAAGGAATTTGAAGGAGATGTGACGATTGTTATTTTTCCGTTTGTCAAAATAGCTCGTAAATCACCGGAAGCGACAGGACAAGAAATTGGTGAATACCTCGTTCAAAATACGCCGCTGATAGTAGCTTTTAATGTTATAAAAGGATTTCTGAATGTAAGTATTCAAAAATCTTATTGGATAGAAGAACTAAACCTTATACAAGTAAATCCTCATTATGGGATGTTGCCCGTTACAGAGGATGCCCCTACCATGATGATTGAATATTCTTCACCAAATACCAACAAGCCACTTCACTTGGGTCATATTCGAAACAACCTGTTGGGGTATAGTATTGCGAATATTCAGAAAGCAAATGGTTGGAAAGTTGTGAAAACCAATATCGTTAATGACAGAGGAATTCATATTTGCAAATCCATGCTGGCTTGGCAAAAGTTTGGTAAGGGAGAAACTCCTGAAAGTTCAGGTATGAAAGGTGACCATTTAGTTGGCAAATACTATGTGGTTTTTGATAAAGCCTATAAAGCGGAAGTTGCCGAATTGATGGCTAAGGGAGCAAATGAAGAAGATGCTAAAAAAATGGCTCCGTTGATGATAGAAGCCCAAAAAATGCTGTTGGCTTGGGAAAATAATGACGCTGAGGTTCGCAAACTTTGGCAAACCATGAATAGCTGGGTATATGATGGATTTGATATTACCTACAAACAATTAGGGGTTAATTTTGATAAGATATATTACGAATCGAACACCTATCTCACCGGAAAATCCGAAGTAGAAAGGGGCTTGAAAGAGAACGTTTTTTATCAACGTCCTGATGGGTCGGTTTGGGCGGATTTAACCGCTGACGGTTTGGATGAAAAACTCCTTTTGCGTGCAGATGGAACTTCTGTGTATATGACACAAGATATTGGAACGGCAAAACTTCGTTACAACGATTTTGATATAAAAAAGATGGTGTATGTTGTTGGTAACGAACAAAATTACCATTTTCAAGTACTTTCTATTTTATTAGACAAGTTGGGATATGCGTGGGGGAAAAATTTAGTACATTTTTCGTATGGCATGGTAGAACTTCCAGAAGGTAAAATGAAAAGTCGAGAAGGCACTGTTGTCGATGCCGATGATTTGATGGCTGAAATGATTGCTACTGCCCGTGAAACTTCCCAAGAATTGGGGAAATTGGATAATTGCAACGAACAGGAGATTGACCAAATAGCCGGTATGGTTGGTTTGGGTGCATTGAAATATTTTATTTTGAAAGTTGATCCTCGCAAAAATATGACCTTCAATCCAAAAGAATCTATTGATTTTAACGGAAATACAGGTCCTTTTATTCAGTACACACATGCACGTATTAAGTCGGTGTTGCGTAAGGCTGCTGAACAAAAAATAGATGTTCATGCTCCGATTTCTCCCGAAATAATCATTTCGGAGAAAGAGAGTACATTGATACAGATGCTTGTCGAATTTCCGCAAACAATACGTCAGGCAGGTGAAGAATTTAGTCCGGCATTGATTGCTAACTATTTATACGATTTGGTAAAAGAATATAATCAGTTTTATCATGATTTTTCTATTTTGAGGGAAGAAAATAGTGCTTTGAAACATTTCCGTTTGGTGCTTTCCGAAGAAATTGCAAAAGTTATAAAGACAGGAATGGGCTTGCTGGGTATAGATGTTCCGGAAAGAATGTAAAATAAATTTTCAGAAACCTAATATTTCTTGTTATGAAAAAAATATACAATTTTTCTATTTTGAGCATTATAATTGTCTTATTAGCAGCTTCATGTAACTCTGCCTCGAAGGCTTACAAGAATGGCGATTATTACAGAGCCACAATTAATGCAATAGATAAATTACGTTCCAAACCGAATAATGAAAAAGCACAAAAGGTATTGCTGGACGCCTATCCTTTGGCACAAAAAACAGCTATGCGGGAAATCGACAATGCCAACTTGCGTAATGATGTCAACAAATATGACATTATGGTAACCCAATATTCAAGGTTGAATGATATAGCCGGTAATATTTATAATTGTCCTAAAGCATACGAATTGATACCGCATCCTGCTGAATATCAGGCAGAAATAGCAGATGCAAAAAAGAAGGCGGCTGAACAATCGTATAATTTGGGTATTGAGGCTTTAAATTATGGGACAATAGAACAGGCTCGTTTAGCCTATGCCTATTTTGTCAAAGCCAATGATTATGTTTATGGATACAAGGATGTCCTCAACAAAATAGAACAGGCTCTTTACGAAGGAACACTAAGAATATTGGTAAACAGACCTATAACAAGTTCAAAATATCAATTGTCGGCAGACTTTTTCAGCGACAATCTGATTGCGGAAATGAGCAAGCAAAACCAACAAAAGTTTATTCGTTTTTATACGTATGAAGAAGCTGATAGATTGAAAATGAATAATCCTCATCAATATTTGGTGCTCAATTTTGCTGATTATACCATTGGCAATGTGAGAGAAACAAGAAATACCGAAGAATTGAAAAGAGATAGTGTGGTTGTTGGAACTGTTGCTGTTGGAGGCAAAAATTATAACGCATATAGTACTGTGAAGGCAAAATATACGACTAATCGTAGAGAAATTATTTCATCAGGTGTGTTGACGGTACAAATTATTGATGCACAAACAAATCGTGTGTTGGAAAATAAAAATTTCGGAGGCGAATATGTTTGGTACACAGTTTGGGCTAATTATAACGGAGATGAAAGAGCATTGAATCCTCAGCAAAAGAAGTTGTGTAATTCGCAACCACAGCTTCCTCCTCCCGATCAGGATTTGTTCATTTCATTTACACAACCAATTTATTCTCAAGTGCTTACGTTTATACGGTCGGTATATAGGTAGTAATAGTAGTTGTCTTTTAGTGTTATATCCTTAAATAAGTAAATGTATGAAACTTTTTTCAGCAATAGCTTGTGTTTTATTATTCACCCTAAGTGCCCGTGTATATGGGCAGAAAGAAGTTGATAAAACTTTATTAAAGGGATGTCATGATATTCAACTTGGTATTGGGGATATAGCTTTTGCTACTTTATATAACGAGAATAATTATGTGTATGCCGAACCCGCTATTTACTCTCCCTACAATTGGTTTTCTGATGGTGTGTATGCCGGGGAAAAAGTGTCTACCGGGGTTATCAATTTGTCGTATCATTACCAAATAGAAAATTGGTTTAGTGTAGGATTATCGGTATCTTATGTCGGATTTTATCAAAATAGTTATACCAATTCGACCAATAAATTAGCGTATTCAAATATCACTCATAATTTGGCAGCTATGCCTGATGTGAGATTCACTTGGCTGAATAAGAAATACGTTAAACTTTACTCGGGAGCTGCTTTGGGGTTTGTTTATGTTGCTCAAAATTATTTGGATAAAAATAATTCAGAGCTGTCCACCCATGATTATTCCTTGTATCCTGCTTTCCAAATAGATTTTATCGGAGTATCTGTCGGTAAAGATTTGTATGGTTTTGCCAAATATGGACTTGGATTTGAAGGATTTATTTCTGCCGGAATAGGGTATAGATTTAGTTCAAACAAATAATACTCTCTATCATGAAAAATATATTTAAAGCCCATCGTGCAATACTATTTTTTTTGTTAGTAACTGTTTTGTCCGGATGTATTGTTGAACCTGCAGAGACCCGTGGTAAAATTACCCAACAAGGTAAAAATATTTATGACCAGTGGAATTCAGATATTAATAATCTTTTGACCCAAAATGTAAAGACTGCCTTCGATTTCAATTTATATTACACAGCAGCTAATGACAGTGCCA
>DAIMYQ010000041.1:0-2624 GCA_036734385.1 Paludibacteraceae bacterium | reverse complement strand
AGTTGGCTGATTGGCATACAAGGAAATGGGAATCCGAGTTGTTATGTCGATCTTATTTTGACAGGTAAAATGCCTAATTTTTCATTAGCCGGCAATGGACGTTTTGGATATAACGGTTACTATTCCGTTTCTGATAGTGGACAATATTCTTTCATCGAATTTACTGTAAAAGAAACAATGACTTCAACAAAACCTGATTATTGGTCAGGTGGATTACTCGATTTGAAGGCTTTTAATCTTCAAAATCAAGAAAAAACAGTTGAAGTGGAATTCTTACATCCTTCGGAAAATAGTTACGCTGCAAAAATAACCTCTGATGGGGCAACGGAAACATGGGATTTGTACGCTCCTTATTACTACTAAACCAATGAGAGGTTTAATAGAATTTACTTTTTCCTCGTCGCTTCATAGATGACCTCATTCTTAAGCTTTCTTGTTTATATCTTAGAAAACAGTGACTTAAAAGGCAAATAATTTAACGTACTTACTCGTATATTAAAAAAAAAGTTTATTTTTTTGGTAAAGAGTTCTTGAAAACGTATTTCCTATCCACAAGATTTTCTATTTTATCTATTCTTTGAACGTGCGAAGTTTATTTTTTATTTTCATAATCTTAAACTAAATTCCTATGAAACGTTTTATTTTAGCTTCCATTGCTATTTTATGTACTACGATTTATGGATTTGCTCAAATCGATAATTTGTTAGGTATATCTTATGTGAAAAGTTCTAATTAGAATTGGGGATATAATAGGGTGGTAATTACATCTGTATCGCCACATTTCCCCGCAGAGCGAGCAGGACTTAAACCTTTGGACATTATCCAAACTATCAATGGTAATCCGACTGTTGGAATGCAACTTTCAGAAATATCAAATCACTTGTCCGGACAAGTAGGCTCTCCTGTTACTTTGGAAATTAAAAGTGTCGGAGATAAAACTTCACGAACCGTTACATTAACTCGTCAGGCTCCATTGCCTAATAATTGTATTACGGAAGGTAGACTCAATAAAAATCTTTTGAGTTTTAAACCATATAAGCAATCTGAGTTTCAAGAATACAATTCTGGTGACAGTAAGGCAACAATTAGAGATCCCGAAGTTAACTTAGAGAAATATGCTACTTTCGATTTTGAGCTTACTAGTCAAGATAATCCTATTCAAGAAAAACAGTTAGCTAAGATTTTGGAACAATATTTGGTAAATAGAGGATTAAAAAGAGATAAAGAAAACCCCGATCTATTGGTCTTTGTATACACTTTTTCCGGTAATGAAAAACAATACGTTCCGCCTACACAAAAAATTGATACACGTTATCAGTATGGATACGATATTTGGTCAGGATGGGGAAATAAACAGTATATCGAATCTCATCAAGAGGGTGGATATACGCAAGTATCCTATTTTGCAACTATAAAAGTGGCTATGATGGATGCTCAAAAGGCTAAAGAGCAGGTAAAAACACCCCCTATTGTGTGGCAGTCACAATATAATGCCACCAATTCAAATCCAATTGATTTATCCATATATGGACAATCTGTTTTTAGTGCCATGGCTCAACAATATCCTGTAAGTAATTTTAATACGACAGTTACGAAAGAAGAGTATAATAGCAATAGCGTTGGCTTTAATTATGCTAATACATATGCCTTTACAGGGTTATGCTATGATAGTAATCAACCGAACAAAGTCGTTTATGTTTTCCCCGAAAGTCCTGCTCAAATAGCCGGTATTCAGGTAGGAGATGAGGTGGTTTCTGTTAACAATCGGTTGATGCCCGAGTCAAAAAAGGAAATGGAAAGATATCTTTATGAAATTACGTCGGAAAAAGAAAAAAAACATCCGGATCAATCCGTCTTGGATAAGCCAAAAAGTAAAGCAGGGTTCTCTTATATTAGAGAAGATTATCCGTCCGGACAACAGTTTACCCCTTTACAATTTCAGGTATTACGTAATGGAAATACATCAACCTTTTATGTCAATCCGCAGGAATGGGTTTATGCAAGTTCTGAAAAGAATGTCTATAAAATAAAAGAAACCGACTATTCGTACAATCAAGATCATCTATTTTTTATGGGATTAGGATATACAAAACCGTACTCGGATTTATACTCTTATACTAATTCAGGTGGTCAAGCGATATCTCTTACTTTTCTTGGGGTTGATACTCCATTATCCAGAAAGTGGAACTTTGTGGTGGAAG
The DNA here is from genome assembly GCA_036734385.1 of Paludibacteraceae bacterium. GTDB lineage: Bacteria > Bacteroidota > Bacteroidia > Bacteroidales > Paludibacteraceae > JAAYPI01. The sequence continues at coordinate 423 of DAIMYQ010000041.1, read as the reverse complement.
ATGTTGCAACATACTATAGTATAAAGTGTGAAGATAAGAATAGAAGTTTCTTGCAAATCAAGTTTTTGTGTGGTCCCGGATTTGAAATTCTTCCGAAATTCTATCTGGTGGCCCAAGTAGGAGTAGGTTTAAGTCTGAGTTTTGCTACTGATGATGATAAAGAGAGATGGTCATTCTGTTTTGCTCCCGGTGCTCAATGGAATATTCAAAAACATATTACCCTTTTTGGTCGAAAAAATATTGGAAGCAATCAAATTGGTGACTACGAGTTTGGTCTTAGGTGCAAGTTTTAGTATCGTCCTTTTTTGATTAACAAAAAACAACTTGCCCTTCGTAATAAACGAGGGGCAAGTTGTTTTAACTTTTATTTTGTTTTACATGTTTCTTTCCGTTTGTTGGAAACAACTGAGAATAATGAATTTT
>DAIMYQ010000040.1:10032-13226 GCA_036734385.1 Paludibacteraceae bacterium | reverse complement strand
TATACTTTCCCTTCCTTCAGTCTCAACCTCACCGCATTCTTATGAGCGAACAACATTTCGTTTTCTGCCATTATTTCGATGGTTGGACCTATTTTTTGTAAACCTTCCGAGGTGATTTCTTGGTAGGTGATTCGTTTGCGGAAGCTATCCAAATTAACGCCACTGTATGCTTTTGCATTGCCGTTGGTAGGTAGGGTGTGGTTAGTACCCGAAGCATAATCACCCGCACTTTCGGGTGTCAAATTGCCTAAAAAAATGGATCCCGCATTAATGATTTTTTCGGCAACAGCACGATAATTTGTGGTTGAAATAATCAAATGTTCGGGTGCATATTCATTGGTAATATCAATAATTTCATCGATGTTTTTTACAATAATTATTTTACTGTTGGCAAGCGATTTTTCAGCAATATCTTTCCGAGGAAGTTCTTTCCATTGGGTTTCCACTTCAGTCATAACGGCGTTAGCCAATGTTTCGCTGGTTGTTATCAACATAGCTTGGCTGTCTACTCCGTGTTCTGCTTGTGAAAGCAGGTCGGAAGCTACAAATGCCGGAACAGCTGTTTCATCGGCAATAACTTCTACTTCCGACGGACCGGCGGGCATATCAATGGCAACTTTATTCAGGCTAACCAATTGTTTGGCTGCGGTAACATACTGATTTCCGGGTCCAAAAATTTTATATACTTTCGGAACACTTTCCGTTCCGTATGCCATTGCACCAATGGCTTGTACGCCACCTATTTTGAATATTTTACTGACACCTGCCACTTTTGCAGCGAACAAAACAGCGGGATGGATTTTCCCTTCTTTGTTTGGTGGAGAACACAGTACTATTTCTTTGCATTGGGCTATTTGTGCCGGAATTGCGAGCATCAGTACGGTAGAAAATAGGGGAGCCGTACCGCCCGGTACGTACAAACCTACTTTTTCTATTGGCATAGCTTTTTGCCAACAGGTTACACCCGGCATTGTTTCTACAACGGGCATTTCATGTTGTTGTGCAATATGGAATTTTTCAATATTATTTTTTGCCAATAGAATGGCATTTTTTAGTTCGGAAGAAACTGATTTTTCGGCTTCTGCTATTTCTTTTTCCGATACTTGTAAAGTGTCTATTTGTACGTTGTCGAATTTCAGTTCATATTCTTTCACAGCCATATCACCTCGTTTGGCAATGTCTTTCAGAATAGTGCCCACTAAATCAAGCAAGTTGGTATTGTCAAAAGTCGGACGAGCAAGTATCGTTGTCCAATCTTCTCTTTTAGGGTATTTAATTAATTGCATAATGGTAATACGAATAAAAATTCAACAAATAACCGATTTATAGTATCATTTTTTCAATAGGAACGACCAAAATGCCCTCAGCACCAAGGGCTTTCAATTGGCTGATGATGTCCCAAAATGTTTTTTCTTCGATAACTGAATGAAGAGATGACCATCCTTTTGTAACCAATGGAGTTACGGTTGGAGCTTTCATTCCGGGCAATAATTTACAAACGTCATCAATTTTTTCGTTAGGAATATTCAGAATAATATATTTTTTACCTTCGGCGTTTTTGTATGAGTCGAAACGGAAAAGAAGCTCGTCAAGAATTTCCTTTTTTTCTTTGGATAAGTTTTTATTTCCAATCATCAAAGCTTCCGATTTCATTACAACTTCTACTTCTTTCAGGTTGTTGCTGACCAATGTGCTGCCGGAGCTTACAATGTCGAAAATACAATCTGCCAATCCGATGCCCGGTGCTATTTCTACGGATCCGGTAATGACGTGTATTTCTGCTTTCAGGTTATTCTTTTTTAAGAATTTTTCTAAAATAACAGGGTAAGAAGTGGCAATCTTTTTTCCATTAAACCATGAAACACCTTTGTAATCAGCTGATTTTGGAATGGCCAACGACAAACGGCATTTGCTAAAATCCAACCGTTTGATAATAATTGCATTTTCTTGTTTTTCTTCATATTCATTTTCTCCCACAACGCCCACATCGGCTATTCCGCTGGCTACGGCTTGAGGTATATCGTCATCGCGTAAATACAAAATTTCTACCGGAAAATTTTTTGCAGGAATTAACAATGTTCTTTTTCCTGATTCTACTTGAATACTGGATTCTGTAAGCATCAACATCGTTTCTTCGTACAAACGACCTTTGGCTTGAACGGCAATTCTTAACATAAGAGTATGGTTTTTAGTATGGTTTATTTTACATAAAAAAAGCTCACCTTTTTAGGTAAGCTTTGAGTTTATATTACATGCAGACAATATCAGACCCGCTTACCTATGTTAGCGTAAGTGTGAATGATGTGTTATGCTTGTTGCTTTCATATTTGAATGTCTTTCGGTGCGAAGTTAAAAATAAAAAATAGAATGCCCAAATTATTTGGTTTTTTTCCTGTGAAGGATGTCAGATATTCAACATCTAACATTTTTTAGGGAGTTTTTACGGTTTCTTTAGCTGAAATTCAGTTTCTTTGTGTAGTCAACAAATTTATATGTTTATGAGAAAACAATGGTCATTCGTTCTTGCCGGTTTATTATTTGTTTCGATAGTAAGCTTTTCTATTGCCCAAAATGCAAAAGAAAAGGCTTTTTCTTATGAAAAAATATGGAAACAAGTGGAACATCTTGATGGAGAATCCTTGCCCAAATCAGCTACAAAAGAAATAGATAAGATAAGAGTTCATGCCCTAAAAGAAAAGAACAATCAGCAACTTATAAAAACAATGATTTATCAGTTGAAAATGAATTTTTCTATTTCCGATGATACGTTTTTTACCGAAGTAGATAAAATGGATAACTACGCTAAAAATTGTGACGATAAGGTGGCTCAATCGGTTCTCTATTCGTTGCTTTCGGAGTTATACGAGATGTATTATAATGCTCATTTGTACGTGATTAATGCTCGTACTCAGATTGCCGATTTTACCCCTAAAGACAGAAAAGAATGGACTTCCAATCATTTTCTTAAAACAATGGCGGATTATGCACGAATGTCTTTACAAAATGCACGGGAATTGCAAAATACGCCTGTTTCTACCTACCAAGAATTGCTCGAAAAAGGCGATGATACAAGTTTACGTCCGACTATGTTCGATTTGTTGGCACATCGCACCATAGATTTTTATCAAAATCAACAGAACAATATAGGTAAGGTTATCGCTCAAGAAGAAATTGATCCTTCCATTTGTTTTGCT
>DAIMYQ010000040.1:2316-9932 GCA_036734385.1 Paludibacteraceae bacterium | reverse complement strand
GATTTATGTGTGAGTGGCATACAAAAATTTCCTCATTACAAAGGTATTGGAGTACTTCGGAATATGATGGCAGAGATAGCAACACCTTCGGTTAGTGCCAGTAACAACGAATTACTTTATCCTAAAAAAAGTTTGGAAATTAAATTAAAGTATAACAATGTTGAACGGTTAATCTTGCGTTTGTTCAAGGTAAATATGTCTGTATCGGAGTACGAAAATGCCAAACAACAAGGAACGATAGACAAACGCAATAGGACGTTGGTACAAACGGAAACTTTTAACGTTAAAAAATCGCCTACTTTTTCGGAACAAGATACATGTGTTTTTATAAATGTTTCAGAGGAAGGTATTTACGAATATGAAATTGGAATAAAAGATACTGCAAAAGAAGTTATTTGCAATAGTTTTTTCGTTACTCGTTTGATGCTTTTACAACGTTTAGTCAATGAAAATACCGAATTTTATGTGCTTGACAGAATGACGGGACAGCCATTAAATGGAGCAACGGTTCAGTTGTATAGAAATGATTATCGTGTAAATCGTTATGTCAATACAAAAATTAAGTCTTATTCAACCGATAAAAAGGGCTTTTTTATTGCACAATTGAAAGATAAAAATAATTATAAGGTTTCCGTTTCCTTGGGTAACGACGAGTTTTATCCTTTGTCTTATGTGCAAACGAGTTGGTACAATCCAAATAAAAAGGAAGATGAAACGAATCACGTTATTTCCTTGTTTACTGACCGTGCGTTATATCGACCGACACAAACGGTTCACTTTAAAGGCATTGCGTGGGCATCCAATGAGAAAGAAACGGTCGTAGAAGCCAACAAAAATGTCCATGTGGTTCTCCGTAACAGTAATAATGAAGTTGTTAACGAAAAAGATTTTCAAACTAACGAATTTGGCTCTTTTGCCGGTGAGTTTATATTGCCGAAAGGTTTGCTGAATGGGTATTTTACCATACAGGCTGAAGATTATTCTTTGCAATTTTTGGTAGAGGAATACAAACGTCCGACCTTTTTTGTGGAGTTTGATGATGTACAACAAGCTATTTCTTTCGGTGATACGGTAAAAATAAAAGGTAAGGCGGAAACATTTATGGGCTTCCCATTGCAATCTGTTATGGCACAATATCGTATTGTTCGTCAGTCAAATATTTGGTTGCGATTTCCCATTGCAAATAATGAGCAATTAGCTTCGGGCAATGTTTTGATAGATGAAAAGGGAAATTTTTCTATTCCTTTTGTTCCCAAAGCAACAGAAAATGAGAGGGTTGCTTCGTATCAAGTATATATTGATGTGACCGATAATTCGGGTGAAACTCAACAAGGTACTACTCATTTTGTAGTTGGAGAAAAGCCCTTGTTTATTACTACTTCGTTGCCTGATAAATGGAACAAAAACGAACCGCAGAAGATTACGGTTTCGGTTAAAAATATAAATGGTAAAGACGTTGTAACCAAAGGAACCTACGAAATATGTTCGTTGTATGAACAGCCAAATATAAACCAGCCTGTCGATACGTCTGTTATAAAGAGCAAAGTATTACAAGGCAATTTTTCTTCGGAAGAACCCTTTGCTCTAGAGGGGATAAACAAATTGTATTCAGGTACTTACAAAGCTGTTTTTAGAATTTACGATGATAAAAAGAGGGAAGTGGTTTATTCTAAAGTTTTTATTTTGTATGCTGAAAAGGACAAAAAACCACCCCTGAAAACGTACAATTGGTTTTTGCCTGTAAAAATGGAATGTGAAGAGGGTGAAAATGCAAAAGTTATATTAGGCACCTCTGCCAATGATGTTAACGTTCTGTATGAACTTTTTGGTAAGAATGGAATATTGTTGCAAAAACAATTCAAATTGTCGAATAAAAATGTAGACTTACAATTTCCTTATTTGGCAACGTATGGCAACTCAGTACAGCTGAAAATCACTTTTGTAAAAGATGAACAATTGTTTACCAATGTGCAATTGATAACAAAAAAACAACCGAGCAAAAAACTGGATATTCAGTTCGATTCTTTTCGGGATAAATTGTTGCCTAATACCCAAGAAGAATGGAATATTTGTGTGAAAGATGAACAACACATGGGTCAGTCGGCTGAAATTCTGACTACCATGTATGATGCTTCTCTCGACGAGATGGCACATCATGAATGGAATTTTACTCCTGGTTTTACTCCCTATATAAATTATCCTTTTTGGCAAACGTCGTATGCCAATTGCAATCAAGATTATTTGTATTTGCCTATGGAAATGGCAGAAGAAAAAGAAATTAATTATCCAAAAATCAATTGGTTTGGCTTTAACTATCCTATGCAATATGGTTTTGTAAAAGGTGGTTATGGTAAAGCTTTGAGGATGGAGTCTTCAGTCATGGCGAAAGGAGAGAGTAATAAGGCGATTGATGTAGTTTCAATGGAAGATGTGTCGCCTGCTAATCCGGCAGAGAAAGTACAAGTGCAACAGCAGCCCACATCTGTTGTAAGAGAAAATTTCAGTGAAACGGCATTCTTTTATCCGTTTTTGACAACCGATACAATGGGTCATGTTTCGTTCCATTTTACTGTGCCGGAATCACTTACCAAGTGGAAAATTCTTACGTTAGCACATACCAAAGATGCCAAATATGGTCAACGAACCGATGTAGCTTATACACAAAAAGTAGTTTCTGTTACACCTAATTTGCCCCGTTTTATTACCAAAGGCGATAAAGCAAATTTAACTGCAAAAATTACCAATATGAGCGATAGTATTGTATTAGTCAATGCTCGTTGGATAATTACAGATGCTCAAACAAATAAAGAAATTACGAATCAAATCATTCAAAATATTACGGTGAAACCGAATTCTTCTGTTCCTGTTTCGTGTGTTTTTGAAATGAATAGTTCTTCATCCCTATTACAATGTAAAATTATTGTAGAAGGAAAAGATTATAGCGATGGAGAACAACATTATTTGCCGGTACTTTCTAATAGAATGTTGGTGACAGAAAGTTTGCCAATGTCTATCTACGAAGAAGGAAATCACCAATTTACGTTTGATAATTTGTTACATAATACCTCTAAAACGCTTGAAAATAATCAATTTGTGGTAGAATTCTCTGCCAACACGGCTTGGTATGCTTTACAAGCCTTGCCTTCACTTACTATTGCTGAAGAAAGTAATGCAATTTCTTATATGTCAAGTTTTTATGCGAATGTAATTGGACAGCAAATTTTAAAATCATCGCCTAAATTGGTTCAATTGATAGAACGTAGTAAGATTAATCAGTCAAACTATCTTTCTAATTTACAAAAGAACGAGGATTTAAAAAATATTTTGTTGGAAGAAACTCCCTGGGTACTTGAAGCGAAAAATGAAACAGAACAACAACAGCGTTTGGCTTCATTATTGGATGCAAACAATCAAGCATACAATAGAGATTTTAGTTTCCAAAAATTAAAACAATTGCAAATGCCTTCGGGTGGTTTTGCCTGGTTTTCCGGTATGCCCGAAAATGCTTTTGTAACACGATTCATTTTGGAAAAAATGGGTAAATTAGCTAAGCTAAATAACTTCGAATATGAACAAAAAGAATTGGATATGCAAGCAAAGGCAATCAATTATCTCGACAGTTATGTACAGAAAGAATATATCGAATGGTCGAAACGTAAAGATAAAACTGAAGAAAACTATCTGAACATGAATATTATTCATTCGTTATATGTCCGTTCTTTCTATCCTCAGATTCCGTTAAAAGAAGAAAGCAAAGAAGCCTATCGTTATTACACCAATTTGATGGAAAAACAATGGAATAAACAAAGTTTGTATGGTAAATCATTGATAGCTGTTGCTTTATATAGAAATAAAAAAGGAGAAACAGCCAATAACATTGTTAAATCATTGAAAGAACAATCTTCTTTGAGTCCAGAAATGGGCATGTATTGGGATAAGAATGTTTCCGGATATACTTGGAGTGAGTCGAATATTACAACGCAGGTTGCTATTATGGAGGCTTTCAACGAAATAAACTCACAAAAAGACGACATAGAAAAAATGAAAATTTGGTTGCTGAAAAATAAACAAACCAACCAATGGAGCAATGTTATTTCTACCGTTGATGCTATTTCTGCTTTGGCATTTCAGGGAAACAATGTGCTCGAAAATGAAAGTCAAATAGCCATTAAACTCAATAATCAAGAAGTGAAGCCGCAGAACTCTTCGTTGGTAGGAAGCAATTATGTCAAAATTAGTTACGATGCCACTGATTTAATGCCTGAAATGGGCAATATCTCCATTTCAAAAACAGGGAATGGATTATCGTGGGGAGCTGCCTATTGGCAATATTTTGAGCAAACGGATAGGTTAAACACACAGCAAAAAGGACCACTCAATATAGATAAAAAGCTTTTTGTAGAGAAAATTACGGATAAAAACGTAATTTTGAAGCCGGTAGAAAATGTCTCTTTGCAGGTAGGCGATAAGTTGGTGGTACGTCTGACGGTAAGAGTAGATAGGGATATGGATTTTGTTCATATCAAAGACCTTAGAGCTGCCTGTTTTGAACCGGTGAACCAAAAATCATCCTACCAACAAACAGAAAGGGTCGGCTATTATCTTAATCCGAAAGATGTTTCTATAAACTATTTTTTTAGCCGTTTGCCAAAGGGAACCTATGTTTTTGAATATCCGTTGTGGACTAATTTGTCGGGAGAATTTACAACAGGAATGGCAATTGTACAGTGCCTTTATGCACCGGAATTTATGTCTCGGACACAAGCTCAAACAATTAATGTAATTTCATCAAAATGATAAAAAGAGAAGAAATATTTGAAGCAGGAGAAATCTATAAGACTCATGGTGTAAAGGGTGAGTTGTCTTTTTCTTTTACAACGGATGCTTTTGAAGATAGCAAGTACTTTGTTTGCAGTATAGACGGCATTTTTGTTCCGTTTTTTATAGAATCATATCGATATAAAAATAGTACTACTGCTTTGGTAAAGTTCGAAAATATTGACAATGAGAAAGAGGCTAAATTATTGGTCGGTTGTACCTTATATTTGCCCAATACATTCAAGAAACCAAAAGAAGAAATCACATCTTACTCCGATTTTATTGATTTTGTCATTATGGATTCGAATAAACAAAAAATAGGTACAATAGTCGATGCAGATGACACGACATTGAATGTTTTGTTTAGTGTTGCAAACGAAAAAGGGGATATATTTTTAATTCCTGTTTCGGAGGATTATATTGTAAGTGTAGATGCAAAAAACAGAATTATTTGCATGGATTTACCCGAAGGATTATTGGATATTAATAAAGATTAAACTCTTTGATGCTATAATCCTTTTTGTAATTGGGTAAAAAAACAGTATATTTGCATGTTTTTTGAGAAAAAGTACTAAAAAATAACAAAAATGAGTTTACTAAGTCAAAAATTAGCAAAATTTGATGCACCTCAACAATACAAAAATGCTGGTGTGTATCCATATTTTCGTCCGATAACTTCAGACCAAGATACAGTCGTTCAAATTGGAGGAAAACCTGTTTTAATGTTTGGTTCTAATAGTTATTTAGGGTTGACAAACCATCCTGAAATAAAGGAAGCCGCTATTAAAGCAGTAGAAAAATATGGTACAGGTTGTGCCGGTTCACGTTTTTTAAATGGAACGTTGGATATTCATATCGAACTGGAAGAACGGTTAGCTAAATTGGTTGGGAAAGAAGAGGCTTTAGTTTATGCCACAGGATTTACTGTTAATTCGGGGGTGATTCCTTGCTTAGGCGGACGTGAGGATTATTTATTCTTGGATAAATTAAATCATGCTTCTATCATTGAAGGAGCACGTTTGAGTTTTGCTAAACAATACAAGTATGCTCATAATGATATGGAGGCTTTGGAAAAATACCTTGAAAATTGTGAATCTGATAAAATTAAACTGATTGTTGCTGATGGGGTTTTTAGTATGGAGGGAGATGAAGTAAAACTTCCTGAAATGGTCAAATTAGCAAAAAAATACAATGCTTCTATAATGATTGATGAGGCACATTCATTAGGCGTTTATGGTGATAAGGGTAAGGGTATTTGTAACCATTTTGGTTTGTCCAATGATGTCGATCTTATCATGGGAACGTTTAGTAAATCTCTTGCTACTATCGGAGGATTTATTGCTGCGGATAAAGATATTATCAATTACTTAAAACATAATTCTCGTACATTGATCTTTAGTGCTAGTATTACACCTGCTTCTACAGGTTGTGTGTTAGCTGCTTTAGACGTCATGGAACGTGAAACATGGCGTAAAGATGCTTTGTGGGCAAATACACATCGTATGCGTAAAGCCCTTCAAGATAAGGGATTTGATACCGGTCATTCTACTACTCCAATTATTCCTTTGTATGTAAGAGATAATACCAAAACATTTATACTTACCCGTGATTTGATGAATGACGGTGTATTTGTTAATCCTGTTGTTTCACCGGCGGTTCCTTCTGAAGATACGCTTATTCGTATTTCATTAATGGCAACACATACATTTGATCAAATTGATGAGGCTGTTGAAAAGATTGCCAAGAATGCGAGAAACTTGGGCATTATAGAATAGGATTATTCTTTAATTATATGACAACAAAAAAGGAGATAATTTTTATTATCTCCTTTTTTGTTGTACTTATTTTATTGATGATATAACCCTTTAGAAACGTACTCCGTAAGTTAATAAAATTTGGTTATGCTTGCTCGTAATTTCGATTGGTCCATCAAAGTTTGTTACATAAGTAGGATTGTAAGGATAAAAATCTTGAACCTTTGTTTTAAGAACATAGGTCAAATCTAACGAACTTCTGCCAAACTTATATCCAATGCCTGAGGTTATATAAGATAAACTTTTGTCATTTAAAAATTCCGTATCGGTGCGTACCGTATTGGTGGCATAAGTTCTGTAAGCATCTTCTTTGATGGGAGATGTAGAGAATGAATAACCCAAACGTATGGCAAAATTTTTAAAAGGAATGTATTCTCCTCCTACACGGATGGTATGCGTGTCTTTAAAATTTGCATCTATCTTGTTATTTTGTTCTTCCATACGAGAGTCAACATCGTCATTGTTTTTCATGACCATCCCTTTGTAATTGGCATACTCATAATCAACATCGATAAATCCATATTGACCAATGACAAATCCAAGGCTACCCAATGCCTTTAACGGTGTATTTAGGTAATAAGAACCGTATCCCCATGGTGTAGAAGCTGATTCAGTCTTGTTGATTTCAATGGCTCTCGAATTAATAGATCCCTGATTACTGTCTGTTATATAGTACCACGATGGTGTATGGAATGCAGCACCGATTCTCAACCAACTAGTTGGTTTTACAATGGCTCCTATTTTCATGTTAAAGGCACTACCATTACATTCATATACATTTTTATAAGTAAGCGAACTGTTGTCAGCCAAAGTTTCTTTGAAAGTAGAAGTCATGTTGTAGTCTAAATCAACCAAAACAAGACTTAAACCAAATTGGACAAGGTTACTTACATTACCTCCTGCCGTAAAAGCATATTCATTAATGCCACCCCTTTCTGCAAGTGTGTAAGAACTAATCAAACTACCACTATAACCTTGAGATGT
>DAIMYQ010000040.1:0-2216 GCA_036734385.1 Paludibacteraceae bacterium | reverse complement strand
TTTAATAGGCAAAAAGCTATAATTAGTATTCTTTTCATTTTATTGAATATTTCAAATATGTTTTTGATCATTTACCAAAAGAACGTCCACTACGTGTTCCACCACTACTGGATCCTCCGCTGTTGCGTTCTGTGTTTCCCGAACTTTTATAGCTCCTGCTGTTGGAAGAAGGTGTAACCGTTGTGTTTTGTATTGATGTGTTTCTTGATTGTGTTGACCTTGTTCCCTGTGTTGAGTTAGAGTTATAACTTCTTCCGGAATTGTTATTAGTAGAACTGCTTCTTGTATTTGTGACATTGCCATTACCAGACTCACTCCTAGTCGATCGAACCCCCGTCTCATGCGAACTATATGATCTTCCATTTCCATAGTTTGGAGTCCGATTGTAGTTATTATACTCCTTGTGATATTGTCCATGGTGTGGTTGATTATACCCCCATGGATGGTGTGTCGGATAAGGGTGATAAGGATGATAAGGATAATAGTTGTAGTAACCATAGTAGTACGGTCTGTAGGAATAACCGTAGTAATAGTAAGGATTGTAGTAAGAATAATAACCTACTCCATAGTAATTATCCCAATAGTAGGGGGAGTATGTCCGGTATCCGTAATAACCCCATGAACCCCAATTGGAAGAATAGTTTAAATAGACTGTTGATTGATTCTCATCTTCGGGTTCGGCATAATTGTAGATGTAAACAGACTGAGCATCATTGATGGTAATGTTTGTCGAATCATGAAATTTGGATATGCGTTTTGAGTATTCAAGATTGTCAGCATCTTGCTCAAGAGTAGAATTATTCATTTTACTCGCATTTGTAGTAGAAGAGGTCTGTCTGTTGTATTCATCAACATCTCTAACAGCCTTTTTTGTTGCAGTAACATTCTCTGTCTTTTCTTGCTTTTCTTGGGTAACTGAAATGGCTTCCGATTTTTTATCATTTTTGGGATTATAATAAATGTCATCGAAGTATTGAGCGTAGAAAGTCAGAGAAAAAGAGGATAACAAAAAAATTAATAGCACTTTCTTTTTCATAAGATAATAATTTAAATGAATTTACGTATTTTTGCACTCTCTGTCTTATCTTAAGAGACTTTTTCATAGCATTACCACAAAGGTATACATCTTTAGCCAAAAAAAAACTAAATTAAGGTAATTTTTTCTTTTAAAAACATAATATATGATAAATTATTTAAGGGTTTCATGTGATGTGAAACAATTACCCGAGTATGCTTCGGATCTACTGGTATACGAAATGGGGGAGTTGGGATTTGAAAGTTTTGAAACCGAAAATAATGAATTTTTTGCATACATAAAGGAATCAATTTTTGATAAGGGTAAGTTACAACAACTAATTGACGAGACAAAAGAAATATATCAAGTTTATATTACCTATTCGTTAGAAACTATAGAACAAAAAAATTGGAATGAAGAGTGGGAAAAAAATTATTTTCAACCAATTCTAGTGAGCAATAAATGTCTTATTCGCAGTTCTTTTCATACAAATTTGCCTGCAACTCAATACGATATTATTATAGATCCTAAAATGGCATTTGGTACCGGTCATCATGAAACAACGAGCCTGATGTTGGAGTGGATTTTAGAAGAAAAAATTGAAAATAAATCTTTTCTTGATATGGGCTGTGGAACTGCCGTACTGGCTATTTTAGCAAGTATGAGAGGTGCCAATCCTGTTTGGGCAGTAGATATAGACGAGTGGTCATATAAAAATGCAGTGGAAAATTCGGCATTGAATAATGTCTCTTTGACTAAAATAGCGTTGGGCGGCTCCGAGGTTATCAATGGACAAATGTTTGATTATATTATTGCCAATATTAATTTGAATGTTCTTATTGAGAATATGCATACTTATGTCATGTCTTTAAATAGAGGTGGAATTTTGATAATGAGTGGTTTTTATTTTGAAGATATAGCCAAGATAGAAGCAAAAGCAACTTTGTTGGGATTGCAACAAGTTGATTATAAGCAAAAAAATAACTGGGTTTCAGTAAAATTCAGATTTTAATCATAGAAATTTTTATGTCTTTCACGTGTTTTGGGGTAATGTGACGCTGAAAAAAAGTTACATTTATTTTTCAAATTGTCAAAAAGTATTACCTTTGCACCACCGAAAAAATATGGCGGGATAGCTCAGTTGGTTAGAGCGTCGGATTCATAACCCGGAGGTCACGAGTTCAACTCTCGTTCCCGCTAC
>DAIMYQ010000039.1:12189-13987 GCA_036734385.1 Paludibacteraceae bacterium | reverse complement strand
CACTACACACAAAATACATCACTGTATTTTAGAACAAGATAAAAAATATACCAATGAATAGACTGATGTTTCTAATTTCGGCAATTGCACTTTCTTCCACTCAACTTTTTGCAAAAACTGTGGTTAATGTTGCTGAAAACACATTTAAAATTGAAGGAACCGGTGGAGAAAAAGAATTTTATTATGGGTTTGCCCAAGGCGACCAATTGATTTTTAACTTTGAAGAGGTAAATGGAAAAGAATTGAAAGAAGTTGAAATAACAGAACTTCCATCGTCTTCTAAATTTATGGATTACAAGAAGAAGAAAATTAAAAACAAAATTATAACTGTTCAAAGAACCGGTATTTACAAATTCAGATTTTCAAATGCTGTGCTTGGAGATCGTATCTGTAAAATGAAAATTCAACGAATTCCGGCCTCTGACTTGACTAAAAATTTTAATTCATCCGTATATTGGAAAACTGTACAAGACACCACTTACACACCAACTACAGAGAGATTTTTGGTGAAAAGTGATACCATAGCACAAGAAATTTATTCAGGAAACCCGCAAATATCTTCAAAAAATGCATTAAATCGCAATAAGAACTCTCAAGTAATTGATTTTACGTTGCCGGACAATACCATATCATGGAGTTTTTATATTGGAACCGGTAGAGAGGGAAAAGCTGAATATGAAAAAGTAAAGTCAAGCTTTATCGGCAGTGCGGCAAACCTGATCTCAAAAATATCCAATTATGGTCCATTAGCTGCTTTGGCATTAACAGGCGTCTCTTATTTCAAGCAAGTTCAAGGTGAAGATAATGTAAAGTACTGGTTTTTAACCGATGCAAATAATGTGGCACTTTTTAATGCCGGAAAAACATTCCATCAGTATAAAAAGGGAGACGTAATAAATGAAGCCTCTCAAATGAAATATCCTTTGAAGGGGAAAATATACCTTGCTTTATTAAATGACAATACCATTGACCCAATCGTAGTAACAGTTAAAGTTGCAGCTATTCAGGTAAAACAAGAATGGAACACACGAGTAAAACAGGTTATGAGAGTGATTAATCGAGAAGAACCATATTTGAAAAGTAATTAAAAAAAACAAACAGATGAAAACGTTTCTTAGTGATGTTTCGAACAAGGAATTTCCGGTTTCCGAAAAAGTTTCGGCTAAAACAATCAGACATTCCGTTTTAAATTTAATTCAAAAAGACAATCCTCAATTTTCACACGAAAGTTTTATTGCCTTGAGTGAATTAAACAAATACAGAGAAAAAGCAATATCAGATTACCTTAAGAAAGAAATCGGCGAATTGACCAATCTCGAAGAAACTGTGTTAAATTCTGTAACAAGTGATACTACTTTAACTGACAAAGTGGAAGACGAAGACAAACAAACAGCAACTATAGGACAAAAAGTAGCTGATAAAGTTGCTTCATTCGGCGGTAGTTGGACATTCATTATCTCATTCGGCATTTTTATTCTCTTTTGGATTTTTCTAAATGTATTCTGGCTTATCAATAAGGGATTTGATCCTTATCCGTTCATACTTCTTAACCTAATATTGTCATGTTTAGCATCCTTGCAAGCACCCGTTATTATGATGAGTCAAAACCGACAAGAAGAAAAAGACAGGGATAGAGCAAAAAAAGACTATATGATAAACCTAAAATCCGAACTGGAAATAAGGACTCTACGTGAAAAAATTGATCATTTTATAATGGATCAACAACAGGAACTTTTGGAACTACAAAAAATCCAAATTGATATGATGAAAGACATCTTGAAACAAGTTGAAAAGAAGA
>DAIMYQ010000039.1:0-12089 GCA_036734385.1 Paludibacteraceae bacterium | reverse complement strand
GGATTAGGACTTATCGGAGCAGCCATTTATTTTATCTCCACTGCCAGTACATTTTGGATTGGCGTACTTGGATTTTTAAAAGCTCTCGTTTGGCCGGTTTTTATGGTTTATGAGGCTTTTAAATATTTCGGAATATAAAACACTGAAATTGGAAGTACAAGTTGACAACTTATTCTTTTTCATTTCATATTTTGTAAAAAAGCAGCATTGATCGTCTTGCTTTTGTATTTATTTAGGTTTCAAATGAGCTGTATTTTAGCATAGATTTATTACTTTTGCACTTTTATTGCTTGTAATTCAGCATGAAAAGCCAAATTGGCAATACAAATAACATCACAAATCACACTCCTGAAACAATAAAAAACATTGTTTTAGTTATAAGTAACAGCTTTTTTATTGCCTTTCTATCAAAATTTATACAGCATGAGATATTTATTAATCATTTTAAGTTTGTTTGGCGTTCTTTTTTCAGGATATGGACAGACGAGTACAAAAGTAAGAGTCAAAACTACCAAGTCGGTCGCCAAACAAGGGGAAAAAAATGATATATTTGGAAGTACTAAAGAAATGTTTTTTTCTCTAAAAGGGGATATTTATTTAGTAGATTCGGGCTTCTCTGGACTATCCGAGCTCTCAAAATACAAACCTACAGGCAGTATCTACACGAAAAAGATTAATATTCCCATTACAAAATTTGACCGCGGTTTTCCAGGAATTACGAACAGATTTGAATGGTTTGCCATAGATTATAACGGGACATTTTACATAGCCAAAACCAGGGACTATTACTTTTCGTTATTATCTGATGACGGTTCTCTTTTGTATATTGACAACCAATTAATTATTGAAAATGATGGTTTGCACCAACCTCTTAAAATGATACAAAAGATTCCCCTCTCCAAAGGTTACCATCAAATAAGATTAACGTACTTCCAAGGTCCTCGGCTACTCTTAGCTTTACAATTAAAAATGTCTACTGACAATGTAGAATATATTCCCTTCGATTTGGAAAAGCTTAATCCGTTGACGATACAAGATACACCCAATGAAATAAAAATTCTCATGAAAGACGGTATATTATTCGATTTTGATAGTGATAATATACAAGATGACACAAAAAAAATACTAGAAGAAATCAAACGATACTACCTTGACAGAATAACTTTTAAAGAAATTATTATAGAAGGACATACGGACGATATAGGATCAAATGAATATAATCAAACCTTGTCTCAACGTAGAGCAGATGGTATTGCCAACTTTTTTATATCGGAAGGAATATCAAAAGAAAAAATAAAAACCATCGGTTACGGAGAAGAAAAGCCATTGGTTAAAAACGATAATGATCAAGACAGAGCTACCAATAGAAGAGTTGAACTTCGAATTATTAAATAATCACACAAAATAACAATAAAGAAGGAGACTTGCTTTAATAGCAAATCTCCTTCTTTTTTTCGTTTAACTATAATTCTTTGAATTACTCTGCCAAAAGGATTTCCATAATGGTACAAGCTGCTTTTGCTACCGGACTACCGGGTCCAAAGATGGCAGCAACGCCTGCTTTATAGAGAAAGTCATAATCCTGAGCAGGAATAACACCGCCGGCAATTACAATGATATCTTCTCGACCCAATTTTTTGAGTTCTGCAATTACCTGAGGAATCAAGGTTTTGTGCCCTGCAGCCAAGGAAGAAACACCCATCACATGGACATCATTTTCTACCGCTTGCTTAGCAGCTTCAGCCGGAGTTTGAAACAAAGGTCCCATATCCACATCAAAACCGCAATCGGCATAACCGGTAGCAACTACTTTAGCACCACGGTCGTGACCATCTTGTCCCATTTTTGCCACCATAATACGAGGTTGACGACCTTCTTTTTTAGCAAATTTTGCTGTCAATTCGCAGGCTCTAATAAAGTCTGCGTCATTTTTGGTTCCTGCACTGTACACTCCTGATATTGTTCTAATTGTTGCTTTATATCTCCCCACAATCACTTCGCAAGCATCTGAAATTTCGCCCAAAGTAGCACGAACTTTAGCGGCTTCTACTGCTAATTCAAGCAAATTACCCTTACCTGTTTCCACGCATTTGGTAATAGCGGCTAATGCTGCTTTTACAGCATTGTTGTCACGTTCTTTTTTCAATTTATTCAAACGTTCAATTTGTTGCAAACGAACGGATGTGTTATCTACCTCCAAAATATCAATTGGATCTTCTTTTTCCAAACGATATTTGTTGATACCTACAATGGTTTGTTGGCAAGAGTCGATACGTGCTTGGGTACGAGCAGCAGCTTCTTCGATACGCATTTTCGGAACACCGGTTTCGATAGCAGCAGCCATACCACCCAGTTTTTCAACTTCTTCAATCAACGTCCATGCTTTTTCTGCCAATTCATTCGTTAAAGATTCTACGTAAAAAGAACCTGCCCAAGGGTCAACTTCACGACAAATATTGGTTTCTTGTTGAATATAAATTTGTGTATTACGAGCAATACGAGCTGAAAAATCGGTTGGAAGAGCAATAGCTTCATCCAACGCATTGGTATGAAGAGATTGTGTGTGCCCCAAAGCAGCCGCCATTGCTTCAATGCAAGTACGACCAACATTGTTGAACGGATCTTGTTCCGTTAATGACCAACCTGAAGTTTGACAGTGTGTACGCAACGCTAAAGACTTAGAATTTTTAGGGTTAAATTGTTTTACGATTTTTGCCCACAACAGACGAGCAGCACGCATCTTAGCAATTTCCATAAAATGGTTCGTACCAATTGCCCAAAAGAAAGATAAACGTGGAGCAAATGCATCAATATCCATTCCTGCATTAACACCGGCACGTAAATATTCCAAACCATCCGCTAAAGTATAGGCTAACTCTATATCCGCAGTTGCACCAGCTTCTTGCATGTGGTAACCCGAGATAGAAATAGAGTTGAACTTAGGCATATTTTTGGAAGTATATTCGAAAATATCAGCGATAATCTTCATAGAAAACTTAGGTGGATAAATGTACGTGTTACGCACCATAAATTCTTTCAAAATATCGTTTTGAATGGTTCCTGCCATTTCCTCCAATTTTGCACCTTGTTCCAATCCGGCATTAATATAGAAAGCCAAAATAGGAAGAACGGCACCATTCATGGTCATAGATACGGACATTTTATTCAATGGAATACCGTCAAACAATACTTTCATATCTTCAATGGAGCAAATAGACACACCGGCTTTACCAACGTCTCCTACTACTCTTTCATGGTCAGCATCGTATCCACGATGCGTTGCTAAGTCAAATGCGACGGACAAACCTTTTTGTCCTGCAGCTAAGTTTCGACGATAAAAAGCGTTACTTTCTTCAGCGGTTGAAAATCCTGCGTATTGACGAATAGTCCAAGGACGCATTACATACATTGTGCTATATGGACCACGAAGAAAGGGTGCAATACCGGCAGCATAGTTCAAATGCTCCATGCCTTTGGTATCTTGTTTTGTATAAAAAGGCTTTACTGAAATATGTTCAGGAGTTAACCACGTTTCTTCTGTTTCGTTCACGGCAGAAGAAGCAGTAATATCTTGAATGCTAATCTCTTTAAAATTTGGTTTCATATATGTAAAATTATTATTTTTATTTATTAACCACTATTCCCTTTAGGAATTAGTGAAAATTACATTAGTTGGTTTTGTAATTCCAACTCTTGTTTTATTATTTCACAAGTTTAGCATTAAACTCTTTCAAGGTTTCCAATACATTGGATTTCACATGAATAAAGGACTCTATTCCTTTGGCTTTCAAATCGTCCATGCAAGCAGGAGCACCTGCAACTACAAATAAAGCTTTACCTTTCAATAAGTCATATGCAGCAGGAGCAAATTCTGCGTATTCATCATCACTAGAACAAAGAACGACAATATCAGCTTTTGCATGTAAAGCCGCTTTTACACCTTCTTCAACGGTTTCGAAACCTAAATTATCGACAATTTCATATCCGGCACAAGCAAAGAAGTTAGATGAAAATTGAGACCGAGCCAAACGCATGGACAAACTACCTATTGTCAACATAAATACTTTTGGTTGTTTAGCCGCAGCTTCTGTGGCAAAGCGTAATACTTCAAATTGTTCGGCAGCACGAGTTTGGGGAACAACATCTTTGCTATCACACCCACAACCGCAACCACACTTTGCTGATTTTTTAGTTACTTTATCAGATGCTTTTTCCGTAAAATTAGGAAATTGGTTGGTTCCAAGTAAAACTTCTCTACGAGAAGCAACATATTTTTCACGTTTCGCACTGATATCTTTCATTTCTTGTTGAACTTTTCCGGCTTCTACCAAGGCAAAAAATCCACCGTTATTTTCTACATCGAGAAATACTTTCCAAGCTTGTTCTGCTATTTTAGCAGTCAATGTTTCGATGTAGTAAGAACCCGCAGCAGGGTCGCTCACTTTATCAAAGTGAGATTCTTCCTTCAATAGTAATTGTTGGTTACGAGCAATACGTTCGGAAAAATCATCGCTAGCTTTGAATGTTATATCGTATGGATTAACAATCATGGAATCGACTCCTCCTAATGCGGCACTCATAGCTTCCGTTTGTGTACGAAGCATATTTACACTGGCATCAAAAACAGTTTTATTGTAAATGGAAGTTTCTGCATGAATTTTCATTTTTGCAGCACAAAGACATGTTCCGTCCGGTGCTGTATTAGGGCATTCTTTTCTACGACAAACAGGTTTGTATGCTTCTACTATTTTAGCCCAAAGAAGACGGGCAGCACGGAATTTTGCAATTTCCATGAAATAATTTCCACCAACACCAAAATTAAATTTGATTTTTTTAGCAGCCAAAGAACTATCAACTCCTGCTTCTACAAGAGAAGAAAGGTATTCGTTACCCCAAGCTAAAGCATAACCCAATTCTTGAGAAATATAGGCTCCTGCATTGTTTAATGTTGTTACATTGACAGCAACCACTCGGTAAAATGGCAAAACGGACGCAGCCTCTACTACAGCCTTCAATTTCGATACAATAAATTCTTTTTCAATATCTTTACCTTTACGAAGTATTCTGTCTATGGGGTCACAATTGATAGAACCTTGCAATTTGGTCAAGTCGTATTTTTGAGTGTTAAAGTATGCCACTAAAAGATTGGCCAAGTCGGCACCACTTTTAACACATATTTTAAAATTTAATTCTACGCAGTCAGCACAAATACCATTCAATAATGTCGAGATGTAATTTGCATCAAGGGCATCTTTTTTAATTTGAAAACCCAACGAGGTAATTCCTTTGTTGAGGAGTTCCAATGCTTTCTTATTAGCACTTTTTGCGTCTTCAACTTCAATATCCTGACGTACAAACCAATCGTTATTTGCTTTGGTTCCTCTTACGTAAGGGAATTTGCCCGGAGCCGAATCCAAGCTCTTTAATGATTCGACATCTCCTTGACGATAAAAGGGCATTACTTCAAAGCCTTCATCAGTACGCCAAACAAGCTTTTTAGCAAAATCTGCACCCTTAAGGTCAACAGTGATTTTTTCCATCCACTTTTCCGTGGTAATTTCAGGAAAATCTGCTAAAAGATTTAATTTTTTTTCTGCCATAAAATATAAATTAAAGAATGATTTTTCAAAACTCAGCGAAATTACAAGTTTTCAGCAACATAATGAATTTTATGGCTTGTAAATTTTTAGAAAAGAAGTACTTTTGTTTCGAAAACGTGCATTTATATGGAGAAATTACCCACAGAAATTCAAAAAAAGATTTTTTCTCTCCACCGAAAATTCGATAAAACAATAGAAAAATATGGTTTAATTGAAGATGGAGATTCTATTTTGATAGGTTTATCCGGTGGTAAAGATTCTTTGGCTCTAGTTGAGTTTTTGGGAGAACGAATGAAAATATTCAAACCCAAATTTTCTGTTTATGCTGTACATGTTTCGGTAGAAAATATTCAATACAACGCTGATATACAGTATCTAAAAAATTATTGCGATGCGTTTAACATCCCCTTTTACCACGAAACAACATCGTTCGATTCCTCAACTGACAAACGAAAAACGCCCTGTTTTTTATGTTCTTGGACAAGACGGAAAGCTTTGTTCGAAACAGCCAAAAAACTGGGTTGCAATAAAATAGCCCTTGGTCATCACCAAGATGATATTTTGGAAACTTTGTTAATGAATATGACCTGTCAGGGAGCTATTTCGACTATGCCACCGCTGCTTAAAATGATAAAATTCGACATGTCCATTATACGACCGATGTGTCTTCTCAGCGAAAATGAAATAACAGAATTGGGAGTAATTCGAAAGTTTAAAAAGCAGATTAAAAATTGCCCCTACGAAAAGGTTTCCAACCGTGCAGCGTTCAAAAAAATAGTGAGTTTACTCAATGAAATAAATCCCGAAGCAAGATATTCGTTATGGAACTCCATGACAAACATTCAAACAGATTATTTACCAAAAATTAAACAAACAAGAGAAAATATATGAGTACCGAAAAAAACGAAAAGACTGAAGATTTTCTGGCTTTAGAAAACAGAATAGTAAAAAGACTGAAAACTGTTTTTGACCCCGAAATACCCGTTAATGTATATGATTTGGGATTAATCTACAAAATAGATATTTCTGACGATCAGATAGTGACTATCGACATGACCTTGACGGCTGCCGGCTGTCCGATGGCTGATTTTATTTTGGAAGATGTAAAAATGAAAATTGAAAGTATAGAAGGTGTAAAAGCCGTTACCATCAATTTGGTTTTCGACCCTGCGTGGGACAATTCCATGATGTCGGAAGAAGCAAAACTGGAATTGGGCTTTCTATAAATCATTTAAAATGGCAAAGAAAAATTACGTAGAGAATTTATTTAACAACATAGCATCCAGTTACGATAAACTGAATCATATCTTATCGCTTAATATTGATAAATGTTGGCGTAAAAAAGCAGTAAAAATAATTCTCAGCAGACCACACGAACTTGTTTTAGACGTAGCTTGCGGAACTGGTGATTTCGCAATTGCTTTGGCAAAAGCAGGAGTAAAAGAAGTTGTTGGAATTGACATTTCCGAAAAAATGTTGGAAATAGGAAAGGAAAAAATAATACAAAAAAATGTTGAAAAAACCATTCTTTTACAATACGAAGACTGCGAAAAAATGAGTTTCGAAACCAACTCTTTTGATGGTGTAACAGTTGCCTTTGGAGTACGTAATTTCGAACATTTAAGTGTAGGAATACAAGAAATGTATCGTGTGTTAAAGCCTGAAGGAAAATTGGTTATTTTAGAATTATCCACCCCTGAAAACAAGTTGATTTTTTCGCTCTATAACATTTACTTCAAACACATACTTCCATCAATAGGAGGTTGGATTTCAGGCGATAAATCGGCCTACCGATATTTGTATCAATCTGTGTTACAATTTCCGAAACCCGACAAGTTCATTCCGATATTGTCGTCTTGCGGATTCCAAAAAGTAGAGCACAAAGCTTTCACTTTTGGGTTGGCACGTATGTACGTCGCTACAAAGTAAAATTTCATAAAAACCACCCTACCGATACAACCAACACGAAGAAAAGAGTAAGCAATACCAATACAGGCATTTGTTTGTCCAAAGGTTTCCCTGACAGCTTTTTTACCTGAATGAGATGTTTGATGAACAAAGGCAAAAGTAAAAGAAACAAGTATTCTTGTATTTCAGCTCCTTTAAAAAAATTGAAAATCAACATCGCAATAAAAGCACCTATTATCAGACAATCGTGGTATATTTTGGCTTTTCTGTCTCCCAACATGACCGGAATCGTAATACGTGTTTTCACATCGGTTTCTCTATCGCGGATATTATTAATATTCAACACTCCGGTTATTAAAAATCCTGCTGCACTCGCCGGAAGAAACACCATCCGATCAATTCTTCCTGTCATCAAAAAATAAGAACCGACAGTACTCAACAAACCAAAAAAGATAAAAACAAAAATATCTCCTAAACCTACGTACCCATAAGGTTTTTTCCCAAGCGTATACGTTAAGGCAGCGACAATTGCCAATCCACCGAAAAGCAACATCAACATTCCATCAAAGCTAAAAAAAACATCAAAGGAAACATACAGCAACCACAATCCGAAAATGGCAGATAACACGACAAAAAGAGTTATCATCGCATAAAAATCTCTACGAGAAAGGGTGCCTGCGAATAATCCATAGATAGGTCCCTGCCTATCATCCGTGTCTGTTCCTTTAAGAGAATCACCCAATTCGTTGGATATATTTGACAAAATTTGCAAGGAGAGTGTCGTAAATATGGCTAACACAAAAGTCAGCCAATTAAAAGAGCCTGCTGATGCAGCTAACAAAGAACCTAAAAGAATTCCCGAAATGGAGAGGGGCAATGTTCGTAAGCGAAAAGCAGCTATATAATATGTTACTCGTTTCATTTTCTAAGTTCTACCCTTTTTATTTTGACTTATTGGTGTAAATATCTTGCAATGTACGTTTGAAAGCCGGTTCCGTTACATCTTTATTCTTAAAAGATATATCTATTTGCAAATCAAGCTGTTCCAAGGCAAAGCGTTCGAAAAACGTATTAATATCGTCCAAATTTCCTATCATGGGTAAAACGGCTATTTCGTGCCCATAATTCTCGAAACGGAAAATTTGAAAATTATAACCGTTTTTCAAAAATAACTTGGCAAGAGCACTGGAACCAAACAGTCCCTTTTTGAAAACGCGTATTTGGTTATAAGGGACAACCCCATCTTTAGTGCCATGAAAAAACAAGGTTGGATCGGGATGTCTTTTGTACGTAGGTTTTCCTTCTACTGAAAATACAGCTCCGGAAAAGGAGACAACCGCTGCATAGCGAAATGAAGGAGGCAACATACTAGCTAATGAAGTACGATTTGACAACTGATAATCGGCTTGCAATACGGTAACTGCCCCTGCACTAGAACCGGCAATCATAATCAACGATGTATCAACACCTAATTTGTCAGCATTTTCTATTACGTATTGAGTAGCGGAAAACAGATCTTCTACAGCGTAGGAAATAGCTTGTTCGAGAGGCTTAGTGTCAGTTGCAGAAACATTTTTTGCATTTTTTAAGCCCAAACGATAATCTATTGCAATAGACACAAAACCACGATCCGCCATTGCTTGACAAAAAGCCGAATCATGTTTGTTATTGCGTTCTCCATGAGCAAAACCTCCGCCAAAAACATAAATCATACATTTGTTCTTGGGTTGCATTTGTTTGGGAGAATATACGTCCATATACAATTCTTGCGAACCTTTTTGAGCAAACTTATAAGTGTTAACCTCCGAATAAATGCAAAAAAGGAAGGACGATAATACAAAAAACACCGAAAAAACTATTTTTTTCTTCATAACTTTAAATACTGAGGTTTAATTGGTAAAGTTCGTAAAGTTATTGTATTTTTGTGTTCAAAACAAAAAATTATGAGCTTTACCGAACTACTAAATACCTTTTCCGAATTTCCTATTTTACTAGCTTTGGCATTGGGCCTTTTGGTGGCTATAAACCCCTGCCCTTTGGCGATGAACATTGGGGCTATTGCCTTTATTGGCAAGGATATACAAAATAAAAAAAAGGTTTTTATCAACGGACTTCTCTACACATTGGGGAGAATTATCAGTTTCACATTATTGGGAATTGTCCTTATTTTCATTTTGAATTCGGGTAAAAATATTCACCTGATACAAACATTATTTTCGGAATATGGCGAAAAAGTAATAGGCTTTGTTTTCCTTGTCATCGGTATTTTTATGTTGGATATTGTGAAGTTTCATTCTCATAATCAATGTAAAACAGATCACGGAATTGCTACAATAAAAAACAAACAAAATTTAAGTCCGTTGGCACTTGGTATGGTACTCGCATTGGCTTTTTGTCCATACGGAGCCAGTTTATTTTTTGGCGTTCTTATACCGGTAGCAGTAGAATCACCTATTGGTTACCTTCTGCCTGTTTTATTTGCTATCAGCACAAGTATTCCGGTAGTAATTTTGGCATGGTTTTTAGCATACGGATTTTCTAATGTAAATAAGTTTTACGACCGCATGCAGAACTTTGACAAATGGATAAGACGTGTAGTTGCAGTATTATTAATCGGAATCGGTTTGTATTACATTATTACATCCTTTGGTTTCGTAGAACACCACCCTATTCACTAAGCTATTTTCGTATTATTTTGGTCTCAAAGCGAATACAATTGGGGAAGATAAATGATTCGCCTCTTGGGAAAAAATTTTTACTCAGGAAAAATCATTACCTTTGCACCCTCGAAGCGAAAGCTTAATTTTACACATATAAAAAAAATAGTTATATTTATGATTACTGTTTCAAATCTTGCCATTCAATTTGGCAAACGCGTTTTATTTCAAGATGTTAACCTAAAATTCACCGCAGGCAACTGTTATGGAATTATTGGGGCAAATGGAGCCGGAAAGTCCACCCTTTTGCGTATGCTTAGCGGCGATTTAGACCCCACACGCGGAACCATTAGTTTTGGTACCAACGAACGTTTGTCCGTATTAAAGCAAGACCACTTTGAATTTGATGAATATACGGTTTTGGATACCGTTATGATGGGACACGAAAAATTATGGAATGTTCAAAAAGAAAAAGACGAAATTTACTTAAAAGAAGATTTTTCGGATGCTGACGGAATACGGGCATCTGAGTTGGAAGAACAATTTGCCGAAATGGACGGTTGGAATGCCGAAAGCAATGCTGCTTCCCTTTTGAGCGGATTAGGCATTAAAGAAGATTTACACCATGTCTTTATGAAAGATATTAGTGCCAAAGAAAAAGTACGTATTCTATTGGCTCGTGCACTATTTGGAAACCCGGACAACCTACTACTTGATGAACCTACCAATGACCTTGATATAGCCACCATTAATTGGTTAGAAAACTATTTGGCAAATTATGAAAATACCGTTTTGGTAGTTTCACACGACAGGCACTTTTTAGACTCTGTAAGTACACACACAGTAGATATTGACTTTGGAAAAATACAGCTATTTGCCGGTAACTATTCGTTTTGGTATGAGTCCAGCCAATTGGCTCTCCGTCAACAACAAAACCAAAACAAAAAAGCCGAAGAAAAGAAAAAGGAATTGGAGGAATTTATTCGCAGGTTTAGTGCCAACGTGGCAAAATCCAAACAAGCAACCAGCAGACGAAAAATGTTGGAGAAACTAAACATTGAAGAAATACAGCCTTCGACACGTAAATATCCGGGAATTATTTTCACTCCCGACAGAGAACCGGGTAACATGATTTTGGAAGTAAAAGGACTTGCCAAATCGACAGACGGAACAGTCCTTTTTAGGGATGTTAATTTCAATGTAGAGAAAGGGGATAAAATCGTCTTTTTGTCAAGAGACCCGAGAGCGATGACCGCCCTTTTCGAAATTATCAACGGTCACCTGAAACCCGATGCCGGCTCTTTTAACTGGGGAGTAACCATTACTTCCGCTTACTTACCATTGGATAACTCCGAATTTTTCAATACGGACTTGAATTTGGTCGATTGGCTCGGACAATTTTCAAGCGACACCACCGAATCGTACATCCGTGGCTACTTGGGAAGAATGTTATTTTCCGGTGAAGAAATTTACAAAAAGGCTAGCGTAATTTCAGGTGGAGAAAAAATGCGTTGCATGATTTCTCGCATGATGCTGAAAAATGCCAACACATTGGTTCTTGATTCTCCGGCTAACCACCTCGATTTGGAATCCATTCAAGCATTTAACAACTCCTTAAAGAATTTTAAAGGCAATCTTTTGATGTCGTCTCATGACCACGAATTTATACAAACCGTATGTAACCGTGTAATAGAGCTGACACCAAACGGAATCATTGACAAAGTAACAGAGTATGATGATTACTTGGACGACGAACACGTAAAAGAACAACAAGAAAAACTATACAAATAATTCTCAAACAAGATGAAAAGCAAGGGACATCTAATGACAGTGCTTTTGATTTTATTTTCAATCAATATTCAAGCACAAATATCGGAAGAAATAAAATCGTACGTTGACAGTACAGAAACACTTGTAAACAGCG
>DAIMYQ010000038.1:0-14152 GCA_036734385.1 Paludibacteraceae bacterium | reverse complement strand
AGAGCATCTGACTGTTAATCAGAGGGTCCTTGGTTCAAGTCCAAGAGGGAGAGCAAAAACCGAACAGAAATGTTCGGTTTTTTAGTTTATAAATACTATTTTTGTGAGGTTTCACTTATAACATCCTTAAAAAATGAAAAAATTATCATTATCCGTGCTCACCATTTTTATTTTGAGTTGCTTTTATGCAAATTCTTCTGAAAAAAGCGACTTTGCACTAGCAAAAAACCTTGATATTTTCAATTCTATAGTAAAAGAGCTTAACATCTATTATGTTGATAGTATTCCTGTTGAAGACATGATTGATGCGGGAATAAATGGAATGCTTAATAAGTTGGATCCTTACACAACCTACATTCCTGAATCTGAAACAAACGATTTTAAATTTATGACTACGGGCGAATATGGAGGCATCGGATCTGTCATTTCTACTCATGAGGACGGAATAAGAATTATTGAAATTTACGAAAACACTCCTGCCTATAAAGCAGGTTTAAAAGCAGGTGATATTATTCTGGAAGTTGATGGGAAAATAACCAAGGGAAAATCCGTCGGTGATGTAAGTGCCATGTTAAAAGGTATACCCGACACGAAGGTCAGTATAAAAGTGAAACGACCTCATTTGAAAAAACTTTTGTCTTTTGAAATAACGAGAGAAAAAATCTATCTCAATCCTGTTGTTTATCATGGTAAATATGGTAATGTTGGTTATATTCGTCTAAGTAATTTCACAGAAGATTGTTCTTCTGAAGTCAAAAAAGCACTACTAGAACTAAAAGAGCAAGGAATTACCTCCTTGATTATTGATTTGAGAAATAATCCAGGAGGAATATTAAGCGAAGCCGTAAATATTTGCAACTTTTTTGTACCAAAAGGTGAAGAAATTGTTTCGACCAAAGGAAAATTAAAGCAATTAGATAAATCGTATAAAACAAGCTTTAATCCGATAGAACTAGATATGCCATTGGCTATTTTAGTCAATGAAAATTCAGCGTCGGCTGCCGAAATTGTTGCCGGAGCATTACAAGATTTGGATAGAGCTGTAATTATTGGCAATCGCACCTTTGGAAAAGGTTTAGTACAAAGCACTTACCCACTCGATTACAATGGAAATCTTAAAGTTACGATTGCTAAATACTATACTCCTAGCGGAAGATGCATACAGGCAATCAATTACAATTCTAAAAACGAAAGTAAAAAATCAGAAGAAATTCCGGATAGTTTGACTACCGAGTTTAAAACAAAAAAAGGTCGAACAGTACGTGATGGAAGAGGAATTTCTCCGGATATTAAAACAGATGTGGTTTCTAGTTCTACTATTAGTTATTATTTGCTAACCAAAAACATAATATTCGATTATGTAACAGAATATTGTTCAAAACATGAAAAAATAGCCTCTATTACCGATTTTGTATTTACGGATAGTGATTATGAAGAGTTTAAAAAATTTGTTTTGGAGAAAAACTTCACGTATGACCTACAAACGCAAAAAAGTTTGGAGAAACTGATTGAAACAGCAAAAAAAGAAAATTATTATGCCGATAACGAGGCAGAATTTAAAGCTCTTGAAGCAAAATTAGCTCATAACACATCCAAAGATTTAGATAATTTTAAAGAAGAAATAAAAGAATTTATCAGCGTTGAAATCGCTAAAAGGTATTACTTCCAACGAGGGGAAATGATGGAAATGCTGAAAAAAGACAATGAATTAAACACTGCTATAGAATTATTGAAAAACAAAGAAAAATATAATCAGATTTTTATTCAAAAAAATAAATAACAAACAAAAATGAATCAACCTTGTCAAATAACAGATTGGCTACCAACAACTTCAAAGGAAGTCAAGTTGAGAGGTTGGGAGGAATTAGATATTATTCTGTTTTCCGGAGACGCGTATGTTGATCATCCTTCGTTTGGCACTGCTGTTATAGGTAGAACACTTGAAGCTCAAGGATTAAAAGTTGCTATAGTGCCACAACCAAACTGGAGAGATGACCTAAGAGACTTCAAAAAACTAGGTAAGCCACGCTTATTTTTTGGCATTTCTGCGGGTTCTATGGATTCTATGGTAAATCACTACACAGCAAACAAAAGATTACGTTCGAATGATGCATATACCCCGGAGGGTCGTTCTGGATATCGTCCTGATTATGCAACAACTACCTATTGCAAGATTCTTAAAAAATTATATCCTGATACCCCTGTTTTGATAGGAGGAGTAGAAGCTTCGCTGAGAAGATTATCTCACTATGATTATTGGTCAAATACCTTAAAGCCGAGCATCTTATTTGACAGCCAAGCAAACTTGCTGATTTACGGAATGGGCGAAAAACCATTGATAGAATTAGTTGACAGATTACAAAAAGGAGCTTCTTTTAATGAGATACAAGATATTCCACAAACCGCTTTTGCAGTAGAAAACATACATATACTTTCTCAAACAAAATGGGCTACTAAAAAATTATTTTCACACGAAGATTGCTTAAAATCGAAAACAAAACACGCACAAAATTTTCGGGATATTGAAGAGCAATCGAATTCTCAAAAAGCAGAGCGTTTATTGCAAAACATTGAAGATAAAACTATTGTAGTAAATCCCCCTTTTTCCGTTTTAACAGAAAATGAAATAGACAAAAGTTTCGATTTACCCTATACAAGACTCCCCCATCCTCGCTATAAAGGGAAAACAATTCCTGCGTACGAAATGATTAAATTTTCCGTAACCTCCCATCGTGGATGTTTTGGTGGATGTGCGTTTTGTACCATCTCTGCACATCAAGGAAAATCAATTGCCTCCCGTTCTGAAAAATCTATATTAGAGGAAATAAAACAAATTGCCAATATGGAGGACTTTAAAGGTTATTTGAGTGATGTTGGAGGACCTTCGGCAAATATGTACAAAATGAAGGGTAAAAATAATACTATATGCGAAAAGTGTTCTAAGCCTTCATGTATTCACCCATTTGTGTGCAAAAACTTAAATACAAGTCATGCACCTTTGCTTGAATTGTACAGCAAAATAAGCCAAATTAAAGGTATTAAAAAGGCTTTTGTAGGGAGTGGCATTCGTTATGATATGCTTTTACACAAAACAAACGACCCTGAAACAGATTCAGCAAATGAAAAATATATATACGAACTCATTGTTAATCATGTTTCCGGAAGATTAAAAGTCGCACCCGAACATACCAATGACGAAGTTTTAAACTTAATGCGTAAACCTTCTTTTTCATTATTTGAAAAATTCGTGCACATTTTTGACCGCATAAACAAACAAGAAAACCTAAATCAACAGCTTGTTCCATACTTTATTTCAAGTCATCCCGGGTGCAAACAAGAACATATGGCCGAATTAGCTGCCAAAACAAGAAACTTGAATTTTAAATTGGAGCAAGTACAAGATTTTACACCTACTCCTATGACATTGGCAACAGAGATGTATTATACAGGAATTAATCCATATACATTAGAAAAAGTTTATGTAGCGAAAAGTGCCGAACAAAAATTAGAACAACGCAAATTTTTCTTTTGGTATCAACATGAATATAAGAGCCAAATTATCAAAGATTTAAAAAACATGAATCGTCCTGATTTAATAGAATCTATTTATCCATGAAACAACGAATTCTTACAACAAAACTATTTGCTACAATAGTACTTTTGCTGATAAGCATTCCTGTATCAGCTCAATCAACTTCTATTACCGAAAAAGAGGTTCAATTGCAATCACTTTTTGAAAAGCTAAAAGAGGCTCAATTTGACAGCATAACACTCTCCGTCAACACACAAATAGAAAAATTATTTAAAAACACATTACAAGAAGAAGAATCCTTCGATTATGAGTTCGCAAAATTAAAATATGTCGGTAAAATACTTTCTGATGATGGATTACTACGAATTATTTCATGGAATTATCCTTTAAAAAATGGCAATTGGGGATATAATACCTTTTTTCTTTTTAAAACGAACAAAAAAGTACAACCAAGGGTTTACTTTGTTGCCACTCAAATGGCGTTTAAACCTGAGATAAACACCAAATATAGCACAACAGACTGGTATGGATCTTTGTACTATCAAGCTGTCAAAAACAAAAAGAAAAAACAATATATGCTTCTTGGATTTAGCACCTATAAAAGTATCACTAAAACAAAAGTTATAGATGTGTTAACTATTAATGGAAATAACATGACATTTGGATCACCTTTATTTAAATCAGAGAATAATAAACTTCAAAAACGTGTTGTTTTCGAATACGGAAGTAACGTCCAAATGGGATTAGAATACGATAAAAAAAGAAAACAATTTATTTTTGATCATCTTTCGCCTTCGGATGCCATCTACACAGGAACATTTTATTTTTACGGACCAGATTTTACTTTTGATGCATATAGTCAAAAAAAAAACTATTGGGTATTTCAAAGAGATATAGATATCAAAAACAAATAATTATGAATAATATAGAAAAAGATACTTTTCAATACGTTGTAGATAAATTTGCTGATATTGAGGTACTACGTTATAAAGTCGACGGATTTGAAAATCTTACGCTGAAACAAAAACTATTCATTTACTACTTATCGGAAGCAGCACAAGAAGGTCGTGACATTCTTTTCGACCAAAATTACGAACACAATTTATGTGTAAGACGTACATTAGAAGCTATTTATGAAAACGAAAATATAAATAAAGCAGACCCTCAGTTTTTACTTTTCGAAGAATACCTTAAACGAGTTTGGTTTTCTAACGGAATTCATCATCACTACTCAACCGACAAAATAGAACCCTTATTCAATCAAGCCTATTTTGAAAAATTATTAGCATCCACTAATCAAGCCCTTTTTCCGTTGCAAAAAGGAGAATCGTTCAATGATTTTAGTAAAAAAATAACATCAATTATCTTTGACAAAGAAAGGGATAAAAAAAGAGTAAACTTGGCTGAAGGAAAAGATTTAATCGCAACCTCGGCAAACCATTACTACAAAAATGTCACACAACAAGAAGCCGAATATTTTTACAGAAATGAGGCGGTTCCGAATAATAATGACCCTATTTCGTATGGATTAAACAGCCGATTAGAAAAAGAAAATGGAAAAATAGTAGAAAAAACGTGGAAAATCAATGGAATCTATTCTCGTGCTATAGAACGCATTATATTTCAACTGAATAAATCAGTAGAATTTGCCGAAAACGAACAACAAAAGGAAATCATCCGGACGCTAATTGATTTTTACCAAACAGGAAATTTAAAAACATTTGATAAATACTCTATTTTGTGGGTAAAAGATACAGCTTCACAAATCGACTTTTTAAACGGTTTTATCGAAACATATGGAGACCCTCTCGGAATAAAAGCCAGTTGGGAAGCAATAGTCAATTTTAAAAATGAAGATGCTACGCTCAGAACAAAAAAAATAAGTGAAAATGCACAATGGTTTGAAGATCATTCTCCGGTAGAGAAATGTTTTAAGAAAGAAAAAGTCAAAGGAGTTTCAGCCAAAGTAATTACGAACGCTATGTTAGGTGGTGATTCCTATCCTGCAACACCTATAGGCATTAATTTACCAAACTCAAATTGGATAAGACAAGAATATGGCTCTAAATCGGTTACCATTGAAAACATCACGGAAGCATACGATAAAGCTTCACAAGGCAATGGATTTTCTGAAGAATTTATGTGGAGCAATCACGAAATAGAGATGTCAGCAAAATATGGATTTATAACCGGAAACTTACACACTGACTTACACGAATGTGTGGGACATGGATCCGGTAAATTACTCGAAGGTGTTTCTCCTGACGCACTGAAAGCTTATGGTGCTACAATTGAGGAAGCACGTGCCGATTTATTTGGTTTATACTACATTGCTGACTCCAAAATGGTAGAATTAGGTCTTTTACCTAACGAAGAAGCCTATAAGGCTGAATATTACAAGTTTATGCTCAATGGACTAATGACACAACTCGTACGTATTAAACCGAACGATTGCATTGAAGAATCACACATGAGGAATAGGCAACTTATCGCTCGATGGGTGTTCGAAAAAGGTCAACATGAAAACGTAGTAGAATTTGAAAAAAGAGATAATAAAACCTTCGTTGTAATTAATGATTACGGCAAATTGAGAGTCCTTTTCGGGCAACTGTTAGCCGAAATTCAACGTGTAAAATCAGAAGGCGATTACGATACTGCTAAAAGATTAATTGAAACATACGGCATAAAAATAGACCCTGAATTGCACAGCGAAATATTAAGACGTTATCAAAGGTTGAACATTCGTCCATATAGGGGATTTATAAATCCTCTATACGTCTTAAAGAAAGATAAAAAAGGTGATATTCAAGATGTTATACCAACTTATAATGAAACATTTATTGAACAGATGATGCGATATTCAAAAACAAAATCGTATTTGCCAACATACAACTAATAACAAACAAACGTTTGCAATATTTATTCGGTTCTTTTTAAACGAAAAAACATTGTGTACGATTCAAACCGGTTACATTTGTTAAATTAATGTTTATTTTCCTGAAAAAGCATACTATTTAGAGAATAAAAATAAAAATAAACGATCTAAGATGAAACTTACTTTTAAAATTCAGTACCATACAGTTTGGGGAAAACAATTGTTTATAGTAGGTTCTCTTCCCTCTTTGGGAAGAGATATACGAACAAAAGCACTTGCTATGAATTACATAGAAAACGGTAATTGGGAAGCAAGCATAAATATAAAAAAGACCGCTGAATTTTCTTATAAGTACATTGTCATGGATGCGGACATGGATTATATTGAAGAATGGGGAACTGATAGAAAAGTCAAATTATCTGATTCTTTCTCCGAGTATTTTTTTGAAGATGCTTGGCGTACAAATGGAGAAGATAAAACCTTTTTCTCTTCGGCCTTTACAGAAAGCTTAATTGTCCGTCCGAAACAAAATAATACATTACCTCATATAGATAGCAATAAAGTGCTACGTTTTTCTATTGATGCACCACGTATTGGGAAAGACCTCTGTTTTGCCATCATAGGAAACATAAAACAGTTGGGTAATTGGGAAGCGAATAACGCCATTGTAATGAACGATGACAATTTTCCTCAATGGCAGGCTGAAATTGATGCTTCTGATATCATAGCACCTATTGAATACAAATATGTCATTTACAATCCGGAAAGAAAAATCGTTGTTTCTTGGGAAAACGGACCAAATAGAACCATACAAAAACTTGACATTAAAAAAGGAATATATGTCAAAACAGATGAAACATTTCATTATGATATACCCAATTGGAGAGGTTCTGGGGTAGCTATACCCATTTTTTCGCTTCGTACAAAAGAGAGCTTTGGTATTGGCGAATTTTCCGATTTAAAGAAAATGGTAGATTGGGCATCTATAACGGGACAAAAAGTAATACAAACACTTCCTATCAACGATACCACACGTACAAGAACCAATGCTGATTCTTATCCATATAGCAGTATTACAGTACTTGCATTACATCCTGTTTATATCAATATTTTTGGGCTGGGAATATTGAAAAATAAAACAGAAATGAAAAAATTTGAAAAATTACAAGTTGAATTAAACAATACTGAAACAGTCAAATATCAAGAAGTTGTTTCTGCAAAATGGGATTATTTCCGTCAAATTTACCAACAGGAAAAAACAAAAACATTTCAATCTAAAGAATACAAAACATTTTTTGAAGAAAATAGACATTGGTTACTCCCTTACGGAGCTTTTTGTTACTTAAGAGATAAAAATGGAGATTCAAAATTTAACAATTGGGGGTATTTCTCCGTTTTTGACTGGGACAAGATTGATGACTTTTTCAAACCGGAAGCGGAAATGAGTGATGAAGCCAATATTCATCTATATCTTCAATTTCATGCCCATAAACAACTATTGGATGCATCTAATTATGCAAAACAAAAAGGGGTTATTTTAAAAGGCGATATTCCTATCGGCATTAGTCCAGATAGTGTAGAAGCATGGATGGAACCTTGTTTATTTAACCTCGACAGTCAAGCCGGTGCACCACCCGACCCATTTTCAACAACAGGTCAAAACTGGGGATTTCCTACCTATAATTGGGAAAGAATGGAAAGAGATAATTACCAATGGTGGAGAACTCGCTTCCAAAAGATGGCCACTTATTTCCAAGCTTACCGAATAGACCACGTTTTAGGGTTTTTCCGTATTTGGCGAATGTCTTCACATGATGTACAGGGTTTATTAGGTCATTTTGACCCGGCTCTTCCTTTTACTGAAGAGGAAATAAGAAACTTTGGCATCGAATTTGACTATGATAGAATGGTACTCCCGTACATAACAGAAGATGTCTTACAAAATCACTTTGGTAAATATACAAATAGTGTAAAAGAAAGATTCTTGGATATGGAAAAACCGGGTTTTTATTCATTCAAGGATATTTATAACACACAAAAGAAAATAGAAGCTTTTTTTATCAAAAACGATGAAAAATTAGAACCTGAAAAATTGTCCATAATTCGTGATGGCTTATACGCTTTATTTTGTGAAGTATTATTTATTGAAGACAACAAAGAAGAAGGAAAATTTCATCCTCGGATTGCTTTTCACTCTACCTTCTCCTACAGAGAACTCAATGATGAAACAAAGAATGGACTAAACAATTTGTATAACCATTTTTATTACCAAAGACACAACGATTTTTGGAAAGAACAAGCCATGAAAAAACTTCCGGCTTTGTTAAAAGCTACAAATATGTTGGTTTGCGGAGAAGATTTGGGAATGATACCCGAATGTGTTCCCCACGTTATGAAAGATCTTTTCATTTTAAGTTTGGAAATAGAACGTATGCCTAAAGATCCAAGAGAAGAATTTGTAGCTCTACAAAATATTCCCTACCTATCTGTTTGTACCACTTCTACACACGATATGAACCCTATACGCAGTTGGTGGGAAGAAAACAAAAATCTTACGCAGCACTATTTTAATAATGTATTAGGAGAATGGGGAGCTGCTCCTCTGTTCTGTGAACCTTGGATTTGCGAAAAAATCATTAACAGACATTTGAATTCTCCCGCAATGTTGGTTATTCTTCCATTCCAAGATTGGATGTCTATTAATGGCAAGTATCGCAGACAAAATCTGACAGAAGAACGTATTAATGTACCATCAGACCCACATCATTTCTGGTGTTACCGAATGCATCTTCCTATTGAAGAACTTCTGACACTAAATGAATTAAATGACAAAATGATAGAAATGACGGTTAATTCGGCCAGAAATAAACAATTCTAACTCATTTCAAAAGATAAAAAAAGGAAAACGTTTGTTTTCCTTTTTTTATATACTATTTTGAATGAAAAATTAGACTAGTCTTTCTTCACAATTTTTAAACAAAGCTCATCCAACTGAGCATCTTCAATTGAAGAGGGAGCATCCATCATCACATCTCTACCTGAATTATTTTTAGGAAATGCGATACAATCACGGATACTATCCAAACCTGCAAATAACGAAACCACACGATCTAAACCAAAAGCCAGCCCACCATGAGGAGGAGCTCCGTATTTAAAAGCATTCATTAAAAATCCAAATTGAGCTTCTGCTTTTTCGGGCGTGAATCCAAGCAATTCAAACATTTTATTTTGCAATTTACTATCATGAATACGTATAGATCCCCCACCCAATTCTACACCATTAATAACCATATCATAGGCAGTGGCACGAACCTTTCCCGGGTCGACATCCAAAAAAGCCAAATCTTCTATGTTAGGAGATGTAAACGGGTGATGCATAGCATAATATCGTTTTGTTTCATCATCCCACTCAAATAATGGAAAGTCAATAACCCAAAGAGGAGCAAATACATCTTTATTGCGAAGTCCTAATTTTGATGCTATTTCCAAACGTAATTCGCATAGTGCCTTCTGGGTTTTCATCTTCTTTCCAGCCAATATTAAAATTAAATCACCTTTTTGTGCATTGCACAGATTAGCCATTCCTTTTAGGTCTTCTGCAGAATAAAATTTATCTATTGAAGACTTGAATGAGCCATCGGCCTCGCAACGTATATACACCAATCCTTGTGCCCCTATTTGCGGACGCTTTACAAATTCAGTCAGTTCATCCAACTGCTTACGTGTATAAGAGGCACAATTTTGTGCACAAATACCACCAACATATTCCGCATTATCAAATACCACAAAATTATGACCGGAGACAGCCTCCTTCAATTCAACAAATTTCATATCGAAACGAATATCAGGCTTGTCCGAACCATAGTATTTCATGGCATCCGCCCAAGTCATACGAGGAAAATCTTCTGTAAAATCAATATTTTTTACATATTTGAAGAGATGTTTCATCATACCTTCAAACAACTGTAAAATATCTTCCTGTTGCACAAAAGACAATTCACAATCTATTTGCGTAAATTCCGGTTGGCGGTCGGCACGCAAATCCTCATCTCTAAAACATTTGGCTATCTGAAAATAACGATCAAATCCAGAAACCATCAATAACTGCTTTAATAACTGAGGAGATTGTGGCAAGGCATAGAATTCACCTTGATTCATACGAGACGGTACCACAAAGTCTCGAGCACCTTCGGGTGTAGAACCTATCAGAATAGGCGTTTCCACTTCCAGAAATCCCATTTTATCAAGGTATCTGCGAGTTTCAAAAGCTATTCGATGGCGAAGTTCCAAATTACCACGAACTACATTGCGACGCAAATCCAAATAACGATATTTCATACGAATATCATCACCACCGTCTGTATTATCCTCAATGGTAAAAGGAGGTACTAAAGCTTCGTTTAAAATAATCAGTTCAGAAACTAATATTTCGATTTCTCCGGTAGCAATTTGTTTGTTTTTATTGCTTCTTTCGGCAACTAAGCCTACTACTTGGATAACAAATTCACGACCTAACTTATTGGCATGTTCGCATAAATCGGCATTTGTTTCCTGATTAAATACTAATTGTGTGATTCCATAACGATCACGAAGATCGATGAAGGTCATCCCCCCCATTTTTCGTATTCGTTGAACCCAACCGCTAAGTGTAACAGTTTGATTTATATCGGAAATAGTTAATTCACCGCAAGTATTTGTCCTATACATAAGTAGATAGTTTAAAATTTCTGTCTTTTATTTCGAAGAACAAAAATACACAAATTAAGCAGGTAACGAAAAGTTTTTGAAATAAAATCTCATATTCGTTTGCAAAAAACAAAAAATGCTTTACCTTTGCACCTCGTTAGAAGTAACTAAAAACGTTACTGATTGAAAACATTCGGGGTGTAGCGCAGTCCGGTTAGCGCACCTGCTTTGGGAGCAGGGGGTCGTGGGTTCGAATCCCGCTACCCCGACAAAAGGGAGTGGTAATCCCTCCGTAGAATCCTTATCAAATATTTGATAAGGATTTTTTATTTGTATACAGTACAGAATGTAGTATTTGCATAGTTTTAAGGAATTTTCTTGAAAGAAAATCCAACTCGTAAAACGTGAACTTGTTAACATGCAGTCCAAAGAATAACTGATTGCAACTTGATACCTTACAAAAATAAAAATCTCCTATAAGCAAAAGTTTATAGGAGACTTTGTAAAATACAATTAATATTTAGGATTTTTGTTCCGTTTTTTCACGAAGTGGAATTCTCATTTTATAGAAAGATCGCCAAACAAAAACCAAAGCTATTATTAAAAATACAACTCCAATAAGGGCACTATAGTCGATTCCAAATCCATTGGCTGCGTCTATTTTCATTTCCAAAGCAATTTCAGTGGCTAACAATCCGAATAAAGTGGAAAATTTGATAATCGGATTAAGCGAAACAGACGATGTATCTTTAAACGGGTCACCAACGGTATCACCAATAACAGCAGCCTCATGCAACGGAGTATTTTTCTCATTTAAATCAACCTCAACCACTTTTTTGGCATTGTCCCAAGATCCGCCGGCATCAGCCATATAAATTGCCTGGAACAACCCAAAACAAGCAATAGAAACAAGGTAAGCGACAAAGAAATTACTATCGAAAAAGGCAAAACTAAGAGTAAACGAAATCAAGGCAATAAAAATATTCCACATACCGGTTTGTGCATATTGCGTACAAATTTTTACCACCTCTTTCGAGTCTTCCGTATTAGCTTCTGCCTTATCTAAATTGAATGTTCGTTTAATATACTCAACCGCACGATAAGCTCCCGTCGTAACTGCCTGCATGGAAGCACCGCTAAACCAGAATACAACAGCTCCGCCGCAAATTAACCCCAACAAAATAGGAGCAGAAGTAAGCGAAACATTCAACATACCGACTTTTTCCAGCAACAAAATAATGGAAAAAATCATGGTCGTTGATCCTACTACCGCAGTACCTATCAACACGGGTTTAGCAGTAGCCTTAAAAGTATTACCCGCCCCATCGTTCGATTCGAGATAGTATTTACCTAATTCAAAATTAGGAGTAAAGCCATAATCTTTTTCAATTTCTTCTTTGATATTAGGAATTTGCTCAATTTGAGATAATTCGAAAATAGATTGAGCATTATCAGTTACCGGTCCATAACTGTCCACAGCAATAGTAATCGGACCCATACACAAGAATCCAAAGGCAACCAAACCGAAAGCAAAAATCGTTGCATGAGGACCGAGAACGGTTTCCAAATGTCCGAATACACTAATAAAATAGGCTCCTGCCATAAGAGCAACTATTAACAATCCCGTCCAGAACGCTCCAAAATTACCGGAAACAATACCGGAGAGAATGTTCAAAGAGGGTCCACCCTCCCTTGATGCTGTAACAATCTCTTTTACATGTGAAGAATGTGAACTGGTAAACAATTTTGTAAATTCAGGGATTAACACCGCTGCCAAAGTACCACAACTGATAATACCTGCCAATTTCCACCAAATGGTTGAATCTGCAGGGCTTCCGGTAATTAGAGCCAAATCGCCTACTAACAAATCACTCATAAAAAAAGAGGTCGAAATACTCAAAATAGCACCAATCCAAATCAAACGCATCAAAGGTTCTTCAAAATTAAATTTTTGCAACCCTTTATATTTTCTTTTCGAAATAGCCTGATTAATAAAATAGGAAATACCTGAACATAAATCCATTAAAAAACGCATACCAAAAATCCAAACAATCAACTTTGCTTGAATTTCAGGGTCTTTAACGGCAAGTGTAATAAAAGTTATCAAAGCAACACCCGTCACACCATATGTTTCGAAACCATCTGCTGTCGGACCGACACTATCACCGGCATTATCTCCGGTACAATCGGCAATAACACCTGGGTTACGAGGGTCATCTTCTTTCACTTTAAAAACGACTTTCATTAAATCCGAACCAATATCGGCAATTTTGGTAAAAATACCACCGGCAATACGCAGCACACTAGCTCCCAATGATTCACCAATAGCAAATCCAAGGAAACAAATACCAACAATATCGCGAGGAACAAACAAAAGAATAACCACCATCATCACTAATTCAAGCGAAATAAGGAAAAGTCCGACACTCATACCTGAACGTAATGGAATATTTACTACATCCCATGGCTTTCCGCGTAGAGAAGCAAAAGCAGTACGAGAATTTGCATAGGTATTGATACGAATACCGTACCAAGCAACTGCGTAAGACCCCCCCATACCTATCACTGAAAAACAAAGTACAAACAACAGAGTACCAACACTTTTTCCCTGAAGTACTAAAAAGTAGTAAGCCATAATAACTGCCACAAAAGCAAAAAGCATCAACAAAAACTTGCCTTGTTGCAATAAATAAGTTTTACACGTCTGATAGATAGTTTCAGAAACTTTAAGCATGGAAATATGGGCTTTTTGTTTCTTAACCTGTGATCGTAACCACAAGCTGATACCCAATGTAAAACAGATAACCAACGCTCCGTAGAACAAAAAGTCCCAAGCTTTAATAATCTGTCCGAAAATGTGAAATTCACCGGCATGTAAATCCGGAATAGCAATATCTGCCTCACTGGCAAACGTCTGAAATGGTGTGATTAATGCCACGAAAAGTAACACCATAACTTGTTTGAACTTTTTCATAATATTATTGATTAGTTACACAAAAAACGCAAAAAAATCTTTCAAAGTTAGTATTACTTTCTAAGGTTCTCAATTTTTTTACGGG
>DAIMYQ010000037.1:0-14530 GCA_036734385.1 Paludibacteraceae bacterium | reverse complement strand
TTTTATGCAATTTTTCATCGTCAATTATCAGTAATTATCGCAAATAGAACAATAAAATAGTTGGTTTTATTACACGAAAAAAGTCCTATAAAAATGATAAATCATTAATTTACAGGACTTTTTTCTTTGTCGGGGTGACAAGATTCGAACTTGCGACCACACGCCCCCCAGACGTGTACTCTAAACCGGGCTGAGCTACACCCCGTAGCTTTTTTGCGGAGCAAAGTTACATATAATTTTGTTTCTTCCAAAATTGATAAACACAAAAGCTGGCATCCATACAATAAAAAAACGCATAAAAAAGCCCTTGCTTTTTTAACGGGCAAGGGCTTTTGGCATATATAAGCAATGGGTTATTTGGCTTGTTCCAATTGCAATGTTTTGGTAGGTTGGTCGCAAACTTCGGTTGGTCCGAAGTATTGGATAGGACCAGGATAAACGTAGCAGGTATTTACTGCCCATTCGGCACGGTTTTGTGCCAATTTTTTGAATGGAGCTCCATCCAAACGAACCAATGCTTTTTGTATAACCGGTTTCATGGCTCCATGACGACGTTCCATGTTCATCATCATGGTGATGGGAACACCGCCTGCAATCCATTTTTCGGCAGGAGCCGTTGTGTTACGGATAGAAGACATGTAGCCTGTTTTTCCGGCAGCTATTAGTTGTGCGGCGTTTACTCCCAACGAATAGCAGTAGTCTGCATCGAAGTTAGAAGGAGCAGCACAACGACCTTCGTAGCCGAAGAAGTGTCCTAACCCTGAGAATTTACCGCTGTATTTTCCGGCAGCTTTCATTTCTGCCAAACGTTTGCCAACCATTTCGATAAGCAATTTTTCTGTTTCGATAAGTGAAACTTGTACGTTTCCGTGAGGGTCACGGTCAAGGGTTAATTGTTTGGCAATGCCTTCGGGTAAACTGTTGTAAACAGCTGCACTTTGTTTGCTCAAACCTTTAATAGCTTCTTTTACATCGCTTTCGTGAGCCAATAGGTCGTTCAATTCAGCAATCAAAACTTTCATTTCAGGGATAAATTCAATCAAACCTTCGGGAATAAGAACTACACCAAAGTTGTTGCCTTGAGCAGCACGAGACGCTACAACATTTGCCACCGAATCAACTACTTCTGCCAAAGTCTGTTTTTTAGCTTCTACTTCTTCGGAAATAATGCAGATGTTGGGTTGAGTTTGCAAAGCACATTCCAAACCGATATGAGAAGCAGAACGTCCCATCAATTTGATGAAGTGCCAATATTTTTTTGCAGAGTTGGCATCGCGCATAATGTTACCGATAACTTCGGAATATACTTTGCAAGCCGTATCGAAACCGAATGAAGTTTCAATCATTTCGTTTTTTAAGTCACCGTCAATAGTTTTTGGGCAACCGATAACTTGAATCCCGGTTTTATTTTGTAGATAATATTCTGCCAAAACGCAAGCGTTGGTATTCGAATCGTCACCACCAATAATAACCAAAGCTTTGATACCTAATTTGTTGCATATTTCTACGCCTTTGTCAAATTGTGCGGTTTCTTCCAATTTTGTACGACCTGAACCGATGATGTCAAAACCGCCTGTGTTGCGGTATTCGTCAATAATAGTATCGGTTAATTCGATATATTTGTGGTCAACCAATCCGCCGGGACCACCTAAAAATCCATACACTTTAGAATTTTTATTCAATGATTTTACACCGTCAAAAATACCTGAAATAACGTTGTGTCCACCGGGCGCTTGTCCGCCGGATAGGATAACACCAACATTGATAGCTTCGTTTGAAGCGGCTTTTGCTGCAGATTCAAACGTTACGATAGGCATACCGTATGTGTTTGGAAATAATTTTTTAATTTCAGTTTGGTCAGCTACCGATTGGGTTGCTTTTCCTTCTTTGATAATAACATTGCCTTTTAACTCTTTTGGCAATTTGGGCTGATAAGCTGCTCTCGCAGTTTGTAATGCACTTTTAATCATTGTATTATATGTTTATATTTGGTTTAGTCAAACGTTGACAAAGATATAAAAAAGTTTGTTTGTGTGGTAAATGCCCTTATGTATATTTTAGCCCAATAGGGTCAAAATTAATACACTGCCTGACAGATTTTTTTGATATTATCTGCTTCTCCCAACGTGTAAAAATGTAAACTCGGAATGCCGAATTTAACCAGTTCTTTGCATTGTTGAATAGTCCATTCTACACCTGCTTGACGGGCTGCTTCGTTGTCTTTGCATTTCAAAACCTCGGTTACCAAATCTTCGGGCAAGTCAATGCTGAAAGTTTGAGGCAATAATTTGATATCTTTCAGCGTAGATATGGGTTTGATACCGGGAACGATAGGCACGTTAATGCCTTCTTCGCGACAACGTTTTACGAAATCGTAATATTTCTGATTGTCGAAAAACATTTGTGTCACGATGTATTCGGCTCCTTGTTCTACTTTTAGTTTTAGAAATTTCATGTCCGAAGCCATATTGGGAGCTTCGAAATGTTTTTCGGGATATCCTGCTACGCCCATCGAAAATTGCGTTTTTTCAGCGTCTTTCAGGTTTTCGTCCAAATAAATTCCTTTGTTCATACGGTTTATTTGTTCCATCAAATCCACGGTGTGTTCGTGTCCGTCTTCTTTAGGAACAAAAATACGTGTTCCTTTTGGTGGGTCACCTCTTAGTACAAATAAATTATTGATGCCCAAAAAATGCAAATCAATCAGTGTATTTTCGGTTTCTTCTTTATTTTGTCCGCTGCAAATAATGTGAGGAACAACTTCGATATTGTATTTATATTTGATAGCAGCAGCTAAGGCAACATTTCCCGGACGTTTTTTGCCCGTCCTCTTTTCAATCGAACCGTCTGCCAATGTTTTGTAAATAACCTCGGCACTGTGGTAGGTCATATTGATGTAGGAGGGGTCGAATTCGAGCAGCGGATCAATGGACTTGTAAACAGCTTCTATTCCTTTTCCTTTCAGGGGAGGAAGTAGTTCAAAGGTAAACAAAGGTTTTTTTGCATTTCTGAGTTTTTCTGCTATATTCATTTTTCGCTGATTGTAAAATTAAT
Organism: Paludibacteraceae bacterium; assembly: GCA_036734385.1. Lineage (GTDB taxonomy): Bacteria > Bacteroidota > Bacteroidia > Bacteroidales > Paludibacteraceae > JAAYPI01. The sequence continues at coordinate 11,476 of DAIMYQ010000037.1, read as the reverse complement.
GTTGCAAAAGCAAGCAAAAGTAACAAATTCCGATGGAATTACCGAAAGCTTATAGAATATTCTTGCCAATCCATTTTTTGATAGTGTCTTCTTGTTCACCTTTTCTTTTTGCATAATCGATTAATTGATCGGAAGATATATTTCCTACATCAAAATAGCAAGCTTGCGGGTTGGCAAAATATAAACCACTGACAGAAGCATTGGGATACATGGCGTAATTTTCTGTCAGACGCATACCGGTATTGTTTTTTGCATCTAACAGTCGGAAAAGAGTTTCTTTTTCGCTGTGGTCAGGTGCACTGGAGTACCCGATGGCAGGGCGTATGCCGGTATATTTTTCGTGTAATAAGGTTTCTATCGATGAGGAACTTTCTTGTGAATAGCCCCAATATTCGGTGCGTATTTTTAGGTGTAACCATTCTGAAAATGCTTCTACAAGTCTGTCTGCCAATAATTTAAGCATGATAGATTCGTAATGATTGTGTTTTGAATCATATTCTTCCAGCCATTTTTCTATGCCGATGCCGGCGGTTAATGCAAAAGCTCCGATCCAGTCGTTGTATTCTTTGGGGGCAATAAAATCACTTAAACAAAGGTTTTGCTCTTTGTTAGGTTGCTGATTTCTAAGGAAATAAAATTTATCGGTTGCTTTATTTTTATTTTTATGAATTACCACATCGTCACCATCGGAGTAAGCGGGAAAAATGCCGAAAACGCCGTTAAGTACCAACATCTTCTTTTCGATGATGTTTTGTAACATTTTTTTTGCATCGTTTAGCAATTTTGCTGCTTCTTGTCCTTTGGCATCGTCTGCATATTTGCCGCTGAGTTTCCAAACGTGTAAGAAAGCCGACCAATTAATAAATGGTATAATTTCTTTTATATCAACATCTTTCAACACTTTGACACCTACAAATTTAGGCTGTACAGGAGCATTTTTTGTCCAATTTATAACAAATTTATTTTTTCTGGCTTCTTGTAAAGGGATAAATTTGGCAGTTCCCGTTTCCGCTTCATATTTTTGACGAATAGTTTCGTATTCAGCTTTTATTTCTTGAATATACGTTGGTGCAGTTTCTTTCGACAGTAATTTAGATGCTACGGCAATATTTATCGAAGCATCTTTCACATAGATGACAGCACCGCTGTATGCAGGAGCAATTTTTACCGCTGTATGCATTTTTGAGGTTGTTGCACCACTGATAAGTAACGGAATAGTTAAACCTTCTTTTTCCATTTCTTCCGCCACGTGAGCCATTTCTTCCAAAGAGGGGGTTATCAGTCCGCTAAGTCCGATAATATCAACTTTTTTTTCTTTTGCTACTGCAATTATTTTTTCAGTTGGTACCATTACGCCCAAATCAATTACTTCGTAGCCGTTACAAGCCAATACCACACCGGCAATATTTTTGCCAATGTCGTGAACATCTCCCTTTACCGTAGCAATCAATACTTTACCGGAACTGCTTATTTCATCGCTCGATTTTTCGGCTTCGATGAAAGGAAGTAAAAAACTTACGGCTTTTTTCATTACCTGAGCACTTTTTACTACTTGGGGCAGAAACATTTTTCCGGAACCGAAAAGTTCTCCAACGGTATTCATGCCTTTCATTAGTGGACCTTCAATGATGTGTAAGGCTTTCGGATAAAGTGTTTGTGCTTCTGCAATATCTTGCTCCACGTATTCGGAAGTTCCCTTTACAATCGCATGGCAAAGTCTTTCTTGTACCGGTTCGTTTCGCCATTCATCAAGTTTTATTTCTTTGCTATCGCTGTTTTTTACCGAATCGGCAAAAGTAATCAGGTGTTCGGTAGCATCCGGTCTGCGGTTAAGGATAACGTCTTCTGTCAAGGTTAATAAGTCTTGTGGAATGTTATCATAAATCTCAATCATTTCGGGGTTGACAATGCCCATATCCATTCCTACGCGAGTAGCGTGATACAAAAAAACGGTATGCATGGCTTCGCGTACTTTATTATTGCCTCTAAAAGAAAAAGAAAGGTTACTGATGCCTCCACTGACTTTTGCATACGGTAAATTCTTTTTTATCCAGTCAACTGATTTGATAAAATCGAGTGCATAATTGTTGTGTTCTTCCAATCCTGTAGCTACTGCAAGCACATTTGGATCGAAAATAATATCTTCAGGATTAAAACCGACTTGTTCGGTTAGTAGTTTGTACGCTCTTTGGCATACGGCTATTTTGCGTTCGTATGTGTCGGCTTGACCTTTTTCATCAAAAGCCATAACAACAGCAGCAGCTCCATACTGCATAATTTTTTGAGCTTTTTCGATAAAAACAGCTTCTCCTTCTTTGAGAGAAATGGAGTTGACAATGGATTTTCCTTGTACGCATTTTAACCCTGCTTCCAATACTTCCCATTTTGACGAGTCAATCATAATGGGCACTTTCGATACGGAAGGTTCTGTTGCCAAAAGGTTTAAAAAGGTAGTCATACTTTCTTTGGCATCCAGCATGGCATCGTCCATACAGACATCTATAATTTGTGCTCCGCCTTCTACTTGTTTTCGAGCAATGTCAATGGCTTCGTCGTATTTTTTTTCTGAAATTAAGCGAGCGAATTTTTTGGAACCTGCTACATTGGTACGTTCGCCGATATTGATAAAGTTATTTTCTTTTTTGATAACCAATGCTTCTAAACCACTCAAGCGAGTTAACTTTTCAGTGTCAATATTTTTTCTGGGTTCAAAAAGAGCTGCTTGTTGAGCAAAATGTTTGATGTGTTCGGGTGTCGTGCCGCAACATCCTCCAATGATATTAACAGCCTTGCTTTTGAAGAAATCTTCTATTTGATTCGTCATAATAGCAGGTGTCTGGTCGTATAACCCCAGTTCGTTAGGAAAACCTGCATTGGGATAGGCACTAACATACGAGTTGGTGATTTTTCCCAATTCGATGATGTGCGGTAGCATATCTTTTGCACCCGTAGAACAGTTGAGCCCGATACATAAAGGATTAGCGTGTGCAACAGAAACCACAAAAGCTTCTAATGTTTGTCCGCTTAGTGTTCGTGCACTTTTATCGAGTAATGTACCTGAAATTATCAGGGGAATTGTTTTTCCTTTTTGACGAAAAATCTCTTTTATTGCATAAATAGCGGCTTTGGCATTGAGCGTATCAAAAATGGTTTCAACAATCAGTAAATCGGCTCCACCATCCATCAAACCTGAAACTTGTTCAGCGTAAACTTCGGCTAATTGGTCAAAGTTTATATCACGATATCCGGCGTCTTCTACTCTTGGAGACATGGAAAGGGTCTTATTTGTCGGACCTATAGAACCTGCCACAAAAAGTGGTTTTTGGGGGTGTTCATTGTTATATTTTTGAATGGCTTCTTTTGCTAAATGAACGGAAGTTTCATTTATTTCGTAAACAAAGCTTTCCATCCCATAGTCAGCCATTGAAATCCTGTTTGAATTGAATGTGTTTGTGGAAATAATGTCTGCTCCGGCTTCAAGATATTGACGATGAATATCTTTTATAATATCGGGTTGCGTGAGCGACAATAGGTCGTTATTTCCTTTTTGTGGCAGAGGGTGGGTGCTAAATCTATCTCCTCTAAAATCTGCTTCTTGCAGTTTACGAGTTTGTATCATCGTTCCCATCGCACCATCAAGTACCATGATACGCTTTGCCAAAATAGATTCGATTTCCGTCATTATAAAAATATTAACATAATTATGCTCGCAAAATTACGCAAATATTGCAGTTATACAATAATTATTATTCATAGGGTTAATGGGTTGGTAAGTGTTTTTATGCATATCTGCTACTTTCCTTTCGCTCAAAACTCTTCTGCTTAAGATGGTGACAGACAAGTTGGTGTAAGAACACCGTTTGTAAACTTTTATACAAAAAAAATAGTAACAAAAGCTACTATTTTTTTGAGAAACCGCTTTTGAGTTATTTTGTTGTCAATATCTCAACGCCATTCGCTTTTACGTTTATTTTTAAGATATCTCCTTTGATGGAACATTTACTGCCAAAAGTGCTGGTATATTTTTTCCCTTGCAGTACGATGGGTAATTTGATTGCTATATCTTTAGCAGTTTTATTTCTGTTGAATACAACTATCGCTTCTTCGTTGAAATAATTACGAGCATAAGCCCATATATTTCTTTCGAGTTTTAATTCAAAAAAATCACCGTAAATAAGAGCCAAATTATGTTTTCTTAATTGTCCCAATTTCGAAACGGTATTCAATACTCTTTTTTCATGTTGGTTCAACTGATTACCAAAACGCATGAATCTGCGACAATCAGGGTCATTAGCCCCCGGATTCCCAATTTCGTCGCCGTAGTACAATACCGGCACACCCGGAATAGTCAAATTGAACGCATTCAATTGAATTAGTTTGTCGTAAGCGGACGTGTCTGTTAAACCGATTTTTCTATCCCAACCGGCAGCCTTAGAGTCTTCTCCAAATTTAACATCTCCCGAAGCATAAGAAATAAAACGAGCATGGTCTTGGTTTCCTGAAATATAGCCCATAAGATTATGGTTCCCATACGTTCGTAAGCTGGCATTTAGTGTATTACTTATTCGGGTAAAATCTTCCGAATTGAGTGCAAAGACAGATGAGGCATCATCAAACACATTGAAATCGAACTGTCCGTCAAGCATACCCGTGTTTACGTAACTATTTATTAGTTGCGGACTTCCATACGATTCACCAATTTGGTAAATAGGGTGTCCGCTTGGAATTTCCACTTCTTTTTTCAGCTTAAGCGTAAGCGTTCTCCAAAATTCATCGTTTACGTGTTTACAAGCATCATGACGGAATCCGTCCAAATTGAATTTTTTAATCCAATACACGGCTGAATCAGTCATCATGTTTACTATTTCAGGACGAGAATAGTCGATTGTCGGCAAGAAAACATCGAACCAAGTAGTCAATCGGTGGTCATTCCAACGTCCGACATTCAGTGTGCCATCAGGTAAATGAAGTGGTGTTGCGATGGTTGAATCACGTTGGTATAACGGGTGTTTTTTATGTACGTGATTGGCTACATAATCAATGATAATATTCATGTTATTTTCGTGAGCTGTTTTTACCAATTCACGCATTTCTGCATCTGTTCCCAAACGGAAGTCTATTTTAGAGGAAGAAATAGGCCAGTAACCGTGGTATCCTGAAAATTTTGTTTTGGGTTTTCCCCAATTTCCATAAGGTTCCAACGGGTTTTGAACGATTGGAGAAACCCAGATAGTGGTAAATCCTAATTTTTGGAAATAGCCTTCTTTTATTTTTTGTGTAATGCCGGCAATATCACCTCCTTGATAATCCACTTTCGGATTTACATCCGGCCTATTCATGGGGTGATTGTTCGTTTTATTCGCGTCATTGAATCTGTCTACTATCAAAAAATAGATAGATTCTGCTTGTTTGTCAAACCTCGTAATTTTCTTGTAATCATTTAGAACAGAACCTTTTTCGAGTGGAATAAGCAAATCATTGGAAATGCCATAACGATTAGCAGAAAAAACGCGAATGAAGGATCTATCCAGTTTCTTTGCTTCTTTCGGTAATGTAATGGTAAAATTTTTACCGTCAATATCAACAAAATTTGAGTTTGGTAATAAATAATTTTGCCAATATACGTATAACTGATTGGTTGGATTAAACGTTTGAACAGTAATGGTATTTTTGTCAAAGGATTTGGTCAACAGTACGGGAGCTCTATCTTGTGAACCCGGAACATGTAGTACCGAATTAAACTTGCCGGAATTGTTATCAACTTTTTCAGGATTGTTTTCGTCATAATTCCATTCGCCGTCAATCACCATTTGATACAAATATGTTCCTGGACTGACATTGATAGTAACTTCGTACAAGCCGTCTTTGTTTAACATCAAATCGGGGTGGGTAGAAGGTACCCAATCATTCATTTGTCCTGCTAATTGTATTCTTTTAGGCTTTTTTCCGTGGGCATCATAGGTAAAAGTATAATCAATTTTGTTCGATCTTTTTGCCAAAACAGAGTAGGGTACGCCTTTTACCCAAAGCGAAATGTTTACCAAACGAGGCATAGCATCCATTACTGCATAAACAGTATCTTTTTTAGAGGAGAGTTTTACTGTTACTCCTTTCCAATCGCTACTTACGGAGTCAATAGTGCTAATGTCAAGAATGTAATCTTGTGTCAAGAAATAATTGTCTCCCTTTGAAAAGGTCAACGTGGAATTTAATCTGACATTGTTATTAGACTTTTCCGGTAAATTTAACGAGTTGTTATTGCCACAACTCGTTAAAAGAATACCGATAACAAAACAAAGCATTATTTTTTTCATAATCGCTTTATTTAACTTGCTCGATAGTTTGCTTTTCTTTAATCAAAAAGACTGAAATGGCTCCCAAGAGTAGAGAAACACCGGCTACGACCAACATATTCACTTGGTGTGAACTCACAAGGGCTAGAATATGTCCACCCAATAAAGCTGCTATAATTTGTGGCAAGCAAATGGTTCCATTGAATAAGCCGAGATAAGCCCCCATATTTTTGCCGGAAATAGAGTTCGTTAAAATTGCAAATGGCATTGCCAACATAGCTGCCCAGGCAAATCCGATAGCAAAGTAAGAACCGAACAATATATATTGGTCAGTAACAAATAATGTCGAAATGAACCCCAGACCTCCTATCAATAAACTGATGGCATAAGCCCATTTGGTAGAAGTCCACTTAATAAACAACGGCAATAAGGTTGCCCAAACAACGGAGCCGATAGCTTGTACTGCAAACAAAATTCCAACCCAATTTCCGGCTTCTTGGTATCCGGCGGAGGCTACATCTGTTGTTTTCCAAATATTTTCTGCAATAGCTCCATTGGTATATGTCCACATATACATAAAAGCCAACCAACAGAAAAATTGAACCAATCCGATTGTCCAAAATGTTTTTGGTGCGTGTAGCAGCAGTGATATAAAATCGGTTTTTTCTTTTTTCTGGTCTGCTGTAATACCGTGAAAAGCTTCAAATTCTTTCGGAGGCATTTCTTTTACCGTAATACTTGTATAAAGAACACACAAAATAAGAATAACGGCACCAATATAGAATGAATAAATTACCGAGTCGGGAATAATACCTTCCGCTGCTGTATTACTGATTCCCCACCAAGTAAACAAAAATGGGAAAAGATATCCTGCCAAACTGCCTGCATTACACAAGAAACTTTGGATGGAATAGGCAAGACCTTTCTGTTTTTCATTAACCATGTCGCCTACCATCATTTTAAAAGGTTGCATTGCCATATTGATAGAAGTATCCAACAGCATCAACATAATAAGTCCGAAAACCATGGCGTCAACATACATTTGATAGCTTCCTGCATTAGGAAGAAGGCACATGACTAAAATGGCAATAAAAGAACCCAATAATAGGTACGGTTTACGTCTTCCCCAACGTGTCCATGTTTTGTCACTCAAAGAACCGATAATTGGTTGTACAATAATTCCCATTAGAGGAGGAAGTATCCAAAAATAGCTCAAATTATGTGGGTCTGCACCTAATGTTGCAAAAATTCGGCTAATATTTGCACTTTGCAAAGCATAAGCAATTTGGACTCCGAAAAATCCAAAACTGATATTAAAAAGAGATGAAAATTTTAAATCGGGTTTATTCATGGTTAAATTAAAGATATAGATTATTGAATTTCAAGAATATAAACCGTTTTTCCCGGAATGGAAATGCCGTTTTTCAAATTGAATTTTTGCTGTGTTGTAATTTCCTGTCCCGAAGTTTTTGATCCTATCACTTCAGCAAATCTTTCTGTTGCAACATTCTTCGACTCGTTGTTGTTATTGGTAACAACCATCACTGTTTTTGCATTATCGTAACGGAAATATACATAAATACCGTCGGAAGGTATAAATTGTTTCATTTTTCCTGTTTGCAAAGCAGTTGTGTTTTTGCGATAGTGTAATAAAGTACGTAAGTAATTGAAAACTTCATTTTCTTCTGCTGTTCTTCCTCCTGCAGTAAACGCATTATGTTTGTCTTCAGCCCAACCTCCGGGAAAATCAAAGCGATGACCTTCGTAATTTCCTCGAATTCCGCCCAACATAATTTCGTCACCACTATAAATTTGCGGATAACCACGTGAACTTATCAGTAAAGCCAATGCCATCTTATATTTTTTTATATCATGTCCAATTACCTCAGAATAGCGGTCAATATCGTGATTGTCAAGAAAATTCATGATGTTGTTAGGATTGGCATACAAGAAATCCTGAGCATAATGGTTATAAAAACGAATCATACCCCTGTCCCATGTTTCGGGTTCGTTAAAAGAAAATTCAAATACATCTTTCAATACAAAATCCATTACACAAGGTAAATTCGAATCAAAATTATATTTGTTAAGGGAACCTGATTGATAAAAGGCAATCTCGCCCGGAGTTTTTACCCAACATTCTCCCACTACATTGATATTCGGATATTCATTACGAATAGCTTTAATCCACTTGGAAGCAACTTGGATATCTGTGTAAGGATAAGTATCGACCCTTATTCCATCTACGTTCGCATATTCTATCCACCAAATATAAGCTTGTTTTAAATAGGTAAATAAATGAGGATTTGCAAGGTTATAATCCGGCATATTTCCCGAAAACCATCCTTTGTAGAGCTGTTTTCTATCATAATCCGAAGCATAAGGATCTGTCCATGCGGTCATACGATAATTAGAAGGAGTGTATGTATCCCATTTATTTATCCAATCAGAAGCAGGTAAGTCTTTCATCCACCAATGAGCTCCTCCGCAGTGATTAGGAACCACGTCTATAATTAATTTCAATCCGTTTTTCTTACATCCTTCCGAAAGTTGTTTGTAGTTTTCTTTTGTTCCCAAACGAGGGTCTACCTTATAATAATCGCCTGCAGCATAGTGATGATAGGAATAATTTTCATCATTATCATCAAAAAATGGTGTTACCCACAGGGCTGTTATACCTAAATCTGCCAAGTAGGGTAGTTTGTTGGTAATTCCTTCAATATCACCTCCATGTCGTTGCCCCAAATCATTTCTGTTTACACCTTGTACGTAGCCTTTTACGACATCATTTTTCGGGTTACCGTTAGCAAAACGGTCGGGCATAAGCAAATAAATAGCGTCTTGAGGACCGAAAGTGTTGCGGTAAGCTGAATTTTTTCTCCGTTCAGAGAGGGTATAGGAAAATTTACCTACTGTCTTTTTATCTTTTTTAAATACAATGTCAAATTTTCCGGGTTTGGTGTTTTTGTCAATGTTTAGGTATAAAAAAATGTAGTTTGGATTATCGGTAAGTGCTTTTTTAGAAATCGTTACACCTTCGTAATTCAATTCGACATCAGCTAAGGAAATATTGTTGCCGTAAATCATTACTTGTAATTCGGGATCATTCATGCCTATCCACCAACTGGCAGGTTCCACTCTTTCTATCGAATAAGTCGGAGATTTTGCAAAAACACTAACACTCAGGAAAAAAAGCAGAATGCTGAGAAATGATTTTTGTTTCATAGAAGTTAATAGGTGATTATGTTATAAATTATGATTTTGTTGTTTCTCTTATGGTAAGATTTGTTTTAATGATGCTATGATTTACACGGGTATTCGGTTCATTGTCAATACGTTTGAATAGCATTTTGCAGGCAGTCATACCCATGGCATACCCATTTTGCTGTACCGTAGTAAGGGGCGGATCGGATGTGGTAGCTATAATTCCATCTCCAAAGCCACAGATTGAGATATCTTCAGGAACTTTTAGATTTGCTCTTTTGACAGCATATAAAATGCCTGAAGCCGTATCGTCGTTAATTGCAAAAAACGCATCCGGTCTATTTTTTTCTTTTAGGACTTTTTCTGTTAGGTGCATGGCACTTTCCCTGCTGTCACAAACGTATATCAAATTCTCGTCAATTTTTATTCCGTTTTTTCTCAAAGCATCTAAATATCCGTTTTTTCGGTTTTTCGAAATTTCCATTGTAAACGGAGCACTGAAAAAAGCTATCCGTTTGCAACCTGTTTTGATAAGATAATCTACAGCAGAAAAGGCACCCGTATAGTCGTCTATAACAACTCGGTCTGTGTTTATCCCTGTGCAAATACGATCGAAAAATACCAATGGGATGTTGTTATCTATCAATTCCTGAAAGTGTTCGAATTGTGTCGTTTCTTTTGACAACGAAGCAATAACACCCGATATGCGCGCGGAAATAAGGGTTTCAATGTTTTTGACTTCTTTTTCATATTTTTCGTTTGTTTGGCAAACGATAACGCTGTAACCTCTTTCATTGGCAACGTCTTCTATGCCGGAAAGAACCGTGGAAAAGAAATGATGGACCATTTCAGGTACCACTACACCTATGATGTTTGTTTTTTTTGTTTTTAAACTTAAAGCAACAGAATTCGGCTTGTAATTATACTTTTTTGCAAACTCTTTCACCTCTTGAATGGTTGCTTTACTGATGTCAGGATGGTCTTGCAGTGCACGGGATACGGTGGAAGGCGAAACGCCCAATTCCCTGGCAATATCTTTGATGGTAATTTGAGTTTTCATCTGTAAAAATTTTAAATGAAAATTTGACAAAATCCATATATCGTGTAGAGTTGGTTATTCCTCTTGATAGCAACAGATAAAATACTTGTGAAAATACTCATAGTTAAGATTTTGATGCTTGCACACAAAACAATATAGATTTCAAAGGTACTTTTTTTTTTGTAAAAAACAAATTTGTTCGTTTTTATTGATTTTATTTTTTAATTTCTATCCTTTGTATCCGATTGATAATAGATTTTTGCTTTCATGATTGCCAAGATACAATTAGTTCTTATTTTATCTTACCTGTTAAAATTCAAGAAGCATGAATTGTCTTTTTTAACAATTGCTTTCACACTTCCATCGAATATTTTAACATTTCAGCGATTTTTTATATCTTTTTTTCTAAAAATGTAATAACATTTGTTTTTATTTCGGAAAAAATACGTATGTTTGCCCGTTACTTAGAACGGGTTGTAAGCGGGTCGTTACGTTGCTCATATACATTGATGAGGCTTCGTTTTGATTTTTTTACATTGTGGGGAGTAACCTAGTAATATGAAAATTAATTCAATTTTTTAACTAAACCTTTTATTAACTTTTAAAATTTTTAATGCATGAACTATTTTAATGTAAAAAAATCGAAGAAGACTGCTCTAGCACTCCTTTTTTCGGTATTTTTCTGTGTGAGTGCCTTTGCTCAGCAAGTGTCCGTTAAAGGAACAGTTACTGATCCGCAGGGTGAGCCTATTATTGGAGCATACGTTACACTTAAAGGAGCCAATGGCGTTGGTACTGTTACCGATTACGATGGAAACTTTAATTTAAAAGTGCCGGCTAATGGTACTTTAGTATTCTCTTATGCGGGCTATAAACGTCAAGAAGTTTCGGTCGCCGGGAAATCTGTTGTCAGTGTCAAATTGGCGGAGGAAGCAATTGG
>DAIMYQ010000036.1:0-14703 GCA_036734385.1 Paludibacteraceae bacterium | reverse complement strand
CAACTGTTTTTGAACCATTCAAGAAGGTAAAATCAGGTTCACCAAAATTAGCCAATTCATAGTGTGAAGGACGAATAAACATATTCGTTACAAAGTGAGCCTGCCAAGCAACTTCCATAACAAAACGCACTTTCATACGTGTGTCGGCATTGGTACCACAGTAACAATCAACCACATAAAGTTTGTTTGCAGATGCCAATTGTTTGGTCACAAGACCTTTACAATCAGCATAGGCTTCTTTACTGACAGGTTTATTTATGTTGCCATCAAACCACATATTCTTTTCTGTGATTTCATCTTTTACAAAGAATTTATCTTTAGGAGAACGACCCGTAAAAATGCCAGTATCAACAGATACCGCACCTGTGGTTGTTAATACACCTTTTTCAAAACCTTCGTTTTTAGGGTCAATTTCTGCTTGAAACAACTCTTCGTAAGTTGGGTTGTGCAGAATTTCGAAGTTGCCCGAAATGCCATACTTTGATAAATCTAAATTTGCCATTTGTTAATAAATTAATAATTTTTATTTAAGTTATATATCTCCTTAATTTAGAAGAAGTGGGTTGAAAGAATTCATCCCACTCCACACTGCAAAATTAAAACATTTTCTCAAAATCACAATTCCAAATTACATAAATAGTATTAAATGTTCATAAAAATATCAGAAGTTGTTTTTTTGAGTGTTTTTGGTAAATTTTTGTAACTTTGTCATCAAACTTATCTTAAAAATGGGCACATACATTATCACATCTTCTAAGCAAATAAAAGGCACGGTTAATCTTCCTGCTTCAAAGAGTATCAGCAATAGAGTTCTCATTATTAATGCGTTGTCTGATAGTTTCTTTGATGTTGAAAATCTTTCCGATTGTGATGATACGCGTGTTATGATTAATGCACTTAATTCAAATGATAATTGTTTTGATGTTGGTGCTGCGGGGACTTCCATGCGTTTTCTTACCGCATTTTTATCTAAAATTTTGGGAGAATGGACCATTACCGGGAGTGAGAGAATGAAAAATCGTCCTATAAAAATATTAGTAGAAGCACTGAACCAATTAGGTGCTAAAATTGAATATATAGAAAAAGAAGGTTATCCTCCTTTACGTATTTTTGGCAGTGCCCTACAAGGTGGAAAAATTGAACTTCAAGGAAACGTAAGTAGTCAATATATTTCAGCTTTACTTATGGTTGCTCCGACTATGCAACAAGGATTGACCCTTTTGCTTTCCGGAGAAATTATTTCTATCCCATATATAGCTATGACTCTCAAAATTATGGCACAATTCGGTATAAAATATTCTTGGGAGGAGAATCAAATCCAAGTGCCGTTCCAAGAGTATAAACCAATACCTTTTCGAGTAGAAAGCGACTGGTCTGCAGCTTCTTATTGGTATGAAATTGTTTCTTTGAGTGATCGGGCAGAGGTGTTGCTGACTCAGTTGAACAAAAACAGTGTGCAAGGGGACGCCGAAGTGGCTAAAATTTTCGATCAATTGGGTGTAAAAACGAAATTTACCCAAGAAGGAGTTCTGCTTACAAAGCAAACGCTAAAAACTAAAAAAATGGTATACAATTTTGTAAATCAACCGGATTTGGCTCAAACAGTTATTGTAACGTGTTGCTTGAAAAATATTCCTTTCTATTTCTCAGGGTTACAGAGTTTAAAAATAAAAGAAACAGATAGAATAGCTGCGTTAACGAAGGAATTGCGAAAGTTGGGTTATGTTATTGTAGAAAAGGGTAATGGAATTGTCGAATTTGAGGGAGAAACTTGTATGCGTCAATCTAACCCAATCATCGATACGTACGAAGATCATCGTATGGCAATGGCTTTTGCTCCTGTTTCCATTTGTGCCAAAAAGATTGTTGTTAATGATCCGCACGTAGTCACCAAATCCTATCCCAATTTTTGGAAGGATTTGCTTTCTGTTGGATTCGAAATTGCCGAAAAATCCTAAAATTTTCCCGGCGTTATTTGAGAAAAAATCGAAGCCAGATTTCTGGAATTTGATTGTTGCGAATAGCTTGGTAGTCAGATTCTTTACAAGCATGAATTTCTGTCGATTTTTTGGATGGAATTTCTATCCACCATCGGTCAGTTGTTTTGTTGTGAAAGAAAATGATATTGTCGTCGTATATTTCCGATTGAACAATAAATTTTTCATATATCGGATTTTCTTCCGTAGGTTGTTCGTTTTCTCGTCTACTGACACCTTCAATAAAATGCCAAATGATTTCTGCTGATAATGCAGTTGTTTGATTATTAAAGTCTTTTGAGGCGTCTACTTCCGAAGCGATGAGAAATTTTGTCTTGTCTCCGTAACCTGCAAAACGTGCCATTTGGCATATTTCTTCTCCTGCAAAACCGTTTGGAGAGGGAAAACTTACTCCCGGAGCATCACATTGCCTTATGGCACTCATGTCTATTGAAACAATATCGCTATCTCTAAAAATGGGTTCAAGCTCAAAAAGATGACTCCTTGCCTCTGCTAATCGAATGGAATTACCTCTATTTTTGCGAATGAAATTTCTTTGTTCATCTGAGGAATAATATTGTTGGCAACCAATAATGTCAAATTGCTTAAGACCTTTGTCTTTTAAGATTGGAAGCAAAAAAGAGTGCTCTGAAATATCAGGAGTGTTATCTCCAATGTCTATCTTGGAGTCGACAACCACAAAATTAATTTTTCTCAAGACTTCTTTTAGTCCTTTAAAAACTGAAAGAGTCGGCAATTGATTCCCTCCGAAAATAGCACATGGAATTTGTTTTTCGGCTAATGCATGAACAACATGATTAATGGCAAAAAATAAATCACTTTCTTTTTTCCCTTTCTTGACGTTACCAAGGTCACAAATTTTCAGAGTTTCGAAATTGCCAAATAAGTTGTAAAGATGCTTTCTTGTTTCGTTTGCGGTATTGGCTTCATCAGGTATCCCAAAAATGACGAAGTTATAGTTGCTTTTTGTAAGGTTTGAGAATAAGAAATCTTCTTCTCTCATGTATGAGGGGGAAATGGAATCAATTTTGACATCGTCAAAATATATTTCTATCGAATCGTTCATTTTTTATGAAAAATAATAATAAATTGTAACAAAATTTCTCTCAAAGAATTACCTTTGTCGTGTTTTGCAAAAGTAAATCTTTTTTTAGAATAACGCCTAAACAAACGAATAAACCTAATCTATTTTCACATGAATTCAATGGATACTTTATTAGTCGGAATTGCTTCTGACCATGCCGGATATGAGTTGAAAGAGCATTTGAAATCTTTTCTTGCCGATAAGTTGTTTGGATTGAAGGATTTTGGAACTTTCTCAGAGGCCAGCGTTGATTATCCTGATTTTATTCATCCTCTGGCAAAGGCTGTTGCTGAAAGTCAGGTGGATTTTGGGATAGCTATATGTGGTAGTGGAAATGGTGTTAGTATTGTTGCTAACAAACACAAAGGTGTCCGTGCAGCGTTGTGTTGGAAAGACGAAATAGCTATCTTGGCAAGAAAACATAATGATGCCAATATTATCTCATTACCAGCACGTTACATTTCTGAAGTTTTGGCAGAAGAAATGGTTGAGTCTTTTCTTACCACTGATTTCGAAGGCGGGAGACATTGTGCAAGGGTTGCAAAAATTGATGAATAGATTTATTCCCACGTTTTAAAAGGGTGTTGTGCAATGTGGGAGTTGTGGTATCTTTTATCATCTGTTACTTCTCTCCCTAACCATTCAGGTCTGAAAAAACTAGCCTTTTCATCGGGAAGTTCTACTTCCGCCATAAGGAGTCCGCTGTTTTCCTCCAAAAACTCATCTATTTCCCAAAGAGTTCCGTTTAATAGTACTTTGTAGCGTATCTTTTTTATAGGAGCATTTTTGCATTTTTTCAGCAAGATTTCGGCATCCTCAACAGGTATCTCATATTCAAACTCTTCTCTTGAAAATCCTGTCGTTTTTCCTTTGATTGTGATGAAGCCAATCTTTCCTGCAATGCGGATACGTACCGTTGTTTCGGGAGAGGAAGACAGATATCCTTGTATGTACAAAGTCCCTTCATTGGGGCGTGTCCAGCTATTTTTCTTTACCAAAAATTTACGTTCGATTTCGATTGCCATATGTGGTATTTATTTATCGCAAATTTAACTTTTTTTCCAAAAAGTATTACCTTTGGGGAAAAGAAAAATAAATAATAAATGCGATGGTAGATTCTCTTTTTGATGACATTAGATGTTATAATGATGATGAGTTACAAGATAAGTTTGATGAATTATTCCAAAATCAACAATTCTTGGGTCTGATGCCGAAGGTCTTTCCGAATGTTCCGTTGAGTGAATTTATTAAACAAATAAAACAGATTAGATCGGTTTATCAATTTCAGAAGAACTTTATCGTTCCTTTTTTGGTGGATATAGAAAATAAAACATCAAAAGGAGTAACCCTTTCGGGTCTTGATTTGTTAAATTATAATTCTGCCTATTTGTTCATTTCAAATCACCGAGATATAGTTCTTGATTCTGCTTTATTGAATATCCATCTTCTACTTGAGGGTATGAATACCTCCGAAATAGCTATTGGAAATAACCTTTTAGTGTATCCATGGATAGAAGATCTTGTTAGGATTAATAAAAGTTTTATTGTTCGTCGAGATGCTTCTATTCGTGAGCAAATTAAAATTTCTACTCATTTGTCAGAATATATTCGTTATGTCCTTACTAAAAAGCCTCAATCTGTTTGGTTGGCTCAACGAGAAGGTAGAGCTAAAGATGGTAATGACAAAACACAACCAGCAATTATTAAAATGTTGCAAATGAGTGGCTCGGGTTCGTTTAGTGAAAAATTAAGAGAACTCAATATTGTGCCGTTGACTATTAATTATGAGTATGATTCGTGCGATTTTCTTAAAGCAAAAGAACTTCAACAAAAAAGGGATGATGAAAATTTCAAAAAATCGCAGCAAGATGACTTGTTCAGCATGGAAACCGGAATGATGGGCATCAAAGGCAGAATATCCTTTTGCATTTCGGAGCCTCTAAATAATATTTTGCAAAATGCAAGTTTAGATTCGTTGATGGCAAAAGATCAAGCGGCTTATGTAGCATCCTTAATTGACGAACAAATTTATAAAAACTACCGTCTATATGAGGGTAATTATGTAGCTGCAGATTTGCTGTCCGGTGAAAATCGATTTTCAAGCAAATATACCGAAGCTGAAAAAAATGTTTTCTTAGATTATGTTCAAAAGCAACTTGATAAGATTCAATTAGAAAACAAAGATGAGGAATTTTTGCGAGAAAAAATATATTGTATTTATGCCAATCCTGTTTTTAACCAGGAAATCGCGTTGAATAAAAAATAAATTCCACAATGGAAAACAAGTATAATAATTCTATTCTTGAGCAGTATCGAGCCTATTTATTACTAGAAAAATCCTTTTCTCCCAATACTTTTGATGCCTATTTGCAGGATTTGAATAAACTACTTGGATATTTTTCCGATAAAAAAATAGATTATTGCCATGTAAAATTATCTGATTTACAAGATTTTTTGCTCATTCTTGCTGATATTGGTGTTCACGAACGTTCTCAAGCACGCATTATATCAGGTATCAAATCATTTTACAAGTTTTTGATGTTGGAAAATATCATTAATGATGATCCCACTGAATTGCTCGAATCTCCCAAACTTGGGAAAAAACTTCCGCAGGTTCTTTCGTTGGATGAAATCAATAATATTCTCAATGTTATTGATTTGTCATTGCCCGAAGGTCAACGGAACAGGGCGATTATAGAAACTTTGTATAGTTGTGGATTGCGTGTTTCTGAATTGATAAATTTAAAATCATCCAACATTTTTTGGGAGGAAGAATATATTAAGGTGGAGGGAAAGGGGAATAAACAACGTCTCGTGCCGATTTCAAAAACAGCCATGAAAGAAATTAAAAGTTATTTCATTGACGAAAGAAATTCGTTGGATATAAAGAAAGGCAATGAAGATTTTGTTTTTTTGAATAGAAGAGGGGCGAAACTTTCCCGGCAAATGATTTTCATCATGGTAAACAAGTTTGCAGCAGATGCGGGTGTTGTGAAAAATATCAGTCCACATACTTTTCGACATTCTTTTGCCACTCATTTGCTTGAAGGTGGAGCCAATTTGCGGGTTATTCAAGAATTGCTTGGTCACGAATCCATTCTTACCACAGAAATCTATACTCATTTAGATATAAGTTATTTGCGAGAGGCGATTATTTCTTATCATCCGCGAAATAAAAAATAATGAATTGCGGTTTCAATTATAATATTCTTTGTAACTTTGATATCGGTTAAAGATGAGTAAAAATTAGTTTTAAATATTGATTATGAATTTGTTAGAAAAAATTTTTGATCAGGCGAAAAATAATGTGAAATGCATTGTATTGCCTGAATCAACAGAGCCGCGGACTTTGCAAGCAGCTGATGTGGCGTTAAAGGAAGGATTAGCTTCTATTCAATTAATCGGAAACAAACAGCATATCTTATCTGTTGCCGCCGATTTAGGGTTAAAAAATATAGAAAAAGCACGTTTTTTTGATCCCGAAACAGATCAGAAGATGTCCATATACACGGATTTGTTATTCGAGTTGCGAAAAAGTAAGGGAATGACAAAAGAGGAAGCTCAAAAGTTGAGTAAAAACCCTTTATATTTGGCAACATTGATGATTAAGAACGGAGATGCTGATGGAGAAGTTGCCGGAGCACAAAATTCTACAGGAAATGTTCTTCGTCCTGCCTTACAAATAGTAAAAACCAAACCCGGGGTAACTGTTGTTTCAGGAGCATTTTTAATTCTATTACAAGATGAAACTTTCGGTGAAAAGGGCGTTTTTGTATTTGCCGATTGCGCAGTAACACCCGACCCGACAGCAAAACAATTGGCTGAAATTGCGGTTGTGACAGGACAAACAACTCGCATTATTGCCGGATTTGAACCAAGAGTTGCTATGTTGAGCTTTTCAACAAAAGGTAGTGCTAGTCATGAAATGGTTGATAAAGTAGTGGAAGCTACTGCTTTAGCAAAACAAATGAATCCTCAATTGATTATTGATGGAGAATTCCAAGCAGATGCAGCGATTGTACCTTCTGTCGGAAAATCAAAAGCCCCTGGTAGTAAAATACAAGGCAATGCCAATGTGTTGGTTTTCCCAAATTTGGAAAGTGGGAATATTGCATATAAATTGGTTCAACGATTAGCACATGCAGAAGCTATCGGTCCTATTTTGCAAGGAATGGCAGCTCCCATAAATGATTTGTCTAGAGGATGTTCTGTCGATGATATTGTGAAAATGATAGCTATTACTGCCAATCAAGCGGCTATGTAATTAATAGTTTAAAAGTAAAATTATGATAGTAGAAGCAATAGAAAATTATGGTTTAAGCAAAAAGGAGTATAAGAAAACCTTATTTTCAAAAATTGGAATTGTCGGCTGTGGAAAAGAGGGTAGTATGATTGCTACTTTAGCTGCAACCAATGCAATGGAAGTCGTTTTTTTAGAACCAACTGAAGAGAAAATTCAGAATGCGTATGTAAGAATTGAAAAATCGTTAGATAATAGAATAGAAAACTGGGGTCTGACAGAATCGGAAAAAAGAGCCATTTTATCGAGAATAACAGGTTCTGTCAGTTATAATGCGTTCAAAGATTGTGAGTTTGTCATAGAGTCAATAAGATACGATGATAATACGGGAGAAAGAAGTACCGATTTACGTAAGGAGGTTTTCCTGAACTTGGAAAGAGTGTTGCCCGAAGATGCCATTATTGCAAGTAATACATCAACCCCCGTCATTACAGAGTTGGCAACTGAATTAAAATTCAAGGAAAGATGCATTGGTATGCATGTGATGAGCAATGTTCCTGAAGCTCGTATCTTGGAAATTGTTAAGAGCCTTTATACCAGTGAAGAAGTTTATCAAAAAGTTTGTCAATTTGCTCATTTGATGAAGCACGAAATTATACTTGTGGCAGAATCTTCAGGACTGGTAAGTATGCGTCTTTTCTTTGTTATGCTTAATGAAGCGTGTGGAATGTTGATGGAGGGAATTTCGACTGTAGAGGATATAGATAAAGTAATGAAATCCGGTTTTGGAAACAAACAAGGTGTTTTCAGAACTGCCGACCAAATGGGAATTGAAAAAATTGTGAAGCTAATGGAAAATATGTATAATGAGTTTGGTGCTGTAAAATACAAACCTTCACCCATATTGATGCGTTTGTATAGAGGTAAACAATTCGGAATTAGTCGTGGAAAGGGTTTTTATACATATGATGAAAAAGGGAAAATTGTAAAATAGACGAAAAAACAAGATACATGAAAATATTAGTTTTAAATTGTGGCAGTTCATCCGTTAAGTATAAACTGTTCGACATGGATAAAAAGCAAGTTTTGGGTCAAGGGGGTGTTGAAAAAGTTGCGATGAAAGGGTCTTTTTTAAAGCATACAGCGGCTGACGGACGACAAGTAATTCTTGAAGGCGAAATTTTGGAACACCAAATAGCTATTGAGTATATTTTAGGCGTATTGGTGAGTAAAAAATATGGATGTATTAAATCTCTAAATGAAATAGACGCTGTCGGTCATAGAGTAGTTCATGGAGGAGAAAAATTCAAATCCAGTGTCTTGATTGATGAAAGTATAATGAAAGAGATTGAAGCTTGTATTGAAATAGCTCCGCTGCATAATCCGCCTAACTTAAAAGGCATACAAGCCATTGAAAACCTTATTCCGAATGTTCCGCAGGTAGCTGTTTTTGACACTGCTTTCCACCAAAGTATGCCGGAGCGTGCTTATATTTACGGCATTCCCTATTCTTTGTACAAAAAATATGGAATTCGGAGGTATGGTTTTCATGGAACCAGTCATCGTTATGTCTCTTCTAGAGGGTGTGATTTTCTCGGAGTAGATTACAAAAAGCAGCGAATCATTACTTGTCATATTGGTAATGGGGGGTCTGTTACAGCGATAAAAAATGGTCAATCCATCGATACTTCTATGGGATTTACTCCTCTTGAGGGTCTTTTGATGGGGACACGTTGTGGTGATTTAGATCCCACTGTAATTACCTTTTTGATGGACAAAGAAGGTATAGGAACTGCCTCAGCAACTACATTGCTTAACAAATATAGTGGAGTGCTTGGTGTATCCGGTGTTTCTTCTGATATGCGTGATTTGGATGCTGCTGCAAAATCAGGAGATGCCCGTGCTCAATTGGCAATCGAAATATATGCTTATCGCATTAAGAAGTATATAGGTTCTTATGCTGCTGCTTTGGGAGGTTTAGATATTCTTATTTTTACGGGTGGAGTGGGCGAAAATCAAGGCTCAATGAGGGCTAAGGTATGTGAAGAACTCGAATTTTTAGGAATAGAAATAGATCCTGAACGTAACCAAACTAAGGCACAAGATGCCCTTATTAGTAAAGATGATGGCAAAGTTAAAGTACTTGTAATACCTACAGATGAGGAGTTTATGATAGCTTCGGATACCTCAGAATTATGCATAGGAGGAAAATGCACCATCAAGTAGATGGTGTATTCCCTTCAAATTGTTCAAGCGTAAAATTTTCTCCGTCAAAAACTCCATAGGAGAAGTTTGTAATCCAATCGCCTAAGTAAATTACTTGGCTGTTTTTCTGAAGCATAAAATTTACCATGATATGTCTGTGTCCGAAAATGAAATAGTCGATGTGCTGTTTTTTTAGGATGCTTTTGGCAAAAATGATTAGATGTTCTTTATCTTCCCCCAAAAAGTTGTTTTCAGGCAAATTTTGTTTTGATTTTCTGTTACTTTTTGACCAAGCAAAGCCAAAACTCATGTTGAAATATGGGTGAATGGTATTGTATAACGTTCTCAGAATTTCAGAGTGAAATATTCTTTCAATAAGTCTTACGGATAGGGGCTGTTTGCCTAGTCCGTTTCCATGAGCCAGATAGAATGTTTTTCCGTTTAAATTAATAATCAATGGCTCTTTATATATTTTCATGCCGATTTCTTTTTCTAGATAACCATATGTCCAAATATCATGATTTCCTATGAAAAAGTGGAGGTTGATTCCGCTGTCCGATAGCTCCGCCAATTTACCTAAAAAACGCACAAACCCTTTAGGTACAACATATTTGTATTCATACCAAAAGTCGAACATATCACCCAAAAGGTAAATATCAGAAGCATAGTCTTTGATCGAATCGAGCCATGCTACGAGCTTTTTTTCCCGATAGGAATCATTATCAAAAGCTAATGACCCTAAATGGGCATCTGAAACAAAATATATTTTTTTATCCATAAAATAATAAGAAAAGTGTTTGTGTCGTAAACACAAGTCTTTTGCAAAAGTAACAGAAAAAATCATCCAATCTCTTTAAAGCCTCAAAAAAACAAGAATCATAGTGCTTTTTTTGTTTTTTTTTGAGATATTTGCAGCTATGATTGATGTGTTTACCAAAGGATATATTATAGGTATTTGTACTTCAGTGCCTGTAGGACCAATAGCAATACTTTGCATTCAAAGAACTTTGAATAAAGGTCGCTTACAAGGCTTTTTTTTCGGTTTAGGTGCTGCCACATCCGATTGTATTTATGCCACTATCGCTTTGTTCGGACTTTCCTTTGTGCTTGATTTTATCAAACAAAATCAGCTTGCCATACAAATAATAGGAAGTTTGATTATCTTATTTTTCGGCATTTATATATTTTTTAATAATCCGGTAAAGGTTTTGAATAAAAATGAGCCAGTCAAGGCAATAAGCCTTTCTCAGGATTACTTTTCATCTTTCTTTTTGACACTTAGCAATCCACTTATTATCTTTCTTTTTTTAGGGCTTTTTGCTCGATTTAATTTTCTTACTCAAGAAACCAGTATTTGGGAAAGTCTTGTCGGTGTAGCATCTGTATTTGCCGGAGCCATTACATGGTGGTTTTTAATCACTTTGGTTGTAAGCATTTTCCGCAAAAAGTTCAATATCAGAGGGCTTTGGATTGTAAATAAAACAACAGGTTCTCTTATTGCTCTGCTTGCCATTTGTGGATTTATTTTGTCATTGTTGGGAAAATCGGTAGTTGTTTAGCCGAAATTTATTCTAAATAATATGTTTTGGATAATCCTTATTGCTTTGCTAATTGTTGCAACCTACTCTTTTTCAGTCTGTTCCTATTCTTTCGGATGGCGTAAAACCATTGATTTTGTTGCTTCACAGACCTCTGATCAAGTGTTGGTTTCTATTATTCTTTCTGTTCGGAATGAACAAAATACTATAGTCAAACTTTTAGATTCTATTTTTTCTCAAACGTATAAAAAATACGAATTAATCGTAATAGACGATCACTCTGAAGATAATACTGTCGATATCATTTCTTCATATGTAACGCAAAATTCATTCTTAAGATTGTTGAAATCAACTTCTTTTGGCAAAAAAAAAGCCTTACGGCAAGGAATTTCAAATGCGTCGGGAGAATTGATTGTTTGTGTTGATGCGGATTGCCAATTTGGACATGACTGGTTGAAAACTATCGTATCTTTTTATGAAATTCACAAACCTGATATGATTATTGGACCTGTAAGGATGTTGCATAATCGTTCTTTTTTTGAAAAAGCACAGAGTTTGGATTTCTTAAGTCTTTCGGGTTCAGCAGGAGGAAGTGCCGGTATCGGTATGCCTATCTTGTGTAATGGGGCAAATCTGGCTTTTACTAAAGAGGTATATATAAAATCCGAATTACTTTTGTGTAATCAAGAAGTCTCCGGTGATGATATGTTTTTGCTTTCAGCCATCAAAAAACAAAAAGGTAATATTCTTTATTTAAAATCAAGAGAAGCAATTGCGAATACGTATCCGTGTACTACTTTAAACGATTTTTTGCAACAACGAATGCGTTGGGTTTCGAAGTCAAAATCATACACTGATTGGCAGATTATAGCGTGTGCTTTGATTGTCTTTTGTATGCAAGTAGCACTTTTAGTTTCTTTTTTGGGTTCTTTTTGGCACAATGAATGTGTTGTGCTCTTTGTTATTTTGTTTTTTATGAAGCTATTTGCAGACAGTATGTTGCTAATTCCTACTGCCAAATTCTTTAATCAAACAAGATTGCTCTGGTATATTTTTGTGGTGTCGCTGTTTTATCCAGTATATGTTTTTGCGGTGATGCTAATGCCTATTTTAAAACCCCTCTATTGGAAAAATAGAAAGATATAACACATTGATTATGAAAAAAAATATTTGTTTTTTTATCGTCCTTTTAGTTATGGCATCTTGTGGTAAACAGGAAAAATTTTCTGTATCTGCCGAAGAAAGTATGAAGGTGAAAATTCCCAAATTCATTGCAGATTCTGCGTATTCTTTTGTGGAAAAACAAGTTTCGTTTGGTCCACGAGTGCCGAATACGAAAGCACATCAGATGTGTGGCGATTATTTAGTTGCCGAATTAACTCGTTTTGGAATTCAAGTGACAGAACAAAAAGCTGATGTAAAAACGTATAATAACACGATACTTCATTCTCGGAATATTATTGGGTCTATTAACCCTGATAGTAAAAACAGAGTTTTGCTTTGTGCTCATTGGGATTGTAGACCCTATTCGGATAATGACAAAGACTCAAAGAATTATTTAACGCCTGTTCAAGGAGCTAACGATGGTGCCAGTGGAGTTGGCGTTTTGCTGGAGTTGGCTCGTTTGATGCAAAAAGATTCAGTGAAGATTGGTGTGGATATTATTTTTCTTGATGCCGAAGATTATGGTCGACCTCAATTTGATTCGACTTCAACCCAAGAGGATGATAGTTATTGTTTAGGAACGCAATATTGGGCAAAAAATCCTCATAAACAAGGTTATAAGGCTAAATATGGTATATTGCTTGATATGGTAGGCGGTAAAAATCCCACATTTTTAAAGGAATCTTTTTCTGAGTCGTATGCTGCTGATGTAGTAGAAAAGGTGTGGCAAACAGCTAACGATTTAGGTTATGGTAATTATTTTGTTAATACACAAGGTTCTCCTATTATAGATGATCATTATTATATCAATAAGCTTGCCGGTATTCCCTGCATTGATATTATTCATTATGATAACCAGTTGGGCTTTCCTCCTACATGGCACACTATTAATGACACGATGGAAAATATAGACAAAAATACCTTGAAAGTGGTCGGTGATGTTATTACAACAATCGTTTATCAAGAAAAATGATAGTATGTTGTTGCCTTATTTACAAAAAGATAGAATAGAATGTGGTTGCGATGAAGCAGGTCGTGGTTGTTTGGCTGGACCTGTTTTTGCAGCGGCCGTTATTTTGCCTATAGATTTTCTGTCGGAAGAATTAAATGATTCCAAACAACTGTCCGAAAAACAACGTTATGCGTTACGCCCCATTATAGAAAAGCATGCTATTGCATTTGGTGTAGGGATAGTTTCTGCAGGTGAAATTGACGAAATTAACATTCTAAATGCTTCTTTCTTGGCAATGCACAGAGCTATTGAAAGACTCGGAATAGTGCCAGAACATTTGCTTATTGATGGAAATAAGTTCAGGAACAAAACGGATATTCCACATACTTGCATCATAAAAGGAGATGGAAAATATATGTCAATTGCAGCTGCCTCAGTTTTAGCAAAAACCTATAGAGACGATTATATGGACGATTTGCATAAGCTTTATCCTGATTACGGATGGAATAAAAATAAAGCCTATCCAACCAAATTTCATCGCGAAGCACTTGCACGACTTGGTGTTACACCCTATCATCGAAAAACATTTCGCTTGTTTTTGCCATGAAAACTTATTTTCTTATTTGCCCGTTTCCTTTTATAATCCATTTATAACTGCTTAGTTCCGGTAATGCCATCGGACCGCGAGCATGCAGTTTCTGTGTACTGATTCCAATTTCTGCTCCCATACCAAATTGTCCGCCATCTGTAA
Source organism: Paludibacteraceae bacterium (assembly GCA_036734385.1). Taxonomy (GTDB): domain Bacteria; phylum Bacteroidota; class Bacteroidia; order Bacteroidales; family Paludibacteraceae; genus JAAYPI01. Next base: position 772 of record DAIMYQ010000036.1, on the reverse strand, counting down.
AAGCCGTTGAGGTGTTTGTGTAAACGCAAGCTGCATCAACTTGTTTATTGAACATTGCAATATTTTCTTCATTTTCGCTTACAATTGCCTCACTATGTTTTGAGCTGTATGTTGCAATATGTTGAATTGCTTCCTCAATATTGGATACCGTTTTTATGCTCATGCGATAGTCCAAGAATTCTTTTCCGAAACTTTCGTTTGTAGCTTTTTCTAACAGCTTAGCTGGATATTTTCCTGTCAAAAAGGTGTATGATTTTAAGTCTGCTTCAATTATAACGTCGCTCGAAACTAATTTTTCGCACAAATAAGGTAGATCGGCTAATCTTTTTTCATTTATAATGACACAGTCCAAGGCATTACAAACACCTACGCGACGCGTTTTTGCATTATTGATGATTTCGGCTCCTTTTTCTTTGTCTCCGAATTCATCAAAATATGTGTGACAAACTCCTGCACCTGTTTCAATCACCGGAACTTTAGCATTATTACGAACAAAATCTATTAATCCTTTGCTGCCACGAGGAATGATTAAATCAACAAAATCAACAGCATTGAGCAATTCTGCAGTAGCTTCACGACCGGCGGGTAAAAGATGAATAACATTTTCATCTATTTCAAATTGCTTGAGTACATTTTTTATCAACGTAACAATTGCTAAATTAGAATGATAGGCATCGGTTCCACCTTTCAATACACACACATTACCTGATTTTATACAAAGCGAGAAAACATCGAAACTCACATTTGGACGAGCCTCATAAATAATGCCAAT
>DAIMYQ010000035.1:0-15192 GCA_036734385.1 Paludibacteraceae bacterium | reverse complement strand
ATTGATAACGGTTCGACAGATGATTCCATTGATTTTCTAAAAAAAGAATATGACCAACAAGTTCGAATAGTTCAGTTGGATGCTAATTATGGCTTTACCGGTGGATACAATAGAGGATTGCAAGAGGTTTCAGCTGAATATGTGGTTCTTTTGAATTCGGATGTGGAAGTTACCCCCGATTGGTTATCGGAACCTATCAAACATCTTGATGAACACCCGAAAACGGTTGCTTGTCAGCCGAAAATATTAAGCTACCAACACCGTGATATTTTTGAGTTTGCAGGTGCTTGCGGCGGCTATATTGATACTTTGGGTTTTCCTTTTTGTCGTGGTCGCATTGTTAGCTACTTGGAAAGAGATGAAGCTCAGTACGATGAGGTAAAGTCTATTTTTTGGGCAACAGGGGCTTGTCTTTTTATTCGATTAGCTGATTTTTTAGCATTGGGCGGTTTTGATGAATTCTTTTTTGCTCATATGGAAGAGATTGACCTTTGCTGGAGAATAAAATCTCGTGGAGGAGAAATTGTTTGTGTCCCACAAAGTGCTGTCTATCACCTTGGTGGAGGAACTTTGAATAAAGAAAATCCCCAAAAAACATACTTGAATTACCGCAATAATCTGTTATTATTGTATAAAAATATTCTTCCAAAAGATTTTTGCAGAGTGTTCTTTCTGCGTTTTTTTTTAGATTATGCTGCTGCATTTATTATGCTTTTACAGATGAAGCCAAAGAACTCTTTTGCAGTAATCAGGGCTAGAATTGACTATCATAAGATGAGAAAAGGTTTCCAAGAAAAAAGAAAAGCAAATATTCAAGCAACCAAGGTTTTGTGTATTCCTGAAATTTATAAAAACAGCATTTTAGTTGATTTTTTCTTTAAAAAGAAAAGCAAGTTTTCTCAGTTATTGTTTAAGTAATTCTTCTGCATTTTTCAATGCGGCTTCTGTCAAATTACTTCCGCTGAGCATTTTGGCAATTTCTTGTACACGCTCTTTTGCATTCAACAATACAACTTTGGTTTCAGAAGTTTCTTCTTCTATTTTATAAACGCGGTAGTGTTTAGTGCCTTTGGCTGCTATTTGCGGTAAATGAGTAATGCAAATGACTTGAATTTTGCCCCCCATTTCTTTCATGATATTTCCCATTTTATCAGCAATCTCACCGGAAACACCTGTGTCTATTTCATCAAAGATGATAGTTGGTAAATTAGAAGCAGTTGCAATAAGTGATTTCAGGCAGAGCATTACGCGGGATATTTCCCCCCCTGAGGCTATTTGTGAGACAGCTTTAGGTGAAACATTTTTGTTGGCAGAAAAGAGGAAAGAAATGTAATCGCAACCGGTGATATCCGGAACGTTTTTTTTTGTTATTTCAATTACAAATTGAACATTTGGCATTCCTAAAACGGATAGCTGTTCAATCATCGTTTTCTCTATTTTTTTTGCAGCCGATTTACGCTTTTTGCTTAAATTTTCTCCAATTGTCAATACTTCCTTCAAAAGCTCTTCTTTAAGCTTGCTAAGACGTTCTAATTCAGAATCAAAAGAATCCAGCTTGTCTAGCTGTTCTTTTAATGAATTTTGCAGAGCGATAAGGTCTTCCAAGTTTGTTACTTTATGCTTCTGACATAGGGAATAAATGGTATCAAGCCTATTATTAATAAATTCAAGTCTTTCGGGTTGAGACTCAATATTGTTTTCTTGTTTATTTAGCTCTTCGGCAATGTCTTTTAAGTCGATAAAGCAAGAATTAAGACGTTCATAGAGGTTTTCCGCTTTCGTATAAACATGGGTGATAGATTGGAGATTGTTTATCGCATTTTTGATTACCGATAAGATTCCGATTTCTTCGTTGTCAAGTAAAAGTTGTGATTTGTATAATATTGTTTTGATTTCTTCCGCATGAGAAAGCATGGTTTGTTCTCTTTCTAACTCTTCTTGTTCATTGCTTGATAAACCGGCACTACTAAGTTGTTCAAATTGAAAGGACAGATAATCATAATTGGCTTTTTCTTTCTCAGAAAAAATGAGTAAATCTTCGTATTGCCTCTCAGCTTTTTTGTATGCTGTAAATGTATTGATGTAATCCTCCAAAATATTTCTGTTCTCAGCAATAGCATCAATAACATTAAGCTGAAATAAGTTATCTTTTATGAGCAGATTCTCGTATTGAGAATGAATATCCAATAATTTTTCGCCAAGTTGTTTTAAAAATTGAATATTTACAGGCGTATCGTTGACGAACATTCTAGATTTTCCTGAAGTGAGAATTTCTCTTCGGATAATGCAATTAGGGTCATAATCGATGTCGTTTTCATCAAATAACTCTTGCAGGTGATAATGCTCAATATCAAAGTCGGCTTCTAAAATACATTTTAGCTCTCCTTCTTTAATTGCTTTGATATCAGAGCGTTGACCTAATAGTAATCCCAATGCCCCTAACATAATTGATTTTCCGGCACCTGTTTCTCCGGTAATAACAGAGAAACCTTTATCAAAAATAAGATCTAAATTTTTGATAAGAGCGTAGTTCTCTATGTGGAGAGTTTTTAACATATAAACTTATTGTTTTATGCGTTCTAATCGATTGGTAAGAGATGGTGTAATAGACATCAGTGTTTCGTAAACATCCTTTTTTTCTTTTGCAGTCCCTCCTGAAAAAATGTCGACTAATTCATCAGCTTTTGTTTCTGTAAAAACTTGTAATAAAATAGCGGAAGGTCTTGCCTTATAAGCTGAAAGAAGTGTTGGCATTCCTTCATCAATGAGGGCTCTGCTTTTTTCTATTGAAACGTGCATTTCATCTAAAGCAAAACGATGGTATTGATAGAAGAAAGTCCTATATGGTCGTAAACTTTCATCAATTAGATTGTTGATTAGTGCATACCTGTTTTTCGAACTTTCAAAAGCTTTCCATCCCGTTTCAGAGGTGCTTTGGGCAAGATTAGTGATTTTTTCTGCTTTTTCAAAGAACGGATTTCCTCCTAAATTTGAGTAAGAGTCGGCATCTAATCCTATAATTACATATGCATAATAAGCTAACACAGCGGTAAGATTTGTTCCAAATGTATTTTCCGTAAATAGTAAAGGCTCATTTTCTGCATATGTAAAATCAAAATTTTCATCTTTAAAATTCAAGAGAGGGGTGTAGTAGGAACTGTTAAAAACACTGCGACGAGCTTGAACTTGTATATCACATTGGAAATCAGTATCGCTATCGTGTTTTTTTACCGTGATAAAAAAAGAACAATCAATGCGTTCGTTACTATCAAAAACAAAATCCGTCCAACTTTGTCCATTCATGTATTCTTTAATTGATTTTTCTAGACTTTGAAAAATCTGTTTGTTCGTTCCCGAAATTTTGTCTGAATTTACGGTTACATTACAAATGAGTTCTTGTGCATTAAGAGAGCATAGCATTGTAAATGAAACCAATAACGATATGAAAAACTTTCTCATGCTTATGTTTTTAAATTTGCAATTTACAGATATGAGTCAAATTACTTTAGTAGAGTTGTTAATTTCGCAACGATGTCTTTCGCAACATCCTTTTTTGATTTTAATTCATAAACCTCTTCATTGTTTTGAGAATCTAAGATTGTAATCTTGTTGGTGTCATAACCAAATCCCGCTTGCTCATCATTTAGCGAATTCAGAACGATAAAATCAAAATTCTTTTTACGTAGCTTTTCAAACGCATTTGCCTTCTCATTGTTTGTTTCGAGGGCAAATCCGATAAGGACTTGATTATCCTTTTTTATCCTTCCAAGACTAGCTGCAATGTCTTGTGTTGGAACTAGCTCTATTGCTAAGTTTTCTTTTTCTCGTTTAATTTTCTTGTCTGTGGGTTCTTTTGGCGAAAAGTCAGCGACTGCAGCAGATAAAATGGCAACGTCAGCACTTAAAAAATACTTTTGAGTTGCAATGTACATTTCATTTGCCGATTCTACCGGAATAACTTTAATGTTAGGATGTATTGCTTTGATTTGTACTGGTCCTGAGATTAAATAAACGATAGCTCCCATTTCCGCACATGTTTCAGCCAAAGCATACCCCATTTTGCCCGATGAGTAATTTCCGATGAAACGAACAGGGTCAATTTTTTCGTAAGTAGGTCCTGCCGTTATAAGAATTTTTTTGTTATTCAGACAAGATTTCTCATCGAAAAAATCAGATAGTCTTTGCACAATGATTTCAGGTTCTTCCATTCTTCCTTTGCCCTGTAAACCACTCGCCAATTCTCCGTTTTTCGGCTCAATAATATGATTGCCAAAAGATTGCAATTTTCTTAAATTTTGCTGAGTGATAGGGTGTGCATACATATCCAAGTCCATTGCAGGAGCGACAAACACGGGACATTTGCAAGATAAATAAGTTGTTAAAAGAAGATTGTCCGCAATTCCATTCGACATTTTGCCTATAGTATTAGCAGATGCGGGAGCTATAAGGAAAGCATCAGCCCATAAACCCAAACTCACATGACTGTTCCAATTACCGTTGGTAGGGTCAAAAAAATCAACAAGTATTGGATTCTTAGACAAGGTCGCCATCGTTAAAGGAGTAATAAATTCTTTTGCCTTGGCGGTCATTATCACTTTTACTTCAGCACCTTTTTTTTTCAAATCACGAACAAGTATTGCCGCTTTATAAGCTGCAATGCTACCTGTTATTCCAAGTATGATTTTTTTTCCTTTTAGCATAGTTTTAAAATAAAAAAGATAAAAGAATACAGGCATGAAAATAAATCCAAACCAATTCTTTTACCCTTATATTATTGTGAAAAAACGTTTTTATTACTTGATTTTTGCAGGATTACGGTAGTACGTTTTGTCTTCAATATATTCTTGTATGGCAAGAAGTGTTGGTTTCGGAAGTTTTTCGTAATATTTTGAAACTTCAATTTGTTCTCTGTTTTCAAAAACTTCTTCAAGGTTATCTATGTTGTTAGAAGAAAACTCTTGCAATTTCTTTTCCAAGTCAGATTTTATTTCGACACTGATCTGATTCGCTCTTTTCCCAATAATTTTAACAGTTTCGTATATGTTACCGGTATTTTCAGATAATCTGTTTATATCTCTTGTAATGGTACTTTTAGGTGCGTTTGTTTTTTTGTAATCCATGGCCTATAAATTAGATTGTTTTTTGAGTATTTTTTGTAGGGAATTGGTGATTCTTTGTATTTCTCTTTTTTGTTCAGTTTTAGGATATTCTCGTAAAAAGTAGTAGCATTCATCTAAAGCGTCTTCGCTTCGCTTTGTTGCTTTCTCTGCAACACTCTGAACAGCTTCTTCATATTTGGATTGTACAATCAAAAAAGAAAAATCCTCAGCATATTGAGAGTCAGGATAATCCTTAAGAGCATTTTCAGCCGTCACAATAGCCGCTCTGTAATAATTATTGCCTCTGTAATTACCTATGTTGAAGTATGTTTTTGTGTTTAACAACTCTCTTTCTGCTAGTTTTTCTTCTAATTCAATGACATATTTTTTAGCATTAGGTGCATAATCACTGTTCGGATAGGTTTCAATAAACGCTTTAAATTTTTCTATTCCTTTTGTTGTAGCCGTTTGGTCTAACTTTGGAATCGGGGATTCTTTATAGTAACAAAATGCTTCCATATATAGGCATTCTTCGTAATGTCCTCCTCGTAAGTAAGATGAAACATAAAGCGTATAATAATGGGTTGCAGAAACATAATCTTTTTGATTAAAGTAGCTGCTGGATAATAAATACAAAATATTTTCAGCCTTTTCTGTGCCTTTATAAAAAGAAGAAACATCTTCTAGTAAAGTAACCGCTTTTGTGTAATCTTGTTTTCCATAATATACCAAAGCTGCTTGATATTTCACCTCGGGGTCAGGATTTTTTAGCAACTTTTGGTAACTTCCGCAAGAGCTAAAAACCAACAAAATCCCAATTATAATGTAAAAATTTTTATAATTCATTGATATATCGAATAATCTGCAAACTTACATATTTGTGCTGAATGCTGAAAATAAAAGACATTTTTTTAACAAGATTTCTTATTTCCACTTATATTTTTGTTTTCCCCTTAATAAGCTTCTACCCATTAGATATAAGTTGAAAATTGGCAATAAAATATCAAACATCAAAATAGACACATAAAATCTCTGTTCTCCTAATTTTTTAGCAGACAAGTTTATAATAATAAGTTGAATGATATAACGAATCAAAAATAAACTTCCGACAATGATAGAAACAAGAGGATTAAGAAAACATAGTACCAACATCATACTTGCATAAAATAGGAACCTAGACAAAATTTCTGTAGCAATTAATAGTTTACTTTGAAACTTGTAATGTCTTGATGTGGAAAGATGTCTTTCTTTTTGGTTGAACCAATATTTTAGGGTTGTTTTGGGGACAGAAAGAGTTGTACTATCTTCCGAGATTTCTATGCGTGTGTTCGTTTTTGATGTCGTTTCATTAATAAATAAATCGTCATCTCCGGATTGTAAATTCAAGTGAGAGGAAAATCCCTTTGTCCTGTAAAACATACTTTTGCGGTATGCCATATTGCGTCCCACTCCCATATAAGCCTTTTTCGCTAGAGCATAGTTAAAGTACTGAATAGCAATAAATAGAGTGTCATATTTTATAAGACAATTGAGAAATCCTTTTGCCTTTGAATATCCGCCGTATCCTAACACAATTTCAGTCTCGTTATCAAAATTACGAACCATATTGGTAATCCAATTCTTACTTGTTGGAACACAATCAGCATCTGTAAAAAGCAATAATTCGTTTTTTGCTGCCTTTATTCCTAAAACGACGGCAAATTTTTTCGAATCAACAAATTTGGCAATTTCGGGTACAAAAGTTGTCTGAAGATTCGAATATCTTTGTTTTAGTTTTACTAAGACATCTTCGCTATCATCAGAAGAGCCATCATTTACAACGATTATTTCAAAATTCGGATAATCTTGTTCAAGAACAGAGGGTAAAAATTTTTCCAAATTCTCTGATTCATTTTTGGCACAGATAATAATAGAAACAGGGGGCTGTGATTCCTCAAATTTCACTAATCCTTTTTTTACTTTTTTGCTGTATGAAATCATTTTCGTAAAATAAAAAAGATAGTAAAACAATTGCACTAAAAAAGCACATGAAAATAATGCTAAAAGCACAATTTCAAAAATGCTCGGAGATGATTCGAATAATGAAATCATTTTTGTTTAATATGTATATATATTCTTAAAATAAATCTTCAGACAAGTAAGCTTTCGGAAGTTCTCTTAAGTTGTATTGCGAAGCCATAACTTCCCCATAAGCTCCTGCAGAACGAATAGCAAATAAATCACCCCTTGTTACTTTATTGATATCGAAAGCTTTGCCGAAAACATCTGATGATTCACAAATTGGTCCTACAACATCGTATTTTTCAGTGTCCCCATTAGATGTGATGTTTTCTATTCTGTGGTAAGCTTGGTATAGAGCAGGACGGATAAGATCCGTCATTCCCGCATTAAGTATTGCGAATTTAGTGTTTGTTCCCTCTTTTACATATAACACTTTGGCGATTAATGAACCACATTGTGCTACAACCGATCGACCAGGCTCTATGTGTAATGTTTGAGAAGGATTTAATTTTAAATGTTGTTTAAAAACATCAATGTATGCTTTAAAATCAGGTATGGGAAAATGATTCGGATGTTCATAATTGATGCCCAAACCGCCACCAACATTTATGTTTTCTACAATAATATTGCGGTCATAAAACCACTCTTGAATTTCATTTACTCTGTTACAAAGCGATCGGAAATTGTCCATTTCGCAAATTTGCGATCCAATATGAAAATGAAGTCCGATTAATGTAACATTTGACAATTCTTGTGTAATACCCAATACTTTTTCAAGATCGGCAATGTTTATCCCAAATTTATTTTCAGCAATTCCTGTTGTAATATAACTGTGGGTATCTGCTTTTACATTTGGATTAATGCGTAAAGCAATAGAGGCTGTTTTATTTTTAGCTTTTGCTAATTGGTTAATTATTTCCATCTCAGGAATGGACTCGCAATTGAAGCAGAAAATATCGTTATCCAATGCAAAATTTATTTCCCAATCATCTTTACCCACTCCGGCAAAAACTACTTTCGAGGCAGGAAATCCGGCTTGTAAAGCCGCTTTTATTTCGTTTCCGCTCACACAATCAGCTCCTAATCCGTAGTTGGCAATAATAGATAATATTTTTTTGTTTGCATTTGCCTTAACGGCATAATGTGCCCGAATAGCGTGCTTTTTCGTTTCATTACACAACGTTGTCAGAGTTTCCTTCAACAGGTTAGTGTCATAAAAATAAAAAGGTGTTGATAATTCTTTGAATTTTTCTGTTGGAAATGTTCCTTTTATCATTTGGTGCATCATTCAAATATTTATAAATTTTATAAATATCAATTGTTGAATAAATTATTACTTAACGCTTGTAAAGCTCTTTTCTTATCTTCAGCATTTATTAAAAAAGAAATATTATAGTTGCTTCCTCCGTATGAAATCATCCTTATAGGAATTTCTTTTAATGCAGAAACTACCTTTGCTTGGAATCCAACATTGGTGAAAGGTAGGTCTCCTACAACACAAATAATAACCATATCTTTATTGACACTTACCGTTCCGAATTTTTTCAATTCGTTTACAATATCGTCCAAATGTTTGTTGTTATCAATAGAAACTGAAATACCAACTTCCGATGTTGCAATCATATCAATGGAGGTTTGATAGCTTTCAAATATTTCAAAGACCTTACGCATAAATCCGTAGGCCAACAACATGCGTCCGGACTTAATTTTAATTGCAGTAATATTATCTTTAGCAGCTACAGCTTCTATTTTACCGGGAGTAATGTCTGTCGAAATGAGAGTCCCTTCGGCAGAAGGGTCTAACGTATTCAAAAGACGAACCGGTATGTTTTCAAGTTTTGCTGGAAGAATGCATGTCGGATGTAAAATTTTAGCACCAAAATAAGCTAACTCGGCAGCTTCTTCGAAATGAAGTTTTGCTATAGGACTTGTATTGTCAATGAAACGGGGATCATTATTGTGCACTCCGTCAATGTCTGTCCAAATCTCTATTTCTTCTGCATGTATTGCTGCACCTATCAATGATGCCGAATAATCACTACCTCCACGTTGTAAATTATCAATTTCTCCATATGCGTTGCGGCAAATAAAACCTTGTGTGATATATAGCTCTGCATCTGGTTGTTTGGACAATTCTTTAGCAATGTTTTCCTTAATGTATCCGGCATCAGGTTCATTGTTTTTGTCAATGCGCATATAGTCCAAAGCTGGTAGCAAAACAGAGTTTTTACCTATCTCTGTCAAATAGAAATGCATCATAACCGTAGACATCAATTCCCCTTGAGCCAAAATCGCCTTTTCATCAAAAAGAGTAAAAACGGAGTTCTTGGTAAAATTGCGCAAGAAAGAAAAGTTATTCTTTAACGCTTCTGAAGCTTTTTCTTTATATTCTTTGGTGCTATATAATTCGTTAATAACGGAGATGTACTTTTTTTCGAGATTGTTAACAACCTCATTGGCACTGCTTTGATTTTTTTTGTATAAATAATCTGAAATTTCTACTAAGGTATTCGTTGTGCCTGACATAGCTGATAAAACAACAATTTTTTGACTTCCGTCGCAGATTAAGTTTGCTACATGTTGCATGCGCTGTGCGGATCCTACAGATGTTCCACCAAATTTTAATACTTTCATTCTGATTAAGCGTTAATGTTTATTTAGCTTGAAATTTTGGAGTACAAAGGTAATCATTGTACTGAATTACCTACTTATTTTTGAATGTAAAAAATAGAAAATTGAATAGATAGTTACAAGATGAGGACTTAGAAACCAAAATATCCTATTTTTGACAGCAAAAATGCTACAAAAATAGGATATTGTTAGAGGAATCAGGTTAGTTGAGCTCCTTGGATATTGTTATAGCGGCAATGGTTCCATCTGCCACAGCAGTGGTAATTTGGCGGTACTTTTTGCTTACGATGTCTCCGATAGCATACACATCAGAGATTGAAGTTTTGCGGTCTTCATCTGTTTGGATGTATCCCCAATTATCTAAAGCTGGGATAGCGTTGGTGTTAAGAAAAGCAAGGTTTGCTTTAAATCCAATAAATACAAAAACCCCATCAGAAGCTAGTTCCGAGATTTCTTTGGTGCGTAAGTTTTCGATGGTTGTTACCATTTTTTCGCCACGTTTTTCAAATTTACGGGGTTCGTGTTCGTACTTAACTGTAATTTTTTCATTAGCTTGTAGTTGTTCGATAGCTGTTTTGTTGGCTGTAAGTGCATCAAACTGATGAATCATCGTAATTTTGCTAGCAAATTTGCTAATAAACAGTGCTTCTTCTACGGCTGAGTTTCCTCCGCCAATTACTGTTACTTCTTTGTCAACAAAGTATTTAGCGTCGCAAGTAGCACAATATGAAATTCCTTTTCCTTTGTATTCTTTTTCGCCAGGAGCATTCATTGTGTTGGGGCTGGTGCCAGTAGCAATGATAATTTTTTTTGCTTTGATGGTTTCTAATTCATCAATTACGATTTCCTTTTTCACCAAATCAACTGATGTTATATCTACGGCTACTTTAAAATCGATGCCCGTTTGTTTTGCTTGTTCGCTCATATAGTGTGCCAACATATAGCCATTTTGTGCCTCTACAAAGCCGGGATAATTAGATACTTGGTGTGTGATGCCCATGTATCCTCCTGGCAAAGCTGGGTCGATGAGCACGGTTTTTACTTTTGCTTGTCCTAAATAGATGCCAGCAGTTAAGCCCGCAGGACCACCACCCAAAATAGCCACATCGTATTCACTTACGCTTCGTTGTTGTTTTTTTTGTATCTCAGCAATTTCATTCTCAGTTAACATTTGGTTTAAACGAGCTGTAATTTCCGATTTCTTTATTCCACCGCTGATGGTGTCAAGAATTTGCTTGCCGTTTTCAAAAAATAAAAGTGTGGGAGACGAGGAGACGCCTAGTTGAGTGGCGAGCTCTCTGTTTCCTTGTCGGTAAATTTTTAAGAATTTAATTTTGTGTCCGTACAATTCCGCTACAGCCTCGTATTTTGGAAATAAAGCTTCGCAAGGAGGACATTCTGTTGAATAAAAGTCAACTACGACTTTTTCTCCTTTTAAGACCTCTTGGTCAAATTCATTTGCAGTAATTTCTTTCATATTCTATTGTGTTTTATTAATTTTTGGTATCAATGGGGGTATTTGAGAAATAATATGCTGCACCTAACGACAGTAGTTCTTTTATGGGTCTACAGTCGGGGCTATTTACATGCCCATGTTTGTTTTTTGCAACAGAAGCACAGCCTCCGCCACAAGCCAGGGCTACCTCACAATTTTTACAAGTCTCAATGGTAGTGATGTCTCTGTTTTGCCATTCGGCAATAAGTGATTCATTATGAGTGATGTGTGGGTAAAAGGTGCCCAGCTCTTCTCCTTTTTTGCCGACAGTAGCAGTACACGAATAAATTGTGCCTGTAAAATCAAATGCCCATTCGGTTTTACAAGCTGGACACGAATCAAATAGGGGAGTTGGGAGTTCTTCGTTTTCAGCAATGTATTTTGATATAGAGAAAGCCGGTTTATAAAATTCAGCAATGTGTGGATGTTCTTTGAGCAATTCATATATTTTTTTGTAAAGAGTAGCCCTATCAAATAATTTGTCAGGAGTACTGTTACAAAAATGTAATTCGTAGTTTCTACCTATCTGAGTCTTAAAATAGGGCGATTTTGTCCACCCTTTGTCAATAGCAAATTGAGAAAACTCTACTAAATTATCTATGTTCTCTTTATCAACTACCATACGTAAGTTTATGGGCATTTCAGCTTCCATGCATGCATCTATGCCCTTAACTATTTGATTAAAAGTATTTTGTTTCCCTTTTAAATACCTTCTGTTGTTGTGTACCTGCTCGGTTCCGTCAAGCGTAACTTGAATTTCGCGAATACGTGCTTTTTTTAGTATGTCTATATACGAAAGCAAGGTGTAGCCATTTGTTACAATGGCAATATCAAGCTGAGCCGTGGTAGCTTTTTTTATAAAATAGGCAATGAGTTCGCGTTGTTGTTCGTTTGGCAACAAGGGTTCGCCTCCAAAAATCGTGATGTACTTTTTTTTCTGTGCAAATTGTGTGGCAACATACGCAAAAAATGCATCTATTATCTCCGTTGTTAGTTTTTGCTGAATGGGATTATATCCTTCTTGATAGCAATACGAACAAGCAAAATTGCACGAATAATTGGGCACAAAAAACAATTGAGTTTCTTCATCTTCACGTTTGTCAATAAAATCGAGGTACGCTAATTTGAAAGTTCGTTTTTCTGTTTCTTCATCTACTATATACTTGTTGCTTGTAAAATTACCTTCCACATCTATGTTGTTTTTTAAGCATTTAGCTTCATTTTCAGAGAGGATGTCGGCTGATTTGTGAAGCGGATTGACTGCAAAATAATCACTTGAGTCAGTAATTGGAACAAGTATGGTGTGTTTGGATTTTTTCATGCAAAAAATTGTATTAAAATAGGGGTGTTAAAAATCTAACTATGAATAAAATATATCGGGGAACGAATTCCCCGATACGGTTACTCTGCATAGTACACTTAGTCGTGACAACCAGCCACTATGCTCGAAACTTTAGCACAACATTGAGCTTGTTTCGATGAGTTGCTGTTACATGCACAGCGTTTTTTCACTAAACTTTTCATAAAAAAATAGTATTAAATTAAGTAAAAGTGAAAGATCCGTTGTTATCGGATTTTATCTATTGGTTTTTTTCCTGTTACAGTAAAACTGGCTACTTCAGCTTTCCCTTTGGCATAGGGCAAAGATTCTTCGAGTATATTGATGTTTTCAAAACCAGTATCCTCAAGTGTATATAAATAAGTAGCACGTGTAGATGCACCTGCCCAACATTCAGCTACTGCTTGTGGGTCGTTTTTATATTCAGCCGCAATTTCGTGAGTGGCGTAAATATCACTTACCACAAATCGACCAGCTGGTTTTAAAATGCGAAAAATCTCAGACCACACCGCTTGTTTATTGGAGGCATGATTTATGGTGCAATTAGAAATAACTACATCTACGCTGTTATCTTGTAGTGGGATATTTTCCAAATTACTCTGAATGATTTTTGCATTTGTTATGTCGAATTTTTCAATCAACGATTGTGCTTTGGCAATCATTCCTTCGGATATATCTATACCATATACATACCCATTGTTGCCTACCGTTTCTGCCAAACGTACAACATCATTTCCTCTGCCACTGCCCAAATCTACACACACTTCACCAACCAATGGATTGGCATAGTTTATAGCACCTCCGCAAGACAAACAGCACGTCGTTTCGCTTAATGAAGAATATCGTTTGTTGATTGCATCTGTTATCATAAAGATACTTGTTTATTGTAAATAATGTGCAAAAATACAAAAATTATTTTATATTACAATAGTATCACTATGAATTATTTTATTATCACTAAAAAAATGTATATATTTGCCAGAAATTACAAACGAAAGAACATTGATGCTTTTTAAGAACGAAATATCTGCTGAGTTTGCACAGCAATTATGCGAAGATGCTGATAAAGTGCTGGAGTTTGTGTCGCAAGTAAAATGGAAAGATGGTTTTGTGTGCCGCAATTGCAACCATACTAATTATTGCGAAGGAAAAACCCCCTTTTCAAGGCGTTGTACGCGTTGTAAAAAAGAAGAATCGGCAACGGCTCATACCTTGTTTCATAACATAAAATTTCCGATTAACAAGGCTTTTTTTATAGCCTATCATGTGTGTATGTTAGGAGATGAGTTTTCGTCCTATACGTATTCTTTTCAGTTAGGACTCAATCAGATGACTTGTTGGAAATTCAGAAAACGGATTCAGCACTGTATTGCTAAGGTGGATAAACAGGACTCAAACACCATACAAGGGATTTTGTTACAAACGTATGAATAATGGCGTGTTATATAATAAAATAGTATACTAATTAAATAAAAAACGATGAGTTACAAAAATTTAGACCAGCAAAATCTATCTTTTTTAAAAGAGTTACTTTCAACAAATTCTCCTTCAGGTTACGAAGTAAACGCGGCAAAAGTATGGCAAAACTATGTAAATCAATTTGCAGAAGTAAGTGGTGATGTGTTAAACAATTCTATAGGGGTGCTTAATCCCCAAGCGGAATTTAAAATTATGATTGCAGGTCATTATGACGAAATAGGTTTGCAGGTGATGTATATTTCTAAAGAAGGTTACTTATATGTACGTAGGCTGGGAGGCATCGACTTGTTGAGTTTGCCAGGTAGTGAAGTGGTAGTGATTACCAAAAAAGGTACTATAAGTGGCGTGTTGGGTAAAATCCCCATTCATGTTCAATCGCCAACTGAGCGAACCAAAGCCATTGAGTTAGAAGATTTATGGATAGACATAGGCGTAGATTCGGAAGAGGAAGCTGCTAATTTGGTTGAAGTAGGCGATCCAGTAGCTATTAAATCCAATTTTCATTATTTAGGTCAACACAAAATTGTATCTAAAGGGATGGATGACAAAATTGGTGCATTTATTGTAGCTGAGGTTCTTCGTAATTTATCAACACAACAACTTAAAGTAGGCGTATATGGTGTAGCTACCTCACAAGAAGAATTGGGAGCCAGAGGTGCTATTACAAGTACTTTTAAGGTAAATCCACACGTAGGTTTTTGTTTAGACGTGGGTATTGCTACCGATGTGCCAGGTATAGAAGAACGAAAATATGGCAAAATGAGACTTGGCGGAGGAGCTTCTATTACCCATAGTGCAGATAATAATGTGGTTTTAGTAAGGTTGTTACAACAAACAGCACAGCAAAACAACATCCAGTACCAAGATGTGGCTTCTAAATCAGCAACAGGAGGAACAGATACTGCTCATATGCAACTTGCTAGACAAGGGGTAGCCACAGCATTAATCAGCGTGCCCAATAGATATATGCATACGCAAGTAGAAATGTGCGATTTGAGAGATGTAGACGAAATTATTTCCTTATTAGTTGAAACAATCAAAGTAATAGACAAAGATGCTATTGTAGATTTTGTTCCATCTCATATGTAGAAAAAAAAGAACAGGAAATAAAATGAATTATTTCCTGTTCTTAGAGAGGTTCCTGGCGG
>DAIMYQ010000034.1:14403-15700 GCA_036734385.1 Paludibacteraceae bacterium | reverse complement strand
TTTTTAGCACCTTCTAACTTAGTAGCAAACGCCCCACCACTATTATTTTTTTGCCATTGCGGGCTTTGGTTATCCCATATTTTCTGGTATGCATCAGCAGCTTTTTTATAGACATATATCTGTGAATCAATTTCACTTAATCGTTGTTTAGGTGTTTTATTTTTTTCTTTAAGTTTGTCAATTTCGTTGTCAATGTCTGATACTGAATTTTTTAAATCATCAAGTTTTTTTTTCTGCTCCTCTAATTGCTTGATTTTTTCTTTGTGCTGCGAAACGGTTTCCATACCTAAAGCATTCGCAATACTTGTTCCAAAACTATTGAAAGCATTAGATATTCCGTCAACGAGATTCTTGACCGGTTGCAAAGAATTGTATACCTTCTTGAATACACCAACAACAGCAACCGCAGCAAGCACCACCACTCCGAAAGGATTTGCTTTCAATGCAGCGTTGATTGCCTTAAAGCCACCAGCAAGACTATGTGACGTCTTTGTTCCAGCTTGGAAAATCGTGAATAGACTCCTAAAAGATGTTATTTGTGTATTTGTATTACCTACATCTTCTTTCTGTGCCTTTGACAGATCTTGTTGCCACTTCTTGTTTTGACGTAAAGAAGTAGTTACATCGTCGACTTCAATTTTGAGTTCTTTAAGTCGTTCGGTTCGTTCTTGAGTTTGTGGCAATAATTTTATATCTGCCTGTTCCTTTCTCAATCTTACAAGAGCAGTTTCAAGAGATGATATATTTTCACCAAAATACTTTATTGCTTCATCGGCCGTTTTGAAACTTTTATCAAAAGAAACACCAAGTTCATTTGCTTCTCTATCAATCTTTGATAAAGCCTTTGAAACATTTGTGACATCTATACTCGCTGTCCAACTTAAATCCGGCATAACTCAAATTTTTATAATGTTAGAAAATGTAGTATGCGAAACCACCTTTTTTGCCTTCTGATTTTGCTTCAGTTTCAGTCTTGAACCATTTTTCGTTGCAGTAAAAAACAGTTTCTAAACCGAAACTTTTTTTCATTTCGGAAGCCTTTTTCTCAAGTGGCAAAACTTGTGGAGTTTCGGTGGTTTTTTCAACCGTTTTAGTTTCTTCGGCTTGCTGTGCCGTTTCAACTACTTGTGGAGTTTCGTCGGTTTTTGCCGATTTTGCCACATTTTTGTGAGTTTGTGCGTTTTTTCCTGCCATAATGTATAAATTTATTGTTTTGAAATTTTAACATCGTAGAAGCCATGTTTTAGCCTTATGATTATGCAAACTTTTTCTTTTAATAATTTCTTTTTATATTATT
>DAIMYQ010000034.1:0-14303 GCA_036734385.1 Paludibacteraceae bacterium | reverse complement strand
TTATTGTTATTGTTATTGTTATTGTTAGGGTTTTTTGGGTTTTCTTGGGTTTTATTGGGTTTCTTTTGGTTTTTATTTCGTGAAATGTTCAACAGGAAAACCAGTTCTGTCACTTGCCGAACTTGCCTTTTCTCCGTCAACATACCACATACCGCCAACTTTCCAAATTTCGTTTACTTTGTTCGCCTGCATCATTACCTCTGCTTCAGTAGGTTGTGAGGCATTTTTCGTTTGTTGATTAGTCTTTGCCATAGTTTCAATGTTTTTTTAGATTCTTACTATTTCCTCTTCGCCTTGCATATTGAAATTGTCGGGATTGTTAGCGTCCAACGATTCATCAAACTTCTTCTTTCCCTTGCTTTCCTTTATGTCCTCGTAGGTAGGCGTTGCCCTCGAGTACAATGTCACGTTTGCGTAACTCATTTCGTACAAAGCATAGTCGGGGGTGCAACCTATGTTTTTGCACACTCCGAGTATCATTGCCCAGATTGAGTCGTTTTTGACTTCGTCTGCTTCGTCAGATTTACTTTGTTTAGGAAAGTTATAACAGAAAAAAAATCGCCCACCTGCATTCCTTTCACCGCTAATCCTACAATCTCGTCAAGTGTCTGTGGGCTGCTATTAAGAACTGCATTTCGTATCTTATCAAACTTGCTTTCGCTCCGTCCAAATAATCTCGCAATCCTTGAAACGCTTTTTGCCTTTTTGTATTCCTTTGCACCGAGTATCAGTATAGCCGCAATGTCGGCAACAACTCCGCATTCCTTTGCGTTTGCGAGCATACTCAACAGCAAATCCTCTCCGTTGTCATAGTCGGTTTCAATCGCAGGAAACTCCGCTATCTTCTCACTCACAAGTACCATTGTCGCTATAGTAGGCGGTGCAATTTCATACTCTTTCCCTCCGAGAACTATCTTTGTGCATTTCTCAAGCAGGGTTTCAGCTACTTTTTTCTCTATCTTCTCCATAATAAATCAAAAAAAGCCAACGGGAATTATCCCGTCGGCCGTTGACACTTTTTTTCAATTAGGCTGCTTGTGTAACCGTTACGGTGTTCATATTGCCCCACGAATCGGTGATTGTCACTGTTGCAGTTCTTTCGGCTGCTCCAGAGGCAGTGTTTGCACTAACCTTTACCGTAACAACTTTGTCGTTAACAGAAACGGTTGCCCAATTCTGGTTTGACGATGCAGAAACAGAGTCTGCGTTTGTAGTTACAGTTACGGTCTTACCTGTCGCGTCTGCTGCTGATGTGAAACTCAACGTGTTAGGAGAGATTGTAGCACCAGATTTGACGTAACGAGTGTACATTTCACCGTCTTGACAAGCAACGATTGTAAACTTGATGTCAGCATAGTTTCCGTCAGTATCCGAATAACCAGGTTTGAACGAAACAGAGCATTTTTTTGCCTTGACTCCGATTGCACCTTTGTTTTTAGGAACAACGATAAGAGAATAGTAGTCTTCCACAATGTGCGTTGAAACTTTCACACCTCCGTCTGCTTCTGCGGCAGTTCCGAAAAGTAGCGTGTACAATGCAGTTTGCGGTTCTATTACTTTCGTAGTGATTGTAACATCTCCATCGTTCTGTTCGCGTGCAACAACTTTTCCACCAGTCTCACGTGCAATGAGTTCGTCGCCGTCGGCAACTTCCATTGATGTTGACTGATAGTTAATTGTTCCGAGCGAACTTAGAACTGAAGCCATTGATTCCGCACCAGTGCTTTGGTCGAAAATGGTCTTGCCGATTCTGATATCGCACTTAGACCAAGCCATTATTAACTTTCCCATAGCTTTATAATTTTTTTTGGTTAAACTTATTTTTGACTAAGGCGGTACAACCTTAGTGTTACATTAACAAAATCCTGCTGTATCTCAACAGCTTCCTCATAGTTTACTGCGTTGGCACATTCAACCTTGTATTCGTCGGAAACAATTCCCTCGACAAATTCGTTCAAGGCAGCACTAATCACCGTAATTCTGCCTGTGTCCTGCAAATAGACATTCTTGCCTGCTCCCTCGATTCTCGGAACGAATATGTTTACGTTCACCGAAAACTCCTGAAACTGCTCGTGTGTGCTTGCAATGCAGTTCACAACAATATCCTCCGCTTTGCTCCCGATAGGTCTGTTCTGGCTCTTATATATAGAGCCGTTGACGACAGATTGAAGCTGCGATGCTTCAATGAGAGCAATCACGTCGTCTATTACGTCAGATGTAGTCTTTTTAGTTGCCATTACTCAATCTTCCTATTAGATTCCTTGCTTCATTCTCGGCATGAACCGAAGCACTTTCAATCACATCTCTTCCGTGGTAGTTCTGCACGTAGCTAGCATATTTCATACCAGCAACAAGAACAAGACACCAACGGTTTCCGTTAGATTGGTCGACCGCTATTTTTGTAGCGAGTGCTTCTCCTGTTCCAGCTCCTTCTGTTCCGTCTTTTACGACATTAAAGTTCGATTTGCTTTTTACTGTTCCGTTAAATGCAACAATGAAACCAGTACTCGAACGCAGGTTTCCTGTTTGGTCCGTATAATCGTTCCCTTTTGTCTGCCTCATAATGTTTACTGCTTCGTAACCAATTCTTCTCAGCAGAGTGAAAATTACAAGCTGTAATTTTTGATTTTCAGCATCGAGCAATTTTTTCACATCGTTTTTATTTGGGCCTTTAATCATACCGAAATCTTTATCTGTCCTACAAGTTCAAGCACATCAGGATTTGCAAACTCAAATTCACCGATAGTTCCAACCGTGTTGCTGACAAGTATGAACTTGCCTGCTCCTTCGATTGTAGCAAGATTATCAATGTCAATGTACACTTCGTATGACGAACTTTCATAGTGTCCGCCGTTGTATTCACCTTTGTTGCTACTCTTTTTCTGCTGGTATTGGCATGGAACATCAACGGGATAGTAAATAGGAGCGACAGGGTTGTTTTCGCTGTCAACACCACCACCCGTCTTTACCATCACCGTGATATATCCATTTTCCAATATCATAGGTCAGAACCTTTGTAGCCGTAAACGACTCCGTTGATAGAATCCGTTTCACTCCATTTAGCATATATGGTGTTCGCCATTGTAAGGAAATTCTCTCTCTGTTCATCATTGAACGATACCGACACACCTCCTTGAGATATGTTTGGTGCGTAAACGAGATAAACGTATATGTCGGCTGTTGCCAACTCATACGGCTCGCTGTCCATAATCGCACTCGTCAATTCGTCAGTAAGAGTAAGCCCTCTTTTAGTCGCAACGTTCAATAGCGTGGCAGACTTAATTGGGTACTCGTTTATTCCTTTCAATCCGTCGAGAACAGTCATAACTATGCGTTTTGAGTTACTTGGATTGCACAAACGTTTCCGTATGAATCCGTTACAGTAACGGTTGTTGTACGTGTAGTTGCTCCACTTGCTGTGTTAGCAGAAACTTTCACAAGAACGTTCTTTCCGCTGAATGTAACTGTTGCCCAAGATCCACTAGTAGGAACTGACACGCTCGAAATCTCGTCAGCGTCTGTAGCAATAGCAACCGTCTTTCCTGTGCTATCAGCAGCAGAAGTGAACGCCAATTCGTCAGGGTTGGCGAGAATACCACCTGCCTGTAACAAATAGATATCTTCTACACCGTCGATAACTGGCAAAGACAATGCTTGTGCAGTTGTCATTTCCTCAAGAGGTTCGTTGTGTGCAAATTTTGCGACAAGGATTCCGTCAGCTGATTTTTCGTAGGCTACACCTGCTACAGGATTGCTTTCCTCTGCAAGCATACCATAAACCAGACGACCGATTTTTGTTGACGGTAAGAATGCAATGTTTGATTCTTTCCATGGTCTTACAGATGTTTGTGTTCCGTTGATTTCAACACGGAATGTCGAGTTCACGATTCTGAATTCGCAGTCGAATTCGTCACGCAATGCCTCAAGCATACCTGATTGGCTCGGAGTAGGAAGACTTGCAACAGCGGCAACAAGGATTTTGTTGTGGCTTGCATTCAGTTCTTTTCCTTCTGCTGAGTTTTTCAGATAGTCGAAGTATTTCTTTGAAATCATGACAACACCGAAAGAACGTCCAGCTTCGTTGGCAGCGTAAAAAACCTTACGCAAATCACTGATTGGAGTTGCGTTTGCATATTTCCAACCGATTGTTGCGTTCAACTTGTTGCTGTCAAGATAATTGAAATCAACACGAATACCGACACCAGTATTGGCATCAGAATCTACAACGCAAAGACCTGTCGATAGTGCTTGTTGGAACAAAATCTCGTTACGAACCAATACACCTTTCAAACATTTGTTTACGTCGTCTACCAACTTTCTTGCCACCTCAGCAGACAATGCTCCACGTGATTCCATCACCTGAATGTCGGAAATGTCTTTCTCTCCTTTCCGCATCTTCATACCTATTTTTGGGATAGAGCCAGTTGCACGAGTTATGCTGTTACGTTTCTTCAATGGTAGTGGGCTATCCATAGATACAACGTCAGCAGCAACAATTGACGTATTTAGCACGTTTGACCCCCAAGAGAGGTCTGCTGAAAATTCTGGAGTCAACATTTCTTTGTAAAGCAATGCCTCCTCAAATTTTTTCTCATTGATTAACTCCGTATAACGTCTAACGATTACAGAGAAATCAGCAAGATACTTTGGAAATAATGATGTTATAATAGCCATTTTTTTTTCCTCCTATCTTTTTTAATTGGTTAGACAAAATAGATGTGCGGCAACGCACTTTTGATTGCACTGCTAACTGTGTACGGACAAGCAGCTGCGTTTACCTGACCGATAGTCAAAACAGCAGCCAAAGGTTGTTTCACTGTAACAGATTTTTTCAAAATACCCACAGCAGTATCGTCGTTTCCGATACTTCCGTAGCCAGTACCGTCAATAGCAAGTGGCTTGTAAACACCACCCGGCGTTTTGACGATTACGTGTCCTGCCTTGATTACACCAAGATTCTGTACTGAATTTCCAGAGCAATCCAACGTGACACCGCCAGGGATATCAGCCAAATCCTTCTGGATTACGATAGCGTCCAAGCCGTCGTTAACGACCTGCGTATCATTGTTCAAATTAGCAATTGTACCCATAGTAAAATTTTTTAAAGGTTTAACTATACTTTTTCACCCGTTATAGCCTTGATTTCAGCCTCTGACAAAATTCCTTTTTCATGTTGATTAGTGCTTCTATTTGCATTCGGAACACCGAAAACAGCTCCACTTTTCCCCAGTTCCTTACTGATTGATTCAACCTCGCCTTTGATTTCATCGACTTGTTTCGCAAAATCTTCGTCGCTTACGTTGTCGATATTCATACGAGCATAAGGTTTCTTCAAGTGTTCAGGAAGGCCTTTTATCAGTTCGTCAATCTGAGCCTTGCGAGAATTTGTTATCTTCTCTGCCGACATTCTGTTCAATTGCTCTGCAAGCTTCTTGTTTTGCTCTACAATAGCTTTTGCCCATGCCGGCACATCATCACCCAAATTCTCATTCTTTGGCGGTTCGGGTTCTTTCTTGCCACCAATAATTTGTTCTACTTGTTTCTGTAGGTCTGCAAGTCTTTTATCCGCATCGGTTTTACCACTTCGCAAAGAATCTTGCTCGCTTTGAAACATTTTAAGAAGACCTTCGACACCAGCAGTAACTGTTTCGATTTGGCTTTCTTCCGTAACCGACGTTGTAAGATAGGTGGCAACCCCGTCAAGTGCCTTTTCACCGAACCCGAGATTCTTGTACTTCGTTTTCAGTGCCGCTAAAATTTTCTCTTTCATACGCAAATATATTTAATTATTGTCATAAAGTCAAACACAAATAAAAGCAAAATATATTTAAGTTGTATATTTGAACACAAAGAAAAGCAAAATATATTTAAGTTGTATATTTGAACACAAGTGAACTACCCACAAACTAAAGATTTGTGTGCTTCAGGCTTCGCAGACAATTGCTTGCAAGCAAGTCTTATATCGTCTCCACCTGTGTAATCGACAGTCCCTGCCGATAGAGTTGTTAATCCTTCTCTAAGGATATTGATAGCTGCATTCAAGTCCCTATTGTGATGTTTACCACATTTAGGGCAAGTCCATTCTCGTACACTCAAGTCTTTGGTAGATTGATTGATATATCCACATTCACTACAAGTCTGTGAACTTGGAAAAAATCTATTAATCTCCACCAGAGTCTTGTCTTCTCTGTTGCATTTGTATCCAAGATAGTTTATGAATGTCCCCCAACTTGCATCAGCAATATGCTTTGCAAGTTTATGGTTCTTAATCATTCCCTTTATATTAAGGTTCTCACAACAGATTATGTCATAGTTTCTAACAAGTTCTGTTGAAACCTTATGTAAGACATCGTTTCTTGAATTAGAAATCTTCTTGTGAATCTTTACAACCTTCCTTTTTTGGTTTTCAAAAGAACGGCTGTCTTTTTGCTTACGAGAAAGATGCTTCTGTGCTTTACTTAATTGTCTTTCATATTTTTTAGTATATCTGTGGTTCTTGTATATCTTGCCATCAGATGTTATTACAAAATCCTTCAAACCTAAATCAATTCCAACAGATTTATTCGATTTTTGTATTGGTTCATAAGACTGCTCTGTAAGAATAGCAACGTAGTATTTTCCATCACAGTCTTTAGATATTGTCATAGAATGTACATTACCTGAAATATCTTGATGCTTCTTTATCTTTATAGTAGACTTACATTTAGGCAATGATATAGAATTATCAACGACGGAACAAAACTGTGGTACCACAAACGAGTTTTTGTCTTTCTTTGACTTGAATCTTGGAAATCTTGAGTTACCTCTAAAGAAATTAAGATATGCTGATTCAAGATGCCTCAAACTATGTTGTAATGTCTGACTGTTAATTTCCTTCAACCAACCATAATCATCTTGCTTCTTTAGTTGAGTGAGTTTCTTTGCCTGCTCATAATAGTTATCAGACTTTTGTGTAGTCTTATACTGCTCCATTCGTTCGTTGAGAAAATAATTATAGACAAAACGAGTACATCCAAAATACTTGCCCAACAATTCTTGTTGTTCTGTATTTGGATACATTCTAAACTTATATGTCCTATATATCGTTTTCACCGTAACTATAACTTTCTATATCTATAATATGCAAATTTACAAAATTATTTTATATTTGTAAAGTTTTTCCTGAATAATTTTATTATAAAATAAACATGAATAGAGATAAAGCGGAAGCTGAACACAGAAAACGCATACGTGCATACGAGCGTGCAATCAAAAGAATATACACTTCTTTGGTCGACGAAGCTGCGAAAATAGGAACGTCCATAAAAAACTTCGACAAATCGAAGCCGTTCCGTTTCGACGAATATCCACAGACAAGGAAAAGAATTGAAAAATTGTTTGCAGAATACAGAACGGAAATTTTTGCAACCATTTCAGGAGGAATAGAAAACGAGTTTACAAAGCAGAATGAGTTTTTTTTGTCTGTTTTGAGAAGCTA
The DNA here is from genome assembly GCA_036734385.1 of Paludibacteraceae bacterium. GTDB lineage: Bacteria > Bacteroidota > Bacteroidia > Bacteroidales > Paludibacteraceae > JAAYPI01. Next base: position 6,826 of record DAIMYQ010000034.1, on the reverse strand, counting down.
TTTATCTCTTCCTGATAATTATTATTCTCCAGTAAACAAAAAGGCTGTTGCTGCTTTTATTGAACGTATAGACAACGGAATGAACTTGTCGCAGAGGGTGTGGAAGTACAGCACACAGTTCAAAGAGGAACTTGAAATGTCAATAGACTTGGGATTGCGTCAAGGAAAGTCCGCTCAACAAATGAGCCGTGATATTCGCAGATATCTGAACGAGCCTAACAAATTATTCCGTCGTGTACGTGACGAGCATGGAAATCTTCACCTTTCAAAAAATGCAAAGGCTTTCCATCCGGGTGCTGGAGTTTACAGAAGTTCATACAAAAATGCCCTTCGATTGGCAGGAACAGAAACAAACATAGCATACAGAACGGCAGACTACAATTCTATGCAAAACGAGGATTTCATCTTGGGAATCAGTATAGAATTATCTAACAACCATACCTTGAATGGTAAACCTTTTACCGACATCTGCGATCAACTTGCAGGTGTTTATCCGAAAGACTTCAAATTTACAGGCTGGCATCCGAACTGCCGTTGCAAGGTTATGACAATACTTGCAAGCGAGGAACAGATTATAGACAATTTGATAAACGGAACTCCTTACACTGGATATGTTACAGACACTCCGCCAAATTTCAAACAATGGATTGCCGAGAATCAGGATAAACTGCAAACAACAAACTCGCTTCCTTATTTTGTCAGTGACAACGAGAAATACTTCCCTCAAATGACAATCACACCGAAAGCAATGGCTGGAGTGAAAGAGGAACAGAAATTCAACGAAAAAATGGCTGGTTTACAATAACTATCTGTTAAAGTATACCTTCATCATCCGCTACTGCTCATGTACAACCGTTACCGCCCATATTAATACGGCTTCGAGCGTTTCTTTAGGTGCTGATTAATCCAGAAAGCAAATAAACCAGATATGTTTTCTTTCCCTAGTAGTTCTTTACTTATTTCTTTAGCCTGTTGCTGTTGCTCTTCGGTCAGGCTTATAGTTACTTTTTTGGTTTTCATTTTCTTTGTTTTATTTAAAATAAGGGGAGCAACTGGCAACCTCCCCATTTCGCCAGCCTGATGAAAACTTACCACAGTAAACATCAGGATTTATCTACTTCCCAACTTCGGGAAAAATCTTTGTTCTTAAATAGATGTTGTAGCCCAGATATTTGTTTCAATCTTAATAACTCATCCGCATCCATTCCTATGTTTTTTAATATCCACGCATCGCTCATTCCTGCTTCGGTTAATTCTTTAACAATATTTACCATTAATTCAATAGAGTGACTTCCTCTTGCTCTGTTGTGCCTAATTGTTGAAGCCATCCTATCAGAAAGAGGTTTGTCAATAACTGAAACAGGCAGCATACCTCCTTCTCTTTCATAAATATCTTTATGATTAAGCATTGTAGTGTATCTATGATAACCATCGACTATTTCGTATTTATCAATACCAGATAGATAATAGCAAACTATTGGCATAGTGTATCCATCCTCTAAAATTGATTTGTAAAGCAATTTCATTTCAGGAGGAGCAACTGCATTTGGGTTATAGCAATTAGCTTGTATTTTTTCAATCGGAACAGCAATTACATTGTAAACTGGACTTTTCATAATTATAATTTTTTATACATTATTAATGCTTTTTTTCTCTTTTCATTGTCTGATTTTGTTCTACTAAATCCCATATATAAACATTGTGTATCGTTTTTCAATATAGCAATACAAACTCTCTTCCAAGTTGGTGCTTTCTTAAAATCATCAATATTTGTATCGTCTGCCATTTCATCTATATAAACTATTTTTTTGTGAGTATTTACCTTACAAGAAGCCGAACTTTTTTCTGTCTTTCTTATCTTCCATCCCTCTTTTTCTAATTGTTCAATAAATTCCGGCGTTCTTGCCCCGCCTTGAACAGACCAATGCCATTTGCTTTGTTCTATTTTTTGCTCATATTTTTTTCTAATGTTATCAGGTAATGTTCCAAGTAGAAAATTAGCATACTCCTCCCAAGTAAAGTGAGCTGGTTTTGTTATATTTTTCCATCCCATCGCAGTAGTTCCACCGTAAATACCTGCGAAGTTTACACCATTTACACGACTAATCATCTTCCCCCAATTATTAGGATCAATAACTTTATAAAGTTTTAAATGGGCTTGTCCAGACGCATGAAATGGGCTTGCTATTCTCATTTCATCAATTGATAATCCTGATAAATAATATAAATCGTATGTTTTATTGTAATCAAAATTATATTTAGCATTCGCTACCCATATATCAGTAGTCCTCCAATCATAAATAGGATAAAACGTGTAAACATTATTGCAAACTTTTGTTGAGTGGTGTATATTTTTATACATATTTACACGCTGATTGCTTGAAATAATAGATAGCCTACTTAGGCTTTCATCTGCTCTTATCCCCACTAATACAGCAGTTTTCCCAAATTCTTTTGCAAAATCTTTAGAAAAATCAATTCTAAAATCAAACCCTTTTCTGCCTTTTTTAAAAGGATAAGGATAATTATGTATTGTAAACAAACTATTTGAATTAGGGTACTCTCTTACCCAAATTTCTCTTTTATCCTCATCCCAAGGAATCCACCCATCTTGCATCATTGTAACAGAACAAGCGGCTTTTATTGGCATACAAAGCCAATATTTTCTTTTTACATCTAAAAACCTTTCATTGAATACCCTCATAGCGTAATCGGTAGAACCTTGATATATTGCCTCATAATCCTGATAGTATATAGCCATTTTATTAACCATATTCATTTCGGTTGCTACTTGGTAAGCAACTTCCATCATTACTCCACTATCCTTACCTGTAGAAAAAGCTACCAAAACATTATCAAACTCATTAAAAATATACCGCAACCTTTCTTTGGCGGCATCATATACATTTATATCAAAATACTTTTTCATAATTCTTTTTTAAGCTGTTCTACATTCATTCCTGCAAACACATCAAGCAAATTTCTTTTACGTTCAATGTTTTGATTTATCATTCCTTCAAGTCCAACATTTCCAGTTAAATCATAGTAAACGCAATTCGATATTTGCCCAGTCCGAAATATTCTCCTTTCAATTTGTTCACGTTGGGCATAATCCCAAGTCTTATCCCAAAAAACTATTGCGTTGTAATCCTGTAAATTCAAGCCGTATGAGTGTTTTTGTAGGCTCATTATACGAACATCTTTATAACGCTTTGCAAGTTGTTCCTGAGTGTCTATATACTTTGCGTAAATCAAAACTTTAGACTTGTCAATTTCTGACAACAACTTATCTACTATCTCAAATTTTGAAGGACTTAAAGAGTAGTTATGCTGCATCTTTTGAGTAATCTCAAGAAATATGTTATTGTTCATTGCAAGCAAATATTCATTATCCAGATATTTTTCTTTCAGCTTATCGTGTTGTACCTTTTCTTCATCGGTTAAAATGTAATCAATATTGATATGCTGTTGCCCGATACTCAATGATAGTCTACTTTCAAAAATAAACGGCTCTATCAATGAATAGAGATAATCAATGTTGTGATATTTTTTAATAAACTCTTTTGAGTAAGACATCCCAAATCCCTGTGAATGATAAGTTACCTTTATGTATTCGCAAAACGTATTTTTAAATTCTGCCAATCCCATTTTTAGAATTTTGGGAGAAAGAAATTCCATTTGGGACCACAAATCAAGTAAATTTCGGCTCAATGGGGTTCCGTTCAATATTATCCGATAAGCTGATTTTTCAGCTAATTGCAAAAGACGTTGTGTTCTATTGGCATCAGCGTTTTTTATCTTCAAACTTTCGTCAACAACAATAAATGCCTTTTTTGCTTGCTCGCATTTTTGAGAAAGTTCTAAATAAATCCTATCGCTGTTTTGAATGCTTTCAATGCCAACAATATCACAATATAATCCGCCCCATTTATTTATTTCAGCCTGTAGATTTTCCTTTGTTTGAAATGGCGTAAACCACAACACATAGTCAGCATCAGTATTTTTTATCAATTCTAAAGCAGAGCGAGTTTTGCCTGTGCCAGCCTCCATAAATAAAGCACCACATTTTACAGCGTTCAATTTATCAATGGCTTTTATTTGGTTATCTAAAAAGGTCTTCATCGTGCTTTATATTTGATTTGTCTTGTGTTTCTGGTATGTGGTGGATAACTTCTACATCGGGGCTGCAATCTTCTATGTCAAATCCAATTCGTTCAGCGATGAATGTTGGAATACACACATTACCTCCCAATTTATTGTTTATAATCAATTTCCTGCAAAGTTTTTTTGGTATCCAATGTTCAACCCCTTTAATACGGACAAGTATTGCCTTGCCCGTATCGTGTAGGAATTTTTCAAACTTTATATTGACTGATTTTATCATCCTACTTTAGTTAAATGAGCAAATTTCTTCAACAATTTTTTATGTTCGCCTTGCTTGTCAACTGTTACCGTATTCTCATCTTCTGAAATTACAATAACCGCTCCCCATGTTGCATGAGTTAAAGTTTCGCCAACATTGAATGTATTAATAAATTCTTTTGGCTGTATCGGTTCGGATGGTATAGTAACAACTGGTTTTTCAGCTTCCTTTTTTTCTCTTTCAATTCTTGCTTGTTCCCATTCAGCTTCTTCTTTTGCATCAATTGAAGGGTCAAGTATTCTTTCAATATAATCTTCAATTTTAGAATAAACACCTTCTTTTACTTCTTCTTCCTGTGATTGAATCCACTGATAAGGTTGACTTGGGCATTCGATATGGCAACTAACTATAAATTCACCATCTTTTTCAAAGATGAAAGTTTTGGTACTCATTTTCTTGGTATTATAACCTTCATCATTTAGGTAAATTCTTTTCAAATCACCTTTAACCCATACAGTTTGATTTAATCTTTCTGCAAGTTGTTCTAAAGTTACATTCTTCGTATTCATCGTGGCAAGTTTTATTTGACGTCTTTCCCCTTCGGTCATTGGGTTGTGATACATTCACAGTACAAATATAGTAAATACTTTTTAATTACAAACTATTTATTCAAAAAAAATTAAAATAAAATTCACTCCCTAAAAAATTAAATAAAAAAGTGATCGTACTTCGATTGAACTGAAATGGAAGCTACATGCACACAACACATTATATAAAACAGTTGGGGTTTCGTGGTTATTTTAGCGTTTCAGCACGTTGCAAGCGTTGTGGTATTTTGACAGGTTCGAGCATCGCAGCCAAACCGATTTTATATCGCCAACGTTAGGCACAAGTTTAAGATCGCCCATCGAAAACTACCACCATGCTATCTTTTGTTCCACTTTGGGTTTTGCCTTTTGCGTTTAATGGTAAATAGAAATTTCCATTTGCATCCAACTTGCCAAACTTTATTCTACCCTCAATAAATTCTATTTCCGTTGCATTTGGTTTTATATACTTGTGAAATAGCTGTGTCGAAGTGCTTACAGGTAATAGAAAAACGCAAACTTTACCTTTTCGCATTTCTTCAATTCCCTTCTTTACAAACTCTTCCTTTAGTTTTTGGCTGTAAGGTGGGTTTATAAAGTTCGAGTTTCCCCATTCAATACTTAATCCGTCAATTACTTCACCCTCACAATAAGGGCAAGGGTCAAAATCGAAATTAAACCTCTCATCCAAAGCCTTGTAAAATTCAGGCGGTGTAGCGTAATTGTCATCGTTGTTTATGTGGATTTTTCTCATATGTTTATATATGAATGTTTTCAGAAATTACTCAAATACTTTTCAAAGTCTTCTATACTTATATGCGAACAAAATACAGTATCTATTACATGTCTTACGTCTTTATATAACTGCTCAAATGCTATATTGTCAAGTTTTTCAAATGCGATACTACTCGGAATCTCTATAAAGTCCTTATGTTTGTGTGAGTAAACTAATTCACAATATCCGGCTGCAAGTTGTACCGATTTTCTGAATAATTCTACCGTTTTTATTTTTTCTTTACGTGCTTCAGATTGTAAGTCCCACGCACAATTAATTAACGCAAAATATTTTCTATGAAAGTCCGGATTCCTCGCCTGTTTTATTTCACATGTGTAAACTTCGCCGATTTTTAACCGTTTCTTTTCTTCATAATCAGCATCATACAAGGGAATTAAACCATGACTTGTATTTTGTAATAATAGTTTCATATTTTCTCAATATCTGTAATAAATTGATTTGTGTTTAATGCTGTATATCGTATAACACGCCAACAATTTAATATTTCATTTTATTTTGTTTTTATTCAATTCTTTAATTTTTTTCTTGTAAATTTTAATTAATTCTTTCACTTCTTCGATAGTCAGTTGTAGAGGTGTGTTTCTTTCTCTTTGTAGTTTTTCAAAACTTGCTATTCCTATGCGTTCTGGAAGGGCTATTGAATATTCCGATATATTTCCGTGTAAATCTCTATTGCAATGCACACATTGGCCATGAACGTTTAATTCGTTGAATCTTAAATTTGGATATGCACCGACCGAAAAATAATGTCCAGCATCGTATTTATTTGTCAAAGGTCTTTTGCAACTTATACATGGTTTATCTTTGTCTCGAACACGTATAAATGTATTAAAACTTTTTTGTAGTTCGTTTAAATAATCCGATTTTGTTTTTAATGATTCTTTTATTTTCTTTTTTTCTTTGTTCCATTCTTTTTTCTTGTTTGCACGAGATTTTTCTATTATACACGAAATGCACAACTTCGACACTATTATACCGTTTCTTCTTATTGGTTCAAACTCTTTTCCGCATTTGCATTTCATACTTATTTCTTTATTTTATGTGTGTATGTATGATTTTATGATACATATAAGAGAGTTA
>DAIMYQ010000033.1:0-16222 GCA_036734385.1 Paludibacteraceae bacterium | reverse complement strand
CATTTAAACCGAAAAGGGATGTAAACGGTATCATTCAATGCAAAAGCACCATTGATCAGGAAGCCTGTGTTTATGCCGATGGTGTCCGCAGCATTCGCCAAAAGGAATACGACAATGCCGATTTATATACAGAAAAAGAAGCTGAACTTGCTACCCAAAATCAACTTCTTCAAATAGATTTTATTGAATACTTTTTGAAGGTATCAAAAGATCGTCACCGCAACAGCTCCCAATCTATTATTGTGAATTGGAATCGTGTTGCAGAATTGTTGAAACTCTTTACCAATAATCAACCACTCCAATTCTCTCAAGTAAACCTGAGTAAAGCTGAAGAAATACGCCGTTTTATGCTTACAGCCCCTTGTGGCGGAAAAAAAACGGGAACAGTTTCACACAACACCGCAGCCACATATTACAGCATATTTAAAGCTGGATTAAAACAAGCTTTTATTGATGGATATTTGACAGTCGATATTTCAGCTAAAATAAAAGGCATACAAGACCAAGAAAGCCGCAGAGAACACCTTTCAGTAGATGAACTAAACATATTGGCAGAAACACCATGCGACCGCCCTATATTAAAGCGTGCCGCTCTTTTCTCTGCTTTAACTGGCATTCGCCATTGTGATATTCAAAAACTTAAATGGAAAGAAATACAAGTTGACGGCAAACAAGTTCGCCTCAACTTTACCCAACAAAAAACAAAGGGCGTTGAATATATGCCAATTTCGGAACAAGCCTACAAACTTTGCGGGGAACCCGGCAACTCGGAGCAACTTGTCTTTGAAGATTTGCCAGACCCTTCTTGGATTTCGGGACCGCTAAAGCGTTGGATAAAGTCCGCAGGTATTACCCGAAATATTACTTTTCATTGCTTCCGCCATACTTATGCAACCTTGCAACTTGCTGGTGGCACTGATATTTACACAGTCTCAAAAATGTTAGGTCATACCAATGTAAAAACCACTCAGATTTACGCCAAAGTAGTTGATGAGAAAAAACAAAAAGCGACCGATGCAATCAAACTCAATATAACCCTGGAATAATACAAAAAATGAAAACAATCGAATCTATAATATTAAACGACCTTCGCCCCTGGCTTGATAAAAATAATCATGCCGATGACTTTTATGCTCCGGCAATTAGAAACAATCCGTTGACCGAAGAAAAGTTTAATGCAAATTTTTTTCTTGATTTCTCCATTACGCCATTCTCTGACAAAATCAGGTATTACCAAAGGTTGGTTTACAATGATATTACAGTATTCTTGAATCAATTAATTAACGGCGTGGCAAATGACAGTGAGAATATTATTTTATTCAAACTGAAAACCACTAAAAATAAAATTAGCTCTTTGCTATACAGCACCAATGATTTGATTATTCGTAGAGGTTACGACTTGAATTTAATCACCTCTAAACATACAGATTACATTACCGATCGTCAACATAAAGAATCTACATGTATTATCAATTACACGCTTTTCTCTTTGATAAGATGCTATTTAGAGGTTCAGAGCTACTTTTCGGAGTTTATCAATCCAGACGACAAAATGAATGTTGTTGATATATACAGCAGAATCTTAAACAAACCGGCACCCGAAAACACCTTTTTAAAGGAAGTTCAAACAATCAACATTCTACCTCAACAGCAAAATACAACTAAAACAAAGGCTGATATTCTTTCATTCAGGTTTAAGAAAATTCAGTCACAAAGCAGCAATATTGCCGACCTGATGGATTCCCTAAAAAGGAACAACTTTATTGCACAGGAAACGAGCATTACCGATTTTAGACATGTGTTTTCAGGAGAGCAGGTGGCAAATCCGATTAGATGGACTGGAGGTAAAAGCACCTTGTCATATTTTATCAAGTTGCTTAACAATGAGCTAAAACTCATTACATATCCCGGAAATAGTTTATGGAAAATTGTTTGTTCATGCTTTGTCGATGACGACGGCAGCCAACATGATGAAACAAATTTGAGAGATCAGAAAAAGCCCAAATTAAAACTTAACGAAATAGAAAAAGCGGCTAACCTCCTAAAATAGCACTCCGTACACCGTTCCCAAATAAAAATCAATAAGAAAATAGACAAAAGACTAACGATAAATCGTTGGTCTTTTTCTGTTTATTAGTGCCACTCCGCACTCCGCAGCCACTCCGCACGGAGTTTATAACGCTGATTTACTGCATGTAAAGCCAATAACTTTGCATCAAGTCAATGCTCGAAGATGAGGCTCTCGGGTATTGATGGAGCCTCAAATTTTTACGCTAAAAAATTTGAAAAATGCAAGTAAATCATTTTCAAACAGAAATCTCTTTTAATGATATGCCGCAAGCATTGGCATATTTAATCGGCAAGGTTGAAAGATTAGAAAACCTGCTCAGTGCAACAAAGTCAGAATTACCCGAATCTGACAAGTGGTTTAATTTACAAGAGTTGTGCGGCTATTTACCTGATAAGCCAGCTCGCCAAACTGTTTACGGTTGGATAGGCCAGAAGCTAATCCCATACCACAAAAAAGGTAAAAAGCTCCAGTTTCTCAAAAGCGAAATTGACGCTTGGTTGATTGGTGACAAACACAAGTCAGTAGCCGAATTACAGTCAGATGCAGCCGCTTTTGTGGCAAACAGGAAAGGAGGTTTGAAATGAACGATCCTAAAACCATTGGCGAAATCCTGACAGATTATTTTTTGAATAGTCAGGAACCCTTTGCAGTTACTTTTCGTAATCACTTTACTGCAAGCAACCAGGAAACAAACTCATGTACTGTTTGCCCCGCAAGTCCTACCAGTCCACTAACTGACAGGCTGGAAGATTGGCTCGACAATCAGGATGTTATGCAAATTCTGCATATCAGCCCCCGCACATTGCAAACATTGCGTTCCAATGGCATACTGCCATTTTCACGCATAGGCAACAAACTCTACTATCGCCGTTCCGATATTTCCCGAATCCTCAACAACCATTACACAATGGTGAAAATCAAGTATTATGGAGGCAAGAAGTAAAGAGGCGATATTATCAAAAACTCATTATGGCATTGGAATATATGCACATATTTTGAGATTGTATTATCCAGACGAAACAGTCCTCTCCCTTTCGGGAAGGACTTGTTCTCCAACTAAAAACCCATTCAATGCCGATAAATCGACATTGAATATTTTCATTGAGAAGGAGAATGTATTGGGTAACGCAACAGATAAAGAGTTTTCGTGCCAACGAGAACAAAACTCAAACTCGTTTGGTGTTTTGTCGAGTGCCGCCGAAAATGCGCGTAGCGAATTTGCCCGGCATTCGGATAGCGAAAACGCTATCCCTGCCGGTGATGCGTTCGACTTCGCCGAACTTCACTATAAACAGTCGGGGGATGAATTACTGCAAACGCTAAATAGGGACATGAACCTGCATATTGGTGAGAATTGGAGTTTTTACAGTCAAAAGAAAACAGTAATAAAGACAACAAAAAACGAAGTTACTCAAGTGAAAAATAAAAAAGCTTTCGCTTTCTCATTTTTCAAAGCTCCAATCAAGAATACAATACCACACAAGACGGTTTCATTAGTGCAAGTTTACAATGCAATCACAGGCGAATATTACAAGCAACACACCGAAAAACTCAGAAGTATTTCTGATACAGTTCAAGCCCGAAAATACAAAGCTGCAAATTTCGATTATTGCACTTTTTCGGGTGTATTTACTGCCCGTAATGATAAATCGCTTATAACTCATTCAGAGCTTATGTGTATTGATTTTGACCATGTTCAAAATATAGATACACTTCGGCAAGCTTTGCTCGCCGATGAGTATTTTGATACCCAGCTTTTGTTTGTAAGTCCTTCTGGTGATGGCTTGAAATGGATAATTGAAATTGACACTCGAAAAGCTCCACACGGCGAATACTTCGCCTCTGTGGCTAACTACATTTTACAAACCTATTCGGTCGAAGTTGACAAGTCCGGTAAAGATATTTCCCGTGCTTGCTTCCTTCCTTTTGACCCCAACGCTTTTATAAACCCTTTATTATTAAATAAACATGAGCAAGAAAACATTTAACCCAGCAGAATGGTTGAGCAAGCCGAATGCAGAACAAATTACATTTGATTCTGCTGAGGCGCAGCCAACCTTCGCCGCAAGGCAATGGGCAACAAATAAAGTCACAGAAACCAATGCAAACGCTATTCCTACTTTACCTCAATCAAACATTGACACTTCAAATGAGATTGAAACAATAACACAACGAATTGAAGCCGCTTCTGTTGATATTGCCCCCAACTATGCCGATTGGCGAGACCTTGGCTTTGCCCTCGCTGACGCTTTGGGTGAAAGTGGACGGAATTATTATCACCGCCTAAGTCGATTTTATCCGTCTTATTCGCAAAGCGAAACCGACAAACAATACTCCGCTTGCCTTGCTTCGCACGGCCACGGAGTTACAATCAAAACACTTTATCACCTGACTAAGTCAGCTGGTGTAAGTGTTTCCATTCCGCAACCCACAAAAAGCCCCTCCTTGGGAGGGGTTGGGGAGGTCACACCCACGAAAGAAGAAACGGAGGATTTGGAGGAATTGCAGGAAACAAACCTTCCTACTCTTCCCGATGAAATTTATACAGACCTCCCGGGCTTACTTCAAAAGGTAGTGGCAAAGTCCAATTCGCCCGAAGATAGAGACCTTCTTTTGCTTGGCTCGTTAGTAGTAATCTCGGCATGTTTGCCTAAGATTTTCGGCATTTATGCAGAGAGGGAAGTTTATCCGAATTTATTTCTATTTGTTACGGCTCAGGCTTCCGCAGGAAAAGGGCGCTTAACCCTTTGTCGTAAATTGGTTGACCCTATACACAAGTCATTGCGGGAAGTCTCAAGACTAGAATTTGAAGAATACCAAAAAACTCTTACTGAGTATGCAGCAGCCAAGAATAAGACTGATGTTGAACGTCCTAAAGAACCACATGTAAAAATGTTGGTCATTCCGGCCAACAACAGTGCAACAGGTTTATTTCAGATTCTAAATGATAATAACGGTTCCGGACTAATGTTTGAAACCGAGGGAGACACGCTTGCACTCACATTCAAAAGCGAACACGGAAATTATTCCGATGGTTTCCGCAAAGCGTTCCACCACGAAACAATTTCTTATAACCGCCGTAAAGACAGGGAATTTGTTGAAATCCACAATCCTCGTTTGTCTGCCCTTTTATCGGGTACACCCAAACAAGTTTCAGCACTTATTCCGAGTGCCGAAAACGGCTTATTCAGCCGCTTCATTTTCTATTTTATGAATGTTCGTCCTGTGTGGAATGATGTTTTTGCCAACTCTTCCGACCAAACTCTCGACAGTTATTTCAATCACCTTGGAATGCAATTCTTTGACCTATACAAGCACTTAGAATATCAATCCGAACCAATACGCTTTTGCCTGACTTCGGGGCAACAACAGGCATTTAATGCCTATTTTGCCCAAACGCAAAACCAGTATCTTTGTTTGTATGGGGCTGATTACCTCGCCACCGTTCGGCGGCTCGGTCTCATTACATTCCGAATGGCTATGATATTAACAGCCCTTCGGATTATGGACGATGGCGATATACATTCACCACTCGTTTGTAGGGATAACGATTTTAATACTGCTTTATCAATGGTCAAAATACTTGTTCTGCATGCAGCCCAAGTATTTCAACAACTGCCCTCCGAAGCTGTTACGACAGTCCCCAAGAATCAAAAACAACAGTTTTTAGACGAACTCCCGAAGGAGTTCTGCCGGAAAGATTATTTGACCGTTGCAAACAAATTAGGTATTCCCGACAAAACCGCCGAAAAACACATAAAACGCTTTGCTATCAATGGATTAATTAATCATTTTGCACATGATAAGTACAAGAAATTATGATTAAAATTCATTTTGTTATTTTCCCTATATGTTATTTGCTTGAGTTGATGTATTCGAGTTGAAAATTTCTTCTCCTGTAATTTCCGCAGCTATAGCAACACAACGACTACATGGTCGTAAAGCATAATAGCGGGCATTTCGTTCCGAAGGAGTTACTTCTTCCGGTTGTCGTTTAATCTTGAGTAAATCGGCACAAATATAAGATCCTAGCTCTTCTTTAAATTCTTTAGCTGTTCGTTGTACAGCCTCATAATTGATGATTTTTGCTTTTTTATCGGTAACATCAGTTGCTGGATAATGTAATCCAAGAACCATAAACATTCCGCTTACGGCTCCACATACTTCGCGCAACCGCCCCATGCCTCCACCAAACGAAGAGGTGAGTTTCGCCGCAGTCTCGCGATCTAGATCATATAAATCGGCGTAGGCCATAAATACAGATTGAGAACAATTATATCCATTCTCGAAAAGATGAAGAGCCAATTTAGCCCGATCTTCTATTAGTTTATTTTGTTGGTTTGTCATTTCTATGCGTTTCAATAGCATTTAATAAAAATTCAGGCGGAGGACAGGGTTTCCAGTCATTTAAACCGACAAATGCAAGTTCAGTTTCAGCCTCGTTAATAAGTTCATTTTCTTCATTGAAAAGTTTGTAAGTAAACCAGATACGAACTCCTTTAATTGCTTTTAGCGTTGTCTTGACAGTAAGCAACTCATCATACTTCGTAGTCTTTACAAATCGAAATTTCATGCTGATAACAGGACACATGACCCCTGAATCTTCTATTGATTGATAAGGGACTCCAATATGACGAAAAAGTTCCCAACGAGCCTTTTCATAGTATTTGGCGTAATTAGAGTGATGTACCGTCCCCATTCTGTCTGTGTCTGGGTAAGCCACTCTAAATTTTTGTTCATAATTAATCATAGTTTATTTCCAGTATAACGATATTCTTTTTTCTGATTTATAACAGCATAAGCCAGTTGTTTGAAAGCTGAATCGATGTTCGGGTCATCAAATATATCGGTTAGATTTCCTTTGTCACAATCCCAGCAAATTAATTCATTAATCGGGATGTGCGTCAAAACGGCAAGATCGAAAATCTCGGATAGTTTTTGGGCTCCTCCTTGTCCAAAGATAAAATATTTTTCTTCCGGATGTTTGGTCGGTGTAAACCAAGACATATTCTCAACAATGCCTAAGATAGGAATTCCGATATGTTCATCGTTCAACATACCGATAGCTTTTTGCACATCTGCAAGTGCCATTTGTTGTGGTGTGGTAACAACTATTGCGCCCGAAATATAAAAATTTTGGAGGAGTGTTATAAGCACATCCCCTGTTCCGGGAGGAGTGTCGATGATTAAATAATCAAGTTGCCCCCATTCTGTCTCAGTTAAAAGCTGCTTAAGGGCGTTGGTTACCATAGGACCTCTCCATACAACTGCTTGTTTTTCGTCAAAGAAAAATCCGATGGACATAATTTTAAGGCCGAGTCGAATGAATGGTTCCATGAAATGTTTACCATTTTTCTCTATTAATGTGGGTCTGGCCTCATCTTTAATTTTGAATAATGTAGGAATGGACGGGCCGAAAATATCTGCATCTAAAAGGCCAACAGAATAGCCTTTACGGGCGAGTGTAAGAGCAAGACCTGATGCAACGGTAGATTTGCCAACTCCACCTTTCCCGGATGTTACCATGATGATCTTTTTGACATCCGGCAATTTTGTTTTGACAATTTGGTGTTGATTGTTCATATTCTATCTTATATGATTAAACTGTAATAATTTTTGAATAGGTATTTCTAATTCGTTTACTGATATCCGAATCAGGGGCATAATCGGTAATAGACTGACAATTGACCATAGCTTCGACAATTAGCGGATCAAACGGTAGCTTACCAATAACTTGTATGCCGGTTTGATTACAATAGGTCTCAATTCGAGATGTCATATCTGGATTAATGTCGAATTTGTTGATAATCACATTCGTGTGTAGTTTGAAACCGGCTGTAATTTCAAGTGTTCGTTTCAAATCGTGAAGTCCTGACAAAGTCGGTTCGGTTACAATTACAACAATATCAACTCCCGTAATGGTACTGATTACAGGACATCCAATTCCAGGAGGCCCGTCAATAATAATGTTTTTAATTCCGGCTTCTTTTGCGATTGTCTTTGCCTTTTCTCGAACCAGATTGACTAACCGACCAGAGTTCTCCTCTCCGGGTGCAAGTCGTCCGTAAACCATTCTTCCGTTTTGAAAATATCCGGCATACATCCGGCTTTTGTCTTCATTTACAATATTAATTGCTTCTCTCGGACAAATACGTGAACATAATATGCATCCGTCACACAGTGTTTCAAGAACGGTTACTTTATGATTCTTTTCAACTATAGCATCAAACCGGCAGTAGTCAATACATGCTCCGCAGCTGTCGCATTTCTCTTGATTTATTACTGCTTTCTGTCCAGAGACAAAAGCATATTCTTCGTCGCAGACAGGATTGAATAACAGATAGAGATTAGCAGCATCTACATCGCAGTCGGCCAACACGATTTCATTTTGTAGCGTGGCAAATGCAGCACTAATGCTGCTTTTCCCGGTTCCTCCTTTTCCGCTAATTATTGCTATTTCCATATTGTTCAGTAATAGTGTGGTACAACTGATAAAATTTTGCTTCCCAATCAGGATAGAGATTGGTTAGTAATTCTCCGTTTGAATAGCTGACAGCAATTTTCTTATCAAATGGTACAGTCATCAACAACGGAATATTTTCCAGTTGTAGGTATTCGTAAATATCATTATTTCCTAAACCGGCTCTGTTGATAATTACGCCACAAGATTTACCCATGCTTTTCAGTGTATCTACCGATTGCATTAAATCGCTTAATCCGAAAGGAGTGGGTTCTGTTACCAGAACTACATAATCAGCTGTAGCAACTGTTTGAATAAATGGACAGGAAGTGCCCGGTGGGGAGTCTAATAAAATTATATCAAACCCGTTTGCATCCTTAATCGCATACTTAATAACATTAACCGGAGAATAAACTCCTACATTCATTCTTGCTTCAATTAGAGCACTATTTGTTGAAACACCATACTGACTGACAGAGCCTAATATATCATCTTTTTCCGCTATAGCTTCGTATTCACACGCAACGGAACAAGCTCCGCATCCGTGACAAAGTTCGTCCAGCACCTTTATCATTTTTGTATCTTTCAGAAAAAAGATAGCATTGTAGTTACAGTACTCCTTACATTTCCCGCAATAGGTACATTTTGTTTCGTCAATAACCGGAACCTTTTGAGTAACCTCGTGTGAGTGTTCTAATTCGCCACAGAGAAATTCCCTGTCATTGGGTTCTTCTGCATCACAATCGACAAGAGCGATATTAAAGCCTTTTTTTTGTAATACATTAAAAAGGTTGGTGGAAATAAATGTTTTTCCAGTGCCACCTTTGCCACTTGCAATCGCAATTTTTATTTTTGAGTTCACTGAATTAGTTTTATCAGAAAAATAATAGATATACCTGTGAGTATTAGCAATATTTGAATAATAGACTCAGAAGTTTTCGTTTTCTTGTGCATTTCAGGTATCAGTTCGGCCATGGCAATGTATAGAAAACTGGCTGCCGAAAAAGTCAATGCATAGGGGATAAAAGATTCCATTCCCTGCATGAAAAAATAAGCCAGAATACCAGAAATAATAGCCGTGCTGCCAGAAAGCATATTAAACCAAAGAGCTTTTCTTTTCGACAATCCGCTCTTTAGTAATATTCCAAAATCTCCCATTTCCTGAGGTATTTCATGAAAAATAACAGAAAGAGTCACAAATAACCCCATATCTATAGAAGTGAGAAAGGATGCGGCAATGATAATCCCGTCGATGGCATTGTGAAATGCGTCACCTATCAGTATCATCGGGGCTGCAGCGTGAATATGTCGTTCACAGTTTTTATTTTTGCAAGTATGCCATAAGATAAGTTTCTCCAATATAAAGAAGAAAAATATACCTGCTAAAATCAACTGCATGGTTTGAGCTGTATCCATAAGGCTTAACGCCTTTGGAATCATGCCGAAAAAAGCAGCTCCAAGCAATGTTCCACCAGCCATATATGCCAACCAAGTGGAAATCTTCTCCAAGACAGCTCCTTTGAACAGCAAAAGCAGGGACGCAATGGCAACGCTTCCCACACTTCCACTAAACAAAGCAGCTACTGTCAACTCAAACTCTAAGCTCATTATAATATCAAAAAATTATTTTTAGCTATTATCGATAATTGAGTTATTACAAACCACGAAACTGTCTTTTTCTACATGCAACAGTTCGGCAACAACATCACATTTTACCATCAATAAGTGAAAAATACGAGGATCATTTTCTTCAATTAATCCTTCAAAATTACCTTGACCTTTCGAAATGATCAGATCGGCCTCTTTGTAATGATGTAGAAACTCTTCACTGCACTCGCTCAATACGGTGGATGGAGCATCATAACCGTTACTGATCACATCTGCGACTAAGTTCATCCCAACCTGTTGTGCGTCTTCTAAAGTGGCATCATTGAGCACATGCGATCCTCGTACCACGAATGTCAGGCGCGGATGCATAATCATCTCGATAAAAAGTTTGTCAAACACAATTTCACCGGCATTGTCGCCAAGATATAAAATTCTGGAGGCAGATTTTATTCTCGTAATCAACTCTTTGGAGTGGTCAATGGCAAATTCGCTTTCAAGTACCTTCTGTATGGTAACCGGGACATCAAAATTTGCATTTGCACCATAGTCTATAATATTTCCGGCTATAGCTAAACGCAATGCCATATCAAAAGGGTTGGCCGATTCTAAAACTTTTGTTCGGAATTTTTTATAAAGAGAAAGTGACAAGGAATTGCTTTCTGCTTTCTCTTTTGCATAAGGATTGTTTACTCCTGTAATTCGACAAAATTCCCTGTTCAGTTCGCTGTAAAGCTGTGCCATGGTTAGCGAAGCTCCTCGTGCCATGACAAGATTAAAGTACCCAAAAAATTCTTGCCTTTGATTATACGTTGCTTCATGTTTAGTCAATAACCGATCGAAGGCATTGAAGTGGCAATCCATGCATCGGGTATCGACTTCGTATTTTTGTCTCTCAGTGTTGGCAAGTGTGTTCGTGTTGGTCATCGTGATTACAGTAGTTTGCATTCAAAGAGAGGTTTCCCGCTAAAAAATCTTCAATAATCTCTTTGGCTCCTTTTATAGGGCTTCCGACAAAAGCATTAATATTTTGCTGATTAAATAAATCGATGGCTTTTTGCCCCATCCCTCCGGCAATTACATCGGTAACCCCAAATGAAGCAATCCATCGCGGATATAAACCAGGTTCATGTGCCGGTGGTGTCTTTTCAATTATTTCTAGAATTTTATTATTTTGTATAGTAGCAATTGCAAAATACTCACAATGCCCAAAGTGAGAGCACAATGCCCCGTTTTCCATCGGAATGGCAATTTTCTTAGTCATATTTATATATTATAATTGTAAATAATAAGAGCTTGTCCTTTTTTTATAAAAACGAGGACAAGCTCTTATTATAAATTCAGTTCCCATTACAATTGCGATTTTTACGACCCATGCCCATACCTTGGCCTCCCTGACAACGGCCTAAGCCTCTTCCCATACCACGTCCTTCTCCGGTAGTGGTCGTATTTTTACTTTCTGTTTCTTCAGCAGAACTTTTTTTGCCGGCACCAAAATTAGTGCACTTGCCCATTTTGCGTCCGGTCATTGGACCGTCACCCATTGGACCTTTGTGATTTAATCCAGACATAATTATCTCCTTTTTTAAAAATTGTTTTATAAATAATTCCCGCTTTTTAGGCGTTTCTTTTCCCCTTCTCCGCCACCCTCTTTTCGGCGTTTACCCATTCCAATTCCTAATATCTGTAATTTTTCGTCATCAGTTTTGATACTACAATTACCGATTTTCCGTCCAGTTCCGGCACCTTGTCCTTCTGGCCCTTTACCATCCAGTTTTGGCATATTCCATATATTTTAAAATTGTTTGATAATTTCCGAAATGGTTTTTTCTCTTTCATTTTGCATTTCAATATGTAAGCTATCAAGCAGTGATTTAATCTTTCCACCAAACTCACCGGCTACTACTCTTTCTACTCCTTGCGATGCAATAAATTGTACAGATGCAGGACCTGCCCCTTCTGCCGATTCTTTAGCCGGATTAGCTATAAATTCAGTATTCCCAGTTTTGCTATCGTAAAAAGCAAAAAATGAACATCGCCCAAAACGCGGGTCAATATTTGATAAAAGGGTATTGCCCTCTGATGAAATTGCTATTTTCATATTTGTTATTTAAATTTGAATACTATATCCACTGAATAATTGAATTAATCTGGAATCCAGTATATTTTTCATATAACCAACAACTTTTTCTCCTGTACAATGTCCTGTAATAAATGTAGTTATGGGATAATAGTTGTTTATATACTCAGCAGTCTCATTAATTTCTGCTTCAGATTCATACCTAAGTCCATTTCGGGAATCCAATAAATGAAATCCACCCATCACCCATTGAATGGGGCTAACAAATTTCTCTCTAACTGTTTCGAGTATATTTAACAATCCTTGATGTGCACAACCTGTGAATACAAAAATCCCGTTGTTATCATCTATCGTAAATATTAGTTCGTGCGAGAAATCATCTGGGACTATTTCACCCCTTTCATCCTCACTAAAAAGCATCTGATTAGCCAATGGTTGATTGAATTTGGTTGAAGTGTTGGCAAGGATACAAATCGCATTGTCAAGTTGCAATTCTTTTTCAACAAGTATCAATCTATCAGCATAATCTAAAAAATTAAAATCCAAACTAATATCATGAAATTCATTCCGCTTAGAATAAAATTTACGATTAATTACATGCTTAGAAAGTATAATTTTTGCTCGTGAATTTATCTTCAAAAAGTGTGGCAATCCTCCTATATGATCAATATGCCCATGCGATATAAACACATAATCTACCAAACTAAGGTCAATATTCGATTTTATAGCATTTTGAAGAAATAAATCAGAACCACCAGTGTCGAGTAAAATTTTGTATTTATCACTTTCAAGATAAATCGATAACCCATGCTCAGTTTCACTTTCCGGGATTCCCTTTCTATTATCGGATAATACTACGACCTTCATTTATACTTCATTTATTAGAGTCAATTCATCTTTCCCGTAACTCGTACAATTCTTGCAAGGAGTGTGGTTTTCAAGGCCATCTATCAACTTGCTGCATTTTCTGCAACGATACCAGTTTCCACCAAAATCCACATTTCCACCTTCGATTACAATCATTTTACCTTCAACAAATGCCTTGGCTATCGTTTTGCGTGCATTTTCATAAATACGGGTAAGAGTAGGGCGTGAGATATTCATTTTCTCGGCAGCTTGCTCTTGTAGCATTCCTTCATAATCTAGTAATCGTATGACTTCGTATTCATCATATTGCAAAATAACCTCCTCAATCATAGATCGTGGAACTCCATAAGGTTTGAATCCTATCATTAATGGGGGAGAAACGATTTTTCGACACTGTTTTGGACGAGACATAAGCTTGTTTTTTTCGATATAAGTAAAATTGATGCAGCAAAGATATGTATTATTTTGAACATTTGTTCATAAACAAACAAGTTATTTCAAACATTTGTTCATTATAATAGCACCAGAATGGAAATTTTCTTATTATTTTTGCATGTTATATTATTGATTTTAATGCCATGAACGAATCTCTCTTCACTAACACATTAGCTTTCGAGTTCCCCAAAGAACCCAAAATTTTCTATTTCTCCAGAAAAGACAGAAAAGGTGTTTCACTTACAAAGTTGAGTCACCAACTTTTCCCGTGTAACATTAAAGAAATATTCCCCGATATTTCTAATGCAGATACTATCTACACTTCGTTTGATAGGAAGTTGGAGGGCTTTCAATCACTATCGGTTAACTTTAGCAAAGAGAACTTCGCCTTTGTCAAACGATTTTATAATAGAGAAATAAAGCACTATTTTACCACTAAAAATATTCTGGTCGAACCTACTTTTATTCAGGACAATCAAATATGGCTGCGCAACAAAACCGATAAAGTCCCAAATGGTTGTACACTATATGATAGATACACCATTAAAGTAAACTTCAATCACTTTACAAACTTACCCGAATTGGTTTTATCTTACGACCGCAAAGCAAAGGTGTTTAATAAATCAGTAGCAACCTTTCTATCTGAAGAAGAAAATGCAACTGCCGACCTTTTCAATAGAGTTGTTCACGTTGAATATTTTGAAAAGGACGAGGAGAAAACCACCAAAAGTAGGGTAACTAAATATGAAAAATTGCTGGAATCAGAAAGAGTGATTGATTACAACAATGTTTATCCGATTGTTGGAAGTAAATTAGCTGCATATCTTTGTTTTGAAGAAGAGGAAGATAATGATAATCCATTCCAAAAGGTGAATCGGTACACGAAATACCTCTCTAAAATCTATGGTTTCTACAATCAATTTTTGAAGAATGAAAACTTTCAGAAAGTTGTACCAATTTCCGATAAAGGCTTTGACAAGGCTAAACCTTTGCAAATAGGAAAAACTACCCCTCAGAGCAAACAGCTTATATTTGGCAAAAACAACCTGAGTAGAAATGCAATTGATGTCATTCCACAGCGAGGTGTAAACAATGGACCATTCAACCAACCACGCTACAATAACATTCAAATGTTCTTTATTACTTCTGCAGAACATGTGCCACACACAAATGTGTTATCAGGCTACATAAAAAATGGATATAAAATTTACAAAGGATTATTGCAATATACAAATGTTCCTGTCTCTACAGCTCCAAAGGGTTATAGTATTGCTTTTACCGACTCAAACAATCCATTGCCGGAGATTGAAGAAAGACTTGAAAATATCGACTGGATCCCGGGAGTAAAATACCTTGCAATATACCTAACTCCTATCGGAAAACATGCTCAGGACAAAGAGCAGAGAAAGATATATTATAAAGTCAAGGAAAAACTTTTGAAACGAAATATATCTTCACAATGTATCGAAACGGAGAAAATGCTCAAAGTACTTGAAAACGATAGTGCTCTTGAAAAGTCAGGCAAAAAAGGAAATAACTTTGCATATACATTGCAGAATATAGCCATTGCGGTAAATGCCAAACTTGGGGGTATTCCCTGGCGTATCAACATGCCAACAGCCAAAGAACTTGTTGTTGGTGTTGGAGCTTTCAAAAACACAGATACCAATGTTCAATATATTGCTTCTGCATTCTCATTCGATAACACAGGCGCATTTAATTCATTCGAGTATTTTCACAAGGACGAAACTTCAGAGCTTGCAGGTTCAATCGAAGAAGCAATAATCAACTATGCCAATGTCAACGACAAACCGAATCGGCTTGTAATTCATTTTTATAAAGAAATGTCCGAAGAAGAAATAAAACCGATTGAAAATGTACTTGAAAATTTAGACCTTGACATTCCTGTATTTGTGGTGAATATCAATAAAACAGAATCCGAAGACTTTGTAGTTTTTGACGATGATTTTACTGAGAAAATGCCTTACAGTGGTAGGTATATCAACCTTGGCAACAAAACATATTTGCTTTGCAACAATACACGATACGAAGACAATACTTTTAATAAAATGGACGGATTCCCCTTTCCTGTAAAATTAAAAATCAGTTGCCCTTCAGACAGTGAATTGCAATCCGACACAAAAATTATCAACGGACTCATTGACCAGGTATATCAATTCTCCCGTATTTATTGGAAATCCGTAAAACAACAAAACCTACCGGTTACAATCAAATACCCCGAAATGGTGGCTCAAATCGCTCCACATTTCAATGGTGGCGACATTCCCTCAAACATAGGAAATGATAACCTTTGGTTTCTATAAAATATAAATCCCCATTCCTCAAAAGTGAGGATTCTGGGGATTTAGAGGAAAAAGGAGATACTCAAAATATCCGGTTTCCCCAATTTCCCCATTTTTCTAACTCTTATCAAAAAGAAGTTTTTTAAACATAACTTCTTTTTGTGTTTGCAATAAACAAAATACTTTTGAATGAAGTTCTGGATGTAATTGATAAAAAACATGTGTATAAAACGCTGAAAATAAACCGATCAGTTAGAAAAACACACATTCCGATGGTCATTGTAACCATTTTCATAAAGGTAAATCCGCACTAAGTAAATTTCGACCTCACTTTCTTATTAGATTAACCCGTTGGCGGAATTAAATTAGTGCATATTTAATTTGTCCAATGGGTTTGTTAT
>DAIMYQ010000032.1:0-16247 GCA_036734385.1 Paludibacteraceae bacterium | reverse complement strand
TAATCGTGGGCATTTATAACGCCTCACCAAATATATCAATTTATAACGGATAATCCTACGAAGTGAATGTTTTTTATCAAACAGACTAACCTATTTATTTGCCTTATTCACATTTGTTTTGGGCAAGAATCCATCTTCTGAATATTCGTTATTAATATTCCAAAACAACCAGCTTTGATAACCGGCATCGTACACGGCTTTTATTTGTTGTCGTACTTGTTCGTGTCCATAGGTTTGAAAATTACCGGGCTCCAAATAATTGGCGGTAAAATCTTGCAAATAAGGTCTGAAATTGGCACGGTAATTTTTTATCGGAGCTACTCTTGTCTTTGTTTTGGTGAGAGCATTATATACAATTCCGTAGGGGTCGAAATCGGGTTTTGGAAATTCCACATTGTTCACAATTTGTCCGCAAGCATAATGTGATGGGTAAAACATGGGAGATATATAATCCACATCTTTACCAATCAGTTCCAGATATTGACCGATGCCTTCGGTGTCTCCGGGACTTTCGCAGATAATACCAAAAACATTCGCTGAAATGATGGTATGAGGCATTTGCTGACGGGCGAACGCAAGGAATCCGTTTATGGCTTCGTATTTAGCCATTTTTGTCTTTCCATAATCAACTGTTGACATATTACCGCTTGTGGTAAAACGAACGTAATCAAATTGAATCTCATCGAAACCCATTTTGACAGCTTCTTTCGCAATGTTTACCAAATATCGCCAACTTGCTTTGTTGTACGGATTGAGCCATGCTGTGCCATCGTTATCTCTCCAAATCTGTCCGTTTTTGTCTTTTAAGGCAAGGTCAGGTCTTTTCATGGGTAACACAGGGTCTTTGAAGCAAACGATTCTTCCGATAACCCGAATGTTATTTTTATGAAACTGATTTAAAGTATAAATCGGATCATATTTTTTGACACAAGTTTTTAATTTTTTGACTTGTGCTACTTGTGATGGATAACTTACATAGCCGTCATCTTCTTTTACATCAATTACGTAGGTGTTTATTTCTGTACGATTAGCCAAGTCAATAAAATGCTTAAGCACATTTTGGTCTCCGATTTTCCAACTTGAAATATACAGTCCTTTGACTGCCTCCGAAGTATAATTTCCCGGTGATGAATGGTTTGCTGCAAACAAATTCTCGATAGGGAGTGTAGATAGAAGAAATGTTACAACACTCACAAGAAATACTTTTTTGGGGTACGTTTTCATTTTTTTTTAGTTCGTTTTTATAGTATGTTATTGTCAATCAAGTCAAAAACAGTATATCTTTTGTCTTCGAAACGGTTTTTTAAGACGGTTTCAACAATTGTCTTAACGCCTTTTGCATAAGAATCATGTCCTAAGACTTTTGTTTCTATCGTTACTTCATCTTTTCCGTCTTTTATCGTAATTTTATGATAGGCATGTTTATCTAAATATTCTTTGGGTATTCCGATTTTATGCTGTTGAATCTCAGCATCTCTTATGGATACGATTTTTTCGAGTGGAAATTTTAATGAATTGGCAAAAGAATATGCCGTTCCGGGTTCTGTCTTTTTGCTTGACTGATGTGATTCTGTGATAGAAATTTCATAATTTTTTAAATGATCGCCATTTGTTTTTATCATATTGAGCGTTTTTAATACCAAAATAGATGTGTTTGGGCAAATAATCAACGGAAAATCAGGATTCATTATTTCTGTTTCCAATCCGGTTGAGAGCTCTATAAACACGGACTTTGTCCTTTTACAGAATTCAAAACACTCCTTTAGTTGCCGCCCTGAACCCGTATGTACTATGATTGTTTTTTCCTGCAGGGTTTGGTATTGTGTTTCCCATTTTAAGATTTCACATGATTGAAATGATAAATTAGCCGTTACTATTGCATTTGCTAATTTTCCTGAACCTACAACAAATATTTTTATTTTTTGCATTTTATAATCTATTCGATTTTTGCTGTTAATTATTTATGCACAACATTTATCCACATGAGATATATTTCGCGATACATCTAAGTTCCCGAAATAATTTCAACTAATTGTTTTTGAAAATCATTGGAATGCGTTAATCACATGTACCGTGTGGCAGGCAACAATGGCTGCTGTTTCCGTCCGCAAACGGGTTTCACCCAACGAAACGGGGACAAAGCCTTTTTGCAAGGCTTTTGTAACTTCTTCTTCGCTAAAATCGCCTTCGGGTCCGATTAGTACGACAATGTCATTGCCTTTTTTGCAGGTGGTTGCTAATGCTTGTTTTTCTTGTCCCTCGTAGCAGTGTGCAATGAATTTTTGTCCTGCGAGGTTTTGTTTCATGAACTCATCGAAAGAAATGGGCTCGTTCAATTGTGGTAAAAAAGCTTGTTTGGATTGCTTCATGGCTGAAACCAAAATTTTTTGTAAGCGATCGGTTTTAATGACTTTTCGTTCTGAAAAACGACAAAAAATAGGGGTTATGGCATCAATTCCGATTTCGGTTACTTTTTCGGCGAACCATTCCATTCTATCCATGTTTTTGGTAGGGGCTATGGCAATGTGAATGTGGTAATTACGTATATTCCGGTCAGCGTATTTTTCAAGCAAACAGACTCCACAATGTTTTGGATGTGCATCTGTAATTTTTGCCGAAAAAAAATTTCCTTTGCCATCAATAATGGTAATCAAATCGTCTGTGTGTAAACGCAATACACGAATGGCATGTGCCGATTCTTCTTCGTTCAGGGCAAGCGTTTTTTCTATATCGAGAGAATAAAATAAGCTCATTTTTTTGTTTACGTGGATTGTCTTGCAAAAGTAGAGTTTTAGATAACAATCGTCAAATAAAAATGTGTAATAGACTGAAATTTTTATCTTTGCAAGAAAAAGACGGATGAAAATATTTATTACGGGAGGTACCGGTTTGCTGGGGGGACATTTGCTTTGGCATTTATTGCAAAAAGGAGATAATGAGCTGTTTGCATTGTGCCGGAAAAATAGCAATTTATCATTGTTGCACTATATTTTTTGTTTTTATACCGAAAAAGAAGATGATTATCTATCCCGTATTCATTGGGTAGAAGGAAATATTTTGGATGAAGCAAGTTTGGATTCTGCCTTGGAAAATATGGATTGTGTTTACCACTGTGCAGCCGATGTTATTATCGGAAATTCGGCAGCTGATAATCTTACGCAAACCAATGTGCAAGGAACCAAAAATATATTGGCAGCTGCACTGAAAAATAGGGTGAGAAAATTGTGTTATGTAAGTTCTGTTGCGGGTATTGGAGGTGGAGACGGTGGTGAATTTGTCAATGAAGATTCTTTTTGGGATGAGCAAAAAATACATACTTTGTATGCACAAAGTAAATTTTTGGCTGAAAAAGAAGTCCGTTTGGCAAGCGAAAAGGGTCTCGAAACCATTATTGTCAATCCGGGAGTTATTTTGGGAGCTTCGAACAAAAAAGAGGGTAGCAGCTTGCTGATTGACTTTGGCCGAAAAGGCATGCCCTTTTATACAAATGGCGGAAGCGGTTATGTGGATGTGCGTGATGTATGCCGAGCAATGATTTATCTGATGGAGAGTGATATCAAAAACGAGCGTTTTGTTCTTGTAGGAGAAAACGTGTCAAATAGAACCATGCTAAATTATTTTGCAGCAGGGTTTGGAAAACCTAAACCGTTTATCAATGCAAATAAATGGTTGTTGTACCCAATAGCAACTGTAGTAGAATTTGTCTGTGAATTATTGCGTATAAGAACCAATTTCGACAGATGTTCCGTGAGAATTATCGAGAACAGAACCTACTATTCTTCCGATAAAATAAAACAGCGTTTGGGCTTTACATTTACTTCTATAGAGCAATGTACAAAGGACATTTGTAGCTACATACAACGAACGGAAAGTTAGAGTTTTTTTAATAACTTTTCCAATAAGGCAAATGTTTTTTGAGGAGCTTCTTGCCAAAAATTCAGGTATTGTTCGCTGTGGTTATCTACCCAAGGCGTGTCGCTGATAATGCGAAAACTGACAAAAGGAATTTGATAGTAAAAACAAACTTGTGCAATACTGTTTGATTCCATATCGACAGCCAATCCTTGCGGATGTTTTTTCTTGATTTTCATCAATTCGTCTTTGTTGGTTATAAATTGGTCGCCCGTACAAATCAGCCCCCAAGAAATTCGGTTGTCTATGGAGACTTGTTTTAGCCGGTTGATAAGAGTTTTGTGAGCTGCTATTTTTTCCGGAAAACCAAGTTCAGCTTGATGGTCGTTTATTTCTCCGGCAAAAAAATCGTGATACGTCGTTTCTTCTCCAACAACAATGTCTCCCACATGTAATGATTCATCAATACCACCGGCTACTCCTGTATTGATG
This sequence comes from Paludibacteraceae bacterium, assembly GCA_036734385.1. GTDB lineage: Bacteria > Bacteroidota > Bacteroidia > Bacteroidales > Paludibacteraceae > JAAYPI01. The sequence goes on along the minus strand of DAIMYQ010000032.1, from coordinate 11,903 downwards.
ATGCAATCTGGTCTGAATTGTTGAAGCATTTCTGTCGTGGCAATAGCCGCATTTACCTTGCCAATGCCACTTTTTAGTAATATAATTTCTTTTTCTTGAAGATTGCCACTGCAAAAGGTAAATCCAACCATGGCTTTCTCGTGTGTATCTGATAACAAATTTTTTACCAGTTCAAATTCTTTGTTCATGGCAACAATGATGCCTATCTTTTTGTATTCCACGTATTTATATTTTAAAAGGTTTCTATTGTATTAGTCGATGCATAATAAATATTTCCGCTGATATTCGTGTACCCCATATCTTTCAGAAGTTCCATGTAGTGGCGAATTTGCCTTTCATATTTTGGATTTTTTTCTTCTCCAAATTTATAATCAATCACTTTTACGTTATCGGTTCCTATCAATATTTTATCGGGACGATATTTCTCGCCGTTGGGTGTTAAAATGGTTCTTTCGTTTACTATTTTGTACTTGTTCGAAAACCAATCTTTTGTTTCCGATATATCGAAAAATGAGTTTAACTTTTCGTTGATTTCCTGTCGCTCTTTTTCATTAATAATTCCATCCATAAGCAATTGACGAACAATATTTCCAACGTCGGATTTTTGTTTTGTTTGCTCTAAAATATGGTGCATCAAATTACCATAATTTTTTTTGCTGGATGTGCCAATAAATTTATCGGTATTAAATCTTAATTTTAATTTATTTTTCGGGTCGGTAGAGTAGTATTTGTGCGTTCGTTCTTCCGTTTGCTCTTTGCTTGTCTCTTCTTTGGCTGGTGTATTTAGTTCTCCAATAATAATGTTTGTTAAATCAGCTTCTCCTTTTTCCAATGAGGACTCTGCATATTCTCGCAATAAATCTTTAACAGAACCTATTTTTTCTGTTTTTTTCTTCTTGTTAATCGGGGTAAAACAAATTAAACCATATTTTGGTCGTGTAAATGCCACGTATAAGGTATTTATGTTGTCGATGTAAGCATAAATTTTCTCTGTAAAATATTCTTTATGAAACAAACTGTTACTTAGGGTCTTTCCATATTTTACAGGAACTAAAGGTAATTGATTAAAGGGTTGTTGCTTGGGCTCACACCAAAGGATGTTTTCGTGCTTTCCTCCGTGGTCTATTGACCAATCGCAAAAAGGAAGAATGACAATGCCAAAATCCAATCCTTTGGACTTGTGGATGGTCATAATTTTGATGGCATTTTGTGTTTCCGATGTGGAAATTGTTTTTGAAATTCCTTTTGTACTCCACCATTTTATAAAAGCATTTCTATCGGAGCCTTTATTCCCAATATATTCCAATACAGCATCTTGATAGGCTTGTAGGTACACCACGTCTTCTTCGTTTTGGCTCAAATGGAATATTTCGATGAGTTTTTCTATCAATTCAAACAACGGTAAGTTTTTGCTGTCGTGTAACCCGTTTTTTTCTTCTTCAGTAAATAAACTAGTAAAATTTTCTTTTTGCATTTCGCTGTTTGCCAAATAGTTACTTACTATTTGTCGGGAGTTATCATTCCCCATGATATGCTGATAAAGATAAGCAATAGTCAGGTTGTTTATTCTGTCATAAGGACAAACAGTCCATGTTAATATAGTTGTAATAAATTGAATAATAGGGGAATTGGAGATGCATAGCGACTCTTCCGAAATGATGTCGTAACGGTATTTGTTTTTTGCCAAATTGCTGTTTTTGTATTCAAGCAGAAAGGAGGCTATTTGTCTGCCTTCATCTTTTGTACGTGTTAAAATAGCAATATCTTTCAATTCATATTTGCAATCCTGCAGGTATTCTATGGCTTCGGCAAGTTTGTTCAGGGCTGTTTCTTTCCAAGAATTTTCTTCTTCTTCTTTTTCATCAATGAATTGGAGATTGATAAAACCTTTTTTGTTTTGTTTTTCAGGTGGAACAACTTGTGCCAAATCGCTGTAGGAATTGGTTAGCAAGTTGGTTAAATCGTCTGCCTTTTGACTCGAAGATGATTCATCTATTTCGCTATTGAATTGTGTTTGTAAGTTCTCAATAGATAATTTGAAAAATGCGTTGTTGAAATTGACAATGTTTTCATCACTTCGCCAGTTTGTTTGTAATGAATATTCTTTTATCTCCTCTTGATATTCTTCCTGCAGCTGTTGTCCTAATATCCTCCAATTGGAGTTTCTCCAACGATAAATACTCTGTTTCACATCCCCCACAATCAGGTTCGTGTAGCCGTCTGCAAGACTGTTTTCTATCAATGGTTTGAAATTTTCCCATTGAAGGGCGGATGTGTCCTGAAATTCGTCCAACAGATAATGGTCGATGTGAGTGCCGATTTTTTCATACACAAAAGGTGTATCACTGCTGTTAATAATTGAATGTAAAAGATTGGTGCTTTCGCTTAACAACATACTGTTGTTTTCGGTGTTCGTCTCTTCTATGCGTGTATTGATATCGGACAAAACTCCCAATGTCGGAATATATTTGATAATCGCATCGGCAGTATTATAAAAGATTATACCGCTGTCGTACGTACTGATAAATTTTTCGATAAGATCGTTTAGCCCATTATTAACAACTTGTTGTATATCAGCTTTTAAAGTTGTTGTTTTTGTGTAATAATTTTCTTCTTTTTCAGGCAATTTCCGAAACGTAATCGTTAATTCTCTCAAATTCCCTTTTGCAAAAGTTTCCAAAGGTGTAATAGTATGGGCTTTAAAATCTTTTGCCATTAGACCATTCGAATGAATCATATCCAATCCTTCCTTGGCAAGTTTTTGAATCTCGGATTGAAAAGTATGCTGTAATTTTTTTAAGTCGCCTGTATACTTTTGCAGAAATGTTCTGTCAGTAATTTTCTCTTGTAATTCGGCACTGAAATGCTGGTATGTTTCCTTGAAAATTTCGAGTCCCAATTGGGTAATGTCGTCTTTAAAATTCCATCGACTTCCGTTTTGTATTTTTTGTTCAGCCAAATTGACAAGCCATTTCAATAAATCTTTGTATTTTGGGTCATCAAGGCTTAACATGATTTCGGCCACAGTTTCTTCCAATACTTTTTTGTTGTCAAGTTCGAGATTATAATTTCCGTTCAAACCGATTTCGCGGATGAAAGAACGAATAATCTGTTGAAAAAAACGGTCGATGGTACTTATTTTGAATCGAGAATAGTCGTGCAAAATGGTGGATAATATATGCTGAGCTTTTTCGCGTAGCTCCTTTACTTCTTTTGTATTTGTAGGGTCGCAAAAAGCTTCAATGTATTTGCTCTCCTTATTGTCTGCCAATTTGTAAAGCTCCATTAAAATACGATTTTTCATCTCCTCCGTAGCTTTGTTGGTAAAAGTTACGGCGAGAATGTTTTTGTAGGCGTCAGGATTTTTGAAAAGTATTTCTAGGTATTTTTCCGTTAGCTTGAAAGTTTTTCCTGAACCTGCAGATGCTTTATAAAGAAGTAGATTGTTCATTAGGTTATTATTATCCCTTAATCACCTTTGTTTTGTAGCCTTCTTGTACTAAAATGTCGGCTACTTTGGTTCGCACGTCACCCTGTATCAAAATTTCTCCGTCACGAGTAGAACCTCCTACACCACATTTTATTTTCAGCATTTTTGCCAGTTCTTTTACGTCACTTTCACTACCTACATAGCCTGTAATTAAGGTCGCACATTTACCATTTCTGCCTTTTTTGTCTATCTCTATTCTGAGTAGTTGTTTGTTTTTTGGTAAAGAGGATTGGCTGTCTTCATTTTCTGTTTCGAGGGAGAAATTTGGATTGGTTGAATATACAACACCCAATTTTTGTTTCCAGTCGTTATTATTCATTTGGTTTTCTTGAAAGAATGTTCTACAAAAGAAACAAAACTTACCGAATAAAAAAAATTATTATCTTTGTAATTCATATCATCTGAAATCGAAAAATGCAAGGAAAATATTCGAATAAATCACATTTTCAATGAAAATAATAGCAGTAGGTTGGAATTATGTTGAGCATAACAGAGAATTAGGACATGGTTTGCCCTCGGAGCCGGTTATTTTCAGTAAACCTGATTCGGCATTGCTAAAGGGGAACAAACCTTTTTTCTTGCCTGATTTTTCGCAGGAAATTCACTATGAAACCGAAGTGGTGGTTCGCATTGACCGGTTGGGGAAAAATATTGCTCCTAAATTTGCTTCTCGTTACTACAGTGAGGTTGGGTTGGGTATAGATTTTACGGCACGCGATTTGCAACGTAAACTAAAAGCCGAAGGTTCACCTTGGGAGATATGTAAAGCTTTTGATAACTCTGCTGTAATAAGTGAATTTATCCCATTGGAACATTTTGGAGGTGATGTTCAAAACATGGATTTTTATCTCGCGATGAATGGAAAAATAATGCAAGAAAGTAATACTAAAAACATGATTTTTCCAGTTAATGAGATTATAGCCTACGTAAGCCGTTTTTTTACCTTAAAAATTGGGGATTTGATTTTTACAGGAACTCCGGTTGGCGTTGGTCCGGTTACCAAGGATGACCACCTTGAAGGATACTTACAAGCGGAAAAGATGTTTGATTTTTATGTTCGATAATTTATAAAAAAGGAAATGAAGTTCAAAATAGGAGCCCTTTCTCTCTTGCTTTTTTTGGTGCAATACACTTTTGCTGAAAGTGTTGCATCTTATCCTGTTGCGGTGAGTTGGCAAGGTATTCAGCCATTTTCTTATGATACAATACAAGAAAATCGGTTGTCTTTTGAACAGGCGTCTTACTTAGATGAATCAAAGCTTCCTTACTATCATTTTTCCATGTCTGTCAATGATAAAAATGCAGCTTCTCTCTATACTCCTCGGTTAAAAGAAATAGTTTATCAGGATTGTACTCCCGAAGAAATAGCTCTAATCACATCTTCCGGTAAGAGTTTTACCGATTCTGTAGCATTTCAGCGATATGTATCCATTGAAAAACGAAAACCAAGTCTTCAAATATATTTTTGTCCGATTGTTAAACAGGGAGATGCTTATAAAAAAATAGTTTCTGCTGTGTTGCAATTAACTTCCAATAGGTCACTTCTCAAAAGCATTTTAGCCGGAGGAACGACTCTGCATCAATATGCAAGCAATTCGGTTTTGGCAAGTGGCAATTGGTATAAAATCAGAGTTGCCACCACAGGAATATACAAGTTGACGTATGAGGATTTAGTGTCTATGGGCATAACCAATCCCGCTAATGTCCGTATTTTTGGTTATGGAGGTGCTATTTTGCCCGAAGATTTCAGTGTAGAGCGTGCCGCAGACGACTTGCCTGAAATGGCTATTTTTATGGAAAAAGGTTCCGATAATGTCTTTGGTGCGGGAGATTATATTTTGTTTCATGCACAAGGTACCATAAAATGGTCGTATAACTATACAACTAAAGTTTTTGAGCACGAACAAAATTATTATTCAAACTATGGGTATTATTTTGTTACATCTGATGCCGGAACAGGTAAAAAAATTGTACAACGAGCAGCTGAAACTACAACTCCTGCTGATACTGTAACTGATTTTCTCAACTATGCTCTTCAAGAACAAGAAAGCGTTAATTTATTGGAGTCAGGTAGAGAGTGGTATGGTCAGAAATTTGAAGGGAGTAACTTGTCATATACATTTTCGTTTTCCTTACCCAATATTGTAACTTCAAAGAAAATGCGAGTAGATATCGCTGCTCTTGCAAATTCTTCTTCGACTAGTACGTATTCAGTTGCAGTTAATAATGTGGTACAATCTTCTAAAATTGTAGTGTCTGGAATTCCTAACTATTACTATGTTGCAAATAAAACTTTGTATAATACGTCTTTGTACCCAACTTTTACTGATGGAGTATCGGTTAGTTTGACCTACGAAAAATCTGCGACGAGTGCTTATGGTTATCTAGATTATATCCGTGTCAATGCCTATCAGCAGTTAAAAATGGATGCTGATTATTTATATTTCCGAAATGCAGATGTTGCAAATCGTTATAAGGCTATTCAGTACAACGTGGAAAATACGAATTCAAACACAAAAATTTGGGAAATAACGGACCCGTTAAATATTTCTGAGATTCCGACAATATACAACGAGGGAACAATGGCTTTTGTTGCTCCCATAGATTCTGAAAATATTGTTAGACAATTTTTGGCGATAAATACGAACGTATCATACCCAAAACCTGAAATTGTAGGACAAGTAGCTAATCAAAATTTACATGGTATAAGTCAAGCAGATATGGTTATTATTGCATCTTCTGAATCTTATTCAGATGCTAATCGGTTGGCAGAATACCATAGAACGCATGATGCTATGAGCGTGTTGATTGTTAATCCGGAACAGATTTATAATGAATTTTCATCCGGAACACCTGACGCAACAGCTTATAGGTGGTTAATGAAAATGTTATACGACAGAGCCGGGGGAAATACTGGTAATATGCCCAAATCGTTATTGCTTTTTGGTGTTTCGTACTATGATAATAGAGGAATAACGAAGGTGTCTAAACCATTGTTGAGTTATCAATCGGTTAATTCTTTTTGTTCCAGTGTATCCTATACAACAGATGATTATTATGCCTTTTTGGATGATGAAGAAGGTTCTGATCTCTCTTCTGATGCCATGGATATTGCTGTTGGTAGATTACCTGTTTCTACAGTTACGGAAGGAACGCAAGTCATAGATAAAATTATTACCTATGCTAATAATACTAATAAGGGTTCTTGGAAAAATTTATTTGCTTTCCTAGCCGATGATGAGAATGGTAATCGATTTATGGCTCAATCGGATGCTTTAGCTGCCTCTTTACAGGAAAAATCTCTCCAATATCAACCAATCAAGGTTTATCTAGATTCTTATCAGGCAGTCCAAAATGCCAGTGGAATTTCTTATCCTGCCGCACGTGAACGAATCCTAAATTTATTAAAATCGGGATTGTTGGTGTTTAATTACATTGGGCATGGAAGTACTAATTCCATGACCGAAGAACAAACCATTGTGGCGAGTGATGTAGTTAGTATGACCAATAAAAATCTCCCTTTATGGATTACAGCCACTTGCGATCTTAGTCAATATGATAATAACAAATCTTCTTTAGGCATGAAAGTATTACTGAACCCTTACGGTGGAGGAATTGGACTTATTACTACTACGAGGCTTGTATTTGAAGACAAGAATTATAGTTTAAGTAAACAAATTTATAAAAATATTATTCCGGAAGATGTTGAAAATCCTTTGTCAATAGGGGAAATATTACGTAAATCAAAGGTGGCTCTTGGAAATGATGACAATAAATTAAATTTTGTACTATTGGGAGATCCTGCCATGAAACTCTCTTATCCCAAAAATAATGTTGTAACAACTGAAATTAATGAATCTGTCTTGCCTGATACAGCAACCATTAGTTCTCTCAGTTTAGTTACGATAAAGGGTTATGTTGAAAACGATGCACAAACCGATGTCCTATCAAATTTTAATGGACAGATGAATGTGGTAGTGTATGACAAAGAGGAAACGCTGAAAACATTAGCCAATAAAACAGATACCGCCTTTGTTTACAAAGACAGACCCAATGTTATTTTTTCTGGTAAAACACAGGTTGTAAATGGAGAATTTGCCATTACATTTATGGTACCCAAAGATATTAGTTATCGATATGGAACAGGTCGTATATTGTATTACGCTGCGGATACCATAAATAATATAGAAGCTCACGGATATTCTGAAAACTTTCTTGTCGGAGGCTCCAACGATGAAAATATAGATACTAATGCCGATGGTCCTCAGGTTATTATGTATCTCAATACTCCTCACTTTGAGTCAGGGCAAACGGTTAATTCTACTCCTGTTTTTTATGCCTACATGACTGATAAATATGGCATTAATACCGTAGGTGCCGGAATTGGTCATGATATACAATTGAAGTTGAATGACGAGTCAGAGTATACGTATGTACTTAACGATTATTATGAAGCTACCCTTGATGATTATAAGAGCGGTACAATCAAATATCAATTACCAAAATTGGCTGTTGGTTCTTACGAATTGCAATTTAAGGTATGGAATCTGCAAAATATATCTACAACAAAAACACTTTACTTTAATGTTAATGATAGCATTAGACCAACTATTTATTCTTTTTATGCATATCCTAACCCTGCTTCTACAGAAACGACCCTATATTTTGAATACAGCAGACCCGATGCATTGATGAGTGCTACTTTCATGTTGTTTGATCTTTCGGGAAGAATGTTTTGGGAATCGAAACAAACAATACTTACAAGTGATGGCGTTGCCCGAGTAACATGGAATTTGACAGATAGCTCCGGAAACAAGGTTCACCCGGGAGTTTACCTAATGAGTGTTAAACTCAAAACGCCTGAAGGGGCTTATACCACAGAAGTCCAAAAGATTATAATTATTGGACAATAAAATATTAAAAATAGCGTTATATTTGCAGTCTTTATTCGTAATTAAGAAAATACATATGATGAAAAAATTGTTCCCTTCCGTTCTTGTAGTTGTATTACTTTTCGGAGGTTTTTTTAACGCCTTGGCAGTGACTACTATAAATGGTGAAGCAAATGCATTTAATCCGATAACTTCTGGTGTTCCTTTTTTATCGATAGCTCCGGATGCTCGTGGAGGTGGTATGGGGGATGTCGGTGCTGCTACTACGCCAGATGCTACTTCTTCGTATTGGAATCCTGCGAAGTATGCTTTTATTAGTGGTGCAGGGGGTGCATCTCTTTCTTATACTCCTTGGTTAAGAAAATTAGTAAAAGACATTGATTTGGCTTATCTTTCAGGATTTTACAAAATTGGTGATGTTCAAGCTGTTGCCATGTCAATGCGTTATTTTTCTTTAGGAGAGGTAATTATAAGAAAAGATGAAACTTCACCGGCAATGACCGCCAAGCCCTATGATGTTGCTGTAGATGCAACGTATTCCCGTATTTTGGCTGAAAATTTTTCTATGGGTGTTTCTTTGCGATTCATTTATTCTGATTTATTGGGTGGAGCTGCTACCGAAGACGCTGAAACGCTTAGTCCGGGTAAGGCCGTTGCAGCAGATATTTCTGCCTATTATGGTGCACCTGTTACGTTATCTTCCGGTGAGGGTTTTGCCGCTGCCGGTTTAAATATATCGAATATTGGTTCTAAAATATCTTATGGAGATGCCGAAAATACGGCTTTCTTGCCTACCAATCTGCGTTTAGGAGGTTCGTTCAATTATCCATTTGACCCATATAATAAAATGTCCATTAATTTGGACTTGAACAAATTGTTAGTTCCCTCTCGTCCGATTCAGAAGGACGGAGAGTCTGATACTGATTACGATGCTCGCTTAGTTAAATACAATAATGGCGATCCTATTTCAGGAATTTTTACTTCTTTCTCTGATGCTCCTGGTGGTTTTTCTGAAGAATTGCAAGAAATCATGTGGTCGTTAGGTTTGGAATATGCTTATAATAACCAATTTTTTGCACGTGGCGGATATTTTCATGAAAGTGAAAATAAGGGAAACAGAAAATATTTCACTCTTGGTGCAGGGTTTAAATTAAATGTTCTTTCGCTTGATGTTGCGTATGTAATATCTGTGGCTCAAACTAATCCTCTTGACCAAACCTTACGTTTTAGCCTTGCGTTCACTTTAGATGGAATTAAACAAATGATAGGGGAGTAAGATCTCTATTTCAACGAATGAAAATACGTGTCGGATTTGGATATGATGTGCACCAATTGGCAGAAGGTCGCCCGTTATGGCTGGGTGGTATAAAAATCAATCATGAAATAGGTTTACTGGGTCATTCCGATGCAGATGTTCTTATTCATGCTACTTGTGATGCGTTGCTAGGTGCTGCAAATTTACGCAATATAGGATTCCATTTTCCGGATACTTCTTCTCAATTCGAAAATATTGACAGCAAGGTATTGCTGAAAGAGTCAATAAAAATGGTAAGGAAAAAAGGCTTCGAAATTTCCAATATTGATGCTCTTATTTGTGCCGAAGAACCTAAATTGAATCCTTATATTGAGGAAATGAAACGGAAAATGGCTGAAGTTCTTTCCATATCGGTGGAAGATATTTCTATTAAAGCGACAACATCGGAAAAAATGGGATTTATAGGAAGAAAAGAAGGCATGGCAGCGTATGCTACTGTTTTGATACAAAAAGATTGATACAAAATATTTAGAAACAAACATAAAATTTTAAAGTGATGAAAAAAATAGTAGTAGTAGCCGTTTTTGTAATGTCCGTTTTGTGCTTGCAAAGTTGTCAGACTAGTCGTTGCAATTGTGGATTAGGACAAACAAATACAGAACAGCCCGCCAATGATGCCGTTCGTTCGTAATAAGGTGATTTTTGCGGTGTAAGCAATAGAAGGAGTCTTTCGGGATTCCTTTTTTTGTAACATAAAAAACAAAAAACTTTTAAGTTCAGGCTTTGTTTCCCATCAATCGGGCAAATTCTTATTCTATTCTTACGCCATTTCATTATTTTCATTACTTTTGCCCAATACAGCTTTTTAATCAGTAAAAAATGAGTTCAAACATTTGTGCCATTTCAACGGCAGCAGGTCAGTCAGCCATTGCCGTGATAAGAGTTTCCGGAAAAGATGCTCTGCCTATTTGTGACAAAATTTTTGATTCTGTGAACAAAGATTTTTCAGTCAAACAAATGTCCGCTAATTCCATCCATTTTGGAAGAATTAAAGATGAAAAGCAGATTGTTGACGAAGTATTACTTTCTGTTTTTAAGGCTCCACATTCTTTTACGGGAGAGGATTTGATCGAAATAGCCTGTCATGGTTCGGCGTATATACAACAGTTAATCATCCAATTATTACTGAAAAACGGTTGTCAGTTGGCTCAACCCGGAGAATTTACGCAGCGAGCCTTTTTGAACGGTAAAATGGATTTAAGTCAGGCGGAAGCTATTGCCGATTTGATAGCCTCACATTCGGCTTCTTCTCATCGTGTGGCGATGAATCAAATGCGTGGCGGATTTTCTCAAGAACTGATGTCTTTGCGTGCCCAATTGTTGGATTTTACTTCATTAATAGAGCTGGAACTTGATTTTAGCGAAGAAGATGTAGAATTTGCGGATCGAAAGAAATTAGAAGAGTTAGCATCGTCTATTGAAACAAAATTAGCCCGTTTAACGGATTCTTTCCGTGTGGGAAACGTGATTAAAAAAGGTATTCCGGTAGCCATTGTCGGAGAAACAAATTCCGGTAAGTCGACGTTGCTAAATTTGTTTCTGAACGAAGAAAAAGCTATTGTTTCCGATATTCACGGTACGACAAGAGATGTTATTGAAGATGTTGTCAATATAGGAGGTATTACGTTCCGATTTATCGATACCGCAGGTATTCGTGAAACGGAAGATGTTATTGAAAATATCGGCATAAAGCGTAGTCTTCAGCAAATAGAACAAGCCTCAATTGTACTTTGGTTGATTGATGCTACACAGGTTAGTGAACATATAGATTGGATGGCAGATCGGATTGTGCCACGCAGCGAAGGTAAAAAAATGATTCTAGTGTTCAATAAATTGGACAAAATAGACCAAGAAGAATGTACTATTTTGGAACAATTATTTAACAATATTAATGCCGATAGAGTGTTTATTTCTGCTAAAGAAAAACAAAATATGCAGGAATTGGTTGATAAATTGCTCAAAGCCACACAAATACCTCAGATTGGCGAGAATGATGTTATTGTAACCAACCTGCGTCACTATGAAGCTTTGAGTCAGGCATTAGTTGCTATTCGCCGAGTGCAAAAAGGTTTACAAGAACATATCTCCGGCGATTTCTTAAGTCAGGATGTACGAGAATGCCTGCATTTTTTAGGAGAGATTACAGGGCAAATTACTACAGATGAGGTACTTGGTAATATCTTCAGTCGCTTTTGTATCGGGAAGT
>DAIMYQ010000031.1:6129-18893 GCA_036734385.1 Paludibacteraceae bacterium | reverse complement strand
TTCTATTGAGAAACATCCTAATTCGAGCAAATGTTAAATTGAGGATAATCCATATTTAGCTGTCGCGTTTGGTCTCTTTCAATATTACATCATGTGCACCGCCCTCAATAATACTCGTTGAAGAAACCATAGTTATTTTTGCCACCTTTTTCAATTCGGGTATAGAAAGAGCACCACAACTACACATGGTAGATTTGACCTTACCCAACGTTATCTCAAGATTATCTTTCAATTTTCCGGCATAAGGAACGTAACTATCGACACCTTCTTCAAATTTCATTCCGGCTTTGCCTCCCATATCATATCTCTGCCAGTTTCTTGCACGATTGGAACCTTCGCCCCAATATTCTTTCACATAACTTCCCCCTACAATGATTTTTTTGGTCGGACTTTCATCAAATCTGGCAAAATATCTACCCATCATAATAAAATCAGCTCCCATGGCTAACGCAAGTACCATGTGATAATCTTGAACAATACCGCCATCCGAGCAAATTGGAATATATACCCCATTTTTTACAAAATACTCATCACGTGCCTTAGCAACTTCTATCAATGAAGTGGCTTGACCCCTTCCAATACCTTTCTGCTCCCTTGTTATGCAAATTGAACCCCCACCTATTCCCACTTTAATAAAATCAGCTCCGGCATTTGCCAAATAAGTAAAGCCCTCTTGGTCTACTACATTGCCGGCACCAATTTTCACTTTTTCTCCGTAATTTTCTCTAACGAATTTGATGGTTTCCATTTGCCATTCGGAAAATCCATCAGATGAATCGATACAAAGGACATCAACTCCGGCAGCCACCAATTTGGGAATGCGTTCGGTATAATCTCTCGTGTTGATACCTGCACCAACCATCAGTCTTTTATGGGTATCCAGTAATTCATCAGGATTATTTTTATGACTATCGTAGTCTTTTCTGAATACAAAATATTTTAAGCATTGATTTTTATCGATTATCGGAAGTGCGTTTATTTTGTTATTCCAAATAATATCATTTGCCTCGTCAAGACCAATGCCATAATCGCCTGTTACCAGTTTGGAAAACGGAGTCATAAAATCTTGAATTTTTGCATCGAGGCTATCCCTACTTGGACGGTAATCTCTACTGGTTACCATTCCCAATAATTTACCACTGGATGTTCCGTCATGCGTTATTCCGATGGTTGAGAACCCCGTTTTTTCTTTTAAAGCTATGACATCTTTTAATGTTTGTTCCGGTTTCAAATTAGCATCGCTTATAACAAAACCTGCTTTGAATTTTTTCACCTTTCGTACCATCTCTACTTGATCTTCAATAGATTGGGAACCAAAAATAAAAGACAGTCCGCCATTTCGTGCCAAAGCTATAGCCATGTTCGAATCGGAAACAGATTGCATTATTGCCGAAACAAAAGGAATATTTAAAACTATATCGGAATTTTTACCTTTTGAATATTTTACCAAAGGCGTTTTTAAGGTAATGCAATCCGGAATGCATCCTTTTGTCGTAAGACCCGGAACAAGTAAATATTCGTTGAAAGTTCTTGAAATGTCATTTATGATTTGTGCCATAAGGAAGTGTTTTAAGATTTTGCAAATCTACAAAAAATCAACTTAAATGAAGGATTTTAAAAGTCTTCTTTTTCATTCAACATCGAATTCTTTGAATACAAATTGAAAAGGTGTACTTTTTAAATTTGCAATTATAAAACAACCGGGTGTGTAAATGAGCAATCAGTTTTTATAATTTACCAATAAGCGGCATTAAAAGCATTACGAAGGTTAATACGATTAGAATAACTACCGCACTCCAGCCTATAAGGTTGTTTAACGGCTTATTGACATATTCGCCCATGATTTTCTTATTGTTGACTAACAAAATCATACACACTAACACCACAGGAAGCAGCATTCCGTTTAACACTTGTGACCACAATGAAATAAATATTAGTGGAGCACCCGGAATCAATATAATAGCCCCTGCCAATATTAAAATGCCTGTATAAAGGAAGTAAAATTCTTTTGCCTCGTCCCATTTTTTGTCAATACCGGCTTCAAACCCAAATGCTTCGCAAACGTAGAAAGCAGTAGCCAAAGGCAAAATAGTAGCAGAAAAAACGGATGCAATAAAAAGTCCGAAAGCAAAAACCTGTGAGGCAATAGCCCCTGCAAAAGGTTTTAAGGCTAAAGCAGCATCTTTTGCCTCGTTAATTTGGATGCCTTTTTGGTGCAACGTAGAAGCACAGGCTACAATGATGAAGAACGCAACAGTAACAGTTGATACACACCCCACTATAATGTCGATAAGCGAATATTTATATTCTTTCATTTTCAAGCCCTTTTCGATGACTGATGACTGCATATAAAATTGCATCCATGGTGCTATGGTTGTACCAATAATACCGATAATCATGGCTAGACTTTGTGCATTGATTTCCAATTGTGGATGAATAACAGCATGTCCTATTTCTCCCCAATGTGGTTTTCCTACCAATGCCGACACAACGTACATTAATAGCGACACACTGAAAAGCAAAAATATCCGCTCGGCAATCTTATAATTTCCTTTTACGACCAGAAGCCATATCACCAGACCAACAATTGGGACAGAAATATATTTACTAATTCCAAAAACTTCCATACTACCGGCAACACCCGCAAACTCGGTAGTTGTATTACCAATATCTGCAATAAGCAAACCTAGAAATATTACAAATGTTACTTTTACACCTGCATTCTCGCGAATGAGGTCGGCAAGTCCTTTACCCGTAACAATACCCATGCGGGCATTCATTTCTTGAATAATAATTAACAGTATAAAAGAGGGAATCAGTGTCCAAATTAGATTGTACCCATAGACTGCACCTGCAACTGAGTAAGTTGTAATTCCACCTGCATCGTTATCCACACTGCCTGTAATAATACCCGGGCCCAAAATAGCCAGAAACATTGCCACCTGACGAAAAAATGTTTTTCTATTTTTCAACATGCCTTCTTCCTATTTGTTTGTTCTGCGTTTTCTTGTTAAATCTTCAACCACATCATCAATAACTACCATGCCGAGAAGCTCATTGTTACTATCTACTACAGGAATTGCCAAAATGTTGTATTTAGAGACATTCTCGGCAATTTCATCTATCTCCTGATAATCCTGCAAATGAATAGGTGAAGGTTTCATAATCTGACTCAAGGTTGCACTAGGAGAAGAAATAATCAGGTCACGAAGTGAAAATGTAGCCAATAGCTCATTTTTTGTATTGGTAACAAAAAGATTATACAAAGATTCCTGCTCGGGTTGTTTTGCTCTTAATTCGTTAAGCACTTCCTCGACAGTTGTATTTTCTTGAAAGGATACTACATCAGTCGACATAATGCTACCAACAGTATTGTCGGGATAATCGAGCAATTCTCTTACATCCTCAGAAGTTTCTTTTTCCATTTCTTTGAGAAGCTGCTCCGCTTTATTATCTTCTAAAGCATCGAGAATATCGGCAACCTCGTGGGCAGGCATTTTATCCAACACATCGGCAGCTTTTTCAATGGTAAGACTTTCCAGAATGTGTACTTGTGTCGACGGGTCAAGTTCTTCAAGTACATCAGCAGCTCTTTCTTCATCGAGAGTTGAGAACACCTCCGCACTCTCTTTTCTTCCCAAATCTTCAATGATATCGGCTAAATCCGATGGATGAAGAGTTTGTAGTTTTGAGTACGTTTTGGATAATTTAATATTTAGATTTGAAAAATCGATGGTTTCAACATCATCCCAAAGAATAAATTTTGACGGGATTTTACCCCCCCATAAAGTAGTTACAGCCTTTATCGGTTTAAGAATTCCAATTCTTCTCAATAATCCCTCAACCCCTACATCAACGACAACGACAAATGCCCCCCTTGACAGCGAAACCAAACGAACATCATTAACACGCACAAGTTTGTGTCCGTTAAGATCTACAATTTGCCTGTCAAGAATATTTTCAACCAAATAAAGGCTATTATTAACCTCATCCGTTGAAATTTCATGCAGCTGATTACAGACAACCTTTAGTTTGCCTTGATTTTTTCCAATCGTAAAGGATTGAAAAGAATAAAAGCTTACCTGATTTTTTGATTTAACTTTTATCCCCGAAATACGAGGACGTTCTGAAAATTGATTGGTAGAATCGGATCCGATTAATAAATCCTTAACTGTGCCAATAACACGATTTTCTGCATCATAAATGCTTTTACCGATTATTTGGCTAACGTAAAACGTGGTGAATGATGTCATATGCACCTCCTTGATTTGAGATGTAGTCAAGGAGCATATGTGAAATAGCAACGACCTTGTTACATCTGATTAATAATTATATGTTCAGGCCCGTCGTCCATTTCTAAAATTTTGATTTGCGTTGCAAAAGTAGTCCTTTTATGGAAAGAAAAAAATAACTTTTACTTTTTTAGAAAGAAAAAATACATAATGACACAAACACGATGGCAGGGAAAATTTGGAAGTGATTATAAAAGTGTATTACTCAATACCACAATGCCCATCGGTTCTATATCCAACTGCCTCATCGTTTTTTTTGTAAAAACGTCTTTATAGTTACCATCTATAAAAATAGGAAGAGTAAAATGAACGGCTTCATTTCCGCGATTTATCACCACAATTACTTCTTCATTTCCCAGTTTACGGCTAAAGGCGTATACTTTTTGTGCATCGTAGGTTAGTAGCGTTGTATAGTTTCCGGCTTTTATTGCCTGATATTGATTGCGTAAATAAATAAACTTTTTGTACCAATTAAACAAGTCTTTATTGAAAACTACTTTGTCGCGGTTGTGTTTGGTTTGGTCGGGATTGTTTGTTTCCGGTTCGTATTTTTTGTCATTCCAAACCATGGGTTTTCTACAATCGGGGTCGTTGCTTCCCCACATGCCGCATTCATCGCCATAATAAATCATAGGAGAGCCTAAATACAAAATTTGAAAAGCAGCAATCAGCTTTTGTTTTTGTATTTGGTTGGGAGTTGGTTTTCGGGCATTGTAATTTTCGTTAGTGCCTTTCTGACTATAGCCAAAATACTCACCCCAGTCGCCAAACCTTTTCCCATCAGCATTGGCTATTGCACTTCCTATTCGGGTTGCATCATGACTATCCACTAGGTTTTGCATATTCAGTGCCACACCTTCGCCAAAAGCGTCACGTAATTCCTTTAATCGGGCATCAAACTGTGTTACCGAAATACCCGTTGTATCCTGTACAAAAAAATCATGCACAATAAAAGCAAAATTGTAGTTCATGGTTGCGTCAAACTCATCACCTTCTAAATAAGGTTTGGTTTCTTCAATAGGATATACCAACTCGGCAGTCATATACGCCTGTGGATTAATGCTTTTAACCCATTTTCGCCAATCCTTCCAGAAAGGATGACCAACGCAAAAAGCCACATCCAACCGCCAACCGTCAATACCATAAGCAATGCCTTTGTTCATAGGGTTCATCCAGCGTTTGGTGGCATCAAAAATATATCGTTTTGGTCCGGCAACAATTCCGGTACTGTCTTCTTTAAATTCCGGTAAGGTTTTTACACCAAACCACCCTGTGTATTTAAACGTTGTTCCTTTTGCAGCATCACGCCAACTGTCAATCACAAACCAATCATTATAGCGAGACGCCTGTTGATTTTTTTCCACATCACGAAAAGCAAAACTGTTTGCACCCATGTGATTAAACACACCATCGAAAATGATATGCATATTCCGTTTGTGTACTTCTTCAATCAGCTTAAGTACAAGCAAATCCGCTTTTGTCCAAACCCATTTCTCAGAATTCAGTGGGTCTTCAGTTTCTATTAATCTTTTATCACCTTCGGGGTCAGGTCCAAAGGTTGGGTCAATGTGATGATAACACAATGCATCGTACTTGTGTGATGATGGCGACCAGAAAAGCGGATTCATGTAGATAGCATTAACCCCCAGTGACTCCAAATAGTCCAGTTTGTCAATGACTCCCTGTAAATCGCCTCCGTAGCGTCTTCGTTGAATGTTGTACCAAATATCCTTGCCATTTTTTTGTTCGTACGGTTGCAGTTGGTACCAATCACTTGTCCATGGATGAATTTGAAAATCGGAAGTATCATCAAAAGGGTAAGCTCCGTTTTGGTCACTTACTTTTGGGTCGTTCGAAGAATCTCCATTACAAAAACGTTCCGGAAATATTTGATACCAAACCACGCCTTTACTCCAATCGGGCGTAACATCTTTTTGAGCAAAAGCAGAAAAACAAAGGAAAAACGGTAAACAAACCGTAAGCGTTTTTTTTAATGTCATTTTCATTGGTTACATGTTAAGGTAATTCAAAAGCAGAACCATCAACTTCAGATGTTTATTGCCAAAGATTTCCATAGCTAACTCCGTCATCAAATGCAACTTTATACCTTGATATCATTCTAAATGTGGAGATTAATCGACTTTTACTTTTGATAAACTATTGTACTTAGGTGCAAGTTTAACGAAATATAACCTATGCGACAAAAAATGAGGAAAATTTTTTACTGGTTATTGTCCCAATTAGGTTATATATAAACTTACGCAAAAAATATAATTCCTAATATTACCGTATCTCATACGAATTTTTTTTAGTTATCTTTGTATGATTAAACACTTATACAAACTACAATTTGTATAAAATCAGTTACCGACATGATTCAGGAAATATTCCCCCACCGATTTGACAATCATTATCTGGCAGATAATGAGATTCGAGAAAAAGATTATATACTTCATTATAATGGCAATTCACTTCTACTGAAAACCAATGGAAATGAATTTGAAATACCACAAAGAAAAGATTTTCCGGAAATTAATAACCAAACAGAGAGTACCTTTTTATTTACGTTGAATGACACTTCTTGTTTCTTGGTATGGGATGATTTGAAGGAAAGCAATTCACTTTTTGTTTACAGAGAAATAAATTTTTTCAGGACTATCAGTCAACATGAAATAGCATGGATCAGTGTTGTAGGATTCCATCTAAGAAACTGGTATACGGAACATAAATTTTGTGGGAAATGCGGAGCAAGAACGATATCTAAGAAGGATGAAAGAGCTATGGTTTGTCCGGAATGTCACACTCTATTTTTTCCAAAAATTTCTCCGGCAATTATAGTTGCCATTATTTGCAAGGACAAGATATTGCTTGCCCGCAACACAAATTTCCGAGGAGGATGGTTTTCGCTAATCGCCGGATATGTAGAAGTTGGGGAAACACTGGAAGAAACTGTCCGGCGAGAAGTAAAGGAGGAAATAGGAATAGATATTAAAAATATACGTTATTACAAAAGTCAACCATGGCCATTGTCGGAATCAATAATGGTCGGTTTTATAGCCGAAGCAGATGATAATCAAACAATTATCATTGATAACAAAGAAATTGTGGAGGCTAAATGGTTTACCAGAGGAAACTTACCTGACCACTCTTCAACAATAAGTATTGCAGGTGAGTTGATTGAAAAATTTGAAAAAGGTGAATTATAGCAACAAAATAAACAGCAATAAGATTGAAGTCTTATCACTGTTTATTTTCATATTATATTTTTCCTCAAAATAACGCTCTTATTTGTATTCATCGATGTAAATTTAAGTAAAGACTTGCTTTCTATCCAATAAATTGCCTGCCTATCTCAAACGGTACTTCTCACAATGTAGTTACGGATTCTTTATGATAATACCTCAGCTCTTGTTCTTCTTGTCGGACCTTGCTAAAACTGGATATTTTTTTCAAATAACCTATTACACGAGTGGCATGATCTACCTCTTTGGAACCACATTGGGAGCAGGCATACAAAGTACGTTTATCGATAAATCCGCAATCGCGACAAACAGTTACCTTCACATTAAAACAAAAGTAATTACAACCTGTTTTTGCAGCGATATCGAGTAACTTCTTAAAGCCTTCTTTGGTAGGATATTCTTCTAAATTTAAGTGTAAAGCAGAACCACCATCCAAATACCGGTTGTAAGTTTTTCCATGCAAAATAAATTTATCAATTACGTTTATTTCATCATCTTCTACAGCATAAAAATAGGAATTGTAGCAATCACGTTTTACCATGTAACCATCTTTTTTATCCCATTTGGCATTTTTTGCCCCAAGATTTTCAGCCGGTACAAATTCGGTATTAAACATATAACCGTACGTCGCTTTTGCCTTGCGATTTTCTTCGTAAATCACCTTCAAATAACTTTCCACAAAAGATTGATACATATCATTATTGCCAACTTGAATACCCAGACTTTCGGCAGCTTCTACAAAACCGTTAATACCAATAGTTAAAAACTGCTTATCAAGAGCAATCAGTCCTGCCTTATAGACAGGCAACATATTGGCTTCATTATACTGCTCCATCAATTTGCGATAAGCAACTTGGTATTTTTGTACTTTTTGTATTTCGGCACGAATGTTCCTTTTATCTTGCACCAATCGATTCATATTGACGGTTATTACGTTGATGGAACCCGTAGCAACCCCACCTGCACCCAAACTGTAACTAAAAGTGTTATCACTTATTTCGTTACGCAATCTGCAACAAGACGCCAAACTGTCGGCACTCTCCGACTGATAAATAAAAAATGAATTACCTCTGCTCAATTCACCGGCACACATATCGGCAAAATCACCATCAACAGGAGATCCGTCTTTTACCAACATTGCAGCAGTTACCACAGGAAAAGTAAGTACCGCTTTAGTTCTTTCACGGTTAAACCATTTCATAAAAAACGATTGCAATTTTTCCAGACTATCCCAAGACGGTTTGGTCATATCAGGAAAAACAAAACTACCAAACATGCTGTCAAAATAGGGTTTGTCGTACAACGATATATTCCAAAAAACAGACTGATAACCCCTTGCAGCAGCCGGTTGATTGATGGCATACACACAATGTTGCAAATTATTGGCTATTGTATTGGTTTCGGTGGTCAAATAATCATCGCCATAATCTTTGCGGGCAAAATAATCGAAATACATTAAAAATTCCACGGTTGCCAAGGCTCCTGCAAACTGCGAACTAACAGCAAACACCAAATTCACAAAAGAACCGCAAAAACTATCCAAGTGCTCAGGAGCACGACTTTCTCCACTCAGTTTAGTAAGCCCATCTATCAAAAAAGGATACATACTAATGGAAACACAATAGGGTTTCAGTGAAGTTTCGTCATGCACATAAATTTCGTGATTTTCAATTTGGCGTACATACTCTTTTGCTAACTCTTCTCCAAATATATCTTTTATCTTATTGCACACTAATGCTCTGTTTACCTGAATGTTAATATCCTTATTCAGTTCGGCTTCGAGTGTAGCAATATTTTTATTGGTAACGTTGGCATTAGCATCTACCGTGGAAGCTGATGCGGCATTTTCGGCATGAATATACTGATCTATAAAGGCAATTTTATTATTGATTTGCTCTTCGGTAAGTTTTAAATAGGTTGACATGGTTTATATGGTTTATGATACGTTTTTAACTAGCTAGAATTTCTCTTCTAAAAATACGGTTCATCACTTCTCCGGTTTCCAGATTGACTAATTGTTGGTTAGTAACAGCGGAGGTCAGTCCGCCCAAAGACTCTATCCACGGACCTGTCTTTAAATAATTTAACTGACGTTTAATGCTTTCCGAAACAGTTTCCAAGCCGGTATAAAGTGCCGTTTTCAAGCCCTTTTGTTTAGCAATTCGAAGCATTTCTTCCAACTCATCTTCGTGCCATTCACCTCCCATAAATAACACACAAGAAATATAGCCCTTGTATCTATCTATCTGATTGGCATACTCATTTTTATCAAGCACAAAGCCGGTTTTTTCATTCCACGTAAACGAAGAATGACATCCTTGGCAATGCAACGGACAACCGCAAATAAAGTAGCAAAGGCTTATTTCGCCCGGTACTTCCTGCATGACAACTTCCCTTTTAAAGAACCTCATCGCACCAAATTTTATGAAAAAAAATAAATTTCTGTTTGACAAAACAGGTTATTAACTCATCATCTTTTCCTCGAAAATGATTTTGTGTCAAGTATACATTGGCAGGTCTTCTGACTGTCTTCCCTTTTTCGCCTTCCCAAAAAGAATCAGTGGCTTGAAGTAAAAAGGTTTTTGAAGATTTACAGCAGCGGGACTGTCGCCGAATTTCACAGCGTTCCCTTTTAATGTCTTTTTATCGGATATAAATCGACAACCAATCTGTTGGCAAATATAAGTGTCTTTTTTAGAAAAGGAATGGATAAATAAGAAAAAAATATGAACATTGTACAATAAAATTTACCAAAAATGAGAACTAATTTATTTTTATGGCAATCAAAGTTTCCACTTTTATTTCATAAAATATTGATTACAAGAATTATAATTATTAATTTAAATTGAAAAATTCCCATTTTATTTATTCCTTATAAATTCTAAGAATATTTTTTAAAGGAACCAAAGTAAATAAAAAAGATAAAAACTTGCACAAAAAAAATCATCACAAAAAAAAATGAAAAAATCAGTATATTTGCACTCAACAATTCAAATGACAGTATTTAACAACAAAAATATACAACTATGTTTTCAGGAATAATAGAAGAAGCGGCTACTGTAGTAGCTTTAGAAAAAGACAAAGAAAACTTGCACATCACTATGCAATGTTCGTTCGTAAACGAATTGAAAATAGACCAAAGCGTTGCTCATAATGGCGTATGTTTAACGGTAGTAAAAAAAACCGGTGAAACGTATACCGTTACAGCTATCAAAGAAACCCTTGACCGCAGTAATTTGGGATTGCTCAAGATTGGCGACAAAGTAAATATCGAACGTAGTATGCTGATGAACGGTCGTTTGGACGGACATATAGTGCAAGGACATGTAGACCAAACCGCCCAATGTGTAGAAGTAAAGGAAGCCGATGGCAGTTGGTATTTCACGTTTAGTTACACCTGCAACAAAGAAATGGCAAAAAAAGGCTACCTAACCGTAGATAAAGGTTCCGTTACGGTCAATGGCGTGAGCCTGACGGTTTGCAACCCTACCGAAGAATCGTTCCAAGTAGCTATTATCCCCTATACTTACGAACACACCAACTTTCACCAAATACAAATAGGCTCAGTAGTAAACATCGAATTTGATATTATCGGCAAGTACGTTAGTCGGATGATGGGGCTGTAAAAGAATATATTTTTTACGTCATTTATTGTTTTCCTGTAGCTAAAATTCGTAGTTTTGTTCAATCTAAATTATATATCAATAATTATTTATCGTTTTTCGATAAATTTATTTTGATTTATAATAAAATACACATATCTTTGTCCCGAATTTTTAATAAAATTTATGTAAATCATGAAAAATTTAAATTTGTTAGAAATTGAAGAAACATTGAGTATGTATGAAATGCAAGAGATTATGGCTGGGAGTTGTAATATGTCACAAACAGCAGATAGGTTTTTGACTACTGCAGGTTTAGTGGCTGGTGTTGGATCGTTTTTTGGCCCAGTCGGAATGGCTATTTTTGGTCCTACAACTATTGGAATATCAGCTATTTACGCAGTATGTGCATATCGATAATGAACATTATGGGAAAACTAACAATTTACAGAAAAAAAAGTCTTGATTTTTCACCTATTCATATGGTAATAAATGATGAGATTATTCCTATTAAAAATGGCGAAAATAAAATAATTAATTTGCCATCAGGGACTTATGGAATCTCTGTAAAAGGCATATTTGGGTTGGGAGGAAATGCAAAAGTTGAAATCAAGGAAAATGAATCAAAAAACTTTGTATTGACACCAATAATATCAACAGAATACACATTAGTAGCCATAGGCTTTTTATTGCTAATGTATGTTTTAAACATAGCAGAATTTATACCAAGTATACTGTTTGTAATGACACTTTTTTTCATTGTTCTTCTCAATTTTTTATGTTCAATAATAAGCAGAAAAAAATACTATAAACTAAAAGATGCGTCATTGGAATAAATCATTGTAAAAAACGACTTTACGTTACTAAAAATAATCTTCTCAAATAAATATTTCCCATATTTTCCCCTTTATTGATAATTTATTATCGAAAAACGATAAAAATATTTTGTTATTCAGAAAAAACAACTTTACTTTGCAGGGAAAACATAAAAACAACTATATGATACGTTTCAAAATTCTTTGTGGATTATTATTTGCCGGATGCTTATACTATTTTCTTTTTCAACCTGTAATCACTATGGTATCCACATTCGATAATACTCAAAAGATTGACGTTCAATCTTTATCGCAAAAATATACCTTGCCATTTGCATCGGTCATGAAGCCCAAACAATTTTCAATTTTTGGAGAAAAAATTGGAGAAAACAAGAAAGAACCGGGAGAAATATTTGTAACAAAAAATTACGAGCAAACTCAAAGCATCTTATTTGCTCCAACAGCCGGAAAAGCTTTCGCCGAAAAAAATAATTTGTCCAACAAATTTTTATTGCTAAACGGCATAGCAGGGTTTCTTGGTTTTATTGCATTCATCGCCATTTTTTACTTGTTCATTAAAGTCATTAACTCTTTCAGGAAAAGCGAAATTTTTGATACAAAAAACATTTCCAGAATCAATTGGATTGGCATTTGCCTTATTCTCTGCGGTTTAATACAAAATCTATTATCCTACCTAAACACCGTATTAGCAAAAAGCATTATCGAAGTTGATGGTTACACAGTTTGTATGCCGAAGTTGGAATGGGGAATCGTAATTTTCGGGTTATCTGTTCTATTAATGAATGAAATTCT
>DAIMYQ010000031.1:1368-6029 GCA_036734385.1 Paludibacteraceae bacterium | reverse complement strand
TCATTCAACTCAAAAAAGCATGGCAATAATAGTAAATTTAGACGTAATGATGGCTAAGCGAAAAATATCGCTTAACGAGCTGTCGGAAAAAGTCGGAATTACACCTGCCAACCTTTCCATCTTAAAAACAGGAAAGGCTAAAGCCATACGTTTCAATACTTTAGAGGCTATATGCAAAGAATTAAACTGTCAACCTTCCGACATTTTAGAGTATGTAAAAGATGATGAAAAAGAATAGTTAGAAATGCCATTAAGAATCAAAAGATGATTTCAACAGCCGATTTTTTTAAGATTTTGTACCTGCCAATTGTCAGAAGCTCGCTATTCACAGAGAAAGTACGTTCAACCCTCGCTGGAGGAACAATTTTTCTATTTTTTGGTATAGAATTTTTTTGTCTTGGATATTTTGCTTGCGATATACTATCTGAAACAATTACTGATAGTTTGCCCATCAACACTTTTAGTCGCTATTTTTTATTTCTTTTTGCATTGGACATTTGTATGAAAGTTTTCGTAAAAAGTCCTAAGAGTGCCAATATCACCCCCTACCTAACGTTACCAATAAAACAAAAAAAACTTTTTCTTCTTGCGTTCTTTAAAGAAGTTTTTTCAGTATGGAATTTTTATCTGCTAATATTGATTGTTCCATTTTTGTGTAGAACTTTTTTACCAATGAATAGTTTAGCAAAAACCCTTGTATTCATTCTCGGATTTTATGTGGCAAGCTTAACTCTTAGTATTGTAGTTCGACATATTAAAATTGCTTCGCAACAATCCACACCTATTATTGTATTGCAAATTTTATTGTTATTCGGCTTTATCGGAATTGCCTACTTCATTTCCCAATCAGAGAACCTAATTATTGATTTGAACCATTTATTTTCAGCACATAGCTTAGCCTCATTAGCTGTAATTATAGGCTTGTTTTTCGGTGTCGTATGGATATTTTTAAAATTGAGCAAAAGAGAGCTTTATGCAAACACCAACACGCAATCGGTCAAGAAAAACTTTCTCATTAACTGGCAATTCTTAGATAACATCGGAGAGATGAGCCAATTTATAAAATTAAATTTTATTCAAATATTCAGAAGCAAACTCAAAATAAATTTTGTTCTTCTTCCACTAATATTCATTCCTAACATTATTTCTTCACAACAGAATGGAAACAATTTTCAAAGTTCATTTTTTTTGTTACTTGTTATTGGAATAGTTGGCTTGATGCTAGGAGAAATGACCTTTGCATTTGAATCTACTTTTTTTGACAAATTAATGACTTTACCCAAAGAAATACCCATTAAAATACTAAAGGGCAGATATGTATTCATTTCATTCTTTGCCTTACTAATTGCAGGTTTACTTGGATGCTTTCTACCCGGAATTTCTTTTTGGCTTATCATAAGTATGTTTTTGTATGTAATTGGTCCCATGTATTTTTGTATTCTCCAAAATGCCGTGTATTGCAAAAAAAGAGTCGATATACTCGCAAAACCACATAGATATCAAGGTTTTGAAGGATTTTCAGTTTATGCCTTTCTTAATGTAATTGCTTATACAATCTTAATTGTTACTGTAGGAATTATCTCAAAAATAATTTCCGAAAAAGCTGCCATAATATACATGGTTGTAACGGGAATTACCTTTACAGCAACCAGTCCAATTTGGATACGAAACATTTACAATCGCTTTTTAAAACGCAAATACCAAAACATGGAAGCTTTCCGAAACGACTAAAACTCTAGCATATAAAATATGATAAATGTCAATAATGTAACAAAATCGTTCAATAAGAAGGTAGCTGTAAACATTCCCTATTTGGAAATCAAAAAAGGAGAAATTATTGGATTAGTAGGTAACAATGGAGCAGGGAAAACAACATTTTTCCGATTATTGCTCGATTTGATTAAGGCAGACAGCGGCTACATCAATAGCAATGGAATTGATGTTGCAAAGACTGAAGATTGGAAAGTCTATACCGGGTCATTTATAGATAACAGTTTTCTAATAGAATTTTTGACCCCTGAAGAGTATTTTACTTTTATTGGCAAGCTATTCCAATTAAAAGGTTCCGAACTCAACGAACGGTTATCTCTCTTTGAAAAATTTATGAATGGAGAAATTTTGGATCAAAAAAAATACATTAGAAATTTTTCGGCAGGTAATAAACAAAAGATAGGAATTATAGGGGCAATGATGATAAATCCTAAGATACTGATATTGGATGAACCATTTAATTTTCTTGATCCATCGTCACAGGCGGAAATTAAAAAATTAATGCAAACGATGAACTCCAATTATGGTACCACCACATTAATTTCGAGTCATAACTTAAACCATATTACGGATTTATCCACTCGTATATTGCTCATGGAAAAAGGATCAATTATAAAAGATATACCCAACAAAAATGGTGAAGCATTTACTGAATTGGAATCTTATTTCGAAGTATAAAATTATTCTCTATTACAAAACAAATTCAATAACCCATTTTCATGCAACATAAGAAACGAAATACCCCATTACTTCTATTCATTCTACTGATAACCGTATTATCATCTTGTAATAAAAAAGTTTCTTACGAAGGAAGAATCATAAAAGATTACGAATGGAAAACAATAAGCCATTTTTCAGTTGAAGAAAACTGCGTAACAACAGTAAAAGCAAACGATAGCTGTATCGTATTAACCGTTTGCAATAAAATAAAGAAATTTGATTACTCGGGACATTTGTTGCAAACTATTGTTCCCGACAGCACCAATTACATATGTTCGTATGATGAAGAAGGTTCCAATTATTGGGTAAACGATGATAATTTTCGTGAAGTAAAATACTACAACAAAAACAACAAACTACTAAAACGTCAATTGATTGATACACAAAGCAGAATCCAATATTTCGGGAGGAACCGATTTATCGTTCCGGATTTAGACGAAAAAAAGAATATTTATACAATGTCATTGTATGATGCCATAAAGGACACTGTTTTGAAGGAAATTAATATTTGTAAACTCACCGGAGTACTCGATACGATTCCGGTAAGAGGTGGGTCTATCACTTTTACAAACAGTTTTTGCAAAAATGAAAAAGGGCAAGTATTGGCTTACTACCGATACAACAGTTCTTTCATATTTATAGATACATCATTTATAGCTACCGCTTACCAAGATTTCCGCAAATTGCCTGTAGGTACACCTTCATTAAAAGGTCACAATGTGCTGCTAAAACCGATTAATTGCGGAATAGATTGTGCTGCTATGGATGATAAATTTATCTATTTGGTAACCCCTACGTATCAATGTAAACAATGGAAAAAATCAGAAAATGATCGTATGTTAGATGTATATGACATCAGTACAAAAAAATATCTAGGAAGTGTGAAATTCCCCATTTCTAAAGGAAAATCCGTTTTTTCAATTGCAAAAACGGCAAAAGGTTTTGTGGTATCCTATGTCGGCGGTTACAGTGGCATCGAAATTGTAATTTTCAAAAATGACTTTACCAATTTATTTAATTAATCTATTCACTTCTAACCAAATAACATTATGATAAGTAAAATTGCCGGGGACTTTTTTAAGATTACAGTTCTTTTTTACAATATCCTTTTTTTAATTTTTTCGGTATCGTGTATTTCAATATCTCTTTTGCAAGATGGCATTGATTATATGGGGACTTTTCAGGTATACTTGGGCGACTTTGCCCCGAAAATATCCTTTTACATCGAAATGATTGTATTGCTTGCGGCCACTATTTGCATCATAGCCGAAAAAGAATTCCGGGTCGGCTGGTTGATAGAAATATTAGCATTTTTACCCCTGCTTTATGCCTTTTATATGGACGCTTATGTTTACTTGTTGCCGGAAAATCAACTCGGTGTTTTTATCATACCTTCCTCTCTCATGATTTGGATTACAGCTGTTGCTCTCGTCTTTGCGATAGGAGGTTTTATATTATCATTAAAAGCCAAAAATAAAAATTTATCTACTATTCATTAATTCTTTCCTATCTATGAAAAAACTATTTGTCTTTATCTTGGCATTCATTTGCTTATCAGCAAGTTATGCCCAACAACAACAAATGCCGACAATTCCGAATGATCCACAGGTAAAAGTGGGTAAATTGGATAACGGACTAACCTACTATATCCGTCAAAATGCCCTACCCAAAGAACGTGCAGAGTTTTATATTGCACAAAATGTGGGAGCCGTTTTGGAACAACCCAATCAACGTGGATTAGCTCACTTTCTGGAACACATGGCTTTTAATGGAACAAAACATTTCCCTGATAAAAATCTTTTAAATTACTTGGAAACCATCGGTGTAAAATTTGGCGAAAACCTGAATGCTTACACTAGTATCGAAAACACGGTATTTATGATGTCAAGTGTTCCTGTAGCAAGAGAAACGGTCATTGACTCTTGCTTGTTAATTTTACGTGACTGGTCAGATGGAATTACCTTGTCTGACACTGAAATTGAAAAAGAACGTGGCGTAATTGAAGAAGAATGGCGTACCAGCAGCGGACCTTGGCTTCGTACAGCAGAAAAAATCCTGCCTAAAATTTATGGAACGGATAAATATGCCGATTGTCTCCCCATCGGAAGCATTGATGTCATTCGCAATTTCAAAGGTAAAGAACTTCGCGACTATTACAGCCAATGGTACCG
>DAIMYQ010000031.1:0-1268 GCA_036734385.1 Paludibacteraceae bacterium | reverse complement strand
ATGAAAGGTACTGTTGCTTATATGTTGCAACAATTTGCAAATAACGCCGTATCTAAAATGATGGAAGCTCGTTTCGACGAATTAATACAAAAGCCAAATCCTCCTTTTGTAAATGCATCCGCCGAAGACGGTTCATTTTGGGTATCATCTACCAAAGACGCATGGGATTTATATGCTATAGCTTCTGACAAAGGTGCCTCAGAAGCAATAAAAGCCTTATTGACAGAAAATGAACGCATGAAACGTTATGGTTTTACCGCCGGAGAATACGAACGTGCTAAAGCTGAAATTATGAAGGGCATTGAAAAACAATACAACGAACGAGACAAGCAACTTAACAACTATTATGTATTCAAATACGTAAATAATTTTACAAATAATGAGCCTATTCCAAGCATTGAATACACACTTCAAACCTATACTCAATTATCCCAAAGATTGCCATTGGAAATCATAAATAGCATGGTTATGCAACCAACTGACACGTCCAACCTGGTTATTGTCATCAAAGGACCGGACAAAGAAGATATGGTATATCCTTCTGAAAATGAGGTAGTAAAATCCGTTCAAGAAATTAAACACGCAACCATTGAACCATATAAAGAAACAGTTTCTAATGAACCTTTGGTAGGTAAATTACCAAAACAAGGTCGCATCAAATCGGAAAAAGCATTATCCGAAGGCATTACCGAATTTATTTTATCTAACGGAGTAAAAGTGCTCGTAAAACCAACTACACTCAAAGACGATGAAGTACAATTTTTAGCCTACAGCCAAGGAGGTAACTCTCTGGTCGATAAAAAAGATGCCACAACATTGAAAGTTCTTGAGGATTTATCGGAGATTAGCGGATTAGGCAATTATAATGCTACTGACTTACAAAAAGTTTTAGCCGGTAAAAATGTCCGAATGAATAAAAGTCTTAACACCTATTCCGAATCATTGCGTGGTCAGTCGGGCAAAAAAGACATTGAAAGTTTATTCCAACTTGCCTATCTCGAATTTACAGGTATCCGCACCGACGAAGAAGCATTCCTATCTTTTATGAAAAAACAGGAAGCTATATTGAAAAATCAAGAAGCCAATCCGACCATAACACTTATTGATTCACTAAATGCTACTTTGTATAATAATAATCCCCGTGCTACACGTTTAAGCACAAAAGATTTATCTCAAGTTAATTATACAAGAGCCATCGAAATACTCAAAGAACGTTATGCTAACGCAGCCGATTTCACATTTGTAATACTTGGCAATGTTAATACAGA
>DAIMYQ010000030.1:0-19508 GCA_036734385.1 Paludibacteraceae bacterium | reverse complement strand
GTTACACCTATTTCGACTATAGTTGATTGTGTTTTTTATTTAATGTATTGATAATTAATTTTTTATAAAAATGGCTAAAATAACCAACAGTTACACCTATCCATTTTGTTAATTTTTGCAAATATCTTTTCTGAGTCCTAAATTAATCAAATTCCTAATTTATCCAAAGAACTCTTTATCTGATCAAAACCTTTGTTGGTTACAAGTATAGAAATTTCGGTAGTTTTAGATTTTTTGTATTCTAACAAATAAGGAGCGTTGAAAAACGCCCCTTATTATACTACTACAGTAAATATTTATCTGTCTGTATATTGTTTTTCGTAATATTTTTGGTATGTACCGCTCGTTACGTTGTTTAGCCAATCTTCATTTTCCAAATACCAATCTACTGTTTTTTCTAATCCTTCTTCAAATTGTAAAGAAGGTTTCCAACCCAATTCTCTTTGTAACTTTGAAGAATCGATAGCATAGCGTAAATCGTGTCCGGCACGGTCTGTTACGAAAGTAATCAATTTTTTAGAAGTTCCTTCGGCACGATGTAATTTTTTGTCCATTATCTGGCACAATTGATAGATAAGGTCAATGTTTGTCCATTCGTTGTTACCTCCAATATTGTATGTTTCTCCGGTTTTTCCGGTATGGAAAATAATATCAATGGCACGGGCGTGGTCGTTTACCCACAACCAGTCGCGTACGTTTTCACCTTTTCCATAAACAGGAATAGGCTTGTTGTTTTTGATATTGTTAATGCAAAGTGGAATCAGTTTCTCAGGGAAGTGGTTGGCTCCGTAGTTGTTAGAACAATTGGAAAGTACAATAGGAAGTCCGTATGTGTGGTGATATGCACGCACAAAATGGTCGGAACTTGCCTTTGATGCCGAATACGGACTACGAGGGTCATAGGCTGTTTTTTCGGTAAAGAATCCTTCTTTGCCCAACGAGCCATATACTTCATCGGTAGAAACATGGTAGAAACGTTTTCCTTCCATGTTGTCTTTCCAACAATTTTTAGCGGCATTCAATAAATTGGCAGTGCCCAATACATTGGTTTTTATAAAAGAAAGCGGATCCGTAATAGATCTATCTACATGAGATTCGGCAGCTAAGTGAATTACTCCGTCAAACTTATATTCGTCGAACAAGTTTTGAATAAAATCAGTATCTGTAATGTCACCTTTTATAAAGTTGTAATTAGGCTTGTTGGCAATGTCTTTCAGGTTTTCCAAATTGCCGGCATACGTAAGAGCGTCCAAATTATAAAGCATATAATCAGGATATTTATTCACAAAAAGGCGGATAACATGAGAGCCAATAAAACCTGCAGCTCCCGTAATCAGAATTTTTTTATTACTCATTTTTTTTGTTATAAAATTGATTGCAGCAAAGATATATATTTTACCCAAAAAAGGAAATGTCTGCCTGAAAGATTTATTATATGCTGCGTAGTAGATTGGAGAGTTTATTATGAAAAACAAGACCCTATATTATTTGCTTGAAAGGCAATTTTTTAATTAAAAAACGAAGGTAGGTGTTCATAACTTGTTAAAAACTTTGTTCGAGGTGGTTTGTGGATTGTCTTATTTATTGCGTCCTTTGCGTCCATGCAGTCGATAATATCCTATATAGAGAGCCTTTTGTATGAACATGACTTTGTTATTGTTCCGGCTTTTGGTGGGTTTGTGTCTGAGTATCAAGCTGCACGAATAACCGAAGGTGGTATTTTCTACCCTCCTCAAAAGGAAATAGGATTTAATCCGAATTTGGTGTATAATGACGGTTTGTTGGCACATTCTATTATGGAGAAGGAACATATTTCTTTTGCTGTTGCCAATGATAAAATTGCAGACGAGGTAGTTGCTCTAAAAGCGGAATTGAACCAAAACAGATGCCTTGAATTTGGAACTTTGGGTTCTTTTGCTGCATTCGTTGATGGAAGGGTGTGTTTTACTCCGGCTGTTTATAATGATTTCCTTTGTTCTTCGTTTGGTTTTTCTCCATTTTATTTTTCTGCAATAGATAGTTTGCCTGATATCGTTGAAAGAGCTCCGGAAGACCTGACTAACCATGTTATACAATTCGTTCCGAAATCTTCCAGAATGTCCGACACTGTTAAGTATTTGGTAGCTACGGCAGCCATATTTCTTTTCTTTGTCTTATTTCCTTTCCAAATAAAAGATGTGCCTGTTGATTACCAAGCGGGTATTTGTTCTTATCGTTTTTCCCCTGTGGTAGAGAAAGGAATGTCTTTGCAAACTGATTCTGTTGCAGCGGTAGAAGCAGTTGCCGCTCCCGTTGACAGTGTACAAAATGTCTTCAAGGTGTACCTTCCTGTTAGTCAGACTCCGGCTGTTGCAAAAAAGGAAACGGAATACCACATTATCATAGGTAGTTTTCAAACGGAAGCTAAAGCTCAACATTTCTTATCAGAATTACCCTCCAATTTGAAAAGTTCTACCATTATTCTTTCTGAAAATAGATATCGTGTATCTGCATCGTCTTTTGATAACGAAAAAGAGGGGGAATTTTTCTTGCAACAATTCCAAAAAAATAATCCGCGTTTTAGTAAGGCTTGGCTATTGAAAAATTAGTCGTTTCGTATATTTTTCGACTTAACTATTTTATACTTCGATAAATAATTATACCTTTGTCCCCGCATTCGGGAAATGCGAGGAAGTTTAATTAATAAATTAATAAAAAATTATGGCAACTAAAATTAGATTGCAAAGACATGGACGCAAAGGGTATGCTTATTACCATATTGTAGTCGCAGACGTCAGGGCACCACGTGATGGTAAGTTTATTGAAAGGATCGGTTCATACAATCCGAACACAAATCCTGCTACGGTAAATTTAAACTTCGAAAAGGCTTTGAGTTGGATTCAAACGGGAGCACAACCAACGGATACCGTTAGAGACATATTCTCAAGAGAAGGTGTTATGATGAAAAAACACTTGTTGGGTGGTGTAGCCAAAGGTGCATTTACGGCAGAAGAAGCAGAAAATAAATTTGATGCTTGGATGCAAAATAAACAACAGTCAGTTGAAAAAGTAAAAGAAAAACTATCTGAAACTGCAAAATTAACAGCGAAACAACGTTTGGAAGCTGAAAAAGAAGCTAACAAAGCTAAAGCAGCTGTTGTAGCCAAAAAACAAGCTGAAAAATTAGCAGCAGAAACTCCTAAAGAAGAAGTTGTTGCTCCAGCTGAACCGGAAGTAACATCTGCTCCGGTAGCCGAATAGTTTTGATATAAATTAAAAGAGTATGAGAGCTGCCTTTTGGGCAGCTCTTTTTGTATAAAATAACAAAGAAAATATGGTTTCGGAAATCAACGTAAGAGTCCTTCCTAAGATAGCTTCTTCAGAACAGTTTCTTAAAGATTTTGTTTCCAAAGAGTACAGTTATGATGTGAAAAATATTACGGCTGTTCAGGTAGTGAAACGTACCATTGATGCTCGTCAGCGAACTGTATTTGTTAATTTGCAGTTGCGTGTATTTATCAATGAAAAGCCTGAACCTCAAGCGTTATTTACATTTACCTACAAAGATGTATCTAAAGCAAAACAAGTAGTAGTGGTGGGGGCAGGACCTGCAGGTTTATTTGCTGCGTTGCGTTTGATTGAATTGGGAATCAAGCCGATAATTATTGAAAGAGGAAAAGATGTTTCTTCAAGAAAAAAAGATATTGCCCTTATAACTCGTGAGAATGAGGTTAATCCCGAATCCAACTATAGTTTTGGAGAGGGTGGAGCAGGAGCTTTTTCTGATGGAAAATTATATACTCGTAGTAAGAAGCGAGGTAATACGGAACGTATTTTACACATTTTTTGTAATCATGGGGCATCGCCCTCCATTCTGATAGATGCTCATCCTCATATTGGAACAGATAAATTGCCGACTGTTATCAAAAACATACGAGAAAAGATTATTTCATGCGGAGGTGAGGTTCATTTTAATACGCGTATGGATGATTTGATTGTCGAAAAGGGTGAAGTTAAGGGTATTATCACCAACACGAATGAAACGTTTGTAGGAAAAGTAATTTTGGCTACCGGGCATTCGGCTCGCGATGTTTATCGCTTACTTAAAGAAAAACAAATAGATATTGAAGCAAAAGGTATTGCTGTTGGAGTTCGTTTAGAACATCCACAAAAGCTGATAGATCAAATGCAATACCATTCTGAAGATGGACGAGGTGAATATCTTCCTCCGGCGGAGTATAATTTTGTTACACAAGTACAAGAAAGAGGCGTTTATTCATTTTGTATGTGTCCGGGAGGTTTTGTTGTACCGGCAGCAAGTGGTCCGAACCAAGTGGTTGTGAACGGAATGTCTCCATCAAATCGAGGTTCCGTGTGGGCAAATTCGGGTATGGTGGTTGAAATTAGACCCGAAGATTTGTCGGAATATGGAGATAATAAGGAATTTAGCGTAATGAATTTCCAGGAGGAAATGGAAAATTTAGCGTACGTAAACGGAGGAAGCAAACAAAGTGCTCCTGCACAGCGTATGATGGATTTTACCCGAAAAAAGGTTTCTTATGATTTACCCGAAAGTTCGTATACTCCCGGATTGGTTTCGTCTCCTTTGCATTTTTGGTTACCCAAACAAGTAAACGAACGTTTACGCGAAGGATTTAAAACTTTTGGTCAGTGGTCAAGAAACTTTT
The DNA here is from genome assembly GCA_036734385.1 of Paludibacteraceae bacterium. Lineage (GTDB taxonomy): Bacteria > Bacteroidota > Bacteroidia > Bacteroidales > Paludibacteraceae > JAAYPI01. Next base: position 14,841 of record DAIMYQ010000030.1, on the reverse strand, counting down.
TGACAAATGAAGCTGTTTTGATTGGTGTAGAAACAAGAACCTCATCTCCTATTCGGGTCTTAAGAAATAAAGAAACATTGGAACATATTCGTATTAAGGGGCTTTACCCTTGTGGAGAGGGTGCAGGATATGCAGGAGGAATTGTTTCTGCTGCTTTGGATGGCGAAAAATGTGCTGAATTTTTGGCAGAAACATTGTCGTGATATATCTTCAGAAAAAATAAAAAATCTTTCATCTTGTTAAAAATTCGTTAAATGTGTATTTGTGAATAGTATTTCATAAAAAAGCACTTACTTTTGTGAAGTTGTTTATGCAACTATTTTTTGATACAACTATGAATGAATTAGATTTTGATCAGCAATTGGTATTTGCTATATTAAGCGGAAGGGCTTCCACCGCTATTGCTCGTCGGTTATATCGCGAGTTTAGGTTGAAAGGCTTGCTGATTACTCCGGAACAATGGGTTATTCTTATGGCACTATCTAACAAGGATGGTATTACCCAACAGGAATTAGCAACGACTACTTTTAAAGATAAGCCCAGTATTACTCGACTTATAAATAATTTGGAAAAACAATCTTTAGTTGTTCGATTGTCATCGAAATTGGATAAACGGATGAACATGATTCATATTACTAAACCCGGTTTATTTCTGTATCAGAAAACCAATGTGGCAGCAATTAATGTGATGAAAGAAGCTTTGTACGGGTTGATAGAAGAAGATATTCGAACCGGAGAGCGTATTCTTAAACAAATATTTAAAAATTTAGCCTGATTTTGGCATAATAGTTGCTTATGCAACAAGTGTATTATATTTAAACAATAAGTATTATATTTGAATAACAATTTATAATGAACATTAAATGAAAAAGCTATTCTTTTGTTTGGTTTTAGTTCCAATCGCATTGCAAGCAGTGGCACAGAAGGGACTTTATACCTTAGATGATTGTCGTAAAATGGCAATGACCAATAACAAAGAGCTAAAGATTGCCAATGAACAGGTAAAAGCTGCCGTTAGTTTGGAAAAAGCGGCATTCACACAATATTTACCAAGTTTTTCGGCTAATGGAGCTTATTTGTGGAATGAAAAGGATATTTCCTTGATGAGTGAGGATGCTTATTTGCCCGTTTATGCAATGGATGCTAACGGATCTAAAAATTATGCGGCTTCCTGGAATAATTCATGGGCAGTGAATAATGGCTCTCCCGTTCCATTAGATGCAAACGGAGTTTCGTTTGATCCTACCAAAAATCCGGAAAAAATCTCGTGGAAAAATTATGCTTATTTACCAAAAGATGCCTTTGAAATGAATATCCATAATGTATTTACCGGTTCTGTAATGATGACTCAACCGCTTTTTATGGGAGGTAAGATTAAAGAGCTAAATAATATAGCAAAATTTACACGAAAAATATCAGAAGCCAAACTGGAAGGAGAGACTTCTGAAATTATTTTGGAAACAGATGCTGCCTATTGGCGAGTTGTTTCTTTGATAAATAAAGAAAAATTAGCAAAAAGTTATGTGTCATTGTTGCAAAAACTAAGTGGAGATTTAGAAAAATCAATTCTGTTTGGTGTAGCCACAAAATCGGATGGGCTTTCAGTAAAGGTTAAATTGAATGAAGCTGAGATGCAGTTGATGCAGGTACAGGATGGTTTATCTCTTTCAAAAATGGCTCTATGTCAATTGTGCGGGTTGCCATTAGATAGCGATTTTAGTTTAGCCGATGAAAATCTTTCGACGACGGATACCCCAATTGACAATCAAAATGTGAATGTGGATAATGCTATAAAAAATAGATATGAGATACGAGGTTTGGAAGAATCTGTAAATATTGCGGAATCCAATCGTAAAATAATGGTTTCTCGTTTTATGCCTAATGCGGGACTTACGGCAGGATATTTATTGTCAAATCCCAATATGTTTAATGGTTTTTCTACTGAATTTGCCGGCATGTGGCAAGTGGGTGTGGTTGTTAATGTTCCTATATTTCATTTCGGAGAAAAAGTGCATACCCTCAATGCAGCTCGTAGCGAGAAAAAGATAGCAGAATATAAATTGGAAGATGCTAAAGAAAAAATTCGATTGGATGTTGCTCAAGCATCCTTTAAAATTAACGAAGCGGCTAAAAAGTCCGTTATGACAAAATCTAACAGGGAAAAAGCTGATGAAAATCTACGTTATGCAAATATAGGTTTTGAATCCGGAGTAGTTGAGCCGTCTGTTGTAATGGAAGCTCAAACAGCTTGGCTTAAAGCTAATTCCGAAGACATAGATGCCAATATAGATGCAAAATTATGTGATGTTTATTTACGAAAAGCGATTGGAAACCTTAAATAGAAAACAAAAAATATAAAAGTTATACGATGGAAACAAGTAAAAGAGATTTAATAAAGGCTAATTTAGCAAAAAGTAAGACGAATTTGATGATAGGTCTTATTACATTATTGAGTGTTGTGCTTATTATTTCTTTAATTGGATGGTTGGTCTTGAAGCCTGAACCACAACTAATACAGGGTGAGGTTGAGGCAGATGAAGTTCGTGTATCCAGTAAATTAGCAGGTCGTATTCAAGAATTTAGAACCGAAGAAGGGGCATTTGTGCAAAAAGGAGATACGCTTGGTTTAATAAGCTCCCCTGAATTGTATGCCAAATTGGAGCAAGCTGAAGCTGCCGAAGCCGGTGCTCAAGCACAAAACTTAAAGGCTATTAAAGGTGCTCGTAGTGAACTAATTGATGGAGCATTTCAAATGTGGCAAAAGGCAAAAGTAGGATTGGATATTGCAGGAAAATCTTTTGATAGAGCAAAAAAATTGTATGATAATCAAGTAATTTCGGCTCAAAAATTTGATGAAGCACAAGCTCAGTACAATGCTGCTGTTGCAACGGAAAGAGCCGCGAAAACTCAATATGATATGGCAAAAAATGGTGCTGAACGCGAAGACAAGCTTTCTGCAAAAGCATTGGTTGATAGAGCCAAGGGATCTGTGTCAGAAGTGAAAGCCTATATGCCCGAAATACAACTAATTGCACCTTTGTCAGGTGAAATTTCTGAAATATTTCCCAAACAGGGTGAGTTAGTGGGACAAGGAGCCCCCATTATGAATATCGTTGACTTAAGTAGTTGTTGGGTAACATTTAATGTGCGAGAAGATTTGTTGTCAAAAATAAAAATCGGTACCGTATTAACTGTAACTATCCCTGCATTAAACAAGCAACAAATAAAGGTTAAAGTGAATTATATCAAAGCTTTGGGAAGTTATGCTACTTGGCGAGCAACCAAAACTTCCGGAGAATTTGATGTAAAAACTTTTGAAGTAAGAGCAAAACCTGTAGATGCAATAAAAGACTTGAGACCGGGTATGAGTGTGCTTTTGCAGGATGAATTATGATTCTTTAAGCGAAAATAGATTATGTTTTTAAAACAAAACAAAGGATTTAAGGCGGTTTTTTATCGTGAATTGTTCCGAATGGCAACACATCCGATATACCTAATAATGCTTGTTGCCATACCCATAGGTAGTTACCTTTTTTTTGTTACCTTGATGCCGGAAGGTTTGCCTGAGAAATTACCCATTGGTATTGTCGATCATGATAATTCCTCGATTTCTCGTAATGCTATTAGGCAAATAGACGCCACAGCACAGAATAAGGTCGTTGGTCACTATCTGAATTTTTCAGAAGCCCGTTCGGATATGCAAAAAGGTAGAATATATGGATTTATAGAAATACCCATCGACTTTGAAAAAGATATTCTTCTCGGCAATCAGCCGAAGATATGGTTTTATTATAACCAAGCTTTTTTTATTCCAGGCTCGCTAACGTTAAAGAATATCAGTAGAATTTTGGCTACTGTTTCCGGAGGTGTTAATTTACAATCCAGATTAGCTCACGGACAGACGGAAACATCAAGTTTAGCTCAAATACAGCCCATTGTCCCTGATATTCATCCTATAGGTAATCCTTATATTAACTATTCGGTTTATTTGACAGATATTATTATTCCGGGCATTTTGGAGTTGATAATTTTGTTAACTTCTGTATATATTGTCGGTATAGAGTTAAAACAGAAAACCAGTCGTCAATGGCTTGCCTTGAGCGATAATTCGCTTTTTAAGGCCTTATTGGGTAAGTTTCTTCCTTATACAATTTCTTTTATCATAGTCGGATTACTTTACAATGTAATTCTATTTGGATTTCTTCATTATCCGTTGAATGGTAATATCTTATGGATGTTTTTAGATACTATTTTAATGATTGTGGCTTCTCAATGTGTTGGAATCCTAATGATTGGAATTTTTCCGGTGTTACGGGACGGGTTGAGTTTCGCCTCTCTTTATGGTGTCTTAGCTTTTTCATTTTCCGGATTTTCTTTCCCGATAGAGGGCATGCATCCGCTTATACAAGGGTTAAGTACAATTTTTCCATTAAGATATTATTTTAAAATATATCAAAGTCTTGCTTTAAATGGATTTGGATGGCAGTATACTGTGTTTGATTTTGTATTTTTATTACTGTTTCTTTTCTTGCCCTTTATTATTTGCATAAGATTGAAAAAAGCAATGATTTTCCAAAGTTATCCAAAAAAATAAAAAGAGGAGTTTCCTATTATGATTGACAAATTTGACTATAAATCAATAAAAGAAGCACTTCAACTGACTTGGCAGATTACTTGTCAAGAGTTGAAAAATGTTTTTACGGATTCGGGTGTTATTATTATATTTTTTGCAGCCGGATTATTGTATCCTCTTGTTTATGGATTGGTTTATTTTAACGAGAGCTTAACAGAAGTTCCTGTGGCGGTGGTTGATAACTCACAATCTACTATGAGTCGCGAGCTAATACGCAAAATAGACGCATCCCCCGATTTACAAGTAAGCTTTCATTCTCCTTCGTTAGAAGAGGCTAAATTACTTTTTGCAGAAAACAAAGTAAGGGGAATTATCTTTATTCCGTCTTCATTCTCTAAAGATATTCAAACAGGTAAGCAAGCCAATATATCTGCGTATGCCAGTATGGCTAGTATGCTCTATTATAGAGCAATATATTCTGCCGTAAATTATGTTTGTTTGGATATGGGACAGAAGATTCAAATGAGTAATCTTGTTTCAAAAGGGTTGACCCAGAGGCAAGTTCAAGTGTCTGCGGCTCCCATTTTGAGTGAGGGTAAGTCACTTTATAACCCCAAAGGTGGATATGCTTCTTTTTTAGTTCCGAATATCTTGATTTTGGTTATACAACAAACATTAGTGTTGGGTATTGGTATATTAGCCGGGACAGCCCGTGAAGAAAATTCTTTTCATCAATTGGTACCCATCAAAAAGAAATACCATGGTACTTTACGTATTGTATTGGGAAAGTCATTTGCCTATTTAATACTCTATGCATTTATTGCCAGTTATAATTTGATGGTGATCCCTCGTATTTTCAATTTACCTCAAATTGATGATTTCTTTACCTTATGGACATTTATGCTTCCATTTTTATTAGCTTGTATCTTCTTTGCAATGTCTATTTCGGTTTTCTTTTTCGATAGGGAAGTGGTTTTCTTGTTATATTTATTTTCTTCCCTTCCAATGTTATTTATTTCCGGCTCTTTGTGGCCACAAGATTATATCCCGGGTTTTTGGAAAGTAATGTCTTACTTTTTTCCATCTACTTTCGGTATTCAGGGATTTATTAAGATTAATTCAATGGGAGCCTCGTTTTCCCAAATTAATTTTGAATATTTTGGTTTGTGGATACAAGCAGGGATTTATTTTATATTTACTTTCTTTGTTTATCGTTGGCAAATATTACAAAGCGAAAAACGATTGAAATAAAACAAATTATATATTATTTTAAAAATCCGGTTGCATTTGCAGTCGGATTTTTTGTTATTTATACTAAAAACATACATAAAGAACAAAAGTTTATGTATATTTGCCTCCCTTTCTCATTTTTTTAATGTAACTCACTTACATACTCTAAAAAATGACAAAGTAAATCAGTTAGATTGTATTTTATTGATAAAATTTGTTTGCAAAAAATGAAAAATAAGTACATTGATTTGATCGAACAAACTTCTGAATTTCCAACAGAAGAATTTCAAATAGTAGATAATGAGCTGTATCTTAATGATATACCTTTAATGGATATTATTAAGCAGTATGGTACGCCTTTACGTATTACTTATTTGCCTCGTATTACCCAACAAATACAAAAAGGACGTCGTATGTTTAATGTGGCGATGGCAAAAGTTGATTATAATGCCGATTACCATTACTGTTATTGTACGAAGAGTTCTCATTTCTCCTTTGTGTTAGAGGAAGTTTTGAAAAATGGAGTACATGTGGAAACATCTTCAGCTTTTGATATGAATTTGTTGGAGAACCTTTATGAAACAGGTCACCTGAAAAAAGATAACTTCATCATTTGTAATGGTTTCAAACGTCCGCAATATTTAGAAAATATTCAAAGTTTTGTAAATCAAGGATTTGAAAACACAATTGCCATTCTTGATAATAAATTTGAATTGGATTTATTGTTAGAAGGAATAGAAAATAAATGTAAAGTTGGAATCCGCATAGCATCGGAAGAAGAGCCTAAGTTTGATTTTTATACTTCTCGTTTGGGAATTCGTTACAATGATATTTTACCTTATTATTATGAAAAAATAAAGGATAATCCGAAAGCAGAATTAAAGATGCTACATTTTTTCATTAACACCGGAATAAAAGATACGGCTTATTATTGGAGTGAACTAAGTAAAGCGGTTGAATTGTATTGCGAGTTAAAAAGAATTTGTCCTGAGTTGGATAGTTTGGATATAGGTGGAGGTTTCCCAATTAGTACTTATTTGGACTTTACATACGATTATGAGTATATGGCTGAGGAGATTATCTCACAGGTTAAAAATATTTGTACTCAAAATAATGTGCCGGAACCGAATATTTTTACGGAATTCGGATCTTTTACAGTAGGCGAAAGTGGAGCCATTCTGTATTCGATTGTAAATCAAAAGCAACAGAACGACAGAGAATCTTGGAATATGATAGATAGCTCATTTATAACGACTTTGCCGGATACTTGGGCTATTAGTCAGCGTTATATTTTGTTGGCTGTAAATAATTGGGACAAAGAATATCAACGTGTGCACCTAGGAGGCTTGACTTGTGATAGTGAGGACTTTTACAGTGCAGGGCATTCTAATGCGATATTTTTACCCAAATTTGATCAGGAAAAAGGGGAGCAGTATATCGGTTTGTTTCACACCGGAGCGTACCAAGAATCGTTGAGTGGTTTCGGTGGTATACAACATTGTCTTATTCCTTCACCCAAACACGTTGTAATTGATCTGGACGAAAATGGTGAGTATTTCACTAAACTATTTGCTAAAGAACAGAGTTACAAATCAATGTTGAAAATTTTAGGTTATTAATCACGAAGCTTTATATCCTATGGAAAGATTTGCAGGAGTTCCTGAAGAGTATTCAAGTTATGAAAAAGCAAAAATAGTCGTATTACCTGTTCCTTATGATGCCACGAGCACGTGGGTGAAAGGTGCGGATAAAGGTCCTGGGGCTTTGCTGGATGCCTCTGTTGCTTTGGAGTGGTACGATATTGAAACTGAAACGCAGGTGTATAAGCAAGGTATATTTACGGCTCAACCTGTTTTGGAAAATACAACACCTGAGGAGCTTTGTCATGCGGTGGAAAATCGTTTAAAGGGTCTTTTTCAGGATAACAAATTTCCTGTTACCATTGGTGGAAATCATACTGTAAGTATTGGTGCTATTCGTGCTGCTGCTTCGCAATACGAAGATTTGACCGTATTGCAATTGGATGCCCATTCCGATTTGCGTCCGGTATACGAAGGTTCCGTGTTGAACCATGCTTGTGTCATGTACCAAGCTTCTCAATTGTGCCCCATTACGCAAGTGGGTATTCGGAGTATGTGTGAAGAAGAGTTAGGCTTGTTCAAAAAAGATAGAATTTTTTACGCACACAACATTGTCGGTAAAAAAGATTGGCAAGAAAAGGCTCTTAAAACATTGAGTAAAAACGTGTATGTGACCATTGATTTGGATGTGTTTGACCCATCGGTATTGCCTTCTACGGGAACACCGGAACCCGGAGGTTTATCTTATTACGAAGTTTTATATTTTTTACGTTCAGTGTTTGCACAATACAATGTTGTGGGTTTTGATGTGGTAGAACTTTGTCCTAATGAAAAAGAGCGTGCTTCTGACTTTCTGGCTGCACGTTTGATTTATCAGTTGATGACGTATCAATTTTTGAAATAAGCGAATAATCTATTATAAAAAAAGTAAAGCAAAGATTTCTCGTCTTTGCTTTACTTTTTTATGTAGGTTCAAAAGCTAAATTATAAATTTAAGTCCAAGAGAAAAAGACCTTGGAAGAGATGGTCCATAGATGTATCCGGCATCACGCAATATTCCTTTGTCAAAATCTTTTTGGTAACTATTGAATATATTCTGAAGTCCACCATTGACTTGTATCTTGGTATTATTTTTTAGGATAAAATCATAAGATAGTTTGAAATTCAAATCAAAGAAATCGGGTGTTTCCGATTCTTCATCTTCAGCTATATATCCGGCAAAATGTTGCACCAACATGCTTCCCGTATAGGTTCCTGATAAAGATATATTCATGTTTTTAACAACCTGATAATTAGCAGTTAAGTAGCCATAAGTATCGGGCGAGCGAAACATCCTTTTTTGTGGCAATACATTTACATTGTCGCTCCATTGTTGGGCTTCTTTATACTCGCTTTTTTGGAAAGTTAATCCCATTTGAAACCGTAAATTTTGTAAAGGAATTATTTTTCCTTCCAAGTTGATACCTTGTACTACAGCTCCTGAACCGTTTTCTCGTTCAAGCAGTAAGTTTCCATCGGTATCTGTTCCTTTTTCTTCCAGAAAAAAAACATTATCCAAATTTGTATAAAAGCCTTCTATAAGTAATTCAGTCTGAACACTACCAAAGGTTTTGTTTATATCAATTGATCCACTATAACTTTGAGATCTTTCTGGCTTTAGGTTAGTGTTATTTTGAACAAACGCAATTTCACCACCAATTGCCGAACCATGTAAATCTTCATCATACACTTGTGGAGCCCGGAATCCACTTGAATAACTAGCCCTTACACCGATCACTTCATTGAAGTTATAACGTAGATTCAAACGAGGACTTAAAATGGAATTTTTAATTAAACTGTGTTTATCAAAACGACCACCCAAAAGAATGCTGACTCGCTCATTTTTCCATTCATTTTGTAAAAAAGCACTTCCAATATTTATTTTTTGGTCGGTTATTCGGTTATATCCCAATATTTCATCGTGCAATTTATCAAAACTATATTCTGAACCAACTGTGAGTTCTGCGGGCATAAAAATAAGGTGATTCATTGAATAGGTATACTGCATTCCTGTTATTAGAGTTTCCCCATCAGTTTTTCCAAACCCTTTTGTGTCTTGTTGAGCACCGGCGTAATTGCTACGATTAATTATCTGCCCCGATGAGTATATATTAAAATGGTGCTTATTGTTTTTGGAGAAAAGATCATAATTTACACTTCCGGTATTAATATTATGTTCTGCTTCTTCCGCTATATCCGCTTCTTGCGGAGGCAAATTAAAATCATTTCCACCCCTGAGGTATTCATACAGATTGTGATATTCAATAGTTAATTTGCTGTAATTGGAGGCTTTATAAAATCCCCTACACCCAATATTTTTTACGTTTAACTTTGTGATTTCCGAAAAGTTATCACCATTATAATCAAAAGGGCTTCTTTGTCTTGTTGAACCGAAAATCATGATTCCGGTTTTATAATCATCCGATACAATCGACGCATTTAAGGATGTATTTATATCCGGTGTCGATTCATTGATGAAAGTGGACGTGTTCGACAGTGTTACAGAATTTGTTTTCGGGTCTTTCGTAATAATATTTATTGTACCTCCAATGGCATTTGAACCAAACACCGCAGAGCCTCCTCCACGAACAATTTCAACTCTTTCTATCATATTTGTTGGAATTTGCTCAATGCCATATACGCTTTGTAAGGCACTGTAAATAGGGCGACTATCAATTAATATTTGAGAATAAGAACCCTCCAAGCCATTTATCCTAACTTGTTGCGAACCACAATTTTGACAGTTTGTCTCTACTCTTACACCAGGTTGAAAATTGAGCCCTTGTGCAAGACAAACTGAGTTTGTGTTGTCGAAAAGTAGGGGTGTAATTACATTTACAATGCTCGATGCCTCTTTTCGATTGACTTCATTTCTATTTGCCGAAACGACTATATTGTCGAGCATAATAGCATCTTCTTGCATTTCAAAGGTTATTTCTATACTTTTTCCGGAGGCTAAATTGATTTCTTTTTCAATTGTTTTGTACCCAACTCCGGTTACTGCTACTATTGACTTGCCTGTTGGCAGGTTTTTTAAGAAGAAATGACCCGAAGCATCTGTTGCGGTTCCTATTGTTGTTCCTTTAATAACTACATTGATATAGGGAATATGTTCTTTTGTTGTTTTATTTATTACGTGTCCGATGATATTTGCGTCGGAATTTTCTTGAGCATATTCTACCATTGGGAAGAAGGAAAGGATTATGAAAATCCATAAAGTTTTTTTCATTTGATTTTTTTTAATCTTACACAATATGACTATTTGATACAATTATCTATTGTAACCGTATCATTGAAAGTGGTGCTTTGACCACCAAGAGAAAATTAAATGTGTATATTTAAAGGGGGAGCTCGTAATGCAAATGAGCATTTGGAATTATTACAACAATGAATTGAAACATAGTTGATGAAAAGTTTGTCAAAATAAAAGAGCTTTTGATTTTCGACAACAGTCTTGGTTAATGAGTACAAAGAAGACTCAAAATCAAGTATAGGACATTTATCATGATGTTTGTGAAAATGATGCTCTGTTTTTGCACAACAGAAGAAATGATCATGGTGGTGAAACTGACTGTCAATTAGCTTAATAGTCATTGGTGTCAAGAAAATAAACACCAGTGATATTGAAATAATATATTTAAGTCTTTTTGTCATTTTACTACAATTGGTGTCAGCACCTTTTGTATTTTTTTAGATTATAAAATCACTTTTTTGAAGAAGTTTCGGCAATTCCCAAGTTCTTGTATGTTTCCATCAAAGCTTCATGGTTGTCCGTTATAATCAAGAGTATATCTTTTTCTTGCAAAACCGTTTTACCGGTTGGAATAAAATATTTGTTATCACGTTTTACCATTACAGCGAGTGTTTTATCGGGTAAAGCCAAATCCATCAAGTGGTTTCCGTTACGTAACAAATGAGCGGAGATATTTATTTCTGTTGTAATAGATTTTATATCATCGGAAAATTCAATATCAAAATTTTCTAATTCTTTTATTTCGCGAGGTTTTTCAGCAAGACCAAGCCACATTGCCATTTTGGATAGGGAAGTGCCTTGTACAACCAAAGATACTAAGGTACAGAAAAAAACGATGTTAAATACGAGATTTGCGTTGGGCACATTTTCAGAAAGGGGTATGATTGCAAATATTATAGGAACGGCGCCACGAAGTCCGACCCAAGAAATAAAAGCCTTGTCTTTTACGTGCATTTTACGAAAAGGGGCTAAACTAATGAAAATACTGAGGGGTCGTGTAACAAATATCATCAGAAAGCTGATAATTAAACCGGGTATAATGATGGGAATTAATTCGTGCGGATGTACCAATAATCCTAATGTCAAAAACATCAATAATTGACTCATCCATGCTAATCCATCAAAAAAATTGAGGGATGAACGTTTATGTACAAATTTTGAATTTCCCATTACCAATCCGCCAATGTAAACTGCTAAGTAGCCACTTCCTTTTGCGAAATGGGTTGCTGAAAAAATGAAAATGCAACAAGTGAAAACCAAAATCGGATAAAGAGAATTATTGTCAATTTTTAAATGATTGATGATACGAACTGCCAATTTTCCCAATAAAAAACCGGCTACTCCACCAATAAGAAGTTGTAGTAACAACATTCCCCCCGCAAGCCAATAGTTGGGTGTGCCATTTACTTGGATAATACCTATCAGGGTGATTAAAAGCACATATGCCATAGCGTCGTTGCTACCGCTTTCAAATTCGAGCAAAGGTCGGATGTTATTTTTGAGGTGTAAGCCTTTTGAGCGAAGAATGGAGAAAACCGAAGAAGAATCGGTAGAGGACATAATGGCAGCTAATAATAACGATGTTAATAAGCCGATGCTTGCCGATTTCATCGTCATGCCCAATACCCACCAAGTCATGATGCCTGTGATGGAGGCTGTTAATAGCACCCCCACGGAGGCAAGTACAATGCCTTGTGGTATTATCGGACGTATTTCCGATATTTTGGTATTCATTCCCCCTGAAAAAAGAATAATACACAAAGAGATGGTACCGATCGCTTTGGCAATGTGAATGTTCCCGAATTCTATCCCCAAGCCGTCTTTGCCGAATAACATACCGACAACTAAAAACAACAGCAACGCAGGAACACCAAATTTATAGCCGGCTTTTCCTGCCAAAATACTCAGAAAAAAAAGGAGAGAAATCCCCAACAAAACCAATTCAATTTCCGATCCCATGAACATTTACATTTTGAAATCAAATGTAAATATTTAGTTTTAATCAGCCTAACTATTTCAGTAGTTTTTCAAGTAAGAACCCCTTCATTTTACAGAGAAGGGTTCCTAAATCTGAAGAGTAAAAAAGATTGTTTCGGTATTTTTGCGTCTAATTTAATTTTACGTCAGGGGCATATTGGTCATCATCATCAATTTAACAGTCAGATAAATACTGATGATGCTAATATTGTTATTTGGAGACATAGCCAACAATGGCATAAATTATAAAAGCCAATACTAAGAGAAAAGGTAATAGTAATAAAAAATAGTATACGCATTTTCCGAAAGGTCTATTCCAAGAGGTAAATCTACCAGGCGACAATGAAAAACTCATATTTTCATACTTCTTTTGTACCCTATCAAAATCAGGGACGAAAAGACCTCTTCCATTTATAGCGACAAAAAACAATGGATGAAGACAAATTAAAAATATAATTATGACTATGATCATAGGGCAAATATACAGGTTGTTTCTTTTATTACTGGTGCCAGAAAAAATTCGGCTTTTTCCTCGACGTATTTTGGAGACTACGCCAAGCAGTAGGGCAAAGTACTTTATTTATTGAATCTTAATCCGACAGACAAATCAATCCGATTTAAACTCTCATACTCACCTTTTTTTAATTTAATCGTTTCTGTATTTGTTCCGTCGTTCCAGTCATATTCAACTAATGTTCCCGATATAAATGCAATCTGAAATCCTAACGATAAATTCTTTGACACCCCAATATCATATCCAATATCAAAGGATAATCCTGTTGTATTTCCAGTTACTTTGTATGCATCAATTACGACTTTATCGTTTGAATAACCCATATATCCTAACGAAAAGTTCATAAGGAAAGCATTACTTTTATCATGATTTAAAAATCTTGTTGAAAAGGTTGGTCCTATAAAGGAAATTGTCAAATCATCGCTCATTTTACCATATCTTCGATTGCCATTAATGTCTTCGAGATAGATATTATCCAAACTATTTGAAGATTTGAATAGATAGTACTTAATTCCAAATCCTAATGGTTCAGTGAAGTAATAAGTTAAATCACCTTCAAAATGATAACCGGATTTTAAATCTTCTACATAATCCTTAAAATCGCTTGGGACACTCCTTGCAACTTTTGCTGTTTCGTAACTATATCCGCCATTTGTTGCAATCCTAAAATGTTGATAGTTCTCATAGCCCACAGCTTTTTCTTTAGGTACTTCACTTGTTTGGTAATAATCAAGTTGATGGATTTTAACATCTTTTATAGGAAGTAATGTGCTTCTAATTTCGTCTTTATGTTTAAAAGTGAAATAAATATTATTTGTTTTTACTTTGGTAATTTTACAATTAATCGAATCTCCCTTGTTTGTTACTATTAAATCTTGAGAGTATATAGAATTAGCCATGAAAATTAAGAAAGCAATAATGAATATGTTTTTCATTGATTTTTCGCTTTAAAAGATTCAAATTCAGCTTTTCCTGTTTTACTATCAATTAACTCTAGTTTAGGGTGTCCAACAAATGCCCCCATACCAATTCCGCAACGTAAATAGTATGTTTTTCCAATTTTAACATTAATTGGTGCTTCGGATTTTGTTTCAGTTCTAGCCCATAGAGTATTTAATCCATCTTTTTTGATGTGAAGTGTAGTTTTGAAGTTATTTTTTACTCTACAAATTACAGAATCACCAAGATACAAATCGTAGTTCACTAGTGCTCCTGCACCGCTATATCTATAAACGTTCAAAATCGCATAATCAACATCTAGCAATAGTTCTTTCTCTTCTTCTTTTTGTGTATAGCTTTCAATATTTTCAACTTTTAATATTTTTGCTTTTATTTTATGACATGTACTTCCCATAGCATTTGGTAATTTGTGCTCAATGATCTTAATCGCATTTCCACCAACTTTCCTGGCTTCAAGTTTTGCTTTATCAATAACAATGTCATAACCGCATTTTGTACTAAACCCTGTATCACCAATTTTAACTTGACCTAAAACCTCTGCATTGACAGGTTCTGGTTGGTCTAGTCCAATTACAATAACCTCTTGTTTGTAATCCAATGGGGGATAAGTTTTACTAATACTTGTTGAAATTTTCGGGTTGCATGCACTGAAGAGAATCAGTGCAATAATAATCATTAATCCATGTGATTTTTTCATTGTCTGTTAAATATAAAT
>DAIMYQ010000029.1:1396-20293 GCA_036734385.1 Paludibacteraceae bacterium | reverse complement strand
GAAGACTTAGTTCTAACAAAAAAAATCGAAACAACATTTGGAACGGATCGTTTTCAATTTGATGAAAACACAGGCAATTTTTGTATGAATTACGAAACTAAAAAAAGTGTTCAACTAATTGGTAACGGTCTCTACAAATACTGGACAACAAGAGCACTGAATCGTGAAGGGTACGACATTTCAGAAAATGCGTTCATAAAAATCACTACCACCGAAAAAAATACATGGATAATTGAATATAATAGTTTCAAGAAAGAGGTACCGAATATAGAAAACTTACTCTCTACAATTGCTGAGTTAGAAAAATAGATTAAATTTGCGAGTATGTAAATAAAAAAAATATCTATGGTTTTTTATCCGTTAAAATTCAGCCCTATTTTCAAGCAACGCATTTGGGGAGGGACAAGACTGACATCTATTCTTAATAAACCATCATTTTCTGAAAAAATCGGAGAAAGTTGGGAACTAAGCAGTTTGAAAAATAATGAATCTGTCGTTAAAAACGGAAGCCTTACTGGAAAGAATATTACTGAAATTATTTCTCTACACAAGGAAAATATTGTTGGCAATAAAATTTACAAAGAATTTGGCAATCATTTTCCTTTACTATTCAAATTTTTAGACGCATCGGACAATCTTTCCATTCAGGTGCACCCTGATAATGAAACTGCAAAAAGGAAACACGAAAGTTTAGGTAAAACCGAAATGTGGTATGTTATAGATGCTGCACCGGACACAAAAATTATTGCCGGATTTAACCAAGAAATTACTAAAAAGGATTTACTAAACCATATTCACAATCAGACAATTGAAGAAGTTCTTAGTTTTCACGAAACAGAAAAAGGAGATGTGTTTTTTATTTCGGAAGGAGTTGTACATGCTTTGGGAAAAGGAGCAATGGTTGCAGAAATTCAGCAATCATCCGATATTACATATCGCGTATATGATTATAACCGAAAAGAAACAAATGGAAAAACAAGAGAATTACATGTCGAAGATGCATTAGAATGTATTAATCTGGATGGTTTTAAAAAACAACATTTTCCCGATTCCAGCAAAGAATTAAGAAGGGAGTTGGCAGACTGTAATTTCTTTACTACCAATATACTAAACACTTGCAAACCCACAAAAATAAGCTATTCTGGCATTGATTCCTTTATCGTTTTCATGTGTATTGAAGGTAATTATAAGATTGTATGCAACGGTGCTGAAACACCTGTTGTAAAAGGTGAAACAGTTTTACTTCCAGCTATTATAAAAGATATAGAAATCATTCCGGAAAAGGACCAGCCGCTCACTTTATTGGAAACTTACATCAAATAATCTCTTTCAACATGGTGAATGCTGCATAAGTCGCTCTTTCTATATTTCTTTCCCTGATATTTCCAAATCTAAAACACTTACTTTTTATTTCATCTTTGCTGCACACACAAATCCAGACTGTTCCAACCGGTTTTTCTTCTGTACCGCCAAAAGGACCGGCGATACCCGAAGTTGCAACCCCAAAATCAGTATGCATAAGGTTCATCACATTTTGAGCCATTGATTCCACCACTTGCTGACTAACAGCACCATATTTTTCCAGCAAATTAACCGGAACACCCAATACACTTTGTTTGATTTGATTGGAGTAAGCGACAACTCCACCGCAGAAGTAATCAGAACTACCTGAAACTGATGTTATCAAATGAGCCATATTGCCACCCGTACAACTTTCAGCGACTGACAAAGTTTTATTTTTTTCCTTCAACCACCTGCCTATCAAAACTTCCATAGGAGTATCCTCATAAGCAAAAATGGCATCACCCAATAAGACTGTCAATTTTTCTATTTGTTGAGACATAATCCCTTTAAGTTCTTGTTTATCAGTCAAAATTCCACTTAATCGTAATTTAACAAAAGATAAATTAGGCAAGTACGCCAAAGAAATAAAATCAGGGAGGCTATCTTCCCAATCTGCTATTTTTTCTGCCAAAACAGATTCAGGATATCCACATACAATAATATTTTCATGGATAATGGCAGGCGTTTTATAATAATTCTTCAATCGCTCCAAAATTTCATTTTCCATAAGCCACTTCATTTCCTGAGGAACTCCGGGCATGGAAACAACAATATGATTATGCTTTTCAAACCACATAGCAGGAGCTGTCCCCACCTTATTATGAATAACAGTGCACCCATCAGGCACATAGGCTTGTTGCCTATTCAAATCATTTATAGCATTGGCTCGATGTGATATAATATTTTCCACATCAGTAAAAACAGATGGGTCGAACACCAAATGCATTTCAAAAAAATCAGACAAAACATTCTTCGTTATATCGTCTTTTGTTGGACCTAAGCCTCCCGTAATGAGAATGAGATTTGATTTATTAAAAGACTCTTCAAGAGCTAACTGTATTTCTTCCTTTCTGTCGGCAACAGATACCATATGTGCTATAGAGAATCCTATTTTATTGAGTTCCTTTGCAATAAAAGAAGAATTCGTATCAACTATTTGACCAATTAGAATTTCGTCACCAATAGTGATAATATCGACCTTAATTTGATTCTTCATTTGTAATCTTCGTTATTGCTTGTACTCTTTCCAACAAAGTAGGATGTGAATAATGCACAAATACATACGCTGTATGAGGTTGTAAGTTCGTCAATGATTTAGCTGAAAGTTTCTTTAAAGCATTGATTAAATCATTAGCAAGACCAAATTTTGCTGCATAAGCATCTGCCTCGTATTCGTGTTTACGAGAAAGAACGTTAATTCCAATATTCAAAACGGTAGAAATGGGAGTATACAAAATACCAAATACCAATATTCCTAAATGGAAAGAAGAAATGGTTGCTCCCAAAGCTTGTGCTATAAGGGGATTCCCTAAAAACAATCCCAAAAGGGCAAACATAATCAATGAACTAAGTAATGATATAACCAAGGAAATTAGGGTGTGTTTTTTCTTATAATGACCTATTTCGTGAGCCAATACAGCTACTATTTCATCGGGTGTAAAATCATTGACTAAAGTATCGTATAAAACAATTCGCTTTTTTAAACCCAATCCACTAAAATAGGCATTCGCTTTGGTGCTTCTTTTTGAACCGTCAATAACATAAATATTTTTCAAGTCGAAACCGGCTTTAACGGAAAAGTCTTCTATTTTACTCCGCAACTCGCCTTCTTCCAAGGGTACTTGTTTATTAAACAAAGGGACAATCCATTCCGAATAAAACATCATCAAGAAAATACTGACACAAGAGACTAAAGCCCACGCTAAAATCCAAAAATATTCAGGAACCATTTGATATATAAACGTTATCAAGGTAAGCAAACCTCCACCTAATAGGACAGTGAGCAATAAATTTTTTAATTTGTCTACCCAAAACAATTTTGGAGTAACCTTATTAAATTCAAATTTTTCTTCTATTACAAATGTGTGGTAATAATCGAAAGGAGTGCCCAATATATCATCACAAATAAATAAAATGCCAAAAAATGCCAATGTCAAAAGAATTTCATTTTCAATATATAAACGTAAAAAATCATCAATAACTCCAAACAATCCAAAAGAGAACATTATTACCAAAATGGCAAAATCAAAACTACTACTCAAGACTCCGAATTTATGGTTCACAAGGGAATATTGTTGTTGTTTTTTGTATTTTTCATCGTCATAGATGCCACTCAATTCTTTGGGTATAGAAACACCTATTTTTTTTGCGTTCAGCCAAGCTAACGTTCTTTCTATAGCGAAATCCAAAACTATAAACAACAAAATAAGAAAAAGGACAATGTTATACATTATTTATAAAATTAATTGATTAAAAATCTAGTTGAAATTTCAAGTTAAGTTGTCTGCCTGTTAAATAATTAGGAACAGCATATTGCTGATTATAAATATCAGTTACCCAATAATATGAATTGACATTATTAAAACCGAACAAATTTAGTACTTCTACACCAATAGACATCTTTTTAACAAAAGTAAAAATCCATTTTTCCATAAAAGGGTCTCCATTTTTCTCGAAGACACGAGATAGTCCAATATCAATTCTACGATAATCCGGCATACGTGCCGTAGAAGAATAATTTCCTGTGTTCGAAGCCGATACAGGAAAACCCTGAGCCCAATTGAACATCAAATGAACACGATATTTTGGAAATCCGGGAACATAATCTTGGAAAAAGATTGAAATATTGTATAATTGATCCATAGGACGGGGTTGATAACCATAATTATCACCTTCTTTATCTTCCATCGTGTTCATCAGTGAAAGGCTCAGCCAAGAATCGAGACCGGGGACAAATTCTCCGTAAAATTTCATATCAACACCTGCGGCATAACCCTTTGCATCGTTTCTTCCAAGATAATTAATCTTTACATTATCAATATTATAGGATATCAAATTTTTCATATCCTTATAATACAATTCTGTTGTAAACTTGAACGGACGCTCCCATAAATTAAAGAAATAATCTGCTCCCAAAACAAATTGTAACGATTGTTGAGAAACAATATCTTTATTCAGATAATTGGTCAAATTACCATTAATTGTAACAGTATCTTTAATTTCCTTATAAGAAGGTGATTGATAATAAATCCCGGTAGCAAAACGAAAATTTATTTTATGTTCCCAATCAGGTAAATATGCGACCGTCAAACGCGGACTTGCCGTTAATTCATTATTAAAAGTCCAATAACAAAGTCTCAGACCACCCGTAAAAGCCAATATTGATTCACCGAAATAAAGTTTATATACTTCCTGCAAATATCCATGTGCTCTGGTTGTGGTCAAATTATTAGAGGAAGAAAGACTATAATACAAGTTTACGTCTGTTGAATTATAGGGCAATGAATAGCCTGCTGAATCTCGCATCTCCCACTCTTGTACAAAATCACTTACAATCTCCCGCATTGCGTCAACTCCCCAAATAATGGTATTGTTACTATTCAATTTCAGTGAACCATTATGTGCTATTTTAAACACCGAAACATTCATTTCATCTCGAGCATGTTCATAATAAGTACCAACACCCAATTCATCTGATACAACCACTTCATCACCCGCAGAGGCAACTTTATTCAACCAATATTCACCTTTTATATCATAAGCCTCTTGCTCGTGGGTATTAAATGCAGAAAAAGTAAAATCCAATGATACTGTTTTTGTGGGTTTATAGTTTGCAGAAAGAGCTCCAAAGAAAGTTCGAAAAACATCCTTTTCTTGTCCATCAAAATAGACTGTGAAATTTTGCATGGATTCAAGAGGACCGAACGTGGTAGAACGAGTTTGTGGAACAAAATTATAGATATTTTGAGACACATTTCCCAGAAATGAAAGTTCCGCCTTCGGAGTCATCCGATATGTCATAAATGTTTGATAATCAACAAAATTCGGATTATATTCTCCTTTTGTCTGCAATGATCCTAATAGGTAAGATGAATTTTTATAACGAACCCCATGCATTTGAGTAAATTTATCAGAAGCCGTACCAATATATGCAGTTGCTCCTCCAAAACTACCGGAAACACTGGCTTCAAACTGTTCCGGTCTTTTGTAGGTAATATCTAGTACAGAAGAAAGTTTATCGCCATACCGAACATCAAAACCACCTGCCGAAAAATTGAGGGAACCTACCATATCCGGATTAATAAAACTCAGACCTTCTTGTTCTCCGGAACGAACAAGGTAAGGACGGTATACTTCTATTCCGTTGACATATACACTATTTTCATCAAAACTACCACCTCGAACAGAATATTGTGAGCTCAACTCATTGGAAGAACTAACTCCGGAAAACGATTTGATAAGAGATTCCACACTATTTCCGGAAGCTGTCGGTAACAATTTGAAGTTGTCCGTATTGACCGATTGGGAAGTCGTTGTCTGCAACTGCCTTCCTTCAACTAAAACATCATCAAGTTGATGGACAGATTCTTTCATTTTTACATTTAACGGATACTTCGCACTATTTTTTATTATTATTTGCTTTTTTGTTAATATAAAACCGATACTACCAAAACACAAATTAAAAGTATCCTTTGGAGCATCAAAAGAAAGTTCGTAGCGTCCATTCAAATCCGACTGCGTGCGAATAGTAGAATTCTCAACTGAAACTTCTACCATTTGAATCGGCTGATTGTTTTCATTGGTAACAGAACCATAAACAAGAACTTTTTTCTGTCCAAAAGAACAAAAAGAAACCAAAAAGAAACACGATATGATTATTTGTCGAATTTTTATCACCTCAAAAATTTGTTGTATAAAAAACAATACATTACTCTACAATAGTAAATTTTGCAAACTTCAGTAATAATACCCTTTCTCCTGCATTCTCAAATTTGACTGTAATACGCATATCCCCAGCTGCTTCAGCTAAAGCGGTTACTTCACCTATTCCAAACCTTTCATGCTGAATCTTAGTTCCTACACTCACTTGTAAGTTAACTTGATTACTAGTCGAATTAGTATTTGCTTTTTCTAATTTGACCAGTTTCTTAGGATAAGAAGGTAGCACCTGAGATGTATTAATTTCACTTTTTTCTTTAAAGAAAGATGGCTTTTGTTGTGAAAAATCAAAAATAGAGCTAGACTTTCCATTAAAATCATTTGGCAAATTTACATATTCCAAATCAATATCATCAATAAATCTGCTGGACTTGGTATATTTCATTTGTCCATTTCTAAAACGAGTTTTAGAATACGAAACAAAACAATTTTCCTCCGCTCTGGTTATAGCTACGTAAAACAAACGTCGTTCTTCTTCCAAACTTTTTTCATTTTCTGTGCTATAAATAGATGGCAATAACTCTTCCTCTACTCCTGCTATCAAAATATTTTTAAATTCAAGTCCTTTTGCCAAATGAATAGTCATTAATGTAACACGTTCATCTTCAGCACTCTTATCAACATCCTGATCTGTAAGCAATGAAACTTCAGACAAAAAATCAATAATAGTGGGAGTTTCTATTCCCTCCTCCCTCCTTGCCTCGCAATACTGAAAAATGCTGGATAATAACTCTTCAATATTTTCTAGACTGCTAATATTTTCTGCTGTTTTACTTTGCTGAAACTCTGTAGTAATTCCCGAATTTCTTATGATAAAACTGGCTGCTTCATAAGCGTCTTTTTCATGCACTTCATTCACAAACTTCTGTATCATATCAGCAAAACCTGTCAGTTTGGATGCTGTCCCTGCATTTACAGATAGATTAAAATTCAATGGATTAGAAGCCACATCGAACAATGAAGAGCCAAATTCTTTCGCTGTTACAAACACCTTTGAAAGTGTTGTATCTCCTATGCCTCTTGCAGGAAAATTTATAATACGTTTGAAAGCTTCTTCGTCATCTGTATTGATAGACAAACGAATATAGGCTAACACATCTTTCACTTCTTTTCTTTGATAGAAAGATACTCCACCATAAATACGATAAGGAATATTATTTTTGCGAAATGCATCTTCTATCAATCTCGATTGAGCATTCGTTCTGTACAAAACAGCAAAATCACTCCATTTATATTGGTTTCGTTCTTTCAAACGAATAATTTGGTTGGCAATGATAAATCCCTCTTCAATATCTGAATAAGCTGACAAAACGCTTACCTTAGAACCAAATTCTTTTTCAGAAAAAACAGACTTTTTGATTCTGTTTTTGTTCTTGGCAATCAAACTATTAGCAGCTCCTACTATATTTTGTGTAGAACGATAATTGCGTTCCAATTTAAACACACGAGCTTCCGGATAAGTTTGCTGAAAAGTCAAAATATTTTCAATGTCCGCACCTCTAAAGGAGTAAATGCTTTGAGCATCATCACCCACCACACAAACACGATGATGTTTTTCTGCTAAAAATTTAACCAATAAATGCTGTGAAAAATTCACATCTTGGTACTCATCTACTAATATATACTGAAAAATGGATTGGTATTTTTCTTTTATCTCGGGAAAATCTCTAAAGAGCACATTTGTATAGTAGAGCAAATCGTCAAAATCCAAAGCTGATGATTGTTTTAATTTTGCCACATAAGCAGAATAAATATCCTTTACCATGGGTATTTTAGCAAAAAAATCATTATCGACCAATTTGCTGGAGTAATATGCAGGTGCTGATATTAAACTATTTTTGGCAAACGAAATACGAGAAAGAACGATAGAAGGCTTATATACTTTCTCATCTAATCCCATTTCCTTGACAATAGCCTTTATGGTATTTTTAGAATCACCAGTATCATAAATAACAAAATCGCTTTTAAAATTTAATGAAGAGGCTTCTTGCCTCAATATGCGTGAAAAGACAGAGTGAAATGTGCCCATTGATAGCCTATTAGCAATCTTATATCCTACCATATTAGCTATGCGTTCTTTCATTTCACGTGCAGCCTTATTAGTAAATGTGAGAGCAATAATATTTTGTGGCGGTAAACCCATACTTAGCAAATAGGCTATCTTGCAAGTCAAGACACGTGTTTTACCGGAACCTGCCCCTGCTATTATTAGAGATGGCCCATCGTTATACATGACGGCTTCCTTTTGGGAAGAACTCAAATCAGAAATAATATCAGTACTATTTTCACTCATTATAAAAACGTTTCAAAGCCTCTTTCAAATAATTTTCAAAAGAATCTATATCCTTATTAAATGCGTAAGAAGCAACCAAGGGATTTGCTTTTGCATCTAATATAACGTAATATGGTTGAGCATTTGCTCCAAACTTAAAACGTTGCAAATAACTCCATTTATCTCCGTATGTAGTTAGTGTACGAATAACCCCACTTTCTTCTACTTGCATTGGTTCTGGCAAGGATTTCTTGTCATCGACATATAAAGAAACAAAAATAAATTTGTCATGAATCAACTCTTTTATCTTTTCGTCCTCAAAGACGACAGCCTCCATTTCCCGACAATTAACACAGCCGTAACCGGTAAAGTCTATCAAAACCGGCTTTTGCACTTTCTGAGCAAAATTCATTGCCTTATCAAAATCTAAAAAAGAAGCCTCAACCTGATTATGATACATATTCATCTTTTGAGTATACATAGGCGGAGTAAAGGCACTTATTGACTTACGAGGCGTACCCCACATACCCGGTATTAAATAGGCAACAAATAAAAAAGACAAAATTCCAAAAGCTATACGAGGTACAGTTATTTTCTTATCCTTTTTATCAAGCGGAAAACGTATAATTCTAAAAAAATAAAGACCTAAAACAATAAATATCAGAATCCACAAGAAAATAAACATATCTCGACTTAATATATTCCAACCATAAGCTAAGTCGGCCACAGAGAAAAATTTAAGAGCAAATGCCAATTCCAAAAAGCCAAGACTTACTTTTACCATATTTAACCAACTTCCCGAACGGGGCAATGACTTAAGCCAAGACGGAAAAATAGCAAATAGAGCAAACGGAATAGCCAATGCAAATGCAAATCCTAACATACCTATAGCAGGTCCAATGGTCGAACCTGATGTGGCAGCCTCCACTAACAATGTTCCGATAATTGGTCCTGTACACGAAAAAGACACCAATACCAAGGTAAACGCCATGAAGAAAATACTCAGCAAATGAGTTGTAGAATCAGCTTTTTTGTCCATTACGTTCACCCATGAAGAAGGCAACGTTATTTCAAAAAAACCAAAAAAAGAAAAAGCAAAAACGACCAATAAAGCAAAGAAAAGCAGATTAAAAACAGCATTAGTAGCAAGGCTGTTCAAAGAACTTGCACCAAAGATGGCAGTTACCAATATTCCTAGAGCCAAATAAATAATGACGATAGACAATCCGTAAATGGACGCATCTTTTATTGATTTTTTTTTGTCTCCGCTATTTTTCATAAAGAAACTAACAGTCATCGGAATCATCGGCCAAACACAAGGAGTAACCAAGGCAACTAATCCGCCTAAAAATCCAAAAATAAATACCAATAAAAATGATTGATTTTTGGTAGAGGTTACATCTCCCAACTGTTTTAGATTTTCAATAACTGGTTTCCAATAGGAAGAAGTTTGAGTCAGACTTTTCTCAACTAAAACGGCATCTTTTGTGTAATTTTTTTGTAAAGACTCTTCTTGTGTCTCTACTTCCAAAGAACTATTAGCAGACAAAAGTTTGTCCGAAGATGTCTTATTTAAGGACGGTTTAGCCAAAGCATTTTCACCTATTGCAGGAGATAAAACAGGTTTAGAATCATCTGATTTTTGTCCAAAAGAAAAGTTTTTTTCGGTAGGAGGCAGACAACTTGATTCATTACAAGCCATAAAGCGGACATATCCAGAAACATAAAAATTAGACGGATTCGTTACTTTTATTTTTTGAACAAAAACAGCTTCCGTTTCATAATAAGCTAATTGCATTTGAAACATGTCATCATAAAAACTATAAGGCTGTTTCTTTGCTATAAAATTACCAGCTAAATTTGCACCCTCTATCTTATCAACCTTAAAAGACGTAGCAATAGGTCCCCCTTCAGGAATTCCCATTGCGTACAGATGCCAATGATTATCAATAAAAGCTTTTGCAACAATTTCTTTTGTATCTGAACTTACGTTCTTTAATTCGAAACTCCATTTTATAGGCTCAATAATCTGTCCAGCAATAAACTGTGCAGTGAACAAAAAGAATAGTGCAAATAGAATTTTTCGATTCATGTCATTTCAGATGTAATTGTTGGTTCAAATTTAAGGACAGATAGCTTGTCATCAAAAAAAACCGAGATAAAAAATACCTCGGTTTCATTTTATTAAGAACTTATTCTTTATTTAGCAGATTGTTAAATCATTCACATTAATAAAAATTCAAACGATTATCTTTAATTTCAGAAGCTTTCTTAAGAGCTTCAATAACCGTAGGTTGATAAAACATTCTCGAATTAATAATTCTTATTTCTTGTTCTTTGTTGAATGGAACTTTGGGAGCCACGACAGTAGATTTGACAACATATACCCCATTATCACCTTTAATCACCTTTGGCTTCTGGGTTTTAACGATGGACAATAAATTTCCTAAAACCATTGGTTCCCTGCCCATACCAGGAACAAACTGTGAATCAAAAGACACTCCCTGAGCTGCCTGAACAGGTAGGCCAAGTTGTTCAATTGTCAGTCCCTGTGCTATTTTTGCTTGGAAAGAAGCAGCAATCTTGTCAGCTTTTTTTTCTTTAATTAATTCAGCTTTTACTTCAGTCTTTACTTTCTCGAAAGGCTTTATGCCCTCTTCATTAAGACTCTTAAGAGCTACTACAACAAACTGATCTCCACATTCAAAAACTTTATCAGCAACATCACCTTCTTTTTGGTTAAATGCCCAACGTATAATCTGACGAGAATCCTTAAAATTGGCAATACGAGGATCTTGTTTTTTTACATTATAATTTCTAACAAAGATTCCTTGTTCAGGTTTTGCATTTGCTTCAAACTTTTTTAAATTTGAACTCTTAGCAAGAAACTGACTTGCTTTGTTATAAATAGAACCATATGTACTTGAGCTAGGAACTACCTCCCTGATAATAGTTGCCAATTTGACCTTTTCAACCGGTTTAGTTTTTTCCGTAACTTGAACAATGTGAATCGCAGAACCAACTTTAACAGTAAATAAATCATTCACAGTAGCATTAATGGCGGACTTACTAAAATTTTTATCCAAATCACCATCCTTAATCCAACCCAAATCGCCTCCATTAGAACCTGTGCCGGCTTTAGAGTTTTGTTTGGCCACATCAGCAAAATTTGCACCAGCTTTGAGGACTCCCATTAAACTATCTACGACTTGTTGCGTTTTAGCCTCCGTAGCTTCTTGCACCAAAATATGACGAACTTTAGCAGAATCAGAAGCTATAATTCCCTTTTGAATAATACGAGCCATTTTATAAGCCCCATTGACGAATTTTGGACCAAATAGCTGTCCTATATTTCCGGAAAAAGCAAAATCTCGAAGATCAGGATCAATATAATTTCTACTTAAGGCAATATCCTTGTTGGGGGTATCTGAATTTTGGTTTGCTATAGCGACAAAATCATCCGACGTAGCAAATTCAGGTTGTAACTTTTCTATCCATGTTTTCACCTCCTCAAAGTCTCTTTGAGAAGGAACAATATCAAACGAAACAGCTAAAATATCAGCACTCTCTTCTTGCTTATAGGTTGATTTTTTCTTTTCATATCTCTCCTTGATAGCCTGATCAGATACTTTGAACAAAGAGTCTGATAATGTTTGATATGGTTGTACAACAAATGCTATATCAGTAGTATTATTTCTACCTTCAAAAGAATATTTAATATCAATATTATTCACACTGACTGCATTAGCAAGCAACACCTGATATTTTTGTTCCAACATATTGTTCTTTACCATTCTTTCTATAAACGACCAATATTTTTTTGCTTCGCCAGTATCGTCTTTATCCATATTGTTCAAAAACTGCATCAAATAAGATTTATCAAACTTACCCGTCTGTGGATTATAAAACATTCTAACAGAAGTAATTATTGGATGAATATTATTACCACAAAGCGCATCAGCTAATTCTTCATCAGTTACAACAATGCCCAATTTTTCGCATTGTGCTCCAACAAGCTGCTCATTCAACCATGTATCCCAAACTGAATTTCTTATTTGTTCTACATATTCTTCAGGAAGATTAGTTTGTCCCATTTCCACCTTGTAGAAAGAGGTCATTTCATCTATCCTCTTTTCATAATCAGCTATCTTAATTTCATTACCATTAACTTCTGCAACGACTTCCCGTGAACTTCTATTAAAAGATTTAAAATCTATACCGCCAATAATGAATGCAAGTAATGCTCCCCCAATAATAACAGTTAAAAGAACGCCTTTTTGTCTAATTTTTTCTAATGTTGCCATGCTTCTATATGCTTAATAATTTTCTTTACAAATTAAGGTGCGAATATACAAAAAACTTGGATATAAATAATTAATAGGCTAATATTTTTGCTTTGAAAAGTAAAGAGAAAACAGATATGATATCCGAAATTTAATTATCGACCTTAATTTTCACCAATTCTATTTTATTCAATGAAGCTTTTAATACCCTTAAAATATAGTTTTGTACTTTAATCTCCTCATTGATTTTAGGAAAACCTTGATAGTAATATAAAACAAAGCCTGCGACAGTTAAATATTCATCGCAGGTAGGTAAGTGTAAATTAAAATGTTCATTTACATAATCTATTTCAAGCCTTCCAGAAAACACATACTCATTTTCGTTTATTTTTTTCTCGACATATTCCTGAACATCATGTTCATCTTCTATTTCTCCGAAAATTTCCTCAACAATATCCTCCAAGGTCACTATTCCGGATGTTCCTCCAAATTCATCAACCACCACCGCAATACTTTTTTTCTTGAGCAAAAAGAAGTTCATTAGTTTGCTAGCGGACATTGTTTCAGGAACAATAGGAACTAAAATAATTTTATCCTGCCACTTTTTAGGTTTTCCGAACAACTCTACCGAATGGATGTAACCTACAATATTATCGATATTCCCCTTATAAACCAAAATTCTAGAATAGCCGGACTCCACAAACTTGGCAGTTAACTCATCAACCGATTCATTGAAATCTACGGCTAATATTTCAGTACGAGGTACGATACAATCTCGTAGTCTTATTTTTGAAAAATCAAGTGCATTTTGAAAGATTTTAACCTCATTTTCCATTTCGTCACGGGTAGATAAATTATCCATGTTTTCTTGCAAAAGACCATTCAAATCAGCACGACCAAGTTCATATTCTTTTTCATTTGCAACAACGCTTATTCGAAACAACTTAAAAATAAAAATGGAAAGAAAATGCATCACAAACAATATAGGATATAAAATCACATAAACGCAAAAAAATGGAATGGCAAATATTCTGAGCCAAAAACTCGGATTTATTTTAAACAATATTTGTGGTAAAAATTCCGCCACAATCAGAAATAATATAGCTGAAAACAGTATTTGTAGCAACCCTATTAAAAGAGAACTCTGAAAATAAAGGGCCACATAAGGCATCACCAATTCAGAAGTACTTATGGCAAAAACAACAAGGGCAATTGCTTTTCCGACCAAAATAGTGGATATATACTTAGACGGATGCGCATAAAAAAGAGACAGTATCGACGAGGTTACCTTGCTCTTCTGTTTGCTAATTTCAAATCGCAGCTTATTAGACACAACAAAAGCAATTTCCATTCCCGAAAAAAACGCGGAAAAAGTCAAGGATATGATGATGACTAGTACTGTTGGACTCATTTCTGTTATAAGGGAAAAAAACCTTGCGGATGTTGTATTGTATAACGTGTCAAACGCTGATTTGACTCAAAACCGACACCAGTAATTATACGCGACTTTTGGGTTATTTTTATAAACTTATCTGTATGAATCCTATCTTCGTTTTGTTCAATGTATAATTTTTCAGTTTCAAAATACTCACCTTGCAAATTCATTGACTTTACATGCCCCGATAAGACCCATTCTTGATTATCTAAATAATATACAGCCGAGTCAGCATCAATTTTGGCATAAACAGCAAGTTTTTCGTCAAACTTTTCAAAATGTAATCCTTTAGGAAAATTCCAATATGGTTTTTCCACTTTATCATAATAATACCAAACAGGAGCTGTTATACGAAACCTAGTAATGCCGGAATCAGAAATAACTGTATTAACATCATAGGCTTTCATAACCGGAAGATGCACACGATCTAACGGCACTATCTTTTTTTTCTCATTAGCATGGCAGGACGTAAAAACGACCAAAACAACTGATGCTATCAAAAGAGCTAGACTCTTAATTTTAGATTTACGAGTAAATAATTTTTCCAACTTTACTATATTTTATCTGCAAATAGTCCATTCCCCTATCCACCCTTCAACAAAGAAAGGTTTTCCTATCTGCAATTCCGATTTTAATTTTATTTCTTTCTTTGAAGGTGCAAATTTACTATATTTTTCTATATCCTGTTGAGCTTTTTCCGAACAAGAAGGATCAATACTTTTAGCTTTTTCTAACTTATCAATAGCTGCCCAAAATGCTGTTTTTGCCAATATCTTATCATTCTTGAACACTCCGCCTCCCTCCGCATATAAATTAGCTATTAGTATATATGGATTCCCCTTATGAATATTGTAGGAAGCAGCCTTAATAGCGGCAGATTTTGCTTTAGGATATTCCTTCAACTGACGGTATGTATCAGCAATTGCATATTGATAATAGTACTTGACACTATCCCTTTGTTCCCAATTAACAGCTTCTTCATAATATGAAATAGCCTTGGCGAAATCGTCCTTTTTCAAAAAATATTGTGCACAATATGCTGCCGATTGCGGTGTAGGATGAAGACGATGCTTATACTGAAATGCCAAAAAATAAACATCAGATTCTTTACAATTAGATATTCCTAATAACCTCATGATATTATCAAGGTCATCTGCACTGTTTTTGTGCTGTTCGACTTGTGAGGCATAAACATCTTCAAGAGTTTTACAATCAGCAATACCACTCTCCATGAACAACTTCTCTGCATTCTTTTTTACGGCAATATAATTATCCATATACTTGCAGGCACTTGCTATACGGGCATCGAGATACTTGTTAACCTTAATATATCCATCAATGTACAATGTTCTGTATTTATCTTTGTCTGAATGATACAAACGATTCAGCAGCTGAATATACGCATCAACCACATCAGCTCCCGCGTCAAATTGTGAAGATTCAATAGCCATTTGCAACCAAGGCAAAGCTTTCACTTGCAATGAATCATTTTCTTCATACGTTATGTAATCAATAGCTTTATGCCCTTGAATCCAAGGCTCAG
Organism: Paludibacteraceae bacterium; assembly: GCA_036734385.1. Classification (GTDB taxonomy): domain Bacteria; phylum Bacteroidota; class Bacteroidia; order Bacteroidales; family Paludibacteraceae; genus JAAYPI01. The sequence goes on along the minus strand of DAIMYQ010000029.1, from coordinate 4,478 downwards.
GATAGCGACTATCGTCACCAAAATACTGTATACGCTGGTCATAACACTTCATCAAACTGCGTAGATAATCTTTTCTTTTTTCTTTATCTACCTCATTTTGAATTTGCCAAGCAATCAAAATAGCACCTACTTTATAGAGTTCCCTACTAGAAGCGGGACATTCTTCGTAAACAATTTTCCAATGTTCAAGAGCCGTTTTATAATCATGAATTTGATAATAACTCTGATACAAAGTAGTATTTTCAAGACACCGAACACTATCCTCCCGAGAACCAAACCTTGTTCCTTCATCAACACCTTTCTTTGCATTTGCAACAAAGGCGAGAGCAAAGAAAAATCCGACAAATAGTATTCTAATTTTCATTAATTTTATTGTATTTATTCAAACTTGCGTTTGAAAAACCAATTTTCATTGATGGATATATTTAGACCTACTTTAAAGTAATCTTCTTGCATGAGATTTTTTTCAACCGTTCCCCTTTTTCCATATTCGAATAGGACATTTAACATGGTTCTTGTATTTCGTAAAGGAAAGCCGAGCCCTAATGTTACAGCTAATTCATCATAGGAAGATTCATTGATTTTATTGTATGAATTCGACAAGTTCGCTCCTAATCTATACCTTACATTGTTAAAATAACTACGAGACATCACATTCGGTAAATATTCCAGTCCCAAATTACAGATAGATTTATCTTCCAAACTATCTTTAACTCCATAAAAACGTGTATCAGCAAACTTCTGCAAACTATAGTCTGCTCCAAAGGTGAGCTTTTTACCAACCTTATAGGTAAATCCGACACCAATTGTTTGGGGATAATCAAATTTATAATCCGTATTATCAGTTATCGTATCATTGGTGGTAATCTTTTCTTCACAACGAATATTCATGGGAGTTTTCATAGTATATGTACCCCCCAATACTAAAATATCCTGTCCTATTGGCTGTGTATATTGAAAACCAAAGTCAAAAACAAAACTACTTACGTAAAGATTTGATTGAGCTTCAGATTCAAGATACGAAGAATTATCGGGAAATTCTATCAATCTCGTGTTACTAAGCGTTCCAAAAAGATATCGAGCATTGGCTCCTACAGCAAATCTATCGAAAACATTTGCAGAAAGCCCCCCATACAACTGAGATATACCACCTGTTCCGGAAAAAGATTGTGTTGTAGGCAATTCATCGCCATTAAAGGCCACCGTATCTGAAAAAGAATAATCGTAACCGACAGAAGAAAAAGGAATAAGACCGACACTCGTTGCCAGCCATTTCAAAACAGGAAGTTGAAAAGCAATATAATCAAAACTACCCGTCGATTTGTACTGTTGATTTGACCCGCTGTTAAACTCCGTAACCCTACCGGAAATGCCTAAATCAAACATAAACGTTAAACTGTCAACGGCTGTGTATGAAGCAGGATTTTTAGGATTTATTTGCAAATTAGATCGTACGCCATAGCCGATACCTCCCATTGCACTGGAAGTTCCAAAAACTGAGGGTTGCAAATCACCATATCCGTATCGAGAATAGGGAGAATTTGTATTATTTTCTCCGTTTGCCATTGGAAAAAACAGAAAAAAAGCCGATAAAGCCAGTATTATGCTGTTTTTATACATTCGTTGTAGTTTAAGATTCTATTTAGCCCTATTAATAAGAGATTAGGAGATGCAAAGATGATACTTTTTAATTTTCTTTCAAAGAAAAAAGCTGTTCCGCCTGTTAAAAAAACGAAAAGATTATCATATTTTTCTTTAAACTGATTGATATATCCTTCTATTTCAAAAGTTACACCATTAACCACACCTGTTAAAATTGCTGTTTCCGTATCTTTTCCATAAAGCATATCAATCTCTTTTGGTTCGACCAAAGGTAACTGTTTTGTGAACTCATGAAGAGACTTTAAACGGGTACCTAATCCGGGAGAGATACTGCCACCCTGATAAACATTGTTTTCATCTACAAATTCATAAGTTATAGCCGTACCCGCATCTATGATGAGTACATTTCGATTGGAGCACAAGAAATTTGCACCCACAGCTACTGCTATCCTATCCCTACCCAACGTATTTTTCGATTCATACATATTGTTTATGGGCAAAGGTGTATTTTGGTCTAGAAAGATAAACGATTTTGTTCTTCGCTCAAGCTCGTGCAGTACATCTTGTTTGATTGTTCCAACGGAAGAAACAATAATTCTTTGTATGTCGAATTTTACAAAAATATGCTCTATATCAGCCAATTCGAGAGAGGAGTAAACAAATTTTTCTTTCAGTTCTTCGAAATCGAAAACAGCCACTTTGGTACATGTATTTCCGCAATCAACAACTAAATTCATATTTTATTTTTGCTTGGCAAATTAAATTTTTCTTCCCACAAAACCCACATGAGAAAAATAATAGCATAAAATACATATTTAGATGATTCGTGTAAAATATCGAATAAGTGCATATTATTTCTAACAACATACATGATGACTGTTACGCGAAGTACATTAAAACAGTAAACGACTAACAAACCGGCAGGAATGTACCACAATTTATGTTTCCACGGACCAGGATAAAACGCTATGATACAGAAATATATATAGGCTTGTTTTATACCGCTACAACTCCACACGATGTCAATAAACGTAGCACTGGGAAAAACAAATCTATTATTTAACCGAAAAACTGCAATGTCGAACACATGGCGTAAAAGAAAGTAAACACTATCAGATAACTTGTTTACCCAAAAAGTAAATAAACGACTTATATCAATTCCCCAAAAAGTAACCGAAGCATCGCGGGTTTCAGCGTCGCCTAAAAAACTGATTTTCCAAAGAAAATGGCAAACTAATAAAATAATCATAAAATAAAGGACTCCTTTTATTGGTGATATCTTTTGCCAAATATCCTTAGCTATTTTTTTTATTTCCAATTGCTTCATTGTATTGTTATTTTGGAAAAGGGGACAGATGCGATATCCGAAAAATCGTTATCTTTATACTTAAAAAGCCCTGTAATAGCAACCATTGCAGCATTATCTGTTGTATAAGAAAACTTAGGAATAAAAACATTCCAACCATACTTTTGTGCATAA
>DAIMYQ010000029.1:0-1296 GCA_036734385.1 Paludibacteraceae bacterium | reverse complement strand
TTCTATTCCTTTTTCTTCAATAAAATGAGCCAAAATATGTGCTTGTAAATGGTTCACCTCTATTAGTGGAACATTAAGGGCAAGAGAAAAGCCCTTGGCAAAAGACGTCCCTACAAGCAAAGAACCCATTAAACCGGGTCCTCTGGTATAAGCGATAGCAGATATTTCATTTTTATCAATACCTGCCCGTTTGATGGCTTCACAAACTGTAGGAATAATATTTTGCTGATGAGCTCTGGATGCTAATTCAGGGACTACTCCTCCAAAAGCATTATGTACGTTTTGACTAGCAATAACGTTGGAAAGAAGTACTCCATTTTGTACAACCGCAGCAGAGGTATCATCACACGAAGATTCTATTCCTAAAATGGTAATATCCATTATTCTTGTATATTTGAGAACAAAAATAGCACTCTATTTAGTAAAAAATACAAAAACATCATCTAGTTCACCTTTTAAATGTTTTTATAATGTGTTTTTATTGCTAAATTTGCCTGTAAATTAAGACTACAAAGTTATTAAAAAATTCTTTAAAATAGCAATTATAGTGTTGGCAATAGTAGTAATGATACCATTGTCCGTACTGTTGTTGTTGAATACGGAAACAGTTCAATCTTATGTTTTAAAGACATCTACCGAGTTATTATCCGAAAAAATAGGAAGTGACGTTACTATCGGCTCTGCAAAATATTCTCTTTTTACAGAATTTGAGCTACACGATATTCATGTTAAAGACCAACAAAAAGATTCGCTCTTGTCGATAGACAATTTGTCTGTTCGATTTAGAATTCTCCCACTATTGAAAAAGCACTTCGTTATAAAGAGCATTGAGCTTGAAAAGCCTGATATCAAGATAGTAACGGACAGTTTGGGAAATAATAATTTTCAATTTATCATTGATGCTTTTGCAAACCCTGATACTACAGCGAAGAAAAAGGACATATTTCTACAAATAAGGAAACTGTCAATACGTAATGCCCAAATAAAAGTTGATAATAAAGATGCTTTTCATAAAAAAGGCATTTTCGACTCTAATCATATCAAGATAAGCAACTTAAACACAATTGTTCAACTTAATATGATTCGACACGATTCTATTAACTTCAGAGTAAAAGATTTAAGTCTCACAGAAAAATCAGGTTTTGTTCTTAATGAATTAGATGTTAAAGGCTTTTTAGGAAAAAAGTCTATTCGCCTTGAAAATCTATTCATAAAAATGCCCGAATCAAAAATTTTATTGCGTAAAGCTGTTATTTCCTATGCTAATTTGGATGATTTATCTGACATCAAGAAAAT
>DAIMYQ010000028.1:12773-21994 GCA_036734385.1 Paludibacteraceae bacterium | reverse complement strand
TACCGGACTTAGTGATGCAAGCAATGCTACTCCCACTTTTACACCTACCTCTTCCGGTGATTTTCAGTTCATTATGACAGGTACAAACACAAGCACTTCTACAACCCAAACAATAACGGTAAACGTAAATGTAAAAGATTGTGGAATAACAACGGTTATTGATACAACAGTTTGTGCGAAAGATTCTATCATCGTCGGACCTCAAATCTATCGTACTTCCGGTTCTTACTCGTACACCTTTGTGGGAGGTAGCCAATTGGGTGCAGATAGCACCGTGATTGTAAACTTAACTGTAGTGGAAATCAATATTATAGCTCCAAAAACTGAAATTTGCATAGGAGAAAGCCTCTCTTTACAAGGTAGTGCAAATAATAATTTAACTTGGACCGCACAATGGACAGCATTACCTACAGAATTGGGAATAAACAGTTCTACTGCAAAAACGACTGCTGTGAATGGAACAACAGATGGAAACTTTGATGTAACATTGAGTGCTTCCGTTACTAAAAGCGGAAGTGTAATTTTGGCAACACCCTTAGTCTGTACGGCTAAAATTCCTATTACCGTTCATTCAAATCCTGTTATATCGGAAATTTTCACAACAGGAAGAAATGCGACCATCATCTTGAGCACAAATGAGGGAACAGCTCCTTTTACCTACACGATAGACAATGAGGACTATATTGTATCAAGTTTATCCGATTTGGCGATTGGAGAACATTCTGTGGAAATTACTGATGCAGAAGGATGTAAAACTTCCGGCATCTTTAATATTGTTCCGGTGCCTATTATTCCTGCCAAATTCTTTTCACCCAATGGTGATGGAGTAAATGACAGATGGGTTGTAAAAGGCATTGATTTTTATCCTGGTGCCATTATCCAAATTTTTGACAGATTTGGAAAAGAATTAATTTCTTACCATGGCTATGATTTAGGATGGGATGGCACATACGATGGAAAAATGATGATGACCACAGATTATTGGTATCTCATTACAGTAGATGAAATAACAAAAGTAATTTCAGGACACTTCACTCTAAAGAAGTAAAAGTTCTAAGAAGATTAATAAGAACGCCTTAAAATCAAGAGATTTAAGACGTTCTTACTTTATCAAATATATTTTTAAAATCAGGAATTAATTCTTTACCATTATTTTTTGCACCTCTTCATCTACAGTTTTAAGACGTTGTTTACAAAACTCTATTAATTCGGCTGCTTGTTTTATTTGTTCCAAAAGAGTATCCATACTGAACTCTTCATTTTCTATTTGTTTCACTATATTTTCAAGTTCACAAATAGCTTGGTCATAACTTTCAGGTTTAGTTTTTTTCATACATCGTTTTAGTTATAATTTGGTAATGATACTTTCCACCGAACCATCATATAATATGGTGGTAATATTATCACCCGCTGTTATTTGTTCCTTTCGAACAATCTTACCGTCTTTTAGGGTAATAGAATAGCCTTTTTTAAGTAAATTATAAGGAGAAAGCAACTCAAGTTGCTTTTCTAAAGAAAGTAGCTTTTGATATTTTTTTTCCAACACCTGTTTCTGCAATAGGTTAATTTTAAAGGAATTATTTTCAATTAAATGATGCTGTTTTTCTATTTCTCGTTTGGCAGACCATGGTAACGTCAACAACAGATTTTCCAAATAATTTTTATTATTTTGTAACAAATAGAGAACAGCTTCCGACAAAGATTGTTGCATAAAGAGCAATTCAGCTTCGGTTTCTTCCATCTTTTGAACAATATATTGAGCCGTCGCTGTAGGAGTTTTCAAACTTTTACAAGCAACCATGTCCAAGACGGAAATATCTCTTTCATGACCGATTCCACTAAAAATTGGCAATGGAAATTGCGTACAATGATATGCTAAATTATACGTATCGAACCAGCTCAAGTCGGAGGTAGAACCTCCGCCCCTTATAATGACGACGACATCGAAAAAATCCTTTTTATCGTATATTTTTTCAAGAGCTGCTATAATAGAAGTCTCAGTATCTTTTCCTTGCATAGAAGCCGGGAAAATATTGGTATAAAAAACATAACCGCTTTCTTCTAATTGATGACAAAAATCACCATATCCGGCAGCTGTTTCTGATGAAATAATAGCAATACGTTGTAATAATTTGGGTAATGGCAATTCTTTGTTCATGTCCATAACGCCTTCCTCCTGTAATTTCTGAATTACCAGAGCTCTTTTGCGAGCAATATCTCCCATGGTATAACTTGGGTCAATATCCTTTATATTAAGGCTGTAACCATAGGCTTCGTGAAAGGTCACCTCTACTTTTACAAGCACTTTCATTCCTACAGCTATTTGTTCACCCGTTGTTGTTTCAAAATAAGGTCTGATCATTCTGTAGGCGAATGACCAAATCATAGCCTTGGCACGAGCAACAATATTAATGGAAGATTCATCTTTTTCAACTAATTCCAGATAACAATGCCCCGAACTATTTTCATGGAATTCACTAATTTCAGCACATATCCATTGTGGCTCGACAATTTGTTGTGTGAGAATATTTTTGACTAAGTTATTGAGTTGAAAAAGAGTTATGTGATCTTTATTAGTCATATTTAGGAATAAAAATATCGACCTTTCTTTACACTTACCTTGCCATATTCGATTGCCCTTTCAGGGCAACGATGTATGCAAGCCAAACACTGAGTACAATTATCTCCCCATATTGGTTTGTTCTCTTTCAAACTAATATTTTTGGTAGGACAAACTTTTACGCACAACCCACAAGAGATACATTTATCCGTTGTGTAATAAGGTTTTGCATTAAGTGCATATTTGCAAAACAAAGGATAAATCAGATTCGACTTTAAACAAGGAAACGAACCTTGATGGTAAAAATTGATAGGTTGATTATTAGCAATAGCGTCTATAATTTTGGGAACGGCTTCTTTGGCTTTTTGTTTTTTTGCTACTTCTACTTCTTTTGAGTCGACATCAAAAAATGGGAAAACAATGTAACTATTGGGCATTTGAACGGAATATTTATGCGTAAGATTCCAACCCCTTTTTGCTAATTCTTTTTGAAAATGAGGCAGTGCCAACCCACAATCATCACCACAAGAGCAAATAGCATACATCAAGTGATTGGCATAATTATCAAACTGTAACTTTTTTACAAAATCAAGCACAATGGGAGGAACTCCCCAAGAGTGTATTGGAAAAACAAATCCAATCTTTTCGTTTCTTTCAAGAGAGAACGTAATTTCAGCATTATTTGCAATAAGCAAATCGGATATCGAAAACAACTTATCCGAAAATGCCGCAGCACATTCTTTGGCTATCCACAAAGAGTTACCTGTTCCCGAAAAATAGAATATCATTCTTCTGAACCTTTAGCGTTAGAATTAGAATTAGAGAAATACCCATCAGGGTTAGTTAAATAATCACCCGGATCTTTAATATTTTTATCTTTCTTTTCATTTTCGTCCATTTGATCCTGCAATTTCTTATCTAATTCTTTTTGGTTTATGGCAACTCCATCCTTGTACTCTACTTTCACGTATAATCCATCATCTTTATACGTTTTCCAAACGCCTTCTTTTTTATCATTTACATATTGACCATCCTGATCTAAATCGCCTGTTTCGTAGTATGATTTGTAAGGCCCTTCTAATTTTCCATTTTCATAAGAATATTTCGCCAACACATTACCGTAAGCATAGTATTGAATTCTTGGTCCATGCAACAAATCATTTTTATAATTTCTTCTCTCAAGGACAGTATTGTTTTCAGAATAAATAAGAGCTTCTCCTTCCCTTAGTCCGTTTTCATAATTTTCGACCATAAACACATATCCCTTATCTGCGTAATACTTCCAAGTACCAGCCCTTTTAGCTCCAAGAAAAAGACCCTTTGCGAACAATTTGCCATCTCCTTTATAATACTCAACCGATACAGAGTCTTTTGTACCAAAAATCTGCAAAGATTTTAATTTGCCGTTTTCGTGGTACCGCTTAAGTTGACCAACCGGGGTTCCATTCACAAAATATCCTTCGTACACAAGATTTCCATTGGGATACTTTTTACTTTGATAGACGGGACTTTGTGCCATTCCCAAAACACTGTAAACAAATAGCGTAACAACAATTGTATATTTCATTTTATTCTGAATTATCATAAAAATCAAAAACATTCTATTCGCGAAGATAGTGTTTTTTGATATCATTACTAAATTAATAATCAAATTTATATTCATTACATTTTTCATTTTTTAATTGCTCTTTATATAGAATAAGATTTTATTTATACTTCTTCGCAAGCAAAAAACTTAATTCAAGAAAATGCAAATGTTAAAAAAACCGCAAAAAACAACTTATTTTCATTTTTTTAAGTAAAAAGTGCTTTTATAACTGTTTTTTATTACATTTGTTACATCAAAATTAATCTGAAAAATAGGTTAATTTTTGCTGTTCTATATTTGATAACCTATAATCATACGTTCATGAAAAAAAGATCATTTTTCTTTATTTGCTCACAAATGAAGAATTTTAAGCTAACGGCACATATTCGTTTGCTTTTTTTGGGGGCATTTCTTTTTTGCATTTCGCCTACTTGGGCTCTAGTTCAAATTACGGGAATTTCAACTCAATCGACATCATGCTATGGTTCCTCCGATGGAACGATTGTTGTAACAGCAACGGGAGGTTCAGGAACACTTAAGTATAGTCTTGATAACTTTGTCACTCAACAAGGGAGCAATATTTTCACTAATCTAGCACAAGGAAGCTATACTGTTTATGTTAGAGATGCTAGTAATGAAAGTGATGCCGATTGGGAAACCGCAAGCATTTCACAGCCCAACATTCTACAGATAGATGGAACTGTTACTACGCAAAATACTTGTTCGGCATCTCCAAATGGAACAATAACCGCAAATGTTTCGGGAGGTACTACTCCTTACACATATAGTTTATCAAACACTTACTCACCTTCTCAATCTGCGAGCGTTTTTACGGGACTTTCTTCCGGTAATTACACCGTTTTTGTGAAAGATGCCAAAAACTGCACAGCTCAAACGCTAACCAATAGCGTTGTGATTACACAGAACGTCGTTGCTTTAAATAATACGCCTACAGTCACTAATGCCACCTGCTATGGAGGACAAGGTTCTGTACTGATTGAAATTACAGGAGGAAGCAAGTATCCTTCAGGCGATCCGTACCTCATTACTCTCATAAAAGATAATCAAGCATTTTCTATAACAAACAAAACTTTTGTAAGTGGAAATCCTGTTACTACCCTAACAATAACAAATTTACCTAAAGGAATTTATAGTGGTTCTATCAACGATGCAACGGGATGCCCTATCACAGTTGCATTCGAAGTTACTGAACCAACACAAGTAACAGCTTTTGCCCAAAATATTAAAAGCAACACTTGTGCATCAGATGCTGCGGGTTCTTTGGACATATTAATAGTTGGTGGAGTAGCTCCTTACACCGTAACTTGCACTTCTCCTGCTATTTTTAACGGAACTATTTTAACAACCGGATCAACATCAAAAATTACCGGTTTAGCAGCAGGAGTCTACCAATTTTCTGTTGCCGACTCTAAAAGTTGCACAAGTGTACTGGCTCAAGTTTCTGCAACAATCACAGCACCTACAGCATTAACTTTTGACCCAACTAAAGATATTGTACAAGGAGTTGAATGTAATGGAAGTACCACAGGAGCTATTCAAGTAGAAGCTCAAGGCGGAACAACTCCCTATTCCTATTCTATAAGTGCTAAAAACACCTTACTTTCTTATGGAAACAATACCGGTTTATTTGAAGAACTTCCTGCTGACACTTTTTATGTAAAAGTAAAGGATGCGAATAATTGCATAACAAATCACAGCGATGTTATCGTAACTCAACCTGAACTATTAAGTGCAGAATTGATGTCTACTACCAAAATCGTTTGTAAAGGACAAAAAACAGGCTCTGTCAAATTTAAGATTATCGATAGAATACAAGCTGCAGGACTTTTAAAATCAGATACTACGAGCTATTACTCAGCAAAGTTATATAATATTACAAATGCAATTGAAGTAACTAGTGCCAACTTTACTATATCAAATAAATTGCATCCCGAATTAGTAGGATCACACAGAGAGCCGGTTCTTGATGCTGAAGGAGATTCTACTTATACAGCAGATTCTGTGCTAATAATGAAGAATGTTAAAGACACTCTTTGGACTCAAGGTTGTCACGAATCAGCTAAAGAAGCTACAATCACAAACTACACGACTGACTTAAAAGGATTTGATTGTTATGACTATGTTACCATTTCGGGTCTTGAGGAGTGTGCTTATAGATTAGAACTTTACAAAGGAAATTGTATGATTGGAAAATACTTCGAATTTGTAATTGGCAGAACAGGAGATGTACCAACGGCAACTCTTAATGGCATAGCTCCGATGTGTGATGGTGTTGAAGTAACAATTACACCGACAATAACAGCCGTTCCAGCAACCACCACTTATAAATGGACATTAGAAGACGTCACGGTAGGAACAACAAAAAATCTAACTAAAACATTTATTTTGGAAGAAACCGGTCGTAAACTCAAATTAGAGACAACAAATGCTTGTGGAACTGTTGAAACAAATAAAATTACGATAGCAGTATTTCCTCGTCCTACTGCTTCTATTACTACAGATAAAGAAGCTATTTGCGAAGGACAAAGCACAGACATGACGGTATTCTTGGCAGGTAAGGCTCCTTTCACATACACAGTTACCGGATATGACCCTGTTACAACCCTGAACGTTTCTGAAACACAGGTCATAACTCCTGCCAGTTCGACCAGTCTGACGATTGAATCATTGACTGATGCTAATTGTACGGCAACAGCTGCTGACATTACAGGAACAAATATCACTGTTTACCCAAAACCAATCTTCAATACGGATCTACACATACCCGAACCAATGGTTAGCGGACGGTACATTACTGCGACTATCACTCCCGGATTTCTTCAATATAATTTATGGATAAACAATGTTCCTGTCGAATCTGTTGAAGGACAGTCTAACATTTTCAAGTATAAAGATTTTGTTTATGGAACTTCCTCAAATGTTTTTGACACAAAAATTGTTGATACTAACGGTTGTAAATGGGATTCAACAATGACCGCTGATATTACTTCAGTAGTATTTCCTAATATTTTCACTCCGAATAATGACGGTGTAAATGATGTTTTCTTGGAAGGTTACAATCTTCGTGTATATGACCGACTTGGAAACCTTCTATACATAGGTACAAATGGTTGGGATGGTTCTCATAATGGAGTGATAGTAAATAGCGGTGTGTATCTGTACACCGTAGAAGTCCCCGATGAAGAGGGAAAAATAGTTGTTATAAAGAACACGGTTATGCTTGAAAAATAAATAGTAAACTATAATACACTTTAAAAACATGAAAGTACACAATAAAATAACCCTATTAATTCCTTTGATATTGTTTTCATCTATTGCGATGGCTAATACAAGTAAAGGAAATAAAAAGTTTTATCAGAAAGACTACATCGGAGCGATAGAGGAATACAAAAAAACAGCAGAAAATTCTAAAGACGAAACTGCGATAGCTTTTGCTAAATACAAAATCGGAGAATGTCACACCTTAATAAATGAGCCCAAAGAAGCCGTTTCTTACATAGGTGAAGCCATTACATCCGGTTATAATGTTCCTGAAGCATACTTGCTATATGGCAAAAACCTCCAAAAAATGGGTGAATACAAAAGGGCAAAAGCGGCTTTTGAAGAATATGGACGATTAATGCCAAAGGATTTACGTGTAAAAAACCTAAAAGCGTCTTGCGACTTTGCAATACAGCACGCCTCAAAGAATCCTATTTCACCCGAAGAAAGTTTGAGTGCTTTAAATACTTCTGAAATAGAATTCGGTATTGGTTTCTACCAAGATGGCATCATTTATGCTTCCACAGAAAAAACCGATAAGGGTTTTTCATCAAAAATGTATTTTGCTAACGAAAAAAATAATTTCACAACTTCTCGTCCTGCGGATATGATTAAAACGAAACGAGGAGAAAACACCGGTACTTTTACCATTGATACAATCAACAATTTAATGTTTTACACACGTTGTATTAGTGACGAAGACGACAATTGTTTCGTTTATTCTGCAAAATATAAAAGCGAAAAATGGAAAGACAAAGGTATTTTGAATATAGGCAATCGTCACACAAATGCTTCCCACCCTGCGTTGTCTCCTGACGGAAATAGATTGTATTTCACTTCATCAATGAAAGGTGGCTACGGTGGTTCTGATATTTGGTATGTGGAAAAACAAGCAAATGGAAAATGGGGAAAACCGATTAATGCCGGCAGTGTTGTAAACACGGCGGGTAACGAAGCTTTCCCTTATGTAATAGGCAATGTGCTAATTTTTGCTTCCGACGGACATATTGGTTTCGGAGGATATGACATTTATCGTGCTCAAATAGAAGATAACACCATTCACATGGTTCAAAATTTAATGAAACCTATCAATTCTTCGTTTGATGATATTAACTTAATTGTTTCACAAGAAAATAATGAGGCTTTTTTAGTAAGTAGTAGAAACACTGAAACGAAAGACGATATTTATCGATTTGAGGGGATTTTTTCAAGTATGATGGTATCAGGACATGCCTACAACAAAACAACCGAAGAGCCTATTCCTAACACCCAAATTATTTTGAATGGAATGGGGAAAACGCAAACAGTAAAAACGAATGAGGAAGGCTACTATTACGCATTTATTGAAGCCGGTGACTTTTACAAAATCATAGCGAGCTCAGCTGGTTATTTGTCTGATATAGCAATGATTAAAACTGAAAAATCCACTATTGGAAACTTCCCTGTAGAGCAAGATTTTTATCTGACACCGACCGGCATGTCCATTAGCGGACGTGTATATGATATGGAAACAGATGAGCCATTCATCAACGAAGATGTAATGCTAGTTGAAGGCGGTACTGTGATTCAACAAACAAAAACGGACATAACAGGACGTTATACTTTTACGGACTTGACAAATGGAAAAGAATATCAAGTAAAAGTTAATAAGCCTAATTTCCTTTCGATAACAAGTAAACCTTTCCGTTACGAAGATGGCAATTCAAGTAACAGCTCCTTAGATTTAGCTTCTATCTCTTATGGAAACAATAAAAACGATGCCAATAATGCAGGAAGTAATAATAATGCAGG
>DAIMYQ010000028.1:6361-12673 GCA_036734385.1 Paludibacteraceae bacterium | reverse complement strand
AATAATAATGCAGGTAATAATAATGCAGGTAATAATAATGCAGGTAATAATAATGCAGGTAATAATAATGGCTTAGGTGCAAATAATATCAACAATAATCTAAATTCCGATAAATATTTGAACAGAGAAATTTCTTTGAAAGAAATTTATTACGATTTTGACAATGCTAATTTATTGCCCGAATCTAAATACACACTGGACAAAATTGTCATGCTACTAAGTTCTAACCCAACTATCAAACTTGAATTCGGTTCTCACACGGATAGCAGAGGAACTGTTGAATACAACCAACAACTTTCTGATGCTCGTGCGAAATCGGTAGTTGATTATTTAATCGGATCTGGCATTGGTAGAAACCGACTTTCTTGGAAAGGCTATGGTAAGAGCAATCCTGTAGTAAAACATGCTGTAACAGAAGAAGAACACAGATTGAATAGACGTACCACATTTAAAATTATTGAAAGATAACATAAAAATTCAAAGCAATGAATAAAATTAAGAATATACTATTTCCGATGTTATTGTTATTTTCATTAATGGCAACAGCACAAAATGATGCACAAATAAGTCAGCAATTGCTTTCAAAAACAAATTTTAATCCCGCAGCCACAGGTTCTTCTGTATATGGAAACATAACAGCTATTGCTCGCGATCAATACGTAGGATTTGATGGTGCTCCAAAGACCGGATTATTTAATTTTGATATGCCGATTTCGGATATTAGTTCAGGTATTGGTTTATCGGTTTTATATGATGAATATGGTCCTATCATCTCGTATAATGCAATGGTAAATTATGCATATCACATAAAAATATCTGATAATCAGCATTTATCTCTTGGATTAGGAGCAGGAGTTCAGATGCGTCAATACGACCCATCAAGCAATGTTTACGAAAACACAGGAGACCCTACCGAAAGTTACGAAAAAGAAACTCAAATTACACCTGATGTGAATTTTGGATTTGAATACGGACTATCTGATTGGTTGTTAGGAGCTTCAGTAACACACTTGCCTCAACTATTTCAAGATCAAAGTCTTCTTTATTCAAATACAGAATACTACGCGTATAGCCGCTACCGTTTTGAAGTTGGTCGATATTGGGATTTAACACCTACTTTATCAGCACAATACGACGGATATTCTGTACATAGTGAAGTCAATTTGATGTTGCATTACCTTAAATTCTTTTGGTTTGGAGGTTCTTATCGTATGAGTGACTTGTTTGTCGCTGAGTCTATTGTTCCAATGGCAGGTATACATCTTGGAGATAATATTCGCATCGGCTATGCTTACGATTACAACCTAACAAAATTAAATACATATGCCGAAGGTTCTCACGAAATAATGTTAACCCTTCGTTTCAAAACAAAAGGAAATACAACTAAAACACCTCGTTTCCCTGAATGGTAATTTCATTTTGAAAAACTATAAAAAAGGGCGTTGTTATTTATTTACAACGTCTTTTTTTAATAATAAAACAAGCCTACTAAAAGTTACCTTAAATTAAAAAAAGCTTTGTATTTTTGCGATAACAAGAATAGAATAATATATGACAGACAAGATTGAATATAATGAAGAAGCAGATGACATTCTTATTGAACGAGAATATAAACTTTTAATAGAAGATTATCTTGCTTCTCCTCACCGTAAGAAGGTTGAAAAAATCGAAAAGGCTTATCAATTTGCTAAGGCAGCACACAAAGGTATCCGTCGTCGTTCAGGAGAGCCTTATATACTACATCCTTTAGCTGTTTCACGTATTATTGCAAAAGAAATAGGGTTAGGTTCTACCTCTATTTGTGCTGCTTTACTTCACGATGTAGTAGAAGATACAGACTACACCGTTGAAGATATTGATAATTTGTTCGGGTCAAAAATTGCTCAAATAGTTGATGGATTGACCAAGATATCGGGAGGCGTATTCGGAGAAAATGTTTCGGGTCAGGCCGAAAACTTCAGAAAATTATTGCTGACAATGTCTGAAGATATCCGTGTGATACTGATAAAAATAGCAGACAGGTTGCACAACATGCGGACATTAGGGTCTATGCCGCCTGCCAAGCAATACAAGATAGCCGGCGAAACAGAGTATATTTATGC
Source organism: Paludibacteraceae bacterium (assembly GCA_036734385.1). Taxonomy (GTDB): domain Bacteria; phylum Bacteroidota; class Bacteroidia; order Bacteroidales; family Paludibacteraceae; genus JAAYPI01. The sequence goes on along the minus strand of DAIMYQ010000028.1, from coordinate 10,571 downwards.
CCCACTAGCCCATCGCCTAGGTCTTTTTTCTATAAAAACAGAACTTGAGGATTTAAGTTTTAAATATAATTTTCCATCTTCATACGATGAGATTCAGAAGAAGCTCGAAGCAAAGCACGTTGAAAGAATGGAGCTTTATGATAAATTTTCTTTGCCTATTGTCAATAAACTTAATGGCATGGGCTATAAATTCAACATCAGAGCACGTATAAAATCTGTTTATTCCATTTGGAATAAAATGCAAATGAAGAAAATTCCTTTTGAGGAAATTTACGATATTTTGGCTGTCAGAATTGTATTTGAACCCAATCCTAACGTTGATGAGAAAGAGCAATGTTGGATGATTTACTCAACCATTACAAGTATTTACATTCCCCACCCCGAACGTCTCCGAAATTGGCTAAATACCCCTAAAGCAAATGGATATGAGGCTTTACACGTTACCGTCATGGGACCTAACGGACAATGGATTGAAGTGCAAATCAGAAGTACTCGAATGGACGAAATTGCTGAAAAAGGATTGGCTGCCCACTGGAGATATAAACAAAACCAAAATAGTGAATCTGAGTTGGACAAATGGTTAAGCACTATTAATGATATCCTTAAAAATCCGAATCCAAATGCTATGGACTTTTTGGATACCTTTAAGCTAACGCTTTATGCTACCGAAATCTTTGTTTTCACTCCAAAGGGGGAAATCAAGACTATGCCGGCAGGTGCTACGGCTCTAGATTTTGCGTTTGAAATACATTCTGAATTAGGAATGCATTGCATTGGAGCAAAAGTAAATAATAAACTGGTTCCTTTAAGCTATGAACTTCAGAGTGGTGATCAAATAGAAATTCTAACATCAAAACAGCAGACTCCGGTACAAGAATGGCTCAATTATGTTACTACGGCACGTGCAAAAGACAAACTATCGGGACTATTCAAACACGAAGATAAAGCAACTCGAACTAAGGGCGAAGAAATTCTGATTGAAGCACTTATAAAGAGTAATTTAATAGAAACACGTGTTATTCCCAATGATATAATTGCTATTTTATTGGAACACTATCAACTCAATTCTTTTGATGATTTGCTATATAAAATAGGGAATTCAATTATATTGCTTGAAAATCTTGAAAGCATAATAAAACCAAAAAATAAACGAAAAACAATTCGTTATTGGTATCCTCGATTTTTTGTTTCAGGAGATAATAATGATAAAAACAAATCCGTAAAAAAGAATTCTTCTCAAATAAAAAAAGAGGAAACAATACAATTAACCGACGAGATATTAAACAGGGAACATACAATTGCCCCTTGTTGTAAACCTATCCCGGGTGACGAAATTATCGGTTTTATTGGTAAAAACAATCAAATTGTTGTACATAAACGCGATTGTAAAGAAGCTCTCAAAATTAAATCACAACAAGGTTCGAGCATTGTTACTGCCGAATGGGCTAATACACAACAAAAATACTACACCGGTATTCTTGAAATCCAAGGCATTGACCGAAAAAAAATGCTTCTTGATATTTTGTCCGAAATTTCCGAAAAAATGGAGGCCAACATTGAAAAAGTTATTGTTAACACAAATGACGGAATTTTTACGGCAAAAATATATATTTATGTAAATCACGTAAATAACTTGAAACAATTATATAACCAAATCAAAAAAATTAAGGGAGTACAAAAGGTCGCTCGACTTGAAGAATAACTTGTAATGAAAAATATCACACTAAAAATTATACTAATTATGTCTGTAATATCCATTAGCGAAAATGAAATACTCGCAAAAAAAAATCCTTTTTTAGGTACTTATAATACTCCATATCAAACAATTCCTTTTAACGAGATTTCAGTAAGTGATTATAAACCCGCTTTTGAATATGGAATAAAAAAGCAAAACACTGAAATAGAAAAAATTATAGCAAATAAAGCCGCTCCTACTTTTGAAAACACGATTATTGCACTCGAAAATTCCGGCGAAATAATAAGCAAAACAAGTAGCGTTTTTTACAATCTCCTTAGTGCTGAAACCAATGATAATTTAGAAACACTAGCCCAAGAAATATCGCCTATTCTAACAGAAAATGGCAATAAAATATTTCAAAACCAGGCTCTTTTTGAACGTGTAAAAACCGTTTACAACGCTCAAAGTAAATTACAACTTACCAATGAGGACAAAGAACTTTTAGAAAGAACATACCAAGGTTTTATTCGTTCAGGAGCTAATTTAAATGATAAAGACAAACAAGAATACACTGAATTAAGTAGCAATTTAAGTCGATTGACCTTAGCCTTTAGCCAAAATGTTTTAAAAGAGACTAACGCTTTTTCTCTCCTTATTACAGGTGAAAAAGATTTAAAAGGACTACCCTCCTTTGTTATTGAAGCTGCGAAACAAAAAGCAAAAAGCAAAGATAAAACAGGTTGGCTTTTTGATCTTTCTATGCCAAGTTACTTACCCTTTATGCAATACGCTGAAAACCGTGATTTAAGGAAGCAACTTTATTTAGCATATAACAAAAAAGGATATCAAGAAAATGAATTTGACAACCAAGAAATTGTCAAAGAGATTGTCAACTCAAGACTTCGGTTAGCTAATCTGATGGGAGAAAAGAACTATGCCGACTTTGCGTTACAACAAACTATGGCAAAAAATACTGAAAGCGTATACAAATTAATTAATCAACTCTTAGAAACCTATAAACCCGTAGCCGAAAAAGAATTTAACGAAGTATTAGAATTTGCTCGTAAAACGACAAATGACAAATTCGAACTAATGCCTTGGGATTGGGCGTTTTATTCTGAAAAACTAAAAGAAGAAAAGTTTAAAATCAACGACGAACAACTTAAACCTTATTTTGAATTAGAAAGAGTGAAATCCGGCATTTTTTGGTTAGCAAACAAATTATATGACCTGAATTTTAAGAAAAATACCGAAATACAAGTATATCACCCCGATGTAGAAGCCTATGAAGTAACAGATAATGCTGGTAACTTTGTAGCCATACTATATACCGATTTTCATCCTCGTGAAGGCAAAAAAGGTGGTGCATGGATGACTGAGTATAAAGAACAATGGATAAAAAATGGCAAGAACAGCCGACCACACATCTCCATTGTGATGAACTTTACTCCTCCAACTGATAGCACTCCTTCCTTGTTAACTTTCGATGAATTGACAACACTTTTACACGAATTTGGACATGCTTTGCACGGAATGTTGTCACAAACTACCTATAGTTCATTGTCAGGCACTAATGTATACCGTGATTTTGTAGAGCTTCCCTCTCAGATTTTGGAAAATTGGGCTACCGAGAAAGAATTTTTAGACCAATTTGCTCAACACTACATTACAGGTGAAAAAATTCCACAGGAATATATCACAAAAATTAAAGAAGCTGAGAACTTCAATGTAGGCTATGCTTGTGTACGCCAATTAAGCTTTTGTTTTTTAGATATGGCTTGGCACACATTGGAAAATCCTTTTGAAGGCAATGTGAAAGATTTTGAAACAAAAGCTTGGCAACAGACCTTACTTTTTCCAACCATTGAAGGAACGTGCATGAGTACACAATTTAATCATATTTTTTCAGGAGGATATGCATCCGGCTATTACAGCTATAAATGGGCAGAAGTATTAGATGCTGATGCGTTTTCTGTTTTCAAAGCCAATGGCGTTTTTGATAAAAAGACAGCTAACTCGTTCAAAGAAAACATATTGACCAAAGGCGGAACAGAGAATCCTATGACCCTTTACAAAAAATTTAGAGGACAAGAGCCAACTATAGATGCATTACTCAAAAGGAATGGAATAAAATAAGCCTTATAATAAATATTTTATAAAAGGTAGTATGTCCGAAGAATACTACCTTTTTAGCGTAAAATGCCCGGACAATTTTTTCCCCTCCTTCAAAGTTATTAAATACCAATAGTCTGTAGCTTGTTGTGGATTTCCTAAATAAATACCATTCCATGGTGTAAAATTGCCCTCATAACGAATCAACAATTTGCTAAACCGGTCATAAATTTCCACCACATAACCATCATAACATTCTATATTCTTAATGTTCCAAGTATCTTGTACACCGTCATTATTAGGCGAGAAATATTTATCGGGAATCAATTCATCACATTCTGAGGAATCATCTTTCCAACTTATTGTTGTCACAACAACACTATCACACCCCGATACGGACGTATACCTACTTATAACTTC
>DAIMYQ010000028.1:0-6261 GCA_036734385.1 Paludibacteraceae bacterium | reverse complement strand
AATGACTTATTTTAGTTCTCACAGACTGAAACATAAAAACGGTAATATTTTAACGATCCTAAATCAATACAAACCTTTTTTATTCGATTCGGCAGGAAAAATGTGGATGACAATAGGAATCTCAAATTTATCTACAAAAAACCACTTTGTCGAATCTTTCATTGAAGTAGAAGGTACCAATGAAAGATTTATTTTCAATCCGCAAAAAAAAGATTTTAACCAAATTCATAAAATAAATCTATCCAATAAGGAACAGCAAATTCTCATATTAGCATCTCAAGGGTACACTTCAAAAGAAATAGCAGCCACACAAGAAGTCAGCCTAAATACAATCAAATTTCACAAACAGAATATTCTTTTCAAACTTAATACTCAAAATATCTCGGAAGCTATCTTATACGCCTACTCACATAATCTTTTTTAAACACACCTTTACTTCGCCAATTCCAAAATTTCTCGAGCCACTGTTCCCGTTACATTATGGCATTCTCCAAAAGCCACATTTCGGGCGTCAAAACGTCTTTCTACCTCCATTATGGTAGTATCCGTTATACCCACCTCATGAAGTTTTGTGACTAATCCCAATGAACGAAAAAAGTCTTCTGTCTTTTGAATAATCTCCATTACCTTTTCTTCATTCGTTCCCGTCGTTATCTTCCATATCCGCTCTCCATATTGTAGAATCTTTCCCTCTTTTTGTTCTTTCAATCTCCGCATTGTAGCCGGAAAAACAATAGCCAAACTCTGTCCGTGGGTAATACCATGCAATGCCGTTAATTCGTGCCCAATCATATGTGTAGACCAATCTTGTTCTACGCCCATAGCAATAAACCCATTGAGACCCATAGTAGCAGAAAGCATGAAATTGCTCATTAAGTCATAATCTTTTTTATTTTCTTTAATCTTAGGAGCTATTTCTACCAAAACCTGTAAAATTCCCTCTGCCCACCGATCTATCAAAAGAGACTGATTAGGAAAAGTCAAATATTGTTCCATCACATGAACAAAAGTATCCGCTATTCCGCATGCAATTTGATAAGAAGGCAAAGAATATGTAGTTTCGGGGTCAAGAATAGAAAATTCAGGATAAGAAAAATTAAAAGGGAACTTTTCTTTTGTCTCCACATTTGAAATAACAGCTCCCGTATTCATTTCTGAACCTGTTGCAGGTAATGTCATTACATCACAAAATGGAAGTGCATATTTGATCAATTTGGAATTGACGACCAAATTCCAAGGGTCTCCATCATAAGGGATAGACACGGCTATTAATTTCGTAGCATCAAGCACAGAGCCCCCGCCTACAGACAGTAAAAAATCTATACGATTCTTTTTTCCGAGCTCTACGGCTTTTCTTATAGTATCAACTGTAGGATTAGGTTCAATGCCCCAGAACTCGACAAATACATGTTTGCTCATCGCCTGCTTTACTTGCTCATAGACACCATTCTTTCTTACACTGCCTCCACCAAAAACAATCATTATTTTCTTGTCCAAAGGTATTTCTGTAGTCAACGACGAAATAGAACCTTTTCCGAAAATCAACTTTGTGGAATTATAAAATACAAAATTTCTCATAATGTTATGGCATTTATATAAAAAATATACAAACAAATATAGGCAAAAAAGAAGAGCATTCAGTAGAATGCCCTTCTTTTAAGTTAAAAAAATGATTTATGTATTAAAACCAGCGTACGTAACAAAAATCTTGACGATGTGGCAAATCACTATTTTTAGGGAACATTCGGAACGAATATTTAAATGAACCTCCATTTATAATCTCTAAATTCAATTCAAAGGTCAACTTTGTGCCCTCTGTTTTTACCAAACTCAATTCTTTCACAGAATAGAATTTGTCAACTCCTTCGGCTGTAGGAACAGTAGAAACACCTTCTACTCCTATTGAATTAAGAAGAGAAGCATCCTTAACGTCTATTTCTACCGTTACTTTATGTACCTGACCTACTTCCGTTACAGGATGAAACGCATCCGAAACAACTAATGAACAAACTTCAATGCTATCCCACCTTGCTGCAACGTTTTCTTTCCATGCGGCTATTTCTTTTGCTTTTGCAAAATCTTTTGCTTTCAAAGCTTTACCACGCTTAGCCTGTTTAGTATAGAATCTTTCGATATAATCATCTAACATCCTCTTTGTTGTATAAAAAGGAGATATTTTAGCAAAAGAATTTTTGACAAATTGAACCCAATCAGGAGAATATCCCTTACTATTTTTAGCAAAATACAAAGGTATTATTTCCGTTTCCAACATACTATAAATTGTAGCAGCATCAAGTTGATCTTGGTGGTCTTGATTTTTATAGGTACGCTTGTCGGTTAAAGCCCAACCTGCTCCTTCTTTGTAGCCTTCATACCACCAACCATCAAGTACAGAAAAATTCAATACCCCATTCATTTGAGCTTTTTCTCCGGATGTTCCGGAAGCTTCCAATGGACGAGTTGGAGTATTCAACCAAATATCTACACCTGAAATCAATCGTTTAGCCAAAGCCATATCATAATTTTCAAGGAAAATAACTTTACCTATAAACTCTGGCAACTTGGAAATTTCAACAATACGCTGAATCAATTTTTGTCCACCGGCATCAGCAGGGTGTGCTTTACCGGTATAAATAAATTGTACAGGGAAATTTGGATTGTTTACTATTTTTGAAAGTCGTTCCAAATCTGTAAACAATAAATGAGCTCTTTTATATGTTGCAAACCGACGTCCAAAACCTATTGTCAATGCATTCGGGTTAATTTTTTCTAAAACGCTTACAATACGAGAAGGGTCTCCTTGATTTTGTAACCAATTAGATGCACATTTTTCTTTAATATAATCTATTAATTTGAGCTTTAATGCCTGACGAGTAGCCCAAATTTCTTCATCCGAAACCTTATATATATTTTCCCAAAATTTAGGGTCTGATTGGGATCCTAAAAATTCTTTACCAAAAGCCTTAACATGTAATTGTTGCCATTCAGAAGCCGCCCATGTAGGATAATGGACACCATTCGTTACCCAACTTACATGCGATTCTTCAGGAAAATAACCTTCCCAAATATTTTTAAACATTTCTTGAGAAACCTTTCCATGTAACCAACTTACACCGTTCACTTCTTGACAAGTATTGCAAGCAAAAACAGTTACAGAGAATTTTTCTGTCAAATCTCCCGGCACTTCGCGTCCCATATTCATGAAATCAGTCCAAGGCATTCCCAATTGATTAGCAAAATCATACATATAGCGTTGGAATAATTCTTCTTCAAATTTGTCATGACCTGCAGGAACCGGTGTATGAGTTGTAAACAATCCTGACACACGAACAATCTCAAGAGCTTCATTAAACGATAAGCCTTTTTCTCTCATCAAGTCAATCAGACGTTGAACATTAAGAAATGCTGCATGCCCTTCATTACAATGATATACCTCTTTTTCTATACCCAATTGTTTAAGAGCGGCCATACCGCCTATTCCTAGCATGATTTCTTGTTTCAAACGATGTTCATTATCACCACCGTACAATTGGTAAGTAATTGTTCTATCGAATTCACTATTTAATTCCGTATCAGTATCCAATAAAATTAGGTTGACACGACCCACCGAAACTTTCCATAAATTGGCATAAATATTTCTTCCAGGATAAGGAATAGAAATAACAACAGGATTTCCATTTCCATCTATAATTTGCTCTATTGGCAATGTGTCAAAAACTTGTGCCTCATACAAGGCTACTTGTTCTCCATTCATTGACAAAGACTGTGTAAAATAACCATAACGATATAAAAATCCAACAGCAGTCATATCTACATTGCAATCGCTAGCTTCTTTTAAGTAGTCGCCGGCAAGTACACCTAAACCTCCTGAATAAATTTTTAAAATATCGGTCAAACCGTACTCCATGCTAAAATAAGCAATCGAAGGAACTGATTGACTGGGCTTAACATCCATGTATGCTCTAAAATTGGCATAAACTTTATCCATCTTCTTCATAAAAGATTCATTCTTTGCCAACTCTTTATATTCTTCACTTCTAAGTTTTTGTAAAAAAACGACAGGATTACCACCAACTTCCTTCCAAAGTTGGTCATTCATTTCTTTAAAAAGATCTACAACTTCATAATTCCATACCCACCAAAGGTTTTTTGATATTTCTTGTAATTTTTCAAATTCCTTGGGTGCATTAAATTTTACAGTAACAGGTCTCCAATTGGGATAATTTACATTACTAACTTTTAGTTTCATATTGATTAGGTTAAAATAAAATTATAATCTATTTATCTCTATCCATGGCAAAAAAATAACATATTCATTTTTTCACTTCACGGGAGCACAAAGATATATGTTTTGTTTTTACAAACAAGTTTTTCGGGCAAAAACAAGTCTAGATGTTAATATTTTATCTGTAATTTGGCAAATAAAACGACCGCAAACGTTTGAAATATCATTCTACAAAAAATCGAGAAATAAATCCAATCTCTTCGCAATTTATAGAAAATCATTTTGCGAGACAGAGGTACTAAAAAGGTTTTATTACTAAAACACAACACCTTCAGCGAAAAAATGAGGAACGAAAGACCTGAATCATTCGTTCCTCATAGAGCGGAAAACGGGACTCAAACCCGCGACCCTCAGCTTGGAAGGCTAATGCTCTATCAACTGAGCTATTTCCGCAATTTTGTGGGCAGTGATGGATTCGAACCACCGAAGTCGAAAGACAGCTGAGTTACAGTCAGCCCCATTTGGCCACTCTGGTAACTGCCCAAAAAGCGATGCAAAGGTAAACACTAAAAATTAATTAGCAAAATAAATTTGCCATTTTCATAGCGGTTATCGCTCCTTCTACGCCTTTGTTACCATCTTTACCCCCTGCTCTATTTAGGGCTTGTTCTAAACTAGACACAGTAAGCAAGCCAAAAACAACTGGTACTGAACCATTTGCATTTAAAGAACTAACACCTTGCGTTACTCCCTGACAAACATAATCAAAATGAGGTGTTTCACCTTGAATTACACAACCCAATACTATTATTGCATTATATTTACGCTCACTTTGCAGTTTCCCTGCGGCATATATCAATTCGAATGCACCAGGCACATGAAACACTGAAATATTCTCCTCAATAACACCATTTTCTAACAATGCATCATAAGCTCCACTGAGCAGGTTATGTGTAACATTCGAATTCCAATCGGCTACCACTATCGCATATCTCTGTTTCGCCAAATGACCTTTATCAGGCATAAGCGAAACATCGTACTGAGACAAATTGTGGTATTTTGTTGCCATACTTTCTACAAAAAGTAAAATAATAAACGACTATTTTGCAGATTTTGCTCTCTCAATATACTTATCAATTTCTTCCACCGTTGAAAAACCACTTATTTGATTGGTATATTTTTCCTTAATCTGTTTATACATCTCAATGGCCTTATCGTATTTTGAAAGACTTTCGTAAGCTTTTCCGGCTTTCATTAAGTAGAGAGGTGCAATCAATGGACTTTCTGCACTTCCCGCTTTCAGGAAGTATTCAATACCTTTTTCTATTTGTCCTTTTTGAACATAACAGTCACCTATCGTTCCAAGTACAGAAAAAGAAACAAGTTTATCATCTCCCGAAAATTGATTTAAATATTTGATGGCATTGTCATATTTACCTAATCTATAATAACAAATCCCAGCATAGGCTGCTGCCAAATTTGCACTTTCAGTCATCTTGTAATTATCTATGATAGACAAAAAACCATCAAATTCAACACTATCGCCATTCAGGGCAACTTTATATTTTTCTTGCATAAAATACCTTTGTCCAACAGACATCATTTCCTCAGCAGCTTTTTCTCGGGGTGCTACATAGTAACTTTGAAATAATAAATAACCTAGAACAACTGCAACCACAACTGCTAAACCAATAAGAAGTGCTTTTTGATTTTTTTCCACGAATCTTTCAGACGTACTCAGAACATTTTCTATCGCACCTAAATCTTTTTCAGTTTCTCCAACTTTTTTACTATTTGCCATAATATTGTTATTATTTATTTTATATCTTACAGTGAGACCACAAAAATATATATTTTTCTTGATACGAGGAGTTTTTGGTATTCATTTTTTCAATTATTTTACACGAAGCGTTGGTAAATACAAAAAATATTGTAATTTTGCATCCGCTAACCGCTAATAATAAGGTTCCTTGGCCGAGTGGCTAGGCGCCGGTCTGCAAAACCGTTTACGGCGGTTCGAATCCGCCAGGAACCTC
>DAIMYQ010000027.1:19080-22035 GCA_036734385.1 Paludibacteraceae bacterium | reverse complement strand
TCTTATACTTATGGGCCATTATTGGGTTTATTTGCATTTGGAATTTTCACAAAAAAAGGACTCCGGGACAAATATGTTCCTTTTATTGCGATAGCATCTCCTATCATTTGTTACGCATTGCAATTGTCTTGCAAAAACTTTCTGAACTACAATTTTGGCTATGAACTTCTTATTGTGAACGGATTTTTTACCTTTGTAGGGTTATTGGCTATTTCTAAAAAGAAAAATAGGCTTGCTTTTAACACAAATATCCATTTCTAAATTACTTACCTACACTAAATAAACATGATTATAAAATCGGCAACTTTTGTAATAAGCAATACCAATCCTGCAAAATGTCCTGATAGCACGTTACCCGAATACGCATTTATCGGTCGTTCAAACGTAGGCAAGTCTTCTCTAATAAATATGCTTACAGGAATTAAAAACTTAGCCATGACAAGCTCCAAACCCGGGAAAACCTTGCTCATCAACCATTTTCTTATCAATGAGCAATGGCATTTGGTCGATTTGCCGGGCTATGGATATGCAAAAATAGGCAAAGACGGAAGAGAACGTTTGGAAGCAATGATACAAAGCTATATCTCACAAAGAAAACAACTAATCAACCTATTTGTCTTAATTGATTCTCGCCACGAACCACAAAAAATTGACTTGGAATTTATGGAATGGCTGGGCAAAGAAGGAGTTCCATTTAGTCTGATTTTTACCAAAATTGACAAAATATCAAAAGCTTCCATTCAACTGAACATCAATGCATACAAAGAAAAACTATTGGAAACATGGGAACAATTACCTCCCATATTTATATCTTCTGCTGAAAAGGGAATAGGTCGAGATGAAGTTCTTGAATATATAGATCAGATTAACAGAGCTTTGTAACCTTTTTTTATCAAAATATTTTTTTTTCGAATATTACTCGTATTTTTGTTCGATTTATGCGAAAAGCACACTAATTCTTAATTAAATACTAAAAAAAATCTTTTATGTTAAACATGCAAAAGAAAATGAGCAATGGTTTCTTTGCTCTTTTAAGTCTTCCCTCTACTGCAATGGGATTCGCATTGTCAGTGCAAATTTCAGCATTAAGCTGGCTTCTTTCTACCAAATATGGTTTAAATATTGGTGAAATCGGTATTGTTTGGGCCGCCGGTCCTATAGCGGGAATCATAGCTCAACCTATTGTCGGTGCTTTAAGCGATAAAACATGGTTTATGGGTGGACGTCGCCGTCCATGGATTATTTTAGGGGGTGTTTTAGCCTCATTAATGATGTTAGCATTACCCAATCTCGAAATCATTCAAAAAATATTTATTGGTGGAGATAACCCTGAAGCAGGATTATTATCCATAGCTGTAATTGTCGCATTAACACTCGATTTATCCATCAATGTGAGCCTTAACCCAACACGTTCGTTGGTTGCAGACTGTACCTCTCGTGAGGATCGTGCCAAAGGCTACACTTGGATGCAAACGGTTTCAGGTTCTTTTGGGGTACTCGCTTATTTGATTGGCGGAATAATGGGAAATGTTTTTCTACTTTATTCAGGTGTTGGAATTGCTCTTCTGGCAACTATTATTCCTGCTTTTCTTATTCAAGAACCACGTCAACTTGCCAATGAGGTAGAGGAAAAAGAGAATAAAACAACTGTGAAAGCAAAATCTTCATTCAAAGACATCATGGAAGCTTTGTTCCCTCTAACAGGATTTCTTGTTTATGGTATTTATGTCATCATTTCTAGATTATTTGGAATTTCAACTTCTATAACAATACCTATATGCGGTTACGAATTAGGGCTAATCGAATTTATTTCTATTTTGTTAATTATCATTTGTGGAATTATTGTTTTGTTCAATCTTACTAAAACAGACAAAAACAGTAATGAATACCAAAAAGTATTATTAGCACATTCTTTTACATGGATTGGTGTTCAAACCATGTTTATTTATGCATTTTTTTACCTTACTAACGAATTAGGCTTAGGTGATGCTGCCGGAAAAGTAAATTCTATAGCATTCTTCATTCTTAGTTTGGTTAGTGCCATTTTACCAGTCTTTGTACTAAACGGTGCCTCTAAGAAAATTGGTATGGTAAAAACACACTTTATCTGCATATTTATAATGGCACTTGGCTACGCAGGCGTTTTATTCTTTGGAAAAACAGTTCTTTTATATTACATAATGATTGCCATTGCAGGTATTGGCTGGGCTTCCGTAGTATCACTGCCGTTTGCCATTATGAGTGAAAAAGTAAATCAATCAAAAATGGGCTTGTATATGGGTATTTTCAATCTTTCAGTAGTACTGCCTCAATTAGTTGCAAGCTTCAAAATGGGTGACGTCATAAACAACGCAACTAACAAATCTATTGTCTTTGCTATTTGTGCTATCACACTTGCTATTTCAGGTGTACTTTGGATGTTCGTAAAAGAAAGCTTGCCAAAAGCTGAAAAAAAATAGCGGTCGATATAAAATAAAAACCTCAAAAAAAAGTCCACCTTGATGAAAGGTAGACTTTTTTTTCTGAAAAGCAAATTACTTAATCTTCAATAGATTGAGCTGTTACTTCTTTATTTATTTTTTTAACCAAACCTTGCAATACTTTGCCGGGACCAACTTCTATAAACTGATTAGCACCATTAGCAATCATGTTTTGTACAGATTGTGTCCATCTGACAGGAGCGGTCAACTGAGCAACTAAATTAGTTTTTATTTTTTCAGGATCAGTTTCTGCTTGTGCTGTTACATTTTGATAAATAGGACAAATAGGAGAAGAAAACTTAGCAGCCTGAATAGCAGCAGCTAATTCTACTTTGGCAGGCTCCATCAATGGAGAATGAAAAGCTCCACCAACAGGCAAACGAAGAGCTCTTTTAGCTCCTGCTTCCAACATTTTTGCACATGCCGCATCTACAGCTTCTATAGAACCGGAAATAACTAATTGTCCGGGGCAATT
>DAIMYQ010000027.1:3680-18980 GCA_036734385.1 Paludibacteraceae bacterium | reverse complement strand
ATGCCGCATCTACAGCTTCTATAGAACCGGAAATAACTAATTGTCCGGGGCAATTATAATTAGCAGCGACCACTACGCCATTGATTGAAGCACATATTTCTTCCACTTTGGCATCATCAAGTGCCAATACCGCAGCCATGGTCGATGGTTCAATTTCGCACGCTTTTTGCATAGCCATTGCACGTTTCGACACCAATACCAAGCCATCTTCAAAACTTAATGCACCAGCAGCCACAAGAGCAGAAAACTCTCCCAACGAATGACCCGCTACCATATCGGGAGCAAATTTATCGCCCATGGTTTTGGCTAATATAACTGAATGTAAAAATACCGCAGGTTGCGTAACTTTGGTTTGACGCAAATCCTCATCTGTTCCTTCGAACATCAAATCGGTAATGCGAAAACCCAGTACTTCGTTTGCTTTTTCAAACATCTCTTTCGCTAAAGCTGAATTTTCGTACATATCTTTGCCCATTCCTACAAACTGAGCTCCTTGACCAGGAAATACAAATGCTTTCATTTTGATTATTTTAAATTAAACAACTAAAAAAACAGCATTTTTCATCTGCAATTCTACATTTTTAGCTAAGAATAAAGCTAGAGCAAATGCATCAGATAATGCTAATTAACGTATGTAAATTTTTCGAGTGCAAAAATACTCTTTTTATCATCATACTCAAAAAAAACATAAAAAAAGCTTGTTAAATACAAAAACTTGTACTTACTTCGCACCTTATTCTAAACATAAATAGCTTGTTAGCAAATTATTACAAATTCTTTTAACCTAAACTTGATTTTATTATGGAAAAAACATTCCTAAAATCCAAACGATTTATTCGTTTTTTGCTTGTCTTATGTTGCTTTTTGAGCATATCAGCAAGCATCTTAGCTCAAAATCTTACCAACAAAGCCATTGACAAGAGTGCATCTGGTTTTGGCGATTTACTTGGAGCTACCACGTTTTCATTAGCAGATGATAACAATGCTACAACACAACCCAATTTTACCATCGGGGAAATATTTTCTTTTCCAACGGGAATGTCAACTATTACATTAAACAGCATATACACAAATGGGTATGGCAGTTGGGGTACAGGGGGTACAAATACAGCTCCACGTTATGCCATTGTTAGCAATCCAAATGTATTGAATAGTGGCTACAAATCAATTACGGATGGTGTAAATCGTTTGGTTATGCGTACGCCTAATCAATCAACCGAAATGTTTCGCTTTAGAGTAGAAGGACATAAACCAGGAGAAAACGTTAGTGTGCAATTTACTATACAAGAAATAACAAGCAATACGGTTAGTGGTCCAACTCCCCAATTAGTGGTAAACATAAAAGAAGTAGGCGGAAATGACTACAACTACTATCCTAAGTTAGCACAAGGAGGCACATTAAATTTTTCGCAAACTACTCCTAGAAACAGTGGGGCAATTGAGGTAATTGTTAGTAGAGATAACTGGAATGAAGGTGCAAATTTTGTGTACGCTATCAGCAACATTAACGTTTATGGCACATCGTATCAATATATAGACGCACTTAATTCTACTGTATGTGATGGAGACAATGTTACACTTACAGCAGAAGGGTTTGAGGCTTTCAGCGGTGATTATACATGGGAATCGTCTTCAACAGAAACAGGTCCTTTTACAACTATTGCAGGTGAAATTTCCTCTACTATTAATGTTAATGCATTATTAGGCAATACCTTTTATAAAGTAACTAGAGGAACTGCTACTTCTGAAGTATTTCGATTAAATGCACGTGTATGCTGTAAAGAAACAGCAGGACAACAAATAATTTTTAAAGAAAGCTTTGGCAATGTTACTAGTGGAACAAGAAAGAATTTTGCTGACATAGGATCTACTGGTATTGTTCCATTAACATACAAAGCCACAGGAAATGTGGATGACGGAGAGTATGCCATTGTGTCAAAAACAAACGATGCGGAAGACTCTACCGTTGGTATTGGTCATCCATGGTATTGGGAAGGCACTGATCACACAGGAGATGTAGATGGAGGTTTACTGTTCATTAACTGTGGAAGTAAAATCAAAAACAAACCTGTATATGTACGTAAACTTGATGGAGCTGACTTGTGTAGTAATACTTATTTATTTTTCTCTCTTTACATGGCAAATCCCGCCAAATCAGGTGGAGCTCCTTCACGTTTCCGCTTAGAAATATGGGGATACACATCTCCAACAGATTCTACCCTAGTAGAAAGTCTTTTGACTGGAGATATTGTAGCAGGAAATACAGAATGGAAACAATTTGGAACATCATTTTTGCCTGGAGCTTTCCCCGAATTAAAAGTTAAGGTAATCTCATTAAGCGATGCAACGATCGGTAATGACGTTATAATTGATGATATTTCAGTAACTGTATGTGCTCCAAGTATAGCTATGGGAGTAAATGGAAATCCAAGTATTACTGAAACTTCTGTAACATGTGGAAGTTCTGCCAAATTGGATGTGATATCATTAACGGACTTATCTAAATTATTTACATCTACTCCTTACTATAGATGGGAACAAAGTATTGACGATGGAGTAAGTTGGACAGAAACTACACATAGTGGTATTGGCGTTATAACTGCCACTGTTTCGCAAAACGATGAAACTACCCCTACTATTTACAGAGTAATTATAGCAGAAGACGCAACTAGTGCCGAAACTATTTCGGATGGTACAGCATTATCAGATGTATGTGCTACATTTGGTATAACCAATAACGTAAAAGTATCTTGCACATCAAGTAACCCTGTACCTGTAATTACATTAGCAACTGATAAAACAATCATTTGTGGTGGTCAAGAAAATGCAACACTAACTGTAACTGTAACAGCTGGCAATGTAGTAAGTTGTATTTGGAAGTATTCAGTAGATGAAGGTACTACATGGATGGATATGACTGAAACAGGAACAAGTATTCAGGTATCTCCTACTGTAAAAACAAGCTATCAAGTAACTGGACTCAACGAAAATGATTTACCATCAAATACAGAAACTGTAGTAGTAGATGTTACACCACAAGTAACAGTATCGTTAGCTACTAGCACTGCAAAAGTAATACTTGGAGGTACCGCAACACTCACAGCAACCACAACTCCTTCTAGCAATACGCTTGCTTGGACAGTAAACGGAAATTCTTTAGCAGCAACTAATCCACATACAGTTAGTCCTTATCTAACTGAAAGATACCAAGTTACTGCTACTGACGGTTGTACTTCGGCTACTTCAGAATTAGTAGAAATCAAGGTTGAATGGCCTACTGCTATTAATCCTTACAATCAGGATGGATTAAATGATATTTTTGTTGCCGGATTTAATATTGTCGTTTTCGATCGTTTCGGACACCAAATATTCTCCGGAAATAATGGTTGGAATGGAAAAATAGATTCTGATTATGCTCAACCAGGCGTATATTATTATGTGGTAACTTTACCAAATAATGATGTCAAAAAAGGAACTGTAGAAGTAGTAAAACCTTAATAATACATATAATAAAATGAAAAGATTTTTTATAAATTTAGCCCTAATAAGCTTATCAACCAGTTTATTTGCTGCTATTAACACAAAGTATCAGCAAGGCTATGAATTACAATCGGTTAATATTAATACCGAAGCAAAGGAACATAGTATGTCTTTATTCAAGGATAATTCTATTATTTATTTGAAAGACAACACAGTATATGTAGTGGGAGTAGATGCAGAAGGCAATTTGGAAACACCTGTTGTCTCAGAGGAACTCACTAATTTAGGAATTAGAGGAACGGTCGCTTATGATGAAAAAACTCAAAAAATTTATTTTGCTAAACAAGACAATGGCAAGGAAAGTAGTGAACTTTACGAATCAACTTTTAAGGAAGGCAAATGGTCTGAACCTAAAAAAATAATAATTGAAGGTTTGGGAAAAGTTCGTGGTAATGAATCTTTTATTACCAATGCTGGTTGGAGCTACGCATCTAAACCCGTTATCAATTTTATCAATCCTACCATTGCAAAAGATGGAAAACGCATCTATTTCACGTCTAATTCTCTGGAAAATGGAAAAGGTGGGAAAGATATTTGGTACATTGACCAAAAAGATGAAACTACATGGTCATATCCTGTAAATGCGGGTGAAAACATAAACACCGCTATTGATGAAGATTTTGCTTTCATAGATAACGCTGAGAATATGTATTTTGCATCCAACTCTGATATTAAAGTTTCAAAAGCCTCAGGGGAATCTTGGGAAGCAGGAAAAAACATGGAACAGCCTTACAATTCGGCCTCTAATGATTACAACTTGATTGTAAAAAATGGCACTCCATTTCTTATCTCCGATAGAAAAACAGGTAATGGTGATGATATTTTTGCATTTGTAAAACTTCCAGAACCAAAACCGGAACCAGTTGTTGTTGTCGTACCAGAACCCGAACCAGTAAAGGAATTTCACTGGACTTTGTTTCTATTTGACTTTGACAAAGACATCTTAAAGAATGAGTTCAAAGTAGAATTTGACTCTCTTGTTGCTCAAATGAAAGAGTTCCCCGGTGCACGTTTCGAAATCGCTGGTAATACCGATAGTAGAGGTAGTGACAGTTACAATGATAACTTATCATTACGCAGAGCCAACACAATTAAAAATCTTCTAGTAAAAGAAGGTTTCAAAGAAGAACAATTTGTAGTTGTAGGTCATGGCGAAAAACAACCAACAATAGCTAAGCCTAAAAACGAAAAAGAACATGCTTTGAACCGTCGAGTAGAAGTAAAGATTATTAACTCTAATAAATAATGAACGCCATGAAAAAACATATCATATTACCAGCATTACTTCTATTGGTTTGTAGCTCATTATTTGCACAGAGCGATTTCAGACTGACCGAACAGTTATTTTCTCGTATAAATCAAAACCCTGCTGCAATTGGAAATAACGAAAAAATACAGATTTTCAATGTAAATCGTATACAATGGGCTGGAATTGGTTTTGACGAAGCACCAAAATCAACATTGATAAATGTCCATTCTTATTGTGATAAAATACAATCAGGATTTGGTTTATCTTTATCATATGATGAACTAGGTATAGCAAACAGTACCTTGAATGCAAAATTAGCATACGCATACAATATTGACCTTTGGGATGGAGGATTACTTTCTTTAGGGTTAAGTGCGGGTGTTATTAACAAAACTTTTGATCCTGCTAAACATATTTGGGTAGATCCAATTCCAATTGATCAAACGATTCCTGAAGAATCTATTTCTAAAACTAATTTTGATTTGGACTTCGGATTTGAACTTTCTACCAGATACTTACTTGTAGGAGCTTCAGGAACCCACTTAAGTAATATTGGTGAAGAAGTTTCAACGTTAGTAGCTCCAACCCATATCAATGCTTATGTACGTGGATTAGTTCCCGTTGTAGATAAAATTGATATTGCCCCAGCTCTATTGTACACAAACATTGGTTCATTAAATCAGGGAAACTATTCTGTAGCTACTACTAACGTTCTTGAAGTAAATGCTACCGGATTCTATGACAATAAGTACTGGTTTGGTTTAGGTTATAGATTTAATAGTGCTTTAGCCTTTTCTGCAGGTCTTGAGTGGAACTTCTTACGCTTAGGTTACTCTTATGAACTAAGTGTAGGAGATGTCGCTAATTTATCTTCAAGCACACATGAATTAATGCTTTCGTTTATTATTCCTACAAAAAAATAAAAAAAGTAAATTTTGACCCAAAAAGCCTGACAGTTAATACTGTTAGGCTTTTTGTTTTATTAAAAAAACTTATCTGTTTTTTATTATGAAAAAAAATACGGATATTTGTACTCATTATTGAATATGAATACGTGGACATTCACTAAAACTAAAAAAATGAGAACAACAAAATTTTTGATCGCAATTGTAGCTATCGGATTAGCTGCTTGTAATACAACAAAAAAATTTTCTGATTCAGCTTACGAACCGGCAACCCCTGTTGAAGCAACTGTTGTAGGAACAACAACTCCCGCAAATACACCTGTAGTGGCACCTGTAGAAGAAAAGGTTTCTGATGCAAAAATCACGGAAACGAAAGATAAATATCAAATGGAAAATGGCACATTCGTAGAAAAGCCGTACCATATAATTGTTGGAAGTTTTCAAAAAGAAATTAATGCTAGGAATCTGAAGAATGACCTTGTAAAAAAAGGAATGGAATCTTTTATAGCTGTAAACCAAAATGGCATGTTCCGTGTTTTTGCTTTTTCTTCAGATGACGAACGTCAAATTAGAATTGAATTAGTAAAAGTTCGTGAAAAGTTTCCTGATGCTTGGATTTTAAAATTGGCAAAGTAATATCGTTTCTTTAAAGTTGTCTTTTAGAGACAATATACATATGAAAAAAATAGGTGTCATTGTTTTATGTTGCGTTCTCCTTTCCTCTTGTAGGGAAAGGAGTCGCTTTTATATAGATACAGACAAAGTTCCGGTTAATATTAAGATAGAACGTTTTGATAAGGATATTTATCACATAAAAACAGATAACATACAAAAAAGTACTGATAGTTTACGGCACGTATATGGCTCTTTCTTAGATATTTACACTAAAGGCGTTTTGGAAATTGGTGTTTTAGGTACACCCGAAAACAATAGTGCCATGCGGCAATTTTTGACGGATACTTCTGTTCACCACATTTATAACGACTGTTTAACCAAATACAAAAACACCGAAAAAGTAAACAAAAGCCTCAATACAGCTTTTAGATACTTTAAGTATTATTTCCCCAATAAACCGATACCACGCGTTTTGTTTCATGTATCAGGATTCAACCAGTCTATTGTTATTACGGACAGTGTGGTTTCTGCAAGTATCGATAATTATTTAGGAGAAAACTATCCTCCCTATAAGCAAATAGCGTACAACTATGAAATACCGACAATGACAGAAAAACGTTTACCGGTGGATATCGTTTTAGGATGGATAAGTTCCGAATTTTATATGGATACTCAATCGGGACGACTGCTTGAAAACATGATTTACAATGGTAAGATGATGTATTTATTAAGCATTTTCTTTCCCGATTACACAGAAGCTCAGATAATGGGATACACGGAAAAACAATTGAAATGGTGTCAAAAAAACGAGACTAATATTTGGGCATATATATTGGAAAACAAACAATTGTTTAGTAATGATTGGAAGAACATTTCTCGTTATATCAATCCTGCACCTTTTACGGCTGGAATGTCAGAAGAGTCTCCGGGAAGAATTGGTATTTGGATTGGTTTTCAGATAGTAAAGAACTACGCAGAGAAACAGAAAAATTTAACTCTTCCACAAATAATGGAGGAGAATAATTGCCAAAAAATACTCCAATTATCAGGTTATCGCCCATAAAAATATGGTCTAAATTATCCGTTATATAGAAGATTCCATTAATGATAAATATATAACAAAACATGTTGACACTAACCTTACATCATAAGAATAGCCACTATGATTCATAGTGGCTATTCTTATGATGTAAGCAAATTCAAAAAGTGCACAAGATGAGACTCGAACTCACACGAGCTAACGCCCACTACCCCCTCAAAGTAGCGTGTATACCAATTTCACCACTTGTGCTTTTATGTAAAATTAACGGTGCCCCAAACAGGACTCGAACCTGCACAACCTTACGATTACTAGTCCCTGAAACTAGCGCGTCTACCAATTCCGCCATTAGGGCGAAAAAGCGAAACATCACTGTCTCGCCCCATTCAATTGAGCGAAAAACGGGACTCGAACCCGCGACCCTAACCTTGGCAAGGTTATGCTCTACCAACTGAGCTATTTTCGCGATTGCACAGCAAAGATAAATTCTTTGCTTGAGTTATGCAAGATAAATAATAATTTTAAGACATCCTGCTTTTATAATCTTCGTAAGAATACTGGCGTAACAGCTTAAATTCGTTGTCAAGTGTCCACAAACCAATACTTGGATGCGAAACGCCATTGAACATAGTAGTTTTGACGGTTGTATAATGAATCATATCTTCGAATACAATACGATCTCCTATTTTTAATTCTCTATCAAAAGACCAAAATCCACAAAAATCACCCGAAAGACAACTATTTCCACCCATCCGATACGTTGGCTTTCCTTCTATCTCATCCGTAGCACCTACTATAGATGGTTTGTAAGGCATTTCCAAACAATCAGGCATATGACAAGCAAAAGAAATATCCAAGATAGCCGTTTTAATTTCCTTGTTTACAACGATATCTTGAACAGTAGAGACCAAGACACCCGTTTGCCAAACAAAAGCACTTCCTGGCTCTAAAATAAGCTGCAAATGGGGATATCTGGAGTTAAATTGTTTTAGTATATGTATCAAATGTTCAACATTGTAACCATCACGAGTCATTAAGTGTCCCCCTCCCATATTCAGCCATTTAATTTGATGAAAAAATTTACCAAATTTTCTTTCCACCTCTGATAAGGTCTTTTCCAAATCATGAGAGGAAGATTCGCATAATGTATGGAAATGTAAACCTTCAATCCCATTTGGCAATGATTCGCCCAAGGTATCTAGGGTTACACCCAAACGAGAACCGGGTGCACAAGGATTATATAAATCGGTTTTTACATCGGAGAACTCAGGATTGATACGTAATCCACAAGAAATATTCTTCTTTTTTGTTTCCGAAGAATAATCAAAAAATTGCTGCAACGAATTAAATGTAATGTGACTACTATAATCAGCTATTGCACAAAATTCATCTTTTTTATAAACAGGAGCATAAGCATGGGCTTTACTCCCCATTTCTTCGTAAGCCAAACGAGCTTCTGACAAAGAACTTGCCGTTGAATGGGAAATATATTCTCGAATAATAGGAAATACTTTCCACAAAGCAAAAGCCTTAAAGGCAAGAATAATTTCAACTCCTGCACGTTCCTTCACAGAACGTATAAGTTGCAAATTCTTCCGTAAAAGTACCTCGTCAAGAACATAACAAGGAGAAGGTATTTGACTATAATCAATCATTTCGGTATTTGGGTACAAATCATGTTACAATTCTAAATCGATATTGAATTGTTCGTGCCAAGGTAATCCCTGTTTGGCAAGGGTATCCAAGAATGGATCCGGATTAAATTGTTCGACATTGAAAACTCCTTTACCTGACCATTTACCGGTCATAAACATCATGGCTCCAACAGTTGCAGGAACACCAGTCGTATAACTAACACCCTGTGTGCCGGTTTCTTTAAAAGCATCTTCATGACTACAATTATTATAAATATAATAAGAAACTTCTTTACCGTTTTTTATTCCTTTTATACGACACCCAATAGAAGTCCATCCCTTATAATTTTCACCCAAATCACCTGGATTAGGCAACACTGCTTTTAAAAACTGAATAGGAACTATTTTTTGTCCGTTATATTCCACCTCATCAATACGTGCCATACCGATATTTTGTATTACACGCAAATGTGTTAGGTATTCTTGACCAAAAGTCATCCAAAAACGAGCACGCTTAATGGTCGGAAAATTTTTCACCAATGATTCCAATTCTTCGTGATAAATTACATATGACTCTTTTGAGCCAATTTCAGGATAATTCAAAGGTTTATGTATTTCATGAGGTTCGGTTTCAACCCACTCACCATTTTGCCAATATTTTCCACGTTGAGTAACTTCACGAATATTTATTTCAGGATTAAAATTAGTTGCAAATGCTTTTCCATGATCACCGGCATTACAATCAACTATATCCAAATAATGTATTTCATCAAAATGATGTTTTGCAGCATAAGCAGTAAACACACTAGTTACTCCCGGATCAAATCCACAACCTAATATAGCAATCAATCCCGCTTGTTTAAATTTTTCTTGGTAAGCCCACTGCCATGAGTATTCAAAATGAGCTTCTTCTTTGGGTTCATAATTGGCTGTATCCAAATAATTAACTCCCGCCTCAAGACAAGCATCCATAATGGTTAAATCTTGGTAAGGTAGAGCTACGTTTATGACTAATTTGGGTTGAAAGGACTTTAATAAAACAACTAATTCCGGCACATTATCAGCATCTACCTGAGCTGTCTTTATTGATACCCCATAACGTTTTTTCACATCTGCAGCAATGACATCACATTTAGACTTTGTACGACTTGCCAACATAATTTCCGTGAACACATCATTATTTTGTGCCACTTTATGAACCACAACAGTTCCTACACCACCCGCACCGATAATTAAAACTTTTCCCATTTTTATAAACGTTTTTAGAAAGAATGACAAATATACAATATAATTTTAGAAGTTTTAGATGCCTAATTTTATTTTTTTTGATAGGAATAACAGACATTAAAAAAGGAACAGATTTTGTCTGTTCCTCCCAATAAAGCGAAAAATATTATTTATTCCCAAAAATTGCCCTTTTTCTTTGTAGGAATATCTAACGAAAGCATTAACTCAAAAGAACTTGAGGATAAATTAATTAACTCTCCGAGACTTAATTCATAAGCACACCCGAGACGGAACCAATCCCACTGAAAACCGACTAAAGCAGTAGCTGTGGAATTGCTAAATTCTATTGTATTAAAACGACAACCTAAACCTGCCCAATAATTATGATAAATAAAGCTTGTTAAGTTCAATTCTCCAACATATTCTTCTTTTTCATCTCCGCTCAAAGAAGGAATATACATACCCAACAATGCAGGAGCAAGAGACAAATTTGTATTAACCGGAATAAATCCCCTAGCATAACCATAAAACTGTGGTACTGCGTTGTAAGTACTTGTTTCTGCAAAAAATCCGGGTAAATGACGAGCGGACAATCCAATTAGCAAATGTGAATTAGAGAACTCAGCACCAAAATCAGCATCAAAAGAGGTTTTTCCTTCAGCTTCCAAAGGAATTCCATCTTCTTCTCCTCTCTCCGTGTCATCTTCTAAAATATGCTTTGTCGGATCAAAACGTTTATCTTCAACTCCAGCAGACAAACCCAAAGATAACAAGTTGTTCTCATCAATATCTAAATGATACGCATAAACCAATTTTGCATTTAAATCGGAATATGCTATTCCACTCTCATCATACGAGAAAGATGCTCCAAAACCGGAACTCATTTTAGGAGAATAAAAATGGACATTCAATAAATTTGAAACCGGAGCTCCCGTAAAACCTGACCACTGAAGTCTTCCCAAATAAAATGCATTTACATTCTCGCTATTTCCGGTTCCTGCAGGGTTTGTTGCTATACGAGAAAATAATTGCTCGGTCAGCAGAAAATCATTTTGAGCATTTACGCTTACTATGCTCGCCAAAAATAATGCTGCAAATATAATTTTTTTCATAATATCTTACTTTTAAGTTTTTCCAAACGAACAATTACTCGGTCACTATGATACGCACTTCTACTCGACGATTTTGTGCATGTTCTTCTTCTGTTTTAGCATTTGGCACCTGCAATCGTCGCTCTCCGTAACCAACGGTAACCAATTGTTCAGGTTTAAAGCCCTCTTTTACTAATAAATCTTTGATTTCATTGGCACGACGTAAGGACAAAGCATCGTTGTATTCATCGGAGCCACGACTATCAGTATAACCACTAATTTCAAACGAAACATCCTTAAATTCACGCATTGCCTTGGTCAGATTGTTCAAATCACGCTTGAATGTTTCAGCCAAAATATCTTTATCAAAATCAAATAAGAAGAATACCCAGTAGAATTTTTTACGACGTTCTATTTCCACCTGGTCTACAACAGGTTCTTTCGGTATAATAGGATGGAACAAGAAAATATCATCTCCATTTTCTGTGTTTCTATCGGATATAAGTAACGGAAGACCATCCCTCACCATGATATTGTAATTATTTGTCTTCACACTATCATTGTAGGGCAAACTTAATTTTTTACCCATCCCCCAACCTTCTCCATCTTTTTGGGATACATATATATTCTTCAAACCATCCGTGCTAGTGCTTGAATAGTACAAAACACTATCACCAGAGATATAACTCCAATCTTCATCAGAAGAAGTATTAACGGTAAACCCAACATTTTGTGGATAACTCCAAATATCAGTAGCTTCACTTTCAATATCTACATAATAAATATCTCTTTGACCACCATCCGCCAAATACGTGAAATACAATCGTTTACCTTCTTTTGATAAACGCGGATTGTAAAATCCTTTAATGGGACGACTACGATAATTCCATCCGGCACTTTCCATAAAACCTACCTGTGTTTTGCTTCTGTTTGTGCCACGAATTTTCATTTTTTTTCCAAGGCTCCATTTTCCTGAAGAAAAATCACTTTCATACAAGTAGTCGCCGCCTTCTTTAGGGTCATATATACTGTAATACAGCTTATTTCGCAATGAATCATAAGCAACCGTCCCTGTAATATTTAATAAAGAAAAGTCTTCACTTTTTTCAGGTGGCAATAATTCACCTAAACTATCCAATGTACTTTGGAAAACTACTCCGTCTCGCAAGTAAACAATTTTACCATCTTTATAGTCCGAGAGGGCTATTTCTTTACCTTTGGTATTCACTCGCGAACTTTCAAATACGTAAGGTCCTTGCTCGTATTTCGAATTTATGTCCGGATATGCGAGAACACTCGTGCTTATAAACAGTAATAAAATAAGTCCTTTTCTCATAGCTGTATCATTTTTTCTTGTATTTCTATCGTTTGAAAACTTCTATAGTTCCCTTCTTACTACTTCCATCGGGTAAAGTAACTATGTAATAATATACGCCCGGGAAAACCGGTTTTCCGTCAGAGGTTCCATTCCAACCATCTGAACCAGTAAATATCTTTTGTCCATGACGGTTAAACACTACTATTGAAAAGCCTCTAGCAAATGAGTCATTTTTACCATTCGCATTACTAGGAGTAATTAAAGTTGGCCATAATACCGAAAGCGAGACTTCCTTAACAATAGTATTACACATTCCTTCCGCAGATACTCGATACACAGCGTCTAAATAAGGCATTTCCTGATACGAATTTCCATTGGAAATGATTGATTCGCCATTCTTTGTCCAAGCATAGTTAGCAATCGGAGCACTAGAGGCTGTAGGAGTTGCCGTTACAGTTACTTCTTCTGCATTAAGCACTATCTCTGATTTGCTTATTTGTAAATCGAAATCCACATTTCCTTCAATGGAAACATTGACTTCTTGTCGTTCACTCTCACATTTACCTTCCTCTGTATTGGTAACCCAGTAGGATGTAACTGTATTCGCCTGATAGGCATCAAAATAACCTGCGAAAGAAGTTTCACCTGTAGAAGACGTGTACCACTTTATTTTTGTTTTATCAGAAGTAACTAAATCAGTTAAATCTTTACTGCCTCTAACTGCACATTCATAATAATCATGAGCCGTCGGAGCAGGTGTCTGATCCTTTAAGTTAATCATAACAGCTTCAGGAGTACTTTGACAACCATTATTATTCACTCCCAATCCTACAACATAATAAATAGCAGCAGTTTGAACATCAACAGAAGCTGTCATTACTTTATTAGTAAGAGCTGCATCTTGATAGAATATAACGGTATCAGCAATAGTTAAAGGTCCTATAGCGTCTGTCAAATTAACCGTTGCAGGAAGACAAACACTGGGAAGAGATTGAATATCTACTAATGGAACAGCATAATTTTCAGTAATAGCAACACTTGCATTTCTAGTACATCCATTATTCGGATTAGTTACCGTTACCGTATACGTGCCTTTCGAATTTACCGTTTTATTTGC
The DNA here is from genome assembly GCA_036734385.1 of Paludibacteraceae bacterium. Lineage (GTDB taxonomy): Bacteria > Bacteroidota > Bacteroidia > Bacteroidales > Paludibacteraceae > JAAYPI01. The sequence continues at coordinate 5,245 of DAIMYQ010000027.1, read as the reverse complement.
AAGAGTAGTATTATCGTTCCATTTGTATGTTGTTCCAGCCGGTGTACCACTTGCCACTAACGATAAAGTTGGAGATGAACACGTTAAAACTCTATTAGGAGCTAAAATACTGGCTGTTGGTAATGTCTTATTTTCAGTAAGGGTTACACTTGCATTGGCAAGACATCCATTTTGCAAATCTTTTACCGAAACTTGATAAAGCCCAGCAGAAGTAGCCGATAATAAGGCATTTGTTGAACCTCCTGTCCATAAATAACTCACATTGGCAGAACCGACATTGGCAGTTAGTGGAATAGTCGGAGTTGAACATGTTAACTCGGTAGTTGTTGATTCTATAGTTAAATTCGGAGACGTAACATTCTGCTGAACATCTAATGAAACAGTATTTGTGCAACCAGTTGTTTGATTTTTTACTGTTACCTGATATGTGTTGGGGGCTGTAATAGTAATTGCATTCGTGGTACTTCCATCTCCCCACAAGTAAGTAACGTTTGTTCCATTTGCCACCAAATCAATACTTGTTGTGTCACAAGTGAATCTGGTTGCACTAGGTACTATGGTTACAATCGGACTACTAATATCTTGAACGACATCTATAGAAGCTGAGTTTGAACATCCTGTATTCAAATCTGTCACGGTTACGGCATAAGTATCAGGAGTTGCGACATCAATAGATGAAGTATTAAGACCTCCCGTCCATGAGTAACTTGGATTTGTTGCATTAGTGCTAGCTACTAATTCTATACTTGTTGTATCACAAGTCAACTGAAGTGCATCTGCGGAAATATTAACTGTAGGAATTGTTTTATCTGATGTTATCTGTAACGAAGCAGTTTCTTGACAACCGTTGTCCAAATCCGTAACAGTTACAACGTAGGTTTTAGGAGCAGTTACCGTAAGAATAGCACCAACAGTACCATCTTGCCAAACATAACCAACATTCGCACTAGTCGAAGATGCTGTCAACTCTATACTTGTAACCGTTGTACAAGTTAAAATAGTTGTATTGGGGTTAGGAGTAACAGCTAAATTTTGAGGTTTAACCTTATTCTCAGAAATAGTAACAGAAGTGGAATTTTCACAACCACCTAAACTTCTTGCTGTTAAAGTATACAATCCTCCCGAAGTAACTATTTTTTGAGAATTAATAGTATTGTCATTCCAACGATATTGGTATCCTCCTGATCCTTGCAGAGTTACTTGAGAAACAGAGCAATTAATAACAGTTCCGGAGGGGGTAATAACCGCAACAGGGTTAACCTTATACTTTTGTGAGGACGTACCGGCTGTTGAAGTACAACCGTTCTTTTCTGCCGTTACACTCACTGAATACGTCGTGCCTTCTACAGGACTCGGTACTGTATAACTGTTGGTAGCCGTGATAGGTGTACCATCTAACATCCAAGTATACGTGTTCGTTGCATCGTAATTGCTTACCGTAAAGGTAACTGTATTATCACATCCTGTATTGTCTGTTAACGTTGGAACAACAGGAGTTACCGTATATTGCTGTGAGGACGTACCGGCTGTTGAAGTACAACCGTTCTTTTCTGCCGTTACACTCA
>DAIMYQ010000027.1:0-3580 GCA_036734385.1 Paludibacteraceae bacterium | reverse complement strand
CGTAATTGCTTACCGTAAAGGTAACTGTATTATCACATCCTGTATTGTCTGTTAAAACAGGTTGTGAAGGATACCCATTAACCATCAGTGCAGAACCATGTTTCATTCCTGCAGGAGCTGCTGAATAATCAGCATAAGCATTTGTATTTTCTTCAAAGATATAAGATTGAGCCGTTCTACTTCCCGAAGTTGTTCCCTCTATGGTGATTGTTAATGTTACAGTAGTAGAAATACCTACAGTTCCTATATTCCATTCTCCGGTTCCCGAATTATACGAACCTGCAGTTGGGAGGGTATTGGTAATGTAAGTTATACCAGCAGGTAAATCAACTTTTACTTGAACACCAAACGCAGGTGATAAAGTTGAATTATTCGTAACAGAAACGGTATAAGTAGTTTGGGACCCTTGACAAACAGAGGTCTGATTTAAAGAGGTATTTAAAGTCAAATCCGAGCAGTTATTTACTGTCAATGATACCGAATTACTTGTAACTGTACTACAAGCTGCATCTCCGGAAACAATTACTCGATAAGAATATCCATTTTTTGATAAATCAGTGGTGGCAATTTCACAAGAAGATAAATTTTTTCCTGCAATATCCAAAAATCCGGATCCTGCATCTTCTTGCCATTGGTAAGATACGGCATGATCGGCAGTAACGCTAAAGTCAGCCGATTGCATCATACATATTGATTGAGCAAGCGGTTGCAAAGTAATACTCGGAGGATTTGCTGTTGCAATAATAACAGAACCAGTCATATTACCAACACAATTTCCGCTACTTGTTGCCGAAATAGTATAGGTTCCCACTGCCGTTTGTTTTCCAAAATCCAAAGCTACACCTGTACTTCCGGATAACGTTGAACCTGTTGCAATACCATCTTTCTTAAGTTGATAAGTGACACCTGTTTGTGAATTGCTTAACCCGACAGCTACACCATCTCCGCCCAAACAGTAAGTTCCACCGCCCGTAACAGTATAAGCCGTAATAGGCAATGATGCATCGGAAATAGTTATAGGTAAATTATCAGAAACACATTGATTATTATCTTTTACCTGAAGATTGATGGTATTATCTTGCTGAATACCGGTATATGTGGTAGTTGTTCCCCAGGTAACTCCATTATCATTAGAATACTGATAAGGAGAAGTTCCTCCTGTAGCGAAAATTGTATATGCTCCGTTATAAGGAGACGTACAATTCGTATTATTACTAAGAGAGGACGTGGAAACGACCGGTTTTTCGTTTACTTTGATGGTTGCTGTTGCATAAGCAGATTCACAACCAAGTCCATCACTCACCTTTACCCGATAAGAATGAGTTCCGGCAGCAAGAGTTCCTGTGGTAATTGAATTGGTAGTTATTGGAATAACTGTCCATACACCACTAATTTCTTCTTCCCAAGTATAGGTAGTAAAACCTGCCGTAGTACCTCCTGCTACCAATGTTTGACTAGCGGCATCAACACCAGCAGCCACACACACATCAGAAGCTCCGCTGATTGTTAATGAGGGAGGAAGGCACGAAAGTGTAATCGTAATAATTTTAGAAACAGAATAAATAAGGGGCAAGTCGCCTCCGGCAGTAATATCTTCATTGGAAACAACAACCCGCAACAATTTGGATCCGGGAGCCGACAATCCGGCATCTGTATAAGTACTTCCCGTATTAAGATGTTGCACTGTTACCCATGTAACTCCTCCATCAGTACTTTCTTGCCAAATGTAATAAGGGGAATTGAAGGCATCACTTGCAGTAACACAAGCATAAAAAGGAGTAGATTGATTTATCGCCGTTAATTCGATATCCGTTGTACTCTTTCCCGAAGAACTACAATCTCCTCCATGGTAAAAATCTACCTTAGGTACACACAAAGAAAGTGAGATGTTATCTATTAACACGTCATTACCATTTCCACTGGCACCAAGATTAACTATTTGAATCTTATATAAGCCTGCATTAGAGGCACTAACAGAACTTTCACCATATAACCATCCATCTAATCTTGAAATATTCGATATGGTAATTTCAGATCCGGAAACAGTTGACCAAGAGGTACCTCCATCCGAACTATATTTAATACGAAGTTTCATATTGACCTTTTTATCATCGGTAGGATTTCTGGCATAATTAGCAGCGTTAGCAAAATAGGCAGAAAAAACCATCGTCACATCTTTAGGAATATTACTTATTGATTTTTCAAATATGAGACTTTCACCAGATGCATCGGGATTACCGCAATTAACGAACAACAATCCTCCAAAAGTGGTAGCACCATCACCATTTCCACTAATATCTTTCAAATCTCTATACCAATACGTCGCATCAGCACCGCACCCTGCAACTAAAACTCCCGTTTGATCTCCACACCCACTATACCTTGGTGTAGCTACAACAGCATATTCTCCGTCATGAATTTCATAATTTTCAGCCTTATAGGTGTAACTTGACGTAATACCACTAAAAGATCTTCTACCTGTCACACTGGTAAATAAATTCAAATTTCCATCCGAGTCTCTATCAAAATCCTCCGAATAAATATTAATCTTTTGAGAACCTGCAGCACAAGTAAACGGGACAAAAACCTTAATTTGGCTAGATGTTACGAGCGTAGCACCATCATACGCTGTTGCATAATACAATGTTGTTTGTGTAGGAGAATCGGTTAAAATGCTACTCGTTTGACCCGAAACAACAGAAAAAGTGGAACCGGCATCAATAGATTTATACCATGTATATGTTGTAGGAGAAACAGTAAAATTAGTAGGAGTTGCCGTAAGTGTAACAGGATTACCACTGGTAACCATACTGGAAGAAGCAGTAAGACTTATCGAAGGTAATGAAACGTATGTAAACGTTGCAGTGAAAGGACTAGCGGAACTTCCCATACTAAAAGCATTATCTATTTGAGAGCAACAAGTCGTATAACCCTGAACCTCAAACCAGTACTTCAATGTGTAAGTTCCTGGGGCAAGCCCACTGTAAATATCTATGTTGGTAGTTGCTGAAAATATTTTAGTAGTTATACCTCCTGTAGTGGAAGTAGAAGTAGAAGGTACCCCATAATTATTATTTATCACTACGACAGAACTCGAATTGACAACCTGATATTTAAAATAAACCCAATTTGCATTACCGTCAGCATCTTGCGTTGTTGTAAGCTTTAAACCGGTTATTTTTAGGGAAGTAGAGAAATTCCCTATGGAAGTTCCGCTAGAAGGAAGAACAACAGAAGTTCCTCCATCAGGCACAATGGTCACCTCATAGGAAGTAGCACTAGCAGAAGCAAATATATTTCCAATGGAAAAAAATACTAAAAAAAGATTCAGAAGAAATAATCTTTTTACTTGATTTTTTTGTAGACACAAAAAACCTGAAAATTGACTTAAAGTAGCTCGTTTCATAGTCAAAAGAAATTAATTTTAAGGATAAGAAAAATCAAATCTCTGTTAAAATAAGCAAAGTTAAACTTTTATTTAAACATTTTTAGATTTTTCAAGAATATAATTATCACAAATATAAAAAATATGATTATCCGATAGATTGCCTAAAGCTTTAGACTTCAATACAACAGGGGC
>DAIMYQ010000026.1:0-22038 GCA_036734385.1 Paludibacteraceae bacterium | reverse complement strand
GCTGAAGCAATAAAAATTCCAGATATACCAAACGAAATAAAAATCCTAAATAATCTTCAATTTATGGATTTAATGGGTATCAGTATTGAAACAGCCCAAATGTGGCGGGATAAAGGCGTGGTGGATTATATCAAAATCAAAAATAAAATATACTATCGAATTTCCGACATTCAAGAATTGTTTGAAAAAAACTTGCGTAAATCCACAAAACTATGACAGACGAAACAAATAATTCAACCAATCAAAAACCCTTGGGCACATGCGAGCCCAGGGGTTCAGAAGAAATTCTCATTGACCCAAACATAAAATTTGACAATAAAATGAAAGAAGATATTCAAAAGAATTCAGGGAAATTAAAAGCAATGCCATTTCCTGTAGATGTTTTTGATTCAGTATTTAAAGACGTTATTATTGCAACCAACGAAGCATTAAATTTTCCTATAGATTATTCAGCTGCATGTATATTAACTGCCGTTGCAACGGCCATTGGTAAAACTGCCGTATTGGAAGTCAAAAATGGGTGGAAAGAGTTTTGTCCATTATATATGGACTTACTCGGGAATGCTGGAGCAATGAAATCGCACCCGCTTGATATGTTTTTCAATATTATCAAAACGATTGATAGTGAGGAATATCAAAAATACAGCCCATTACTTGAAGCCTACGAAGAATATCTATCATTGACAAAAAAAGAAAAATTGAAAGTAGAAAAGAAAGTAGAACCATTACTTGTAAAAACAATAATGTCAAACTTCACAAACGAAATTTTATCAAAAAGAATCAATGACAATAGTAGGTCGGTTTGTGTGGTTAGTGAGGAGCTTGAGACATGGTTATTAGGCATGAACAACTATTCAAAAGCAGACCAAAGCAGCACATATTTAACAATGTGGAGTGTGAAACGAACTGATGTTGACAGAGTATCAAATCATAAAAAACCACTAATTATTGAGCGTCCTTTTCTTTGTATTATTGGCAGCTCACAGCCGCGTAAACTAAAAAAAATGTTTCCTGCCGACAAGTCTGATAGTGGTTTCCTACAACGCTTTTTGTGGGCTTTCCCAGCTGATACCAAAAAAAAATGTATCAATGAAAATGAACTCGATAACAAATACTTTGAAAACTATAATCGGTGGATTAGAAACTATTACGAAAATAATAAACCAGTTGTTTACCCCGATGGTCAACCAAAAGCAAAAATTTATCGATTCACTAATGAATCGAAACGAATTTTTCTTGATTGGCAAAAAGAAAATACAGTAAAAGTTAATGCTGCCGGGGATAGTTTGCTAAGTGAAGAGTATAACAAATTCGATGTTCATTTCTTAAGATTTGCACTTATCATGCAAATTATGGAAGATTCAACTTCGAATGTCATAAGCACAAAAGCAGCTCAAAACGCTGTAAAGCTATGTGCATACTTCGAAAATACAATGTTACGTGTTATAAATATAATTGAAAACGACTCAGGGCTTGACATGCTAAAAGTTGCTTTACATTTAGTTGATAATAAAGGCATGACACATTTGGAAGCCGTAAAATACACAGGTATTTCTCAATCAACAATAAGCAGACATTCTATAAAAAACAAACTACAAAATGAATGAATAATGAATATCGTTGTTTCGCATTGCAGCTCAATAATATACGTGTATATTCATTATTCACTATTCACTCAACTAATTTATTTATCAATTATGTACGCAACCCCATACCTTCAAAAATACAAAGGCATTTCCACCCGGCACACCTGCCCCCAATGTGGAAAGAAACAAAGCTTTACGCTTTATTTCGATGGCAACACGCACCAACTTATTAACAAAAAAGTTGGCAAGTGTAATCGCGAATCAAAATGTGGTTATCATTATACACCAAAACAATTTTTCATTGATAATCCAGACTTAAATGAAACCACAAGTCAAGCTTGTGATCTTCATTATTCAAAACCATTTGTTGCTAAGCAACAAACTGTTCAACCAATCGGCACAATCCCTTTCACCTATGTCGAACGATCCGCAAGCTACCAAAGTAACTTTGTTCGCTTTCTTTGTGAGTTCCTCACCGTAGATCAAATATGCTCCATTGGCGATAAATACGCCCTTGGAGCAACTAAAAACAAAGAAGTAATCTATTGGCAAATCGACATAAAAGGCAAAGTCCGAACAGGAAAAATCATGCAATATAATCCCCTTTCAGGCAAACGTATTAAGCATGAATCAGGAGCAATCGACTGGGTGCATAACAAACTCAAAAAATCAGGCACATTGCACGAAGATTATAATCTTCAACAATGTTTCTTCGGAGAGCACCTGCTCGGTTTGCACCCCGAAGCAATTGTTTGCATTGTCGAAAGCGAAAAATCAGCACTCATTTCAGCAGCTATCTTCCCGGAGCAAGTCTGGCTTGCTACCGGAGGAATTGGCAACCTTTCCATTGAAAAATGTCAGGTTCTAAATGGTCGAAATATCATTCTTTACCCGGACTTAAACGGCTACAATAAATGGCTTGACAAAGCCATTGAAATAGAAAAACAATGCGGTTGCAACATATCTGTTTCAACCTTATTGGAAGATATTGCAACACCCGAAGCTAAAGTTCAGGGGCTTGATGTGGCTGATTTTATAATTAAACAACTTAAATTTAAACAACCTGAATTACCTGCTAAAAATCCACAAATTCAAATCCGTTTTTCTCCCAAACTTCAATCAATGATTGATTGTAATAAATCTCTCGAAATTCTAATTGACAAACTACAGCTTGAAGAGCTTTAATAATTCCTTAAAACAAACATTTTTTTATATCTTTGCAACACACCTAATTATTTAGAATAATTATACTTTTTCAGCCGCTTAATGATCAAAGACACTACCAATAAACTTGATTCTTTTCTAAAAAAATCACCTCGTAATAGACTTATCATTCTATCACAGGTGAAACTGGATGGATTGTCTTCTGTTGATATTGGTCTTGAACTATCAAAAGCAATTGAAAAGCAAATAAACCACAAACAAATTAGTATGGTGGCTTCCGACGCGTTGGAAACAATCATGCAAAATAGTGAGAAAACACACCCTGAAATTGGGAAATATACAGCAATAAGCAACCTGGGGATATTGTTTGAAAAAGCACTAAAATTTGACTTTATCCATTTTTTAGATACACACTCAAAAAACCAAACTCTTTTTATTTATTGGGAAGGTGAAGTTGATAAAAACAAACTCTATTTTCTTTCAAAAAACAAAGGATTACAATTTGATATAACCAATATCAGCCATATTACTTTATAAATTATCAGACAATATTGTGAAACGAGTCCCATTTGGAGGGCGAGTTCCATACGACCTTTTAAAAACAACTATTTACGTATGAAATACAGCGAGCTAATTCAATTTGAGCCAATCAACGAGGTAATCAAATTCAGCAGAACAAATGATGTAGAATATCAGAAAAACCTGGTGAGTACTTTTGTATTTTCAAATACTTACGAAACTGCATTCATACCAACAATTTGCAAAATTCTGGACTATAACACGCTGGAAGAAACCTTTGGTCTACAGGTTGTCGGTAATTACGGTACAGGTAAATCACACTTAATGTCGTTAGTATCGCTTATTGCTGAAAATGCCGATTTGCTTAACCTTGTTACAAACGACAAAGCCAAAAGCCATTTACAAAAAATCGCTGGAAAATACAAAGTAACTCGTTTTGAATTAGGCAATTCTGAAAGCCTGTGGGAGGTTGTTACCTATCGGTTAAGCAATTTCTTAGCCGAGAATGGTATTGAGTTTTCATTTGAAGGCCATGGCCCAAAAAGCTATTTAGAAAAGCTTCAGTTGATGATGGCTGAGTTTGAAGAAAAGTATCCTGATAAAGGAGTTATGATTGTAATTGACGAAATGCTTTCATACCTGAAAGGGCGAAGTGATGATCCTGCTAAACTAAACAGTGATTTACAGGTTTTACAAGCATTGGGTTTAGCTTCAGACTCTTCAAAGTTCAGAGTGATATTTGGCGTTCAGGAAATGATTTACCATTCCCCTGAATTTCAGTTTGCAGCACAAATGTTGCTCAAGGTAAAAGACCGTTACAGAGATATTACCATTACAAAAGACGATGTCTCTTTTGTGGTAAAAAAACGTCTGCTTCGCAAAGACGAACACCAAAAACAAAAGATTCGCACACACTTGAATCAATTTTTGGCTTTGTTTTCAAATATTCATTCCCGCATTGAGGAATATGTTGAGTTGTACCCGGTTCACCCGTCTTATTTCGAGAACTTTCAATTAATCAAAAGTGGTAAAAGTCAACGCGAGATTTTAAAAACGCTTTCAGCTCAATTTCAGAAAATCATTGATACAGAAGTTCCTGCTAATAACCCGGGGCTTATCACCTACGATATGTATTGGACTGACATGGCAGGTAGTACGGATTTGATGTCAATACCTGATGTGCGGAAAGTAAAAGAAATAGCCGATACCATTCACGATAAAATTGAAACAAACCTGATAGGAGTTCGTGCTGCCAAGAAACCGATTGCAAAACGCATTACCAATGCAGCAGCCATTAAGATTTTGCAGGCCGATTTGAACAAGCAAAACGGTGTAAATGCTGAGCAATTGTTGGATGATTTGTGCTATACCGATGCTATTGCCGATGAGCGTGAAATGCTAATGGACATAATCGATTCAACTGCTAAATTGATAATCACAGCTACTTCAGGTCAATACTTTGACCAAAATGCCGATAATTTGGAGTATCATTTGCGAGTTGAAGGAGGGGTAAATTTCGACCAACGTATTAAAGATTACGCAGGACAAATGTCACCCTCACAAAAAGACAGTTATTTCTTCCGATTCCTTGAAGCTGTACTGCCATTGGAAACCAATCCGTACCGTTCCGGTTTTGATATTTGGGAGCATGAAATTGATTGGAAATCGCATAAAACATTCCGCTCAGGATATATCTTTTTTGGAAATCCAAATGAAAGGTCAACAACACAGCCACGGCAACATTTTTACATGTATGCCATGCCAATTTTCGACGATACCAAGAAAGCATACTCCCCAAGTCAGGATGAAGTATATTTCATAATGGATAAACTGTCTGCCGAATTCAAACAGCAAATCAACCTGTATGGAGCAGCAAAATCGCTCGAAGCTTCAGCCGATTCCACTCAAAAGCCTGTTTATGCTCAAAAAATAAAAGAGATTTTTGATAAGTGTCGTAAGACTTTCGATAGCGAATATCTTGAAAATACACGGGTGGATTATATGGGAAAACAAACTATATTGAAAGCCTTTCCATTGCCGGGAGCTGGTTCGTCAAAAATGCAAATCTTTGATGCTGTTTCTTCTAATTTATTGGAAAACTACTTTGAAGCAGAAAACCCCAACTATCCTAAATTCACACAGTTGAATGGTGATGTTAGCAAGGATAATTTCGATAAACTCATTAAGCAAGCACTCACTAAAATTGCTACACCTCAGCAAAGCAACCGTGATGCCGAAGCCATACTAAACGGATTGGGTCTTTATGTGCCTGGCATGTTAGATGTCAGCCATTCCATTTATGCCCGTAGCATTAAAAAACTGTTGGATGAAAAAGGCGAAGGCATGGTGCTGAACAAAGATGAAATTCTTACCTGTCTATGGGCTGAAACCAATCTTTGGGTTTCAAAAGAGTTTGAAATAGAAGCCGATTTGGAATTCCTCGTATTAGCTACCCTGGCCGCATTGGGCGAAATTGAAATCACCCTTTCAGGTAAAACTATAAATTCAACCAATATCGACATTCTCAAATCATTGGATAAAAGTGATTACTTTTTGTTCTCACACATTCGTCGTCCGAAAGAATTGAATTTGGCTGCCATTCGCGATATGTTCATTTCATTGACCGGCAAAGATTGGAGCAATCAACTTAAAGACGAACAAACCTACATTGAACTGGCTAAAGCTGTTGATAATTTTGCCAACAGAGCTGCCTTTGCTGAAAACAAGGTTGGCTCAGAATTCACGTTCCGAAATGTGGTGCTGATTGATGCCGGTACTGCATTGAAATACCGACACAAACTTTCTGCTTTTAAAGGATTCTGCGATAGTTTACGCAATTACACTTCCGAAGCCAAACTGAAAAATTTCAAATATACCTCGGAAGATCTATCCGAAATTCTGAAAGGTAAAGAAGTATTAGTGTTGGTCGAAAAAATCATTGAACTTACAAAAGAATTCGATCAGGAAATCAGTTACTTATTACAGGCAAAACAATATGTCCCAAATATCCCATTGCTGACCAATATACAGCAAGCTATCGACAAGCTCCCCGAAGTATTGAACAATCAGGAAGATGCCAAAATTGCGAATTACAAAGCAGAACTGAAACAAGTACGGAGTGAATATGCCGATTGGTACTTAACTCAATATCTTGCTAACCGTATCAGCGAGATAGAGGAAAACCAAAAAAGAAAAATTTTGGATTCAGACCAAAAGAAAATTTGTGACTTGCTGAAAGATGCTAATTTCCTGTCGGTAAATTCGTATGCTCTTTGGTTGTCTGATATTCAAAAGCTGGTAGTGGCGGATAGTAAGGTAAACAAAGAAGCTATACTGCTCGCTCCTTATCAGAGCTTCAACCCGATGGAATATGTGGATAAAAAGCAAAAAACCATTGACCAATTACGCACCGAATTAGACGATATTTTCAACGCATGGGACAATACCATTCGTGAAACATTGGACGACCCGGGAGCAACTAAAAATTTGAGTTTATTGGATGCTGCCGACCAGAAATTACTAAGCGACTATCAGAAAGGTTCAGTTGAGCTTGATACAACCAATGCTAAACGTATTTGCAACTTAATCCAAACCTTGCACAAAGGATTGGACAAAGTGGAACTGACTACCGAAAGCCTGAAAGCAACCTTCAGTAAACCACTTACGCCCGACGAGGCCATTGACGCATTTAAAAAGTACATTGACTCAATCAGTATAGGCAAAAACAGAGACAATATCCGTATTATACTAAAGTAATCTTCCACAATAATTACACTATTTATGACACAGGAAGAAATTAAAAACATATTTAATCAATTAATCTCAATGCCTTCTGAAACAGAAGTTGTTGAATTTAAGGAAGCGAAAAACTCTTATGATTTCACCAAGCTGGGAAAATACTTTTCGGCTTTAAGCAATGAAGCTAATTTGAAAAGTCTTTCATGTGCTTGGTTGGTTTTCGGAGTTGAAGATAAAACTCATAAAATTGTAGGCAGTAACTATCGAATAAATCGCAAAGATTTAGACCATTTGAAAGGCGAAATAGCTAATAAAACAACGAATAGAATTAGTTTCATTGAAATCTATGAGTTGAATTTGCCTGAAGGTCGAATTGTCCTGTTTCAGATTCCTCCTGCACCCAAAGGATTTCCAATAGCTTTTGAAGGGCATTACTATGCAAGAGATGGGGAAGAATTAGTTGCTCTTAATGTTTCAAAATTTGAAACCATAAGAAATCAAAACTACATGGAAGATTGGAGCGCTGTAATAATTCCCGAAGCAGATATTGATTCACTTGATAAGAAAGCCATTGATCAAGCAAGAATTAATTATAAAACAAAATTTCCGGATAAGGCTGCTGAAGTTGATAGTTGGAATGATGCTAAGTTCCTGAATGTGGCTAAAATCACTATCAAAGGAAAAATTACACGCACGGCTATTTTATTGTTGGGAAAAGACGAGAGTGAGCATTATTTAACGCCTGCCGAAGCTAAAATACGTTGGGTGTTGAAAGATGCAAATAACAATGAACGAGATTATGCTATTGAAGGTTGTCCACTGTTGTTAGCAGTCGACAAAATATATGCAAAAATAAGAAATCTCAAATACAGGTATATAAAAGAAGGAACGCTTTTCCCCGAAGAAGTTGATACATACGAACCTTATACAATTCGTGAGGCTTTGAACAACTGTATCGCACACCAGGACTATACTAAAAGTGGGCGTATCAACGTCATTGAATTCGACGACAAATTGGTGTTCTCAAATTACGGTACGTTTATTCCCGGCTCTGTAGATAAAGTGATTATGGACGATGCACCTGAAGAAAACTACAGAAATAAGTTCTTAGCCAATGCCATGTTTAACCTCAAAATGGTGGATACTGCCGGTGGAGGTATCAAAAGAATGTTCAACTTCCAGCGTGAAAGGTTTTTCCCAATGCCCGATTACGATTTCTCCGACAATAAGGTAAAAGTGCAGATTGTTGGTAAAGTGCTTAATCTGGACTTTGCACGGGTTTTAGCCCGTAATAAGGAACTTACCCTGCAAGAAATTATGCTGCTCGATAAAGTACAGAAAAATATTCCGTTAGATAGCACTGATGAAAAATACCTCAGAGCTAAAAAGCTTATCGAAGGTCGTAAGCCTAATTACTACCTTTCGATACAAACTGCCCAAAAAACACAACAAAAAGCCGAATATACTAAAAATAAGGCTTTCGATAAAAAGTATTATTTAGACCTGATTCTTGGTTTTCTGAAGCAACATGGTAGTGCGACCAGAGATGAGTTTGATAAACTCTTGTTTAGTAAACTGCCTGATTGGATGAACGATAAACAGAAAAAAAACAAGGTTACAAACTTGCTTTCGGAGCTTAGAATAAATGAGAAAATAAAAAATTCAGTGCAAGGTAATGATTCTCGCTGGTTCCTCTTTTAAAAACAATATTTAAACGATATTTAAAAGCGATTTTAAAAGAGAAAGTAACATATAACACACATTATCAAGTCATTAAATATCCAATTTTAAAAGAGAAAATCTATATTTTAAAAGACAAAATCTCCCATGGAACTACCCTTCAATACCACCGACACCGCCGCCGAACAGCAACAACCAGTTACCGTTCTCGGCCGCACTTTTGCCAACGACGAAGAACGTCGCACCTACTTCCGCAACGAACTGCGCAAGCACCTGCCCGAACTAAAGAAAATTGAAGGATTCCCCATTGGCGAAGACGACGACATTATAAATCTTAGTGATCCTCCCTATTACACCGCTTGTCCTAACCCCTGGATTAATGATTTTATTGCGGAATGGGAAAATGAAAAAGCTGAACTTCAAGCACAAGGCAAACGTGTAGCTGATTTTGAGGTGGACGAACCGTATGCAGGTGATGTAAGTGAAGGGAAAAATAATCCGATTTACAACGCACACAGTTATCACACTAAAGTGCCTCACCCTGCTATTATGCGTTACATTCTCCATTACACGCAACCGGGTGATATTGTATTCGATGGCTTTGCAGGTACAGGGATGACTGGGGTTGCAGCCGGTATGTGTGGAAATCCGGATAAGGAAATTAAAGCTACAATTGAAAAAGAATTTAAGAGTGATGGACTAACTCTTCCTAATTGGGGTGCGAGACATGCTGTTTGTGGTGACTTGAGTCCTGTTGCAAGTTTAATAAGTTCCAGTTTCACAATACCCAAAAACACAATTAAGTACGTTGAAAAAGTTGATGCAATTTTAAATGAACTAAAATTACAAAATAGTTGGATGTATGAAACATTCACTCAAGAAGGACTCAAGGGTATTATTGATAATGTAATTTGGAGTGATGTATTTATTTGTCCTGAATGTGGTGCGGAAATTGTATTTTGGGATTATTCAGTTGATTACGAAAAACAGATTATTAAAGACCAGTTTAATTGTAAGCATTGTGCAACCGTCTTGTCTAAAAAAATATTAGAAAGAAAATTTGTAACAATCTACGACAAAGAATTAAAGGAAAATTTATCAATCGCAGATTCTAAACCAGTATTAATAGAATTTTCAATTGGCAGCAAACGATTTAAGAAACTACCTGACAATAAAGATTTTGAACTAATAAATAAAATCAATTCGTATTCTGTTCCATTTTGGTTTCCTATGAATCGAATGATGGAAGGTAGTGAAGCAAGAAGAAATGACAAGGTAGGTATTACTCATAGCCATTTATTTTATTCAAAACGCAACCTTATTGTCTTATCAAACCTGTATAAAATAGGTGATAAATCTGATAATTTAAGTGAGATTTTACCTATTCTAACCGCTTCAGTTGTAAGAGCTACCATGACTAACCGTTTTCGCTTTAAAGGTACTGGTAATTTAAGTGGAACACTTTATATGCCTTCTTTAAAGATTGAAAGGTCAGCTCTAGGATTACTCAAAAGTAAATGTAGAGATTTAATAAATGCAGAGTATATAAAACTTTGGGATAAAAATGTAAATTTAGTCACACTCCAATCAGCAACTGATTATAAGAATATCAATTTTAATTCAATAGATTATATTTTTACTGACCCTCCATTTGGTTCAAATATATTTTATTCTGAGCTAAATTTCTTAAGTGAGGAATGGTTAAGATTGTTTGAAAATACTTCATTAGAAGCGATTGAAAATTCTAATATCGGTAAAACTGCAATTGATTATATTAAATTAATGACCTCTGGATTCCACCAATTCTATAATATATTAAAACCGTCAAGGTGGATGACCGTAGAATTCAGTAACACAAATGCTTCTATATGGAATGGCATACAAACGTCTATACAAAAAGCAGGTTTTGTAATAGCTAATGTAGCGGCACTTGATAAGCAACAAGGAACTTTTAAAGCCATAAATACAGTTACTGCTGTTAAACAAGATCTTGTAATTTCCTGTTACAAGCCTTCTTCCGATTTCGATACCAAATTTCAGCAAAGTCAAAACAGCGAAGTCGGAATATGGGATTTTGTGGCTGAACACCTCCACCACCTGCCGGTGCATGTGGTAAAAGAAAATGCTACTACAGCAGTAATAGAGCGTAGTCCAAAAATCCTTTTCGACCGCCTTATTGCTTTCTATGTGCAGCGCAATCTGCCTGTGCCTATCGATGCGGGTTTATTCCAAAAAGGATTAAAAGAACGTTTTATTGAACGTGATGGCATGTACTTCACAGCAGAGCAAGTACACGAATACGACAGTAAAAAAGCCACATTGCCTAACTTTGTGCAGTTATCACTCTTGGTTGCCAGTGAGCAAGACGGTGTAATGTGGTTACGCCGTGAGTTGGAAAACAACGCACAAACCTATCAGGAACTTCAACCCAAATGGATGCAAGCTTTAGCCGGTGTGCGTAAAGGGGATATTCTGCCCGAACTGAAAGACATTCTCGAAGAAAACTTCCTGCAAACCGAGTCTGGTGCATGGTATCTACCCGACCTCGAAAACGAAATAGACCTCGAAAAAGTACGCACAGGTCGTATGCTTCGGCTGTTTGCCACCTACCGTGAGCAAGCCTCCAAACCCAAAGGCAAGATAAAAGAAGCCCGCGTGGAAGCACTCCGTGTCGGCTTCAAACAATGCTATAAAGACAAGGATTTCAAAACCATTGTCACCATTGGCGATTGCATACCCAACAACCTGCTTATGGAAGACGAAGTGCTGTTGCAGTACTATGATATAGCTATTTCGAGGGTGTAAATGGTAATTGATATACTTGATTAATTGCCTACTGCTTTAGGATAATAGATTTTTTTTAATAATTGGCTTTAGCCAAATCATAAATCAAAAAATAAATTCAACAAATGAGTGAACAAAATGATAATTTAAAACCAATTCCTATAAATGAATTGTTGAATAAGCAATTTTTTATTCCTCATTATCAGCGTGGTTATCGTTGGATTGATTTGCAAGTAAAACAACTATTGGATGATATTGATTCATTTAATCCAAGAGAAATTCAGGGCAAACCAGGTGAGAAAACTTTCTATTGCTTACAGCCGGTTGTGGTAAAACTTATGAATGAGGAAGATAAGTCAGAACAGAATTTAACAGGTGAATGGTATGAAGTAATTGATGGACAACAGCGTTTGACAACCATTTATATTATTCTGCAATATATCAACCAAAAATGGAGAGGCGAAGATAAGCTGCCACAGTTTACACTCAATTACGAAACCCGACCTGATTGTGTCTCATTTTTGGAAAACCTGAAAGTGAATGCTGATGACAGTGTTGATATTGATAAGTCAAATATCGACTTTTACCATATATCAAAAGCGTTGAAAACCATACGGAAATGGCAATTAAATTATAAAGAAGAGAAAGGGAAACCATTAAATACCTCTAAATTTTTATCAACTTTCGAAGAATTTTCCAAAATAATATGGTACAAAGTTTCGCACAATGAAAAAAGTCAGGCTTTATTTGCGCGCTTAAACATTGGTAAAATTCCCTTAACCAATGCAGAACTAACCAAAGCACTTTTTCTGTCAAACGAAAGTTTTACCGACATTTCTGATGAAGACAAAAGAATTAAGCAATTTGAAATTGCCAAATTATGGGATCATATTGAACTTCAACTAAATGGTAAGGATAAAAAATTCTGGTCGTTTATTACCAATAAAAAAAGAGAAGAGTTTGATACAAAAATCGAATTGATATTGGATTTAATTACAGGTAAACCAGACGATGAAAAAGATGAATATTTTACATTTTTACATTTCACAAAAAAACAAAAAGACGGTAGTTTGTCGGCTGTTTGGCAGGAGATTGAACACTTTTACAATACAATAAGTGAATGGTTCAGCGATAAGGATTATTATCACAGGATGGGGTATTTAATTACAGCACGTGAATTTGGAAAATTTAAGGGCGTTGACCTTGGCCAATTAGTAAAAGATGCAAAGACTAAAAGCAAAATTAATTTTAGTACTCAAATTGACGAATTGATTAAGGATTCTGTTAACGTAGAATTATCAGAACTGCGGTACGAAAAGCATTACAATCAACTATTCAATGTGCTGTTGTTATTAAACGTCGAAACAAATCGTAAATCAAAAGCCATATCAGAGTTTTATCCCTTTAAGCAACATAAAGATAATGTGTGGAGTTTGGAGCATATCCACGCCCGTAAATCTGAATATTTTGATAAAACAAAACGAGATCCATGGCTCAAGTGGTTGAACTTACATAAAAGTTTATTGATTGAAATGTTAGAACAACCATTAGATGTAGAAAAAAAGGAATCGCTATCTAAAATTCTGGAAAACCTAAATAAATACAATAATGACCAACTAACTTGGGATCGTTTTTCAATTTTATTTAGTGAGATAAATGACGTTTTTACAAGTGATACCGAAACCTTGGATAGAGACAGTGAGGGTATAAAAAACCTTGCATTGTTAAGCCAACCCGACAATTCAGCTTTGAACAATTCAGTTTTTGAAGTGAAACGCAGAGAGATTATGCGATTGGATAGAGAGGGCAGTTTTATCCCTGTTTGTACGCGTAGAGCTTTTATGAAATACTACAACGAGGAAGGGTTAAATGCTCAAAATTATTTTTGGTCACCCGATGATAGGAATGCATATTATATAATTATTGAGAATTGCCTGAAAGATTATTTACCAATTAATTGCACAGAAAATGACACAGATGATAACCAATAGTTTAAATAGCTTATTAGTGCAGCATAAAGTTGTAATTCCACCTATTCAGAGAGATTATGCCCAAGGCAGAAGCACTGGGAAAATCCCTCATATTAGAGAGAGATTTTTGACGGATATAGTTAATGTGTTAATTAACGACACATTACCAACTTTAGAACTTGATTTTGTATATGGATATGTTGAAAAGGAGATTTCAGGGGAAAAAGAAATTACACGTTTCAAACCATTAGATGGTCAGCAAAGGCTTACTACCTTGTTTCTACTTCATTGGTATATAAGTAGTAAAGAGCCGATAAATGTTATCGATAATGAATTCTTGAAAAAATTCACTTACGCTACAAGAGAAGGTTCACGGCGATTTTGCGAAGAGCTTACAAATTTTAAACCGTCATTCACTTATGAATCAATCGACAAAGAAATAGTTGATCAGCCGTGGTTCTTTTCTGCTTGGAAAAGCGACCCTACAATCGAATCAATGCTCGTAGTTTTAAAAGCCATTGAAAACAAGTTAAATGCTATTTATAATCAAAGCTCGTCCGTTAATCTATGGCAAAAGCTTACCGGGATAAGTCCTCGTATTATTTTTCATTTATTACCCATGGATGATTTAGGTTTGCCCGATGATTTGTATATCAAAATGAATGCAAGGGGTAAAGCATTGACAGATTTTGAACATTTTAAATCACAGTTTTCGGAAGTTTTATCAAATGATAGAGCAAAGGAGTTTAATGTGAAAATTGATAAGCAGTGGTCTGATTTATTTTGGAATATATTCAAAAATGCCGAAGGAAAAGATTTGGCTAAGAAAGTTGATAGTGGCTTTCTAGGGTTTTTCTGGTATATAACAGATTTGCTGATTAATAAAAATAAAATCGAAATCAAGAGTAACTTCTGGTTAGATAAAGTAAAAGAGGTTTACAGTAATTCAGAGGATAATGTGACTTTTTTGTTTGAATCTTTAGATTTGTTTGAAAAACTTGAAAAAGAAGATTTACCCTATTTCGACAGTATTTTTTATATTACTTCAAATGATTTTGAACTTAATAAAACACGAATCTTTTTCAATAATCCCGATATCAACTTGTTTCGGAAATGTGCTGAAACATACGGATTTGATGAAAAGAAAAACACTTTTTCAGTTGGAGAGCAGTTGTTGCTGTATGCATTTATCTTTATAAAACTGAATCACATTGATGATAGAGAATCTGTTTTCAGGACGTTGAGAAATATTTTTGCTTCGTCTGAAGACCAATTAAGAAATGAGTTTTTGTCTAAGTTTTTATACGAAGATGTCGAATCTATTATTCTCAATAATTGTTATTCTATTGATTCAAAACTTTCGAAACGCCAGCTTGAAGAAGAAGTATTAAAACTAAAGTTTATTACTGATAATCAAGAATTAAAGGAATCTGTTTATAGGTTAGAAGATCATGGCTTGCTTAGAGGAAATATCTCCATTCTTCCCCTTAATAACTCCTTTTCTATTTATGCGAATCAATTTCATAATTTATTCAAGCCTGATTCTAATTATTTTGAGATAAGTAGAGCAATGCTTACAATTGGTGATTATAGCCAAAATTATGGTAATCTTAAACGCTTTGGTAATAAAAACGCTTCAACTTGGAGAGAATTATTTACACGCAGTGAGTCCAGAAAAGGATTTGAAAATACTGGTGTTGTTTTAAAATCATACCTTGATTTATTTGTAAAAAATAATACGACAACTAACAAGGATATTGTAACAGAATATTTGGAACATTTTGTACAAGACAATAATTATCCCAAAGATTGGCGATATTATTACATTAAATATCAATCATTTATATTGTGGAATAATATTTCAACAGAAGGTTTTTATAAGTGGGATGATTTTTCAAATAAGCCTTACAAATGTATTATGATGTTTAAGCAGTACGGAGGTCGTAGTTGGAGTCCGTTCTTATTAGAAATCAGCAAAATGAGTAAAAATTTGTCTTTGGACAATTATTGCAATGATTTGCAATTTACAAAAGGAGATATTATTCTCTTAATAAAAAATGCTAATTCGGGATTTAAATTCTACGCAAAAGACGAACAGTCTCAAACCCTTATCGACCAGCTTATAGCTGAAAATAAATTAAATGAGAATTCAATATTATCCATTTCAAAAAACGAAAACGGAATTGATATTGAAGATAGAATAATTAAATGTCATGAATTTCTGAATTCTTTCAAAATTTAATGGGAATTCACTCGAAGAGGATAAAAGAATTTAAAAATATGGCTTTAGCCAAAAGATTATAGATAAAATAAATTAGCCATGAATTACAAAATCCCTCACTTGCCCTTAGCTCAGGACATAGAAACAAAACCGGTTTTAAAGAAACTGGCACTGGCACACAAAGCATTGGCAGAGCTCAACGGTGTGGCTGAAACCATTCCAAATGAAGTTATCATTCTCAACACCCTTTCGCTTCAGGAAGCAAAAGACAGTTCCGCTATCGAAAACATTATTACCACCCACGATGAGCTATTTAGCAGCGATAACTTTGCAAAACATTTCACAAGTTCTGCCGCAAAGGAAGTATACAATTACGCTACTGCTTTGAAAGATGGATTTTCCATTGTCAAAAAACAAGGGTTACTTACTTGCAATCAAATCATTGATATTCAATCCACTTTAGAAGAAACAAGGTCGGGATTCAGAAAGCTTACCGGTACTGAACTCAAAAATGAACAAACAGGGGAAGTTATCTACACGCCACCACAAAATCATGATGATATAGTGGAATACATGTCGAACCTCGAAAAGTTTATGAACGATAATGAATTGTGCGATTGGGACCCATTAGTAAAAATGGCAGTTATCCACCACCAATTCGAAAGTATTCACCCTTTTTACGATGGTAACGGACGTACGGGTCGTATAATCAATATCCTGTTTTTAGTGAAGGAAAATTTGTTGAATCTACCAATTCTATATTTAAGCCGATATATAAACCAGAACAAAGGCATGTACTATAAGCTATTGCAGGAAACTCGCACTACTCAAAATTGGGAACCATGGTTGTTGTTTATGTTGGAAGCCGTTGAGCAAACCTCCATTCAAACTACTGCTATTGTGCGTGGGATTAAAGCATTAATGATGCAACATAAGAAAAAAATAAGAACAGAGCTTCGTAAAATATACTCACAGGATTTGATAAATAACCTATTTAAACACCCTTACACTAAAATTGAATTTCTGGTGCAGGATTTGCAAATTACAAGGCAAACAGCTTCAAAATATCTTGATTTATTAATTGAAAAGGAATTGCTTACTCTTCATAAAATTGGCAAGGAGAATTTCTATATCAATGTTGCTTTGTTTGACTATCTATACAATGCCCCAGAGATATTGAAATTTAACTCAAGAAACTAACATGTCATAATTGTCATGTTATGAAAATCGCATTTTTATAACATGAGATTTGATTCATGTATACAAAAATCAAAAATCTACACATGACAATTACAGGCATAAAAAAGACCGCATTTACGGTAATGCGGCCAACCAGGTCCTTTGCTCTTCGAGTAATGACAATGCAAAAGTAATAATACAAATCTGAATTTCAATGTTCTACAAAGGAAAAGCAATAGAAAAAATTGGCGAGAAAGAAATTTTCGGTCAAAAGGTATTTTGGGTACGTGTACTCGAAGACAATTCTTTGTTGCAAATTGCTGCCGAAGACATTGAAATCCAACAAGCAAAAAACTCCCTTTCTTCTGTTCGCTTTATTGCTTTGGCGGCTCGTATTAAAGACGAGATAGCCAAGAAAAACATACTTGCACCCTACGAAAGTAGTTTAATCCCACTGCCACACCAGATATTGGTGTTAGAAAAGGTAATGCAGGCAGCTCAAAACCGCTTTTTGTTGGCCGACGAAGTAGGTATGGGAAAGACCATTGAAACAGGGCTTATTCTAAAAGAACTAAAATTAAGAGGGGAAGTAAAACGCACATTGATTATTGTTCCAAAATCGGCAATGATGCAATGGCAAAGCGAACTCAAAGAACATTTCAACGAAGTATTTCACCTATACGATTCTGATTTAATTTCGTCGCTATCCCGTACTTTTTCGAATATCAATGCCGACCAGGAATTCAACTTCTGGACGCAACACAATCAAATCATTGTTTCTACCGATGCACTCAAACCACTGGAACGCCGTCAAGGATGGTCGAATGAAAAAGTGGATGAATACAATAAATACAGAATGGAAGCTGTATTGAATGCCAATTTCGATTTAGTGATAATCGATGAAGTGCATAAAATGGGTGGAAGTAACCAACTAGTCTCACGCTTTCAACTGGCACAGGCTTTATGCAATGAAGTTCCTAATGCGTTGCTTTTATCAGCAACCCCACACAGAGGCAAATCAGACCATTTTCGCCGCGTACTTCAACTCATAGACCCCGAAGCTTTTGCAGGGGAAGGAATGCCCACCATTGCAGAAATAGAACCCTATGTTATTCGTACAGAAAAACGCTTGGCTGTTGATTACGAAGGCAATAAGCTTTTCAACGAAAGACAAACCTTTCGGCTTGATGTTGAATTAAATGAATTCTACCACCGAAAACAAATTGCATTATATGAGGCTGTTACCGACTATGTGCGTAAAGGGTTTAATAGTGCAAAGTACAGCAAAAATACGTCACGAGGCTTAATAATGGTACTTTTTCAACGCTTGGCAAGTAGCTCTACAGCAGCTATTCTTTCAGCCATGCGCACCCGATATACTCGTTTAGTTGCAGGCGAAGAATCAGACATTACCGAAGATTTTTCAGAAGAGGTGGACGATGATTTTGATTTTGAGAACCTGACTCCCGACAACGTTTCAACAATAAAAGTTGAACCATTAAACAATGAAATTGAATTACTCGAAAAATTAATCGCACAAGCCTCTGATTGCCTTGCAACCGAAACGGATGCAAAGGCCTCAAAGTTGATAGAATATATCAACAAACTGAAAATTGAAACGGACAATTCAGACCTAAAGATTTTAGTTTTCACGGAGTTTCGTTCCACCCAGCAAATGCTACTAAACCGACTCACATTGGAGGGTTTTACATGCGAAAGTATAAATGGTAGTTTGGAATTGGATGAGCGTAAAAGTGCACTCCGCAGATTTAAAGACCATAGTCAGGTGCTTATTGCAACAGATGCAGCTGGTGAATCATTGAATATGCAGTTTTGCCACATTATTTTCAATTACGATTTACCATGGAATCCAATGATGATTGAACAGCGCATTGGTCGTGTGGATCGTATCGGACAACAAAACCGGGTATCTGCCTACAATATGCTCACAACCAATAGTGTTGATTTACGTGTTTATCAGGTAATCGTTGAAAAACTAGATTCTATTTTAGATCAATTTGGTATCGACAAAACTTCTGATGTATTGGACTCAACCATTGATGTGAAACGTATCAACCAATTGTATTTGCAATCGCTTTTAGACCCTACACGTTTCGAATATGCCGGTGATAAATGGTTGTTTGAAATAAAGAAAAAACTGAATGATTTTCAATCTACCGAAGGTGCTTTGCCTTTAATCAAAGAAGCCGATATTGATAATCGGAAAGCAGCAGAAATCAAACACAGTCCACTGCCAATTTGGTTGGAAGATATGATTACGCAATATGCTTTCAATAACAATGGTCATGTAAGTAAACAAATTGATGGTAGTCTGTCAATGCAATGGAATGAGGTGAAATTAAATGTCTCATTTGATTCTGTTGTTGCATTAAACAACCCGAATCTTGAACATATCACTTTGCAGCACACTATCATTCAAAACATGCTAAATTCTATTCCTGAGTTTTCAACCGATGCTGGAATTGCTGTGTTGCAATCTCCTTCGGGTGATAGCACAAAAGGTCAATGGAGTTTATGGCAAATATCTGCAATAAACACATTGGAAACAAAATCAACATACATTGCACAGTTTATTGCTGAAAATGGGAAAGTTTACCCGGCTTATGCCAATGATATTTGGAATCAATTGGTAACAAACAGCAAAAGTTTTAACTACACTTCGACAATTCCAACTCAAATGACTGACAAAATTATAGTGGAAGAATATAAAAAATTGGAAGATTCCCTGCAAAATACTTTCGCGAATTTAGAGACTGCCATACGCATAGTATTGGAGAAACGATTTGAGAAAAGACTGAACTTGTACAATTTCCAAAAGAAAGCGATTGAACGAATTGGTATTGAGAATATCAGATCAGCCAAACTTAAACGCTTAAATCACGAATACGATAAATGGGTACAACGATTTGAAAAAGATACACGAATTGTCCCTGATGTGAAACGGCTAATTACAATAAATATAAATGGATAACTTACTAAAGGATTTGGTGACAGATTTAGGACTGCAAACAAATCAACTGTCTATAATCAAAAACACCGACCGATTTTTTTATAAGCCGGAAGTAAAAGCAGAACTATGTAAAATAGGTGTTGAACTTGTTAGCGGTTCAGCTTTAGAGCTTCGTGTTCATTTTGAATTGATTTTCAAAGCGAACCCACAGCAAAGATATTGTTATCTTGTTGACAAAAAAGAAGATGTATTGGAAGATATGCTCAAAATGGGTATGTATCATGATTTTCAAATTACAACCTATTTTCCGGAGTATTATTCTGAAACAATTCTCAAATGCTCATACAATGAACTGTGTCTGCTTTATAGTAAAAAACCAACTCAAACACTTTCAGAACCGCAAACTATTGAGTATTTAAAAAAATGCAACACTGACGAGATAACAAATAAAATCAAGATAAAAAAAGATATACTTTCATACTTAAAGTCGATTATTGATTCAAAAGACGAAATAAATTGGGAAAAATCATTTTCAATCTTATCGCATAATGTTTTAATCGCTATTGAAAATAAATGGTGGGAGGATGTAAAACCGGATATTGAAATTATAAATGACCGTTTCCAGCAACACATTGAACAAAAATACAAAGCACATATTATTCCAGCTTCTTATGTCAAAAAACCAAGCATAGTAAGTAAGGTATTGCCTTACCTGCAATTTAATTTCAAACAAAATGATAAAGTAGCACTGGTAGTAATTGACGGTATGGCTTATTGGCAGTACCTCATGTTATCAGCCCATTTCAATGATACCATTGAAACGGCTAATGAAGTAATATATTCATGGATTCCTTCGATTACCCAACTATCAAGGCAAGCAATTTTCAGAGGAGACAATCCGATAAGTAGCTATGTACAAAACCCAGCCAACGAAGCAAAATTATGGAAGAACTTTTGGAACAATAAAGGTGTATTGGATGCTCAAATTGCATATCATTACAACAGACTAAATCCTGATAATTTATCAAATATCAAACGTTTAGCTTATGTAGATATTTCGCTTGATGAAAAAATGCATGCATGCACCGATTATAACGACCTTTTTGACTTGACACAAAATTGGATAGAAAACTCTGAAATTATTGATAACATTCTCATGTTTTTAGATGAAGATTTTACAGTATTTATCACCACAGATCACGGTAACATTCAGGCAACTGGATTGAATTCACTTTCACACAGGCAAACATTAGGAACAAATAAATCCGGCAGTAGAAGTCTCCGGCATTTAGAATACTCTGAAAGTTGGTTGAAAGATAAGTTTCTAAGCGACAATCCGGATTGGAAACCTTTTTTAGGTGAAACAGAAAACACAATCTATATAAAAAACGATTATGCCTTTACGGCCGATTCTAAAATCATTACGCATGGTGGTAGTCATGTCTTAGAAGTGCTGATACCATTTATCAAATTAAAGAAAAACACAAATGAGTAAAATAGATATAAACCAAAGAATTCCACTTTCAATACTTGAAATTGCATTGAAAGACTTTTTGCAAGATAAATACAATCCCGATTACCTTAAAGAACAACTTTCATTTGAGTATTCAGGAGCAAATAGAATAAATAAAGCATTAAGCATTGTCAATAAGATAATTCTCAAATCACCTTTGTCAGACTTGTTAAAGGAAAACAGTAACGAAATTTTAATGGCATTAAAATTAAAAAGTGACCGTTCTGTTATACTTATCTCCTTACTAAACAGTTACTATCCTTTTTCATTCGACACATATTCTGTTTTTGCCAAATACTTTCAAGTTCAAGAATTTATCAATACGGAGCTAATACAAAAGGAAATAAAAAATAAATACGGCAGCAATCGTTCAACAGTAAATGCACTTTACAGTGTTATTCCCATGTTCCTCGAAGCAGATTTCTTCTTACGTACAAAACCGGGTTTGTATCAAACTAAAGAAAAACTAATCATTCAAAGTCAAATAGCAAACAAATTATATTTACACTCATTTATTTTAAATAACTCATTACTTCAAGATAGTGAAATTATTATCCATGAGCCATATTTTTCTATGGTAGAATATGCTAAATAGTATTTCTGCGTAGTTAATTATTATTAAGCTATTTGCAATGATATAGTGAATCAACAACCCCCTGCAGGTTTAAACCGAATAGGTAAAGCGGTCTTCGTCATTCCGCCACTTTGTTCAC
>DAIMYQ010000025.1:0-22588 GCA_036734385.1 Paludibacteraceae bacterium | reverse complement strand
TATTGTCATATTGCTCAAAGTTTGCACAGTCGTTCGTTTAGGGTTGCAGGTAACGTTTTGCGGCTTGGCGTAGTGGCGGAATTAGAAGTGCTTACTTTCAATTTAGCACTAATGTTAATTTGAAACCGAATGTTCAATTTAGCACTAAACCCGCCATTTTGCCAAACTGCTGTTATGCGGTCGTTGTTACTTCTTCTGCATATTTAATCATTAGTTCATCCTCAAAGTCAAAGAGTGTCAAAGCGAATTTTATTCTGTCAAACTTACCGTTGTTATCAATGTTTCCCTCAATAACATACGTGTCATTTAATTGAATTGCTTGTCTCGGGTTTCCTTCCGTTGGGTTCTTTGTCAATCCAATCTTTTCGGCTAATTCTGTCGTGAAAAAAGTTTCGGGTTGTAATTCAAATAGTTGTCTAAACACTTCAAAATAAAGTTTAGCAACTTGGTTAACTTCAATTTTTTGGTCAAAGAAAACAGCGTACTCCAATTTTTTCCCTTTGGGTTCTTCAGCTTCAAAAATGTTTACCTCATTACCATCTAAAGTATCTTCAATAGAAATATCAGGGATTTCCCAAATTTTTAGAAATCGTTCAGCAATTAAATCAAACCTTCTTTCAATCTCTGACTTGCTCCATTTGTCAAGGATTGTTAAATACTTGTTGAGCCAAAGACGACTGTCTTTATAACCTGCTTCGGGCAAATCTCTTTTTTCAATAAATGGTTTGTTTCCGAGCTTTCCATTGTTGCCTGAAAGGGTTAAGTTGCCAATTGAATTCAGATAGTTCTCTTTTATGTAATTGTATTCATCCACACCAAGTTCTAGTTTCCATTTAGCGTCAGGGTTTTGTGGGAAAATGTGTTCAATGGTAATATCTGTGTTACCGTCAATTAAAACTGGCTCTCGATTCTCGAAATTCTCAAGTCTTTCCAATAAGTAAGTCCTGTTCTTCGACTTGATATTGTAAACATCCTTTATTTTCAGTGCATCAATAACTTCTGAATTTCTTGGGAAACGTTGCACTACAGTTCGTTGTAATAATGATTTTTGAATGGAGTAGATATAATTTGATGTATCAACCTTGTCATACAAGTTCATAAATATTTTGTTCAATGCGTTTGTAGGCAATCCAAGAATAAATCGTCTCCAAGTAAAGGACTGAGTTAAATCTAAAACTTTTAGGAAAGTTGTTTTATCAATTGTCCCTGTTGAATAATCATCATACACTTTCATTAGGAAAGGATATGCAACATTGATTTCAAGTTTGCTGATGTATTCTAGTTGTCTTTTGATTTCCTTGTCAGATTCATTTTTCGGGTTTAATAATTTGTTGTAGTGCTTAACTAAAGTTTTCAGACTTGATAAAACGATTTCAAGTTCTTCAAGTGTTCTTGTTGGATATTTGTCTTTAAATTCTAAGTATACTTTTCCTTTGTTTGGAATATTTTTGTTTTCAAGTGTCAGATAATCACGAATAAAGTCCGAAACACGACTTGAATTTGATGATTCATCTTTTGCCAACTTTTCTATTACTTCCCAATAGTTTTGATAGATTTTATTTTGGTCTCTTCGGTTAAGCCCCATTAAGATATAATTCCGAATTAGGTCTGCTTGTGTAAGTTCCAATCCAGTTGAGTTTAGGCTTTCAAAAATTCTTTGAGGGTCGTCTTTTTCTCTGTCCAACGAGACCTCTACAAACATTAATTTTGAAAGTCCTTTCAAAACGACTTGGTAGTTTTCCTCTGTAATTCTTCCCTTGAAGTAATTGAAATTGTCTATCAGTTTGGAAAAATCGGTGTATTCTTCACCTGAGTTTTCTCTTAACAGAAATTTCAGAGCTTTATCATTATTATCTGTCGGTCGTAATTTTAATTTTTCTTCTTCGGGTGCAAATTTATTGATGAGATAGGTTTCGCTAATTTCACTTTCAAGTCCTTCGTCTTTTAAGTCTTTTGCAAGTTGATAAAGAGCTAAATAAATCAATGTCAAAGTCGTCAACCTTTGTTGTCCATCAATAATGGTCAATTCTTTAATGCGGGAAGCGGTATAAACATCATCGTGAACATATACAATGCTTCCGATAAAGTGGGCGTTCATTTTCTTGTTGTTTCCAACCTCAAAAATATCGTCCAAAAGCTGTTTGCATTGTGCAGTTGACCAGTCATAATTTCTTTGGTAAACGGGTATTACAAATTGAGTTTTGTTTGATGATAAAAAGTCTTCTACTTTGGTTTCGTTCGCTTTCATTTAATTCCAAATATTTGTTTTAGTGACGGTCGTTCTACAATGCCGCATAACGGTTGGTACATGTTGTCGGGGCGGATTTCGGGGAGCGTTCCTGTCCGAAGGACACGGAACTGCGATGCGAGAATCCGCAGTTGGCGTACCACCGAACCCCGCCCTGCAATATGTACTTTGTTATGGCCTGTAGTTTAGTTTTTTTATTCAAAATAGTTTCTTAATGAGCATTTATTAAAACTTTACATTTCGAATGAATATACTTTAATTAATTGTTGTAAAACCTTTGTTATTTAATACCTTATCGTGTCTATAAATATCTTGATATTTGAATTAAATTCATCAATCTGAGTTCTAAAATCTTGGTTTTTCTTATATTGATTGTCAAGTTCATTACATACATTATTCTGTTCTTCTAAAACTCTTATGGATTCATTATAATTTTGTTTTATTGTATTATGTTCTGGGTATATTTTATCCATTTTAGCCAAAGCTTGTTCAATAATATAAGGAGAGTTTGATGAGTACACTTCAGGGAGTTCCTTATTTTCTTCGAATAACATTTCCCTAAACTCCAATTCATAATTATCATATTTATTTTGTAATTTCTTTTTTTCTTCAGATTCTAATTTTAACAGATTAAGCAATTCTTTTTCAATATCAATCTGTTTTTTTATAGTTAGTAACAATTTGTCAAGTTCTTCAATTGCAATATTGAGTTGAGGCATTATTTGTAATGAACAATTTTTAATGCAATTCAAATATTTTTCTACTGGAAATAACACGCTTAACTCTTGAATACTAGAATAGAAATTAATAGCACCAGTTACTTTTTCAGCTCGAAATATTATTAATAAATATCCTTCAAGTTTAACTTTTCTAAAGTTCTTGTTTTCCTCAAAAAAGAAACCATGAGTATTCTCTGATAAATTAAATTCGTCTGTAACTAAGTATTGCGGCAATAATTGAATTAACGTTTCGCACTCTTTGACCATATACTCAGCAACAAATGACTCTTTACCATTTATAAGAAAATCATTGCTTGCATCTCTAACAAAGTCAATAGCATATTTCCAACTTATATCTAATACTCGATATTCACGAGTATATCGTAATATTTGTGCAACATTAGCATATTGATATAGCACAAGTCTTGAATATGGTATAATTCTTATCCCTAAGAAAACCAATGTTACAGCAAAATAGCTAGCATAACCATAACAGAAGTTTGTAGAAATATCAATAGACAAAGTCTCATTTAACTGATAATTATATCTTCTCCACCCAACATTCCTATGAGAATAGACTTTGATTTTGTTATCTTCTTTGCATAATTGATAAGCATTCTGAATAAAAAATGAATGAAAGAAATCTGTTGTAAAACTTTCAAAAAGATGCAAGGAGTCATTTTCACTACTCTTTATGTATATGCCATAACTTGAAATTTGGATATCGAAATTTTTATCAGTAAGGACACTTCTGAACTGACAATAAGAAGAGGTCAAGGCGTAACGAGAACAAAAGTCTCGATAACCATAAACTTCATTATGGTTTTGATATAAATCTGAATAGAATTCCAATATCAATTGTTTTTTTACAAAAAACAATTGTGCCTCTTCTAATTTAGAACCTTTTAAATCACCAAATTGACCTTCGACTGCTTTGTTTAGCTTTGAACGTTCGAATTCAGATAAATCGTTCCAAGATTTTGCATTAATTGTCTTATATAGAGATATAATGTTTACAATTTCAAGGAGACTTTTATCTATGATTATGAATTCCGTATAGAATCTCCCATTGGAGTCAACTTTAAGCGTATATAAAGCATCTTCATTAATTGCAATATTGTCATTTTCCATATTCTTAATAATTATTCTTATTTGGATAAAAAATTATTCAAAGTCAGTAAGGATTTTTATTTGGTAAGCAATAAAGTTATCTGTATGTGAAACAGTTATTTAGTTAACAAATTTCTTTTTTTTTACTATTGGCCATAACATCTGTGTAAGTTCACCTATGGTGTACTTATTTCGACTATAGTTGTTTTAAAAAGTTATTTAATTCATTGAAATTTAGAAGTATAAATAATATCCTAAAAATTATAGTAGGTACACTTATCCAATTTGTTAATTTCAAATTCATTTGCTACTTTTCTTTAAATTTCTAATTTATCCAAAGGGTTTTTTATCTGATCAAAACCTTTTGTTGTGATATGTGTGTATATCTCGGTTGTTTTACTGTTCTAATGCCCCAGTCAACTTTGAATTGAAAATCGGCGTAGCCAATATATCTCAAATCAGTTCCATTCTCCAGTAAATGTGTTGCAAACGAATGCCTTAAACTATGTATGGATACTTTTTTAGTAATGCCTGCTATTTTAAGTGCTTTGCTAAAAATATTGTATATACTGCTATCGGCATATTGTTCTCCCTCTTTGCCTTCAAATAGCCATACTTTCGGTTTATACTCAGCAAAATATTGACGTAAAGTTATTAAAGTTTTTTTGCTGAGCAAGGTGTATCTGTCTTTTTTCCTCTTTTCGATTGTATAATTCTAATCTGCATACGGCCGTACTATTAATGGTCTTTCGGGTAAATAGTTATGAAGATAATTTGCTGCCTTAGGGTATAAATTATTGACTTTTTTTTCATTCTATTTTCTCAAACCTGAAACCAATTTTTTTTATTGTGTTAGAATTCGGTATAATAATTCGGTTCAAGATTTTTTTCCATTGTCCATACAGTTGCTTTTCCATGTATCATCCGGTACACCGCCATTCTTTCTTTGATGCTTTCGCCAAAATTGCGTAAAAATGCACGCGTAGGGTGGTTGTAAATTTCCTCAATTAAATTGAGACTCTTGTCTTGCACCAAATCGCCCGAAATACGGATTTGTTCACCTGTTTTTTGGCAGTGAAAACACATTTCTACCGAAGGATTAGCTTGCAGCTGTCGATACAAATCTTTGAACGTGCCGGTATGAAAGATAATGCCCTGTTCGTTATCAGCTTTAAACAAAAGCATTCCTCGAACGTGTGGTTTTCCATTTTCAACGGTAGCTAAATGAAATACAGGATTTTCGTTTATTAGCTTAAAAATTTCTTCTTTTGTTTTCATGTATGTGAATTATTCGTGATGAATAAAAATTAACAAATGTTTGTCCTATTTGTATAACAAAAAAATACATGGACGTTTATTCAAATCAGGAAGACTTTTTTTCCAATCTTGTATGGTTTTTGTTCTAATGAATTCTGTTTCCAAGGTTATATCAACGGCAATACAAAGTTTAGTATTGGGTTGGCAGTGTGTCAAAATATCCGATAGCATTTTCATATTACGGTAGGGCGTTTCAATAAAAATTTGTGTTTGCTCTTCTGCATACACCTTTCGCTCCAATTTTTTCAGTGTTTTCACTCTATCTTCTTCTTGCACAGGTAAATAACCCAAAAAAGAAAAACTTTGTCCATTAAATCCCGATCCCATCAACGAAAGCAAAATAGAGGAAGGTCCCACTAAGGGCACTACTTTGTAGTTTTTTTCTTGTGCCAGGCGTACCACATCTGCTCCCGGGTCGGCAATTGCGGGACAACCGGCTTCGGAAATAATCCCAATATCATTTCCTGCCGAAAGAGGAATCAAATATTCTGAGAATTTTTCAGGAGATGTATGCTTGTTCAATTCAAAAAATTGCAATTGGTCAATATCAATATTTTTATCTACTTTTTTTAAAAATCGACGTGTCGTTCGTACATCTTCCACGATAAAAAAATGTATTCTTTTTATAATTTCACTGTTGTAAGAGGGTAAAACAGTGTGTAAATCGCAATCACCTAAAGTGGTAGGAATGAGGTATAATGTTCCTTGCATATAGCATTTGTTTTCACAAAAGTAGTGAAAAATATTATTACCTTTGTCGTTGCGTTACACAAAATTAGGCTAAAATGAACTTGCCACAAGAATTTATACGGAGTATCAAAACCCTTTTAGAGAATGATGAGTCTGCAGACTTTTTAGCTGCTTTGGACCAAGAATCGCTTACCAGTATTCGTTTTAATGCAAAGTGTACGCCCAATGTTTCTTTTCAACCGGTACCGTGGTGCAGCACAGGCTATTATTTGCCCGAAAGACCTCTTTTTACTGCCGATCCGTTGTTTCATGCCGGAGCATATTATGTGCAGGAAGCGAGCTCAATGTTCTTGGAACAGATTATAAAACAGTATGTTACAACTCCTGTTAATGTCCTCGATTTGTGTGCGGCTCCGGGAGGAAAATCAACGCATTTATCAAACCTTTTGTCTGAAGGCAGTTTGTTAGTAAGTAATGAAATTATTCGTTCACGTGCCTATATTTTGGCAGAAAATCTTGCCAAATGCGGAAATGGTAATGCTTTAGTTAGCAATAATAAACCGGAAGATTTTCAAAACCTGTATTCGTTTTTTGATGTTATGTTGGTCGATGCTCCGTGTTCCGGCGAAGGTATGTTCCGAAAAGATACGAATGCTATTAGTGAGTGGTCGTTGTCTAATGTAGAAATGTGTGCTAAACGTCAGCAAAATATATTGGCAAGTGTGTGGAATGCACTTAAAACCGGTGGCGTTTTAATTTATAGTACGTGTACGTATAACCGAAAAGAAAATGAAGAGAATGTACGATGGATAATAGAAAACTTGGGAGCCGAATATCTGAAAGTTTCTGTTAAAGATGAATTTAATATTACGGAAACGAGTCTTGGCTACCGATTTTTCCCGCATAAAACCAAAGGAGAGGGCTTTTTTATTGCGGCTTTACGCAAAACTGATGATGCTACCAAACGTTTGAAAATAAAAGAAGAAAAAACGCAAAAAACAAAGGTTTCATCTCAAATAAAAGCTCTTTTGCAAGATTCCGAAAAATGGAGTTTTCGGTTGTCGGACAATTATATTTCTGCCATTCCATTGGCTAAAAGTACGGAAATTGAATTGCTAGAAAAGAAGTTAAACGTTTTGCTATCAGGTATTTTAATGGCAGAGAAAAAAGGAGAAAGTATTGTGTATGCTCAGCATTTGGCATTAAGTAAATATCTAGATAAGGAAGCTGTGCAAACACAAGAAGTCGATTGGCAAACGGCTATTTTATTTTTGAAAAAAGAAGCAATTGCTTTGCCTGATTCTCCCAAAGGTTTGGTACTTTTAACCTATAAAAATATGCCTATAGGGTGGGTGAAAAATCTTGGAAATAGGTGTAACAATCTTTATCCGCAAGAGTGGAGAATTCGTATGAATATCAGCCAAAGCAATTTTAAAAGTTTTATATAATCAATCATGGATGTGCTATTTTTGGGAACCGGAACATCAACCGGCATTCCTTATATCAATTGTAATTGTGCCACTTGTTTGTCAGATGACCCACGAGATAAACGTTTGCGTTCTTCGGTCATTGTCACAGTAAAAAATAAGAATGTCTTGATAGATTGCGGACCCGATTTTAGACAGCAAGTATTGCGTAATAAAATAACCGATATTTCAGCCGTTTTGATTACTCATGAACATTACGATCATCTCAATGGAATTGATGATTTGCGGAATTTTGGCAGTACCCCCATCTATGCTGAAAAACGTGTTTGTGACATTATTCTCAGAAATCTACCGTATTGTTTTGGCGAAAGTAAATATCCGGGTGTTCCCCAAATCTCACTCAATGAGATTGAAAATAAGCCCTTTAACATTGACGATATTCCAATCATACCTATACGTGTTGCCCATTCCGTATTACCCATTTTAGGCTTCAGAATTGAAAGATTTGCTTATATAACGGATGTAAGTTATATCGATGACGCAGAATTATCCAAATTGTCCGATTTGGATGTGTTGGTAGTTGATGCCTTGCGTCTAAAATCGCATTTTTCGCATTTTTCTTTGCAGGAAGCTCTCGATTTTGCTCAGAGCACCAAGGCAAAGAAGGTCTATTTAACTCACATGAGCCATGAAATGGGAAAACAAGCAGAAACAGAAAAACGATTGCCTGACAATGTTTTTTTTGCTTATGATGGGCTTAAAATCTCTTTGTAGTGCAAAAAAACAAGCAAATTATTTGCTAACAATGAAAAAAATCTTAATTTTGCAACCTGATTTCGTAGAGGTAAACAAGTAATACTCTTTGTATTCACCTCACGAAGGTATCATTATAAAAATATTTTATAAGTATGTACGCTATTGTTGAAATTGCGGGACAACAGTTTAGAGTTGAAAAAGACAGAAGATTGTTTGTTCATCGCTTGAATGAAGAACGTGGTGCAACTGTAGAATTTGAAAATGTTCTACTTGTTGATGTCGACGGAAAAGTGAAAGTTGGTTTGCCAACTGTAAAAGGAGCTAAAGTGGTAGCTGAAGTTCTTTCTCACGTGAAGGGAGAAAAAGTAATTGTCTTCAAAAAGAAAAGAAGAAAAGGTTACAGAGCTAGAAACGGTCACCGTCAATGTTTTACAGAGTTAATGATTAAAGAAGTAGTTGCTTAACGAATAAAGAAGTATAAGAAATGGCACATAAAAAAGGCGTCGGTAGTTCTAAGAACGGACGTGAGTCAGAAAGTAAACGACTTGGAGTAAAGATTTTTGGTGGACAATTTGCAAAAGCTGGTAACATCGTAATCAGACAACGTGGTACGGTTCATCATCCCGGTGAAAATATGGGAATAGGTAAAGATCATACTTTATTTGCTCTAATTGATGGTAATGTAGTATTTAGAAGAAGAAAAGATAATCGTTCGTTTGTATCTATACAACCAATCGAGAAAAACTAAACTTTTTAGAAAATAATATTAAAACCTCTCCTCTTATCTTCTCGAAAGAAGTAAAGGTGAGGTTTTTATTTTTACAAATATGCTTACAACAAAATACATAACAGAAAACACCGATGATGTTATTGCTCGTTTAGCAAAAAAACATTTTGATGGTAAGGAAATTATAGCAAGGGTAGTTTCCTTGGATACCTTACGTAAAAATAAACAAACACAACTGGATGAAATTTTGGCCGAAGTCAATGGCTTGTCGAAGATAATTGGTGAATTGTTCAAGCAAGGCAAAAAGGAAGAAGCCGATGCTTCAAAAGAAAAAACAGCCTTGCTAAAGGAAAAAAGCAAACAACTTTCGGCAGAACTTGATGCTGCAGAAAAAGCTTTGGTTGATTTGTTAGTGCAAATTCCTAATTTGCCACACAGTAGTGTTCCCGAAGGTAAAGGTGCCGAAGATAACATTGTGGAAAAAATGGGTGGGCTAATACCTACCTTGCCAGCTAATGCCCTTCCTCATTGGGATTTGGCAAAAAAATACGACTTGATTGACTTTGAACTTGGTGTGAAAATATCAGGAGCAGGGTTTCCTGTATATAAGGGTAAAGGAGCACAGTTACAAAGAGCATTGATTAGTTTTTTCTTGTCTAACGCAAATGCAGCAGGTTACCTTGAGATTCAACCACCTTATGTGGTCAATGCCGCTTCCGGCTATGGAACAGGACAACTTCCTGATAAGGAGGGTCAAATGTACCATTGCACGCTTGATGATTTGTACTTAATACCGACAGCTGAGGTGCCGGTAACTAACTTGTACCGTGATGTTATTTTGAATGAAAAGGATCTTCCTATAAAAAATACGGCGTATTCGGCCTGTTTTCGTAGAGAAGCCGGCTCTTATGGCAAGGATGTTAGGGGCTTGAATCGTTTACATCAATTTGACAAAGTGGAAATTGTGCAAATACAGCATCCTGACAAGTCGTATGAAACGCTTCAACAAATGGTTGATTATGTTCAAACATTGGTTGATAAATTGGAGCTTCCTTGGCGTATCCTTCGTTTGTGTGGTGGAGACATAAGTTTTACATCGGCACTTACGTTTGATTTTGAAGTATATTCTGCAGCTCAACAACGTTGGTTGGAGGTAAGTTCTGTATCTAATTTCGAAAGCTATCAAGCCAATAGACTAAAATGTCGTTTCAGAACAGGAGATAAAAAAACAAATCTTTGTCATACATTAAATGGTAGTGCGATGGCTTTACCAAGAATTGTGGCAGCTTTGTTGGAAAATAATCAGACACCGGAAGGAATTAAAATTCCTAAAGCCTTGGTACCATTTACCGGTTTTGATATCATCAATTAACATGGTAAGTCCTAATATATTGTAAGTTATACAACTTTGTATAAAAAAATAGACCTTAAAAAGGTCTATTTTTTTTGTCGATATTTTTTTGAAAAAAAGAATGAATTGCACATTAATACTTATTTTGTGTATTATAATAATCTAATAATCAACTAACTATAAAAACATACTATAATTAGTTGAAACAAAACTATTGTAAATAAAAGAAATTAGTAACTTTGCACTTCATTGTAATTTTTAAAATATTCACTAAACAGTAAAACAATTATGTCATTAGAAAAAGACATTTTAGAATTGCGGGAAAAGACTGCTATCTTTCAAAAAGGTGGTGGAGATGCTGCCATTGAGAAACAAAACGCAATGGGGAAATTGACAGCTCGCGAACGTATCTTGTCGTTGCTTGATGAAAATTCATTTTATGAGTACGATTTGTTTGTAGAACATGAAGAACGTAACTTTGGAATGGATAAAAAAACGCTTCATGGCGATGGTGTTATAACTGGTATTGGTACAATGTTTGGTAATCCGGTATGTATTTACGCCCAAGATTTTACCGTAATGGGGGGATCTTTAGGTTTAAAACATGCTCGCAAGATTACTAAAATTATGGATCATGCTTTGAAAATGAAAGTTCCTTGTATTGGAATCAATGATTCGGGTGGTGCTCGTATTCAAGAAGGTATAGGTGCTTTGGCTGGTTATGGAGAGATTTTCTACCGAAATACAATGGCTTCTGGTGTTATTCCTCAAATTTCTGTTATATTAGGTCCTTGTGCAGGTGGAGCAGTTTATTCTCCGGCTCTTACGGACTTTGTTTTTGTAGTAGAAAATATTTCAAAGATGTTTATCACTGGTCCGAATGTAGTAGAATCTGTTCTAGGTGAAGTGATTTCACAAGAAGAATTAGGCGGTGCTATGGTACATGCTAAAATAACAGGTAATGCTCATTTTTATGCTAAAGGAGAACTTGAGTGTTTTGAACAAATCAAAAAATTGATAAGCCTTCTTCCTGCTAACAACATCAAAAAAGCACATAGTATTGAGCCTAAGGCTCCAACGTTTAAAAAGAGAATCGGAGAAATAATTCCTTCTGACCCAAAACAACCTTACGACGTTCGTGATATTATCCGCTCTGTAGTTGATAGTTCTGATTTCTTTGAAGTACAAGAGCTTTTTGCTCCGAATATTGTTATCGGTTTTGCCCGTATGGATGGAGAAACAGTTGGTTTTGTTGCTAACCAACCTCTTTATTTGGCTGGTGTATTGGATTGCGATAGTGCAGATAAAGCAGCTCGTTTTATTCGTTTTTGCGATTCATTCAATATTCCATTGGTTACATTTGAAGATATGCCGGGTTATTTACCGGGAGCTGACCAAGAACATGCAGGAGTTATCCGTCATGGAGCCAAGGTTTTGTATGCCTATTCAGAAGCTACGGTGCCAAAAATCACTGTTATTTTAAGAAAAGCTTATGGCGGTGGTTATATTGCCATGAATTCACGCCATTTAGGGGCAGATTTTGTATTTGCTCTTCCTTCTGCTGAAATTGCAGTAATGGGACCGGAAGGAGCCGCTAATATTATCTTTGCAAAAGAAATAAAAGAAGCTGCAGATCAAAATGCCATGCGTGCTGAAAAGGTTAAAGAATATGTAGAAAAATTTGCAAATCCTTTTGTCGCTGCATCTAAGGGTTACATTGATGCTGTGATTGAACCCGACCAGACTCGTAGTTTGTTACTTCATACTCTTTTGGTATCAAAAGATAAAGTAGATCCTCGTCCGGAAAAGAAACATGGAATTCCTCCATTTTGATAAAAATAGGTTATGCGTTGGTGAGAGATAAATGAATTGAATTATTGACGTTTGACTGTAAAAAATAAAATTATGTCTGAAGAAATCCAAAAAAATGAATTGGTAGATTTTGCAGTAACAGCACGTAAATATAAAACGTTACTTACTGAAAAATTTAAAAATAGAACTGTCTGGGAAAAACCAAATGAATGCGAAATAAAGTCGCATATACCTGGTACTATCATTGAAGTTGATGTGAAAGAAGGGCAGAAGGTTAAAAAAGGAGAGTTATTACTCCGTTTGGAAGCTATGAAAATGCAAAATAAAATTGAAATGCCTTTCGATGGAATAATAAAAAAGATCAATGTGAAAATCGGAGAGAAAATTCCAAAGAATTTTTTGATGATTGAAATAGAATAACAAATAGAAGAGTTGCCCAATATCGGGCAACTCTTTTTGATTAAAATAAATTGAAAGTTATAAAAAACCGTTGTATCTTTAACAAAGTTTTGATAAAAGAACCTTAGCAAAAAGTATTTCAATATTTATATACTCGATGATTTCTATTCTAATTCCCATATACAATCAAAATTGTTCTACCCTAATAGAAGAGTTGCGACGACAAGCAGAGTTACTGTCTATTTCATACGAAATTGTCGCTATGGATGATGCTTCTTTTTGTTATAAAGAAGAAAATCGGACGGCGTTATCGTTTCCTTATTGCAAATTTATAGAGCTACCTGAAAATATTGGACGATCAGCCATTCGTAACCGTCTCGCAGAAATGGCTACGTATCATTATTTTTTGTTTATGGATTGCGATACTTTTCCTGCAGATTCATTTTTTTTGCAAAGATATTTGTTTCAAATAGAGGATAAAAAAATCCCTTTCGTGGTTTGTGGCGGATATAAATATTCGGAACAACCTCCAATAGCAAGAGAAACTTTATTTCGTTGGAAGTATGGTAAAAATAGGGAAGAAATTTCCGCTGAAAACAGACAAAAGTTTCCATATAGATATTTTAGCTCATTTAATTTTTTAATACATAGAGAGGCTTTTGAAGCGATTCATTTTGATGAAACGATCAGTGGATATGGTTATGAAGATACTTGGTTTGGAATACAATTGGAACAACATAAAATACCTGTTTATCATATTGATAATCAGATGTTTCAGGTTTTTATAGATGATTTAGATTTGTATTTGCAAAAAGTTCGAAAAGCCGTAAAAAATCTCTATGGGTTGTACAGAAATTCCACTTGCAAAGAGTCTCTTAAGGATATTCGTTTGGTAAAAGCCTTTCAAAAGACTGAAAAATATGGTTTATGCGGCATTTTTGCATGGGTTTTCAAAAGTTTTCAAAAGTTTTTTGAACGCAATTTTGGGTCTTCAAATCCGAGTTTGTTCTTGTTCGATATTTATCGATTAAGTTATTTATGTGTCTTGAAGGAAGAAGATAAATGAAAAAAATGTTGCTGAGTCTATGTGCTTTTTTATTGACGTGTTCTGTTTATTGTCAGATAGTTAAAACTGGAATAGATGTACTTGAAGCAAGAAACTTTGATATACTCAAAGGGAAGAGGGTAGGTCTAATTACCAATCCGACAGGTGTAGATTCAAATTTAAGGTCAACGGTAGATATTCTTCATGAAGCTAAGGGTGTTTCTCTTGTTGCCTTATTTGCACCGGAACATGGCGTACGCGGAGATATTGCCGCTGGAGAAAAAGTAGCAGGATCTATGGATAAAAAAACAGGGATAAAAGTTTTTTCTTTATATGGAGGCACCCGTAAGGCTACCCCGGAAATGTTGAAAGGAATAGATGTTTTGGTATATGACATACAAGATATTGGTTGTCGCTCATATACTTTTATAAGTACTTTGGGATTAGCAATGCAGGCGGCAGCGGAAAATAAAATACCTATTGTAATTCTTGACCGTCCAAATCCGTTGGGCGGATTGAAAGTTGAAGGATGTCTGACTGAAGATAAATACATATCTTTTGTCAGTCAATTTAAGATTCCATATATCTATGGTTTAACGTGCGGAGAACTTGCTTATATGCTCAATGAGGAGAATATGCTGGGTAAAAAATGTGAATTGAATATAGTTTCGATGGAAGGTTGGAAAAGAGCTATGCATTTTGAGAGTACAGGGTTGCCATGGATTCCTACATCTCCTCATATTCCCTATGTTCAGTCGGCAACTTACTATCCGGCTTCCGGAATTTCGGGAGAAATAGGTGTTATATCTATTGGGGTAGGTTATACTGTTCCTTTTCAAACATTTGCAACAGAATGGATTGATGATCAGAAGTTTGCAGAATCAATGAATGCATTACATTTGGATGGAGTTATATTTCGTCCTATTTCTTACAAACCTTATTATGGATTTGGTCAAGGAAAAAACTTAAAAGGAGTTCAATTCTTTTTTACTGATTTTGAAAAAGCAAGAGTGTCTGAAATTCAATTTTATATCATGCAGGTTTTGAAAAGACTATATCCCGAGCATGATTTATTTGCAGAATGTGATGCAACACGTTTCAGTATGTTTGATAAAGTCTGCGGAACAAATTACATCCGTTTGCAGTTGCAGAAAAATGGATATTCCTTTGATCAAATTAAGTCTTACTGGCGTAAAGACGAAAATGCTTTTAAAGAAAGATCTAAAAGATATTGGATATATAATTAGTTATGAATCAGATAATAGAGGAAAAATGGCGTTCTTAGGTGAGTATCACTTGATTGGATTAGTTGTTGGATTGAGTACTTTTTTAATAATAGGATTATTTCATCCGATAGTTATAAAGTTTGAGTATCATTTTGGAGTAGCTTGTTGGTGGATATTTCTTGTACTTGGAATAATAACCCTAGTACTTTCTTTTTTGTCGGAGAATATTATTATTTCATCTCTACTTGGAGTTTTTTCTTTCTCTTCTTTTTGGAGCATTCTCGAAATATTTCAACAACAAAAACGAGTCAAAAAAGGATGGTTTCCTTCAAATCCAAAAAGAAATAAATAAGTAACCGCAAGGGAAATTGAGATAAGTAAAGAATTTATTTTTTGTCTTTTTCGCTTGTTGCGGTTTCTTTTACAATCACGTTTGTGTTGACTCTACTATCACCTATGTTGTTATTTGTCATTTTGCAGCTACCATTGAATATGGCACCTTCTTCAATGATTAAAGTTTTTGTTTGGACTTCTCCTTCTAATTTAGCTGTAGATTTTAATGATAAAGAGTTCTCTGCTAGTAGATCTCCTTTTACATAACCCATAATATCAATATTTCCACCCTTGATGTTTCCTTTAAACGAACCTTTTGTTCCGATAATAATTTTTCCTTTGCAATTAATAGAACCTTCTACCGAACCATCAATACGGAAATCGCCTTCGGATACAATTTCACCTTTAATAATAGTACCTGTTGATAGAGTATTGTGAGAAATTCCCACATTTACTTCTTCTAATTTTCCCATAACTTAAGCTTTTATTGATACGTTTAAATTCTACAAAAAAATCCCAAAATATAACTTTGGGATTTTGAGCCGGCAGAGGGATTCGAACCCACGACCCCGAGATTACAAATCACGTGCTCTGGCCAACTGAGCTATGCTGGCAAATGGGTAAGCGACCTACATCGCACCGCTCAACCAACTACCCTTGCTGCCGTCAAGCCCTGGGGGATTTGAAGGGAGCTGGTCGTGTAGGACTTACCCGAGTGCAAAGGTAGAACTTTTTGAAAAAAAAACAAATAGATGGGACTAAATCTCTATGAACGGTTGTAAATATTCAAGATTGTTTGATTTAAGGTTTCGAGAAAGAAGCATTTACATTTAATTATTTTTGTATCTTTTCATGCGTATTTAGATCAAATAATGTTACCTTTGTGGGACAATATTGATAATCGTTACTTCGTGTTATGGAAAATAATGGTACTAAATTTTCTATGTTTCACTTGTCCATGTATTATGGCTTATTTCTAGGTCTGTTTTTGATACTGCGTTTTTTTCTTTCCGCTTTTAGCCCAAGTTCAATGACTTTTAGTTTTTTGGTGCTTTTTGCCACATGTTTAATTCCTATTTTGGCCTATTTTTTTGCTAAAAAATTTAGAGATAATTTTTTCGAAGAAAATGTACGTTATGCACATATTTATATGTTCTGCTTCCTGCTTTTTTTCTTTGCCAGTCTTTTTCTGGCCGCTGTTGAATACATATTTTATCAATACATTCAACCCGACTTTTTGAATCAGCAATATTCTTTGTTATTGAATGAAATGAAACTTCTGGAAAAACAAATACCGGAGTTGTCTACTTATGCTGCTGAAATTACCAAAGTGGGAGTTCCTTCGGCGATAGAAGTTGCCATTCAAAATATTTGGATTTATTCTTTTTTTGGAATGGTAATAGGTTTTATATTGGGATTTTTCTTGAAGAGAAACACTAAAAAAACACTATAATGGATATTTCTGTTATTATACCTTTGTACAACGAAGAAGAGTCTATTGTAGAGCTTTTTGAATGGATAAAAAAAGTGATGCTAAGGGAAAACTATTCTTATGAGGTTATATTTATAAGTGATGGAAGTACCGATAATTCTTGGAAAATCATTGAAGGGTTGAGTTTGCAAAATGAGAATGTAAGAGGTATTAAATTCCGTCGTAATTATGGTAAATCACCTGCTTTGTATTGTGGATTTAATGAGGCAAAAGGGGATGTCGTTGTTACAATGGATGCCGATTTGCAAGATAGTCCTGAAGAAATTCCGGATTTGTACAAAATGATAATGGAACAGGATTATGACTTAATCTCCGGTTGGAAACAAAAACGTTACGATCCTTTGCTTAGCAAGAATATTCCAAGTAAACTATTTAATGCCACGGCTAGAAAGGTATCCGGAATACGCTTGCACGATTTTAATTGCGGATTGAAGGCCTACAAGCTAGAGGTAGTGAAAAATATTGAAGTTTATGGAGAAATGCATCGCTATATACCTTTTTTAGCAAAATCGGCAGGTTTCACCAAGATAGGTGAAAAGGTTGTTTCTCATCAAGCTCGTAAATACGGACAAAGTAAATTTGGTTTAGCTCGTTTTATTAATGGGTATTTGGATTTAATAACTATTTGGTTCTTGTCAAAATTTGGAATAAAACCAATGCATTTTTTTGGCGTGTGGGGTAGTATAATGTTCTTGTTTGGCTTAATATCGGTAGTAGTTGTAGGTGTAAATAAATTATCAGCTATTCTCGAAGGAGTAAGAGCTCCATTGGTAACAAATAGCCCTTATTTTTATTTATCTATGTTAGCCATGATTTTGGGTGTTCAATTTTTTGTTACAGGTTTCTTGGGAGAATTGATTAGTCGTACTTCCTCTGAAAGAAATAATTACAATATTGAAAAAAAAACAAATTTGCAGTAAATCATATAATTAATTGATAGACAATGGATAATACATTTATGGAAATAATAAAATATACAGTTCCTGTTTTGTTGGTGCTCATATTCGCATATTTTTTCTTGAGAAGTAGC
Organism: Paludibacteraceae bacterium; assembly: GCA_036734385.1. Taxonomy (GTDB): domain Bacteria; phylum Bacteroidota; class Bacteroidia; order Bacteroidales; family Paludibacteraceae; genus JAAYPI01. Next base: position 4,906 of record DAIMYQ010000025.1, on the reverse strand, counting down.
TTTAAAAATGAGGAAAACAGGCGTAGGTATGATTTATACAAGTCTGCTGTGTCGATAATTACACCTGTTAGATTGACTGCATACGAACGTGTTGTGTTGTTTTTAGAACGGATTAGCCCTGAGTCCTTGTTAGTGCGTGTTCAAGATAGCAATATGAACAGTTTGCAGTTTCATTCAGCGTTACTTGCTTCGGTTCGTGCAGAATACGAACACAATTTATCTCAACAAGTTTATTTAAGTAAAGAAGCTTGGACATTGGTAAGAAATGCCAAAGAAAGTATCATTCAATTAATAAACACTTCAGCAGCAAGTGTTCCGCCCCAAACTCCTTCCTATGAATTGGCAAAAGTGATTTTAGAAACCTACCAGGCAGCTGATGAAACACCTACTGCTTTGACAATCAATTTTTTAAAATCGGAAATAAAGAACTATTTTGGGTGAAATTGGAAGTTATGAATTTTATAGAATTAGCTAAAAGTCGCTCTTCTGTTAGAACTTATTTATCGAAGAAAGTAGAAGAAGATAAAATTAGTTATATGCTGGATTGTGCAAGATTTGCTCCTTCTGCTGTAAATAGTCAACCTTGGACTTTTATCATTGTGCAGGAAGAGGAAAATAGAAAACATCTTCAAGCTTGCTATGATAGGGAATGGTTTAAATCAGCTCCTTTATACATATTGGTTTGCGGAAGTCATTCACAATCTTGGCATCGAAAAAGTGATAACAAAGATCATTGCGATATTGATGTTGCTATTGCAGTAGACCATCTTGTTTTAGCTGCCACTGAGCAAGGTTTAGGAACTTGTTGGGTTTGTAATTTTGATGCGGCTTTGTGTTCAACCTTATTTCAGTTATCGAATGATGTAGAACCGATAGTTATATTGGCTATTGGCTATTCGGATGGAAATTATGGTGTGAAAATCAGAAAAGAGATGAAAGAAATTGTTATTGGAAAATAAAATAAAAATTGATAGTGAAATATTTAAAGAATATAATAATTGTTTGCTTTGTTTTATTTTCCTTATATAGTTGTACGGAAAAGGCCTGCTTAGTTTCAACTCAAACGTTGTTGGGTATTGAGTTTACAAATAAAAGTGACGGAACTTCTTTAACATTGGATAGCTTGACTGTCTCGGGCGTAGAATCCGATTCTATTTTGTATAACAATCAAAAAAGTGTAACGTCCATTTATCTTCCGCTTCGTATTTCGGAAAATGAAACGTCTTTTGCTTTAAGAATGAATGGTGTCAATGATACGTTAATCATTCAACACAGATCATTTCCTCAGTTGCTTAATGAAGAATGTGGTTGCGTGGTTTTTCAAACTATTGATTCAGCAAAAATAGTAGGAGAGCAGACTGCAGAAGTTCAAATTGTTAATTCCCAAATCCAGAATACAAAGAATGAAATCCATCTTAAGATATCTTTATAGCATTATTTTGTTCTTTTTTTTCTGTGTAGAGGTATTTGCTACAGAGAAAATAAAAGAGCAACCTATACAAAAACAAAAGGTTTTTCAAGGTATTTATTTGAGTGCAGATGCGTATGCTCCTGTTGCAAGTTTTTTCAATGGCGGCATTTTTGGTGCGGAAGCATCTCTTGATGTTAATTTGTGGAATCGTTTATTTCCCGTTTGGGAAGTTGGAATGATGGATATGGATCAGTCATTTGATGATTGTAAATATACGTCATCCGGTTATTATAATCGTTTGGGTATTAATTATAATTTCATCAAAAATCAAAAAGGTGCTGATAATATGTTCTACATTGGTTTACGATATGCTTCTTCTACCTTGGATTATAAATTATATGATGTAGCCATCGGTAATAATTATTGGAATGAAAATGCTGTTTTTGATATAGAAAAAAAATCGGTACATGTTGGTTGGGGCGAATTTCTGGTAGGAATAAGAGCGGAAATGCTAACCGATTTTTATATGGGATTTTCAGTGAGGTATAAAGCCCTTCTTCATTTTTACAACAATCAATTAACATCTCCCTCTTATATACCTGGTTACGGAGCTAATAATGAAAGCAATTGGGGATGCACTTATACGGTGACCTATAAATTGCCGTTTTAACGTATTTTTATTTTGTTTAAAAACAATATTCTTTTTACCTTTGCACCTCATTTTAGCAGGAGAAATATTAAAAATATTCAGAAATTACTTTAACAATTATGTCTGATACCAAAATACTGAATCGAGCAGCTGATAATATTCGTATTCTTGCGGCCTCAATGGTCGAAAAAGCCAAGTCGGGACATCCTGGCGGAGCGATGGGTGGAGCAGATTTTATTAATGTTTTGTATTCTGAGTTTTTGATTTTTGATCCTGAAAATTCGCATTGGGAAAACAGAGACAGATTCTTCCTAGATCCAGGTCATATGTCTCCTATGCTTTATTCGGTACTTGCTCTAATGGGTAAGTATGAAATGGATGATTTAAAGTCTTTTCGTCAATGGGGAAGTGTTACTCCGGGGCATCCTGAAGTTGATGTAGAGAGAGGAATAGAAAATACTTCCGGGCCTTTGGGTCAAGGTCATGCTATGGCTGTTGGAGCAGCTATTGCTGAACGTTTTATGGCAGCAAGATTTGGCGAATGGACTAAGCACAAAATTTACACCTATATTTCCGACGGTGGTATTCAAGAGGAAATTTCTCAAGGTGCAGGTCGTATTGCAGGAACTCTTGGGTTGAGCAATCTCATCATGTTTTTTGATGCGAATAATGTCCAATTATCCACTTTCGTAGAAGATGTTTCAACTGAGGATACCGCAAAAAAATATGAAGCTTGGGGGTGGAATGTTGTAACAATTAACGGAAATAATGTCGAAGAGATACGTGGTGCTCTTACACAAGCGAATCAAGAACAGGAAAAGCCATCTCTTATAATAGGTAAAACTCTTATGGGAAAAGGGGCTATGAATTCAGATGCTTGTAGCTTTGAGAATAAGGTTTCCACACATGGACAGCCTCTTTCTGCAGCTGGAGCTTGTATCCGAAAAACAGTGGAGCATTTAGGTGGAAATTCCGATGAGCCATTTCAAATATTTCCTGAAGTTGCAGCATTATATGAAAACAGAAAGAACGAGTTGCGTTCTATTATAGCTGATAAAAAGGCTATTCAAACAAAATGGGAAAAAGAAAATCCTGATTTAGCTTTGAAATTTAAGCAGTTTTATTCAGATAAAGCACCTGTTTTTGATTTTGAAAAGATTGTGCAAAAGCAGGATCAGGCAACAAGAAGTGCTTCTAGTACTATTTTGAGTGCTTTTTCCGGACAAATAGAAAATATGATTGTTTCATCTGCCGATTTATCCAATTCAGATAAGACAGATGGTTTTTTGAAAAATAGTAAACCTCTTAAAAAAGGTGATTTTACAGGAGGTTTTTTGAATGCAGGAGTTAGTGAATTGACGATGGCATGTATTATGAATGGGTTGGCTTTACATGGTGGTATTATTCCGGTTTGTGGAACTTTCTTTGTGTTCTCAGACTACATGAAACCCGCTTTGCGTATGTCTGCTTTAATGGAGCTCCCAGTAAAGTATGTATGGACACATGATGCGTTCAGAGTGGGAGAGGATGGTCCGACACATCAACCGATTGAACAGGAATTGCAAGTTCGTTTGTTGGAATCTTTGAAAAATCATAATGGAAGAAATTCTATGTTAGTATTGCGTCCGGCTGATGTTGACGAAACTACCGTAGCTTGGAAAATGGCTTTGGAAAACATTAAATCTCCAACAGGGTTAATTTTTTCCCGTCAAAATATAAAAAGCTTGCCTCGTGGCAATGAACCTTACAAAGAAGCATTGGGGGCAGAAAAGGGAGCTTACGTTGTCAAGGAAGGTTTGGGAAAAATAGATATTGTTCTTTTGGCTAATGGATCTGAAGTATCGACCTTATTTGAAGCCACAAAGTTGTTAGAAGAACGCAAAAATTTGCATATACAAATAGTCTCTGCTCCGTCAGAAGGTTTGTTTATGAATCAATCTGAAGCATATAGGAAAAGTGTTATTCCTGATGATATTCCTGTTTTTGGATTAACATCAGGTTTATCCTTGACATTACAAAATTTGGTAGGGCAAAAAGGTAAAGTTTTTGGTTTAAATCATTTTGGTTATTCAGCACCTTATACTGTGTTGGATGAAAAGTTCGGATTTACGGCAGAAAATGTTTACAACCAAGTTTGTGCTTATCTGAGCCTGTAAGATGGATTTATTCTCGATTGTTTTATTGGCAATTGCATTAGCGATGGATTGCTTTGCAGTATCTATTGCAAGTGGTGTTGTTTTGAAGCACTTTAAATTGCTGCCTGTTTTAAAAATGGCATTTTTATTCGGATTTTTCCAAGGTGTAATGCCGTTGATTGGATTTTTCGTAGGTGTTTATTTTAAAAATCAAATAGAGAGCTACGATCATTGGATTGCCCTAATTATTCTGTGTGCAATCGGTTTGAAGATGATTATAGAAGATTTTGAAAAAAAAGATGATAAAAGTGAGAAAAATTTGAATCCGTTTGCGTGGAAATCACTACTTTTGCTGTCGATAGCAACAAGTGTTGATGCATTGGCCACCGGGATTATATTTATCACTCAGCCACATTTATTGTTGACTAGCGTGTTGATAATAGCTTTAGTCAGTTTTTTGCTTTCTTTTTTTGGATTATTCCTTGGAGGTTATTTTGGAAAGAAATTTACTGCTAAGTTTGGTGTTTTGGGTGGAATTATTTTAATTGTAATTGGTATTAAAATTCTCTTGGAACATATTTATTTTTAATTTTTTGACTCCGTAGCTCAGCTGGTAGAGCAATTGACTCTTAATCAATGGGTCGTGGGTTCGAGCCCCACCGAGGTCACGCTAAAGAGCTACTATTCTGTAATAAAGGAATGGTAGCTTTT
>DAIMYQ010000024.1:15097-24496 GCA_036734385.1 Paludibacteraceae bacterium | reverse complement strand
TGAAGATACTCTCCCTTTATTTTTTTTATCATCGATGCTTTTTTATCGTAACGCTATTTATTTAGATTTTATTATTGCATAGAATCAAAGCAATAAAAGTTTCTGTTTACTTAATATTTTTATAATGAATTACTCAATAAAAGATGTTTTTTATCCTAAATTATTTACTTGTTTGAAAGATTACAGCAAGAAAAAGTTTTTAACGGATTCAATGGCGGGTATTATTGTAGGTGTCGTGGCTATTCCATTGGCTATAGCTTTTGGTATTGCCTCTGGAGTAGGTCCTACGGAGGGTTTGGTAACCGCTATAATAGCAGGTTTCCTCATCTCCTTTTTTGGAGGAACTAAAGTCCAGATAGGGGGTCCAACAGGAGCCTTTATAGTCATTGTTTATGGCATAATTCAACAACATGGATTAACTGGACTAATGATTGCTACTATAATGGCAGGAATTTTATTAGTCCTAATGGGAATATTTAAATTTGGTAGTATTATAAAATTTGTTCCCTATCCCGTTATAGTTGGTTTTACAGGTGGAATTGCTTTGGTTATTTTTTCTACTCAAATGAATGATTTATTTGGATTAGGAATTAAAAATATTCCTGCAGATTTTTTTCATAAATGGGTTGTCTATTTTAGTAATATCAATAAACTTAATGGTTGGACATTGACTACTGGATTATTTAGCTTATTAATAATAATTTTTGCTCCCAAGATATCAAAAAAAATACCTAGTTCGTTAGTTGCTATTGTTGTTGTTACTTTATTGGTTTGGGTGTTGAAATATTTTACTGATATAGAAGGAATTAAGACAATAACTACTATTAGTGATTTATACTCATTACCTTCTGGTGTTCCAATGCCAAAATTACCTGAATTATCATTGAATGAAGGTGAAACATTGTTTACTACGATACAAAGCCTTTTTCCGGCAGCATTTACTATAGCAATTTTGGGAGCTATAGAATCGTTGCTTTCGGCAATGGTAGCAGATGGTGTTATTGGAGATAAACATAATTCTAATACAGAATTAATAGGTCAGGGTATAGCAAATATGGTTGTTCCATTTTTCGGAGGTATCCCTGCAACGGGAGCTATTGCAAGAACAATGACGAATATCAATAATGGAGGACGTTCTCCGATTGCCGGAATAGTCCACGCCGGAGTGTTACTTTTGGTATTATTATTTTTTGGAGGTTTGGTAGGCTTGATTCCAATGTCTTGTTTAGCGGCTGTTTTAATTGTTGTTGCTTATAATATGAGTGGATGGAAAACTTTTGTTTCTTTGGCAAAGAATCCAAAATCAGATTTTGCTGTTTTGCTAACTACCTTTATATTAACAGTTGTATTTGATTTAACAGTAGCAATAGAAGTGGGTTTGTTGCTTGCTATTGTGTTGTTTTTGAGGCGGACTAATGAGGCTACTGTTATTCGATCATTTCGTGATGAAATAGATCCAGGAGATAATTTGGATGTTACTCTTCATGAGGAAAAATTGTTAATACCAGAAGATGTAGAAGTGTATGAAATTGATGGACCGTACTTTTTTGGAATAGCCAATAAGTTTGATGAAATTATGCAATCTATAGGGGATAAACCTAAAGTCCGTGTAATAAGAATGCGTAAAGTTCCTTTCATAGATTCAACTGGCATTCATAATTTAAAGAATCTTTGTGTTCAGTCTAAAAAAGAAAATATACAAGTCGTTTTGTCAGGCGTAAATAAACATGTGCGAGAAACCCTGTTAAAAGCAGATTTTTTAGATTGTCTTGCTGAAGAATTCATTTGCTCAAATATAAACGAAGCTTTGGAAAAGGCGGATAATTTAGTGAAGAAATAAAAATTAGCTTTGTTAATCATATAAAAAAAGAGACAAATTTTTGTTTCTTTTTTTTATATGATTAACTTTACGCACACTTTTACGAAACCTTAATCTTAAAAATAAAAGAAATGAAAAAATTGAACACAAAAATTAAGCACTTATTGGTTGCTTTTTTCTGTCTTTTGGCGTCAACCAGTATCTATTCTCAAGTGCCATTAGCCTCTACAGATGTCATGTTGCAGGCATTTTATTGGAACTCTCAATCTACAACAACGTGGGCTCTCTTGAATAATTCTGCGGCTGAAATTGCTGAAAGTTTTGATTTGGTTTGGTTACCTCCTTGTCATAATGGAGAAGGTGGCGGAACTTCTAATATGGGTTACCATCCGATTTTGTGGTCAGGATTCAGTAGCTCATGGGGATCAAAAACTACTTTACAAACTCTTATTTCAACTTTACATACGGGGGGAGCAAAAGTAATTGCTGATATTGTTCTTAATCATAGAGCAGGAAATACAGCTACTTCTTTTTATCCGGATAATTTCGGTACTTATGGAAGTACAGCCTTTACGAAGGCTCAAATTTGTTCTGATGACGAAAATCCAGGAACCGGAGCAAAGGATGCCGGTTATGAAACGGTTTGTTCTGCTTCGGGTGGATATTGTGCAGCTCGTGATTTAGACCATTCTTCTTCTGTTGTTCAGGCAGGTATCAATGCATATTTGCAGTACATGAAGAATGAAATAGGCTTTGATGGTTGGCGTTTTGATTTGGTGAAAGGTTATCTTGGTAAATACACGAAAATATATACTCAAGCAGCCGGTAATTATTTTTCAGTGGGTGAATATTACGATCCAAGTTACGATGCCCTCAAGGCTTGGGTAAATGCTACCAGCCAATCTTCTATGGTATTTGACTTTGCGTTCAAAAAAGCAATAACAGACTGGGCAAAGACAGGAGGAACTAATTATTCAGGTTTGTCATGGCTTGATGGTTCAACGCCTCGTCCGGCAGGGCTTATCCATAGCTCTGCTATGCGTCAATATGCGGTTACCTTCATTGATAATCATGATACGGATGTTAGTCATACAGGTGGAACTTGGCCTTATACAGGAGATGTTGAAAAAGCTAATGCTATTATGTTGTCTGCGGCAGGTATTCCTTGTGTTTTTTGGAAACATTGGGTTTCAAATAAGGCTGCTATTAAAAGCATGATTGCTGCCCGTAAATCTGTGGGTTTGAATAGTAATTCAGATGTGACTGTAACTAATACAAGTGGATATTATGAATCGACAGGTATTGGAACTTGCGGAACTCTTATTTGTAGAGTCGGCTCTTGGAGTGGAACTCCCAGTGGCTATACAGCAGCTTGCTCAGGTACAGGTTGGGCATATTATACCAAAATTACGGGAACTAATTGTGGTGGAAGTTCTGATCCCGGAACAGACATAGGAACCGTAACTATTAGATTTAAAGCACCCGCGTCATGGACTGCAGCATCTATATGGGCTTGGGATGCAAGTAATACGTCTGAAAACTTTACAGGAGGTACATGGCCGGGTACAGCAATGACGTTGGGAACAGATGGTTATTATTCAATTACACTTACGAATGTTACGGCATCTACTATTGGTGCTGTTATCAATAATGGTGTTGCTTCGGGAGGAGAACAAACTGTTGATTTAACTACTACTGGCAATATTTGTTGGACAGCAGGCTCTCTTACCAGTGGTAAATATGCTGTTACAGTTGATGCTACGTGTAGCTCTGCAATAAACGAAGTAGAAGCAAAACATTTGTCAATTTATCCTAATCCCACCCAAAATGTTTTAAGTATTGACACGGAAGATCAAGTCTCTCAAGTTGTTATAGAAAGTCTTTCGGGAAGTGTGGTGAAAACCTCTTCAGATTTAAAGGTCAATGTTTCTGATCTTCCAGCAGGGATGTTTTTGGTAAAGGTTGTGTATGTTGATAATACTGTTCAAACGAGTAAGTTTATTAAATACTAACAATAGGTCGTTTGAATTTGGATATTTAAAAGCGAGTTGAGTGAATCTCAACTCGCTTTTTTTTCGAATAAATCAGTATAAAGATTTAATAATAAGAATAAAAATTATTACCTTTGCGGTGTCAAAATTTTTTCGATATTCCCATAGTCGAAGATCATAATCAAAAAATAATCATATTTTTTCCTATAATCCTTTTGCATGTTGCAAAAGGAAATTATACATTAAAAACCATTTTTCATGTCTACAATCAATGAATTAGAGAGTAAATCTCTTTTGGAACTTCAGACGTTAGCCCAACAATTGGGTGTCTCTAAATCAGAAAGTATGGATAAGAAAACATTGGTATATGCTGTTCTAGATAGAGAGGCAGAAACTCTTTCTCAAAAGAAAAGTTCAGAAAAACCTTCTGTAATGAAAGACGATAAAAAGAGAGCAAGAGTAATTCGTAAGAAAGAACAACCTGTGGTGGCAGCTACTAATAAATCGGTTACGGAAAATGTAATAGTATCGGAAGTTATTTCGCCTAGTTTGGAGAAAGAGCCTTTGAAGCTAAATAAGTCTAAAAAGGTTATTCTTTCTAAGAGAGTTTTACCCGTAGTGGAAAATAATGAAAACAAAGATGCAAAATCACAAATAGATGTTGTATTTCCAGTGGCAGATGAAGAAGTCCTTTTGGAAAATCCAACTATTCTTGATCCGGTTTTTTCTGAGTCCAACATAAATGTCAATAAAGAACCTCAAATCTTAAAAAAAATACAAAAAGTTAAACCAACATCTTTAGAGGCTGAAGCGGCGGATAAACCATATGAGTTTGATAATCTATTAAAAGGGTCGGGAGTGCTTGAAATCATGCAAGATGGTTATGGCTTTTTGCGTTCACCTGAATACAATTATTTTTCGTCACCTGATGATGTCTATGTCTCTCAATCTCAAATCAGACTTTTTGGATTAAAAACAGGAGATACGGTGGATGGATCAATAAGACCTCCTAAAGAAGGCGAGAAATATTTTCCTTTGGTAAAAGTTGAAAAAATTAATGGTAGAGATCCCGGTTTTGTCAGAGATAGAGTTCCTTTTGAGCACCTTACCCCATTATTTCCGGAAGAAAAATTTACACTTATAGGAAAATCTGCTTCGTCATTGTCAACCCGTATTGTGGATTTATTTTGCCCAATAGGTAAGGGACAGCGTGGTTTGATTGTGGCTCAACCAAAAACCGGTAAAACGGTCTTATTAAAAGAAATAGCTAATGCTATTTTGGCTAATCATCCCGAAGTTTACATGATAATTTTGCTTATTGATGAACGTCCTGAAGAAGTAACAGATATGGCCAGAAGTGTAAAAGCCGAGGTTGTTTCTTCCACGTTTGACGAACCTGCTGAAAAACATGTAAAAGTGGCATCTATTGTCCATGAAAAGGCTAAGAGATTAGTAGAATGTGGTCATGATGTTGTTATTCTTTTGGACTCAATAACACGTTTGGCAAGGGCTTATAATACGGTTTCTCCAGCTTCCGGTAAAGTGCTTTCGGGAGGTGTGGATGCGAATGCGTTACATAAACCAAAGCGTTTTTTTGGTGCGGCAAGAAATATAGAAAATGGGGGAAGTCTTACCATTATAGCAACAGCACTAACTGATACAGGCTCGAAAATGGATGATGTGATTTTTGAAGAATTTAAAGGTACCGGCAATATGGAATTGCAATTGGATAGAAAATTATCCAATAAAAGATTGTTTCCTGCCATTGATATTATGGCATCAAGTACTCGTCGTGATGATTTATTGTTGGATAAAGATACATTGAATAGAATGTGGATTTTACGTCGTTATTTATCAGATATGAATTCTACAGAAGCAATGGAATTTTTAAAAGACAGAATGGAAAAAACACGAGATAATGAAGAATTTCTTGTTTCAATGAATGGATAAAATTTACTTTAATAACAAAATAGATTATATTTAATTAATAATTAATCATTCTAAAAATGGCTAAAGAAAAAAAATTTCTAACATGTGATGGTAACCAAGCCGCTGCACACATAGCATATATGTTTAGTGAAGTTGCTGCTATTTATCCAATCACGCCATCGTCAACAATGGCAGAATATGTTGACGAATGGGCTGCTGCCGGTCGTAAAAACATTTTCGGAGAAACGGTACAAGTCCAAGAAATGCAATCAGAAGCTGGAGCTGCTGCCGCTATGCACGGATCTCTTCAGGCCGGAGCATTGTCATCAACATTTACTGCATCACAGGGTTTGTTATTGATGGTTCCTAATATGTATAAAGTAGGGGGAGAACTTCTTCCAGGAGTTTACCATGTGGCTGCTCGTGCTTTAGCATCTCATGCGTTATCAATTTTTGGCGATCATCAAGATGTAATGGCCGTTCGTCAGACCGGTTGTGCTATGCTTGCTACGGGGTCTGTCCAAGAAGTAATGGATTTGGCTGCAGTGGCTCATTTATCTGCTATTAAATCACGTGTTCCTTTTGTTCACTTCTTTGATGGTTTCCGTACGTCTCACGAAATACAGAAAATTGAAGAAATGGACATGGAAGAAGTTGCTAAACTAATTGATCAGAAAGCTCTTGCCGAATTCCGAGAACGTGCTTTGAATCCTGAAAATCCAGTTCTCAGAGGTACTGCTCAAAATCCGGATATTTATTTTCAAGCCCGCGAAGCTTCTAACCCATTTTATGATAATGTTGTAGGCATTGTAGAAGAATATGTTAACGAAATAAATAAAATTACAGGTCGTAAATACGGTTTGTTCGATTATTACGGAGCACCTGATGCTGATCGTGTGGTCATTGCCATGGGTTCTGCAACGGAAGCTCTTCGTGAAGGTATTGATTATTTGGTAGCAAAGGGAGAAAAGGTAGGTTTAGTAGCGGTACATCTTTATCGTCCATTTTCTGCTAAACATTTTCTTGCTGCTGTTCCTAAAACTGCCAAGAAGATTTGTGTGCTTGATCGTACAAAGGAACCCGGAGCAAACGGAGAACCTCTTTATTTGGATGTAAAAGATTGTTTCTATGGTGCAAAAGAAGAGCCTGTCATTGTCGGTGGTCGTTATGGATTATCTTCTAAGGACTTTACTCCTGCACAAGTTTTAGCCATTTACGAAAATCTTGCTTTGAATATGCCAAAAAATCACTTTACCGTTGGTATTGTGGATGATGTAACCTTTACCTCTCTTCCTTTGAAGGAAGAAATTGCCTTAGGCGGATCAGGTATTTATGAAGCAAAATTTTATGGGCTTGGTGCTGACGGAACCGTAGGTGCAAATAAAAACTCTATTAAAATTATTGGAGATAATTCAAATAAAAAAGTTCAGGCTTATTTCTCGTATGACTCAAAAAAATCAGGGGGATTTACTTGTTCTCATCTTCGCTTTGGGGATTCTGAAATACGTTCTACGTATTCGGTAACTACTCCAGATTTTGTTGCATGTCATGTTCAAGCATATCTTCATCTTTATGATATTACTAAAGGGTTGAAGAAAAATGGAACATTCTTGTTAAATACAGTTTGGAATGCAGAAGAAGTGAAAAAACATCTTCCAAATAAAATTAAAAAATATTTGGCAGTAAATAATATTAGTTTCTACATTATTGATGCTACAGAAATTGCACAGAATATTGGTTTGGGTAATCGTACCAACACCATTTTGCAATCGGCATTTTTTAAGATTACCAACGTAATTCCTTACGAATTGGCTGTAGAAAAGATGAAATATGCTATCAATAAATCATACGGTAAAAAGGGCGAAAATGTCGTTAATATGAATTATGCAGCCGTTGATCGTGGTGGCGATTATGTAAAAGTCGATGTCCCCGCAGAGTGGGCTAATATTATAGTTGAAGAATCCGTTGTTGACAGTTCTATTCCTGATTTTGTGAAAAATATTGTTATGCCTATTAATGCACAAGCTGGAGATGATCTTCCTGTTTCAGCGTTTAAAGGTCGTGAGGATGGTACTTGGGAACAAGGAACGGCTAAATATGAAAAACGTGGTGTTGCTGCTTTTGTTCCTGTTTGGAATGCTGATAATTGTATTCAATGTAACCAGTGTGCATATGTTTGTCCTCATGCTTGTATTCGTCCATTCGTTCTTGATGAAGCAGAACAAGCCAAAGCACCGGTCGGCTATAATACGTTGAAAGCTAACGGAAAACAATTTGCCGGAATGACTTTCCGTATTCAAGTCGATGTTCTTGACTGTCTTGGTTGTTCTAATTGTGCAGATGTGTGTCCCGGAAACAAAGGAAACAAGGCTTTGACCATGGTGCCTATTGAGGGCGAACTTCCGAACCAAGATAATTGGGATTTTTCAGTTGCTAATGTTAAGACGAAACAAAGTTTGGTAGATATTCAAGCTAATGTTAAAAACTCACAATTTGCAACTCCTTTATTTGAATTCTCCGGAGCCTGCACCGGTTGCGGTGAAACTCCATATGTGAAATTAATTTCTCAATTATTTGGAGACCGTCAGATGGTTGCTAATGCAACAGGTTGTACCTCAATTTATTCAGGGTCAGCTCCTTCTACGCCTTATACCAAAAATGAACAGGGACGTGGAACGGCTTGGGCAAACTCTTTATTTGAAGACAATGCTGAATTTGGTTTGGGTATGGTTTTTGCCGTTGATACCATGCGAGACCGTTTGGCTGATCTTTTCAAAAAAGGAATGGCTTGTGATTGTTGCAGCACGGAATTGAAGGGTTACTTTGGAGAATGGCTTGAGAATCGTAATAATCCCCTCAAAACAACGGAATTAGAGGCGAAAATTACGCCACTTGTAAATGCTTGTGATTGCGATATTTGCAAGGGTATTCGTCCATTGACCAAATTTATTATCAAGAGATCACAATGGATTATTGGAGGTGACGGTTGGGGATATGATATAGGTTTCGGTGGTTTAGACCACGTATTGGCATCCGGAAAGGACGTAAATGTCTTAGTAGTTGATACTGAGGTTTACTCTAACACAGGAGGTCAGTCCTCAAAATCTACTCCAGTTGGAGCTGTTGCTAAGTTTGCTGCTTCGGGTAAGCGTGTTCGTAAAAAAGACCTTGGTATGATTGCTGCAACCTACGGTTACGTATATGTTGCTCAAATAGCAATGGGAGCTAATCAATCACAAACATTGAAAGCTATTCGTGAGGCTGAAGCTTATAACGGACCTTCATTAATTATTGCCTACGCACCATGTATTAATCATGGTTTGAAAGCTGGTATGGGTAAAGCTCAGGCAGAAGAAGCTCGTGCGGTTGAATGTGGATACTGGCATTTGTATCGTTTTAACCCGGATTTGGAGGCAGAGGGCAAGAATCCAATGCAGCTTGATTCGAAAGAACCCGATTGGACTAAATTCCAAGAATTCCTTATGGGTGAAGTTCGTTACAATTCCTTGAAGAAAGTATTCCCGGCACAAGCTGAAGAATTGTTCCAAGAAACTCAGAAAAATGCTTTGTGGCGTTATAATGGTTACAAGAGAATGGCTGAACAAGTTGGAAATAGTGAAAAATAACATTAAAGTTATATAATTGTAAAAGGGGGAAATT
>DAIMYQ010000024.1:0-14997 GCA_036734385.1 Paludibacteraceae bacterium | reverse complement strand
TTATTGGAATTTTATTAAATGTTCTTTTTGTTTTAGTTGAATTTAGCACAGGTTTCTATTATAATTCCCTTGGGTTGATTTCGGATGCGGGTCATAATTTGGGTGATGTTGCCAGTTTGGTTTTGTCTATGTTGGCATATAAACTTTCAAAAGTTCATAAAAATAACAAATACACCTATGGATATAAAAAAAGTACGGTATTGGTTTCACTGTTAAATGCTGTTATCTTGTTAGTTTCTGTTGGTTTTATATCGGCAGAAAGTATTCATAAATTGTTTAATCCTCAACCACTTGAAGGTTTTGCTATTGCCTGGGTGGCTGGTGTTGGTGTTGTTATTAATGCTCTTACAGCTTTTTTATTTATCAAAGACAAAGAAAAAGATTTAAATGTAAAAGGAGCTTATTTACACATGGCAGCAGATGCTTTGGTTTCTGTTGGAGTCGTTATTTCCGGAATTGTCATTGCATTTACGGGTTGGTATATTATCGACCCGATTATCGGGCTTTTTATCGCATTGATGATTGTTGTTTCTACATGGAAATTATTGCACGAGAGTATACGTCTTTCATTGGATGGCGTTCCTACTAATATAGATATTGAAAGGATAGAGAAAATGATAGTGTCCGAGCAGTATGTGGAAAGTGTACATGATTTGCATATTTGGGCGTTGAGTACAACTGAAACGGCTCTGACTTCACATATTGTAATTTCCGATATGTCCCGGATGGAAGAAATAAAGGCACATCTTAAAAAAATATTATCAGAAGAGGGCGTTTCTCACGCCACTCTGGAGTTTGAGGGAAAGAATATTTGTTGCTTAAATAATTGTTTTTGAATTACCTTTTTACCTTTTATATTCAAATGCTTTTTTTAGTTTTTTTTCTTCGATTTTTTCGCTTCTTCTTTTGCATGATTTAAATCATTAAATAAAAAATCTTTCTGGAATCCATTTTACATTCCAAATAAGTAGTAAGAATAATATAATGTCGTATTTTCTTGGTAGTATCGAATAATATTTGTATATTTGTCTCAATATGAGATACATAATACTGAAAACAGAAGAAATTGAAGCATTAGAACAGCTTTATAAAACAAGTACAGATAATACTGTAAGAAAGCGGAGTCAATGCCTTCTTTTATCACACCAAAAGCGAACGATAATTGACCTATCTAAGGTTTTTGGTGTAAATCGCAGAACTATCGAACGGTGGTTTGATAGTTGGGTTTTAAAAGGTGTCGAATCTCTTTCAATCGAGCCTGGCAGAGGAGTAAAAACCCGTCTGAGAGGGTACGAAAAAGAGGTTTCCCAACAAGTAGAACTTCACAGTCGCAATTTAAAAAATGTGGTTTCCTACTTCAAAGAGCAACATAATATAATCATTTGCAAAAAGACTTTGCAGAATTTTTTAAAAGATGCTCACTTATAGTTGGAAAAGAGCTCGACTATCTTTAAAACGCAAACGCAATAAGTTGGAATTCGAACTCAAACAGAGTCAAATTGAATCCCTTAAAGCGTTAGAAGACAGTGGATACATCGATATTTATTTTGGCGATGAAAGTCATTTTGGATTAACACCCAATGTGCCTTATGCATGGCAAAAAAAAGATAACCCTATACTTTTACCTGCTGCAAAAGGAAAATTTTTAAATGTAATTGGTTTAATGAAACGTAAAAACAATCTCTTTTTTGAAGAGCTTGAAACAACTTTTAATACGGATAAAGTAATCAGTTTTATGGATAATTTTGTTGCACAAATTAAGAAAAAAACCGTTGTTATACTTGATAATTCACCAATTCATAAATCAAATAAATTCATGGCGAAAATTCAGGAATGGGAAGAACAAGATGTGTTTATCTTCTTTTTACCGCCTTATTCGCCTGAGTTGAATTTGATAGAAATTTTATGGCGTAGAATAAAGTATAATTGGATACCTTTTGACGCTTATATCTGTTTTCAGAATCTCAAAGAACGCTTGTCGTATGTGCTAAATAACTTTGGCTTAAAATACGACATTATATTTTAAATACTACTTATATGGCAAACATCTCAATGTTTCAAATTATTTTTTCGAAAATATGTGTAAGAGTTCACTTTACAAAAAAGTAAATAGCTACTTTTGATACTATTTCCGCTACAAATAATCCAATAATAAAGGCTGCTGTCAGTTTTCCGCCTTTTACTCCGCACGAAACCTTTAAGGCATTATACATTAGTGCAATAGACCAAATAGTAATGGGTATTATCAATATCATGACCACAATGAAAGAAACAGATGATAATAAAACCATCGGGTTATGCATAATTGTGTTCGTGTCGGGTACTTTTGTGAAAAATGCGGCAATGGAAGCGAGCAATAGTGGTGCCTTTGAGAGCGTCATTGTTCCGAGAATATCAATAAATCGTATATTTCTCGATATTATTAATCCTGCAATCCACATGATAAGGGTTAGAGCTAGAATGTCGACACCAAGCATAATGAATGAGTTTGCTAACGATGAGTCCTGTACAATATGTATGTCCAGCACGCCATCAAATATTGTATGACTGAATGTGCCGATAATACCCATTAGTACAACAAAAAATAATCCAAGTCCAAAAGCTTCCAATCCCGCGATGCGAGAGAAAGGGTTGAACACTAATTTGAAGAATTCTTTACTTTTCATCTGTTTTAATTTTTTTAATAATTTCATTTAACATATTTCTTACAGTGGGATAACTTAGTTTCAATTCTGATGCCATTTCTTTCAAACTTCCACTATTGATCATAAAACGAATAATAAATTGCTGGTCGTTTTCCGATAACAATGCCAGTAGCGGTAGATTGTATGAACCGTTGACTTCAGTTTGGCAAGCTTCACATTTCAGACATTTTACTTTGAGTTGTGCCTGACAACTCGGACAATAAGTAGGTAACATATTATTAAATAATTTTCTGCAAATCTAAATAATTTATTTATAATATAGAAATATAATTGAATAATATTAATTTTATATTTAATATTATTAATTTTTCGAGGACGATTAAGAAGTAGAATCAGAAAATAGGAGAAATTGTATATCTAAAGAACAGAAGTGTGTGTCTAAAAATATTAAAATGGGAGTACCCTAAACATTAGAAGTTTGATAGAAAGGCCTGGATGTGTCTATTCAAATGGAGTCTTTATTTTTCCAGATTCATAATTTCAAGTAAAATTATGTTTTTTGTTTTTTCAGTTATCTTGAACCTGTCGTCAATGCGTTTTCCTACAATCCATGCAATTTTTTCATCGGATTTTAAAATCCAAGTATTGTGTTTTTCAATCAAATTTGTTTTTTCATCAATAAAGAAGTCGCTTACTTTTTTGCTATTCTTCATTCCAAGAGGAAAGAACGAATCGCCCCTTTTCCATTTAGTTAGGATTAAAGGGAATGTCATCTTGTCACCATCCAAGCAGGCAATATGGGTATCTTTTGGTATCGTGAAATTGTTTTCTTTTTTTAATTTTGTTATGTGCATAAAGATAGGCGTTTCTAAAACAGAATCTTTTTCTGAAATGTGAAAAAAATCAGGAAAATGTTCCTTTGCTTTTGTAATAATCAAATTGTCTCTGTCTTTCAAAAGTTCGTGTGTTTCAGAATAGTATTTTTTACCGGCAATAGAATCCAAATTATTAGCGATTACATTTAGTTGCTGTGGTTTAAATCCAAAAGGTTTCAGAATCTCATATAGTATGGTTTTATATCGTTTTTCTTGTCTCAGTTTGGGCAAATCGACAAAAAAGCAATTGTCTTTTGCATAGGCGATCTCATTTTTTTTCTTTTCTATAAAATCTTCATAAATAGCACTTACTTCGGTAAGATTTTCTATGTTTTCAGTAATTGTTTTTGAAAAATTCGGATTTATTTTTTCTAATTCGGGAATGATGATGTTTCGAATTTTGTTGCGTGTAAACTCATTTTCTTTATTTGTGGAATCCGTAATAAACGAAACTCCTTTTTGTTGCAGAAATTCTTCAATATCAAAACGTGAGATGCACAAAAAAGGTCTTATTATATATCCATTTTTAGGCTTTATACCTGTTAAACCGGCAATACCTGTTCCTTGAATGATATTCATTAAGAACGTTTCTATCGAGTCATTTTTGTGGTGAGCAACACAAATGGCTTCAGCTTGATATTCTTTTCTCAAACTTTCAAACCAATTGTACCGCAAATCTCTAGCCGCCATTTCAATCGATATTTTTTTTTCGCTAGCATACCTTTTTGTGTCAAACGAAATGGTTTTTAGGTAAACATGTCGTTGTTCACAAAGATTTTCGACAAACTTTTGGTCTCTATTTGATTCTTGTCCACGTAAATGAAAATTACAATGAGCAGCTACACAAGTGTATTCTAATTGTTGCAAGAGCAAAAGGAGAGCAACGGAGTCTGCTCCTCCACTTACGCCTACAATTATTTTTGTCTGCTTAGAAAGTAGTTTGTTATCAGCTATATACCTCTCTATTTTTGTTACAATGTTACTCATAGTTACAAAAGTATTAAATATTTCTTTGTTTGTCGGCTATTTTTCATCCTTTTGGTTTAAAAATATAAAAAAACACCTAAATGTTTGACTCATATTGTTATAAGTTATATTTTTGCACAAAACACCAATTTTGTGCAATGACTGAAAACAGTTCTTTAAATATAACGATGCCGAAGACTCGCCAGCTTTTGTTGGACGTAGCGCGTCAATTATTCGCTAAAATGGGAGTGACCAACACAACCATGAATGATATAGCTACGGCTTCAAAAAAAGGTAGACGTACATTATACATCTATTTTAAAAGTAAGGAGGATCTGTATTATGCTGTCGTTGAACAAGAAATGTCAAAATTGGTTGATGCTTTGGAAGTTGTCACTCAAGAAAACATGGCTCCTCAGGATAAACTTGTTAAGTACATATATACCCATTTAGATACTATTAGAGATATTGTCAAGAGTAATGGCTCTTTGCGTGCAGACTTTTTCAATGATATAAAGACGGTGGAACGTGTTCGTAGAAAAGTAAACGTAAAGGAGCTTGCAATGCTCAAGACAATTATTCAAGAAGGAGTCAGCCTCGGTATTTTTGAGGTTGAAAATATTGATTTTGCTGCGTTTATATTACTTAGTGCTCTTAATGGCTTGGAAGTTCCTTATATGAAAGAAAGTGTTGCCATTAAAATGAAGGAACGAAGAGAATACATTGTTCGTTTTATATTTGCAGGACTATCCAAACAACCTATCTAATAGGAATCCTCGATTTTTTATTTTACCCACTTGGTTGTGTTTATTTCACTTGCTTGTTTTATTGAACTTACACTTGGTATAAATTTACGCGTATTGCTTGTGTCTGACGATGCTATTTTTACATAATCAACGTACAGAGAGCAGTTGCCCGGCACTTTAAATCCAAACTTGTTGCCTTCTATTCCAATATCGTCAACATCATTATGGTAAATGAACTTACCATTGATGTAATAGTATAAAATTTTGCCTTGTTTTCGTACCGCTAATGTGTTAAAGTCTCCGGCATTAAATTCTTCCTTATACAAATCGATAAAAGGACCGAGGCATTCCGTTTCTCCTATGTACACATGTTGTGTCGTATTTGCCATGTAATAATGCAAGGCACAATTAGTAGAGCTTTCTCCTTCATCATATGTTCCAAAAACCATACCAAAAGTACCGTCTTCCTGATACTCTATTTTTAAACGAGTTTCAAAATAAAAGTCATCACTAACATCAATGCCTAGTCCATTTAATACATAGTAGGAATTTGTCGTTTTTGTTGTGAAAATATAGTTTCCATCGGCGATTTCACTTTTATATGAATCGTCTTCGCCAATAACCCAATTTGAACTCTCCGTAAAATCTTGATTTAAAATGACAGATTCATTTACGGAAGAAAACTCAGGGATTATAGTGCTCCATTCGGGCACTTCATCGGTACTGGTAAATAACTCCTTTATGTAGTATTCTTTCCTAAAACCTCTGTAATTAATATTCGAACCTCTGTCGTTCGGTAATTCCCCGCCACACATAATAGTTTTCCAGTCGCCATTATTTAGGACGTTGTTAAGATGAAAACGTTGTAAAAAGCCATGACCCATTTCGTGAAAAATAAGATCTTCCTTTATATCTTTCTCATTTTTTGCTTTTCCGGATTTTTCCCAATATTCCCTGTCAATTTCTATAACAATAGGCTTTTTTTCGTAATAACAAAGTCCCGCAACATTATCCTCTAAGTCAGCAAATCGCATAATGAGACCCTTGTCGTCAAAATCTAGACCAAAACGTTTGGCGTCCGATTTAAATTTCTCTACATAAGGTGTAAAATCGGCTGGTACATTGTACGTAAGGTTGTCTGATTCGCAAGAAGCGAAGAATAAAACCAATATTATGTAGAAAAATAAATTTTTCATAAAACAAAATAACGTGCTAAAATATATTTTTTTTCAAAAAAATGGTGTATCTTAGTACAACCTAATTCTAAAATTCAAACGTATGGCAATAATTAACTTTAAAGGAGAAAAAATTACTACCAATGGTAATTTACCGAAACCGGGTACGGTTGCTCCAAATTTTACATTGGTATCGACGGACTTAAAAGATGTTTCATTGTCGGATTTTAGAGGCAAAAATGTTATTATAAGCATCAATCCGAGCTTGGATACTTCGGTCTGTGCGGCTACTGCAAGGCACTTCAATAAAACAGTGTCAGATCTTCATAACACAGTTGTGTTATACGTAACTAAGGATTTGCCTTTTGCACATGCAAGGTTTTGTTCGGTTGAGGGAATTGACAATGTGATTCCATTGTCAGATTTTCGTTGTTCAACATTTTCTAAAGATTATGGTATTTTAATAGAAAATGGTCCATTGAAAGGGTTATTAGCTCGTGCTATTGTTGTTATTTCTCCCAATGGTGTTGTACAATATACCGAACTGATAAGCGAAATCACCAATGAACCCAACTATGAAACAATTCTTTCTACGTTGAGCAAATCTTCGGCTACTTGGTTCTAAGAAAAGTTTTAGAAAATTTATATTTCAGGACAAGAATGCTTCCTCGACATTGGGGTAAGTTATTCTTGTCTTGTTATTTTCCCTCCTAAACGATTGATGCGTTCATCAATATTTTCGTATCCTCTGTCTATTTGATCAATGTTGTGAATAATACTTGTGCCTTCAGCACCCATAGCAGCTATAAGCAATGCAATACCAGCACGAATATCGGGTGAACTCATCACAGCACTGCGTAATTTAAATCTTTCTCCTAATCCAATAATCGTTGCACGGTGAGGGTCACACAAGATTATTTGAGCTCCCATGTCGATTAATTTATCCACAAAGAACAATCTGCTTTCAAACATTTTTTGGTGAATCAAAACGCTTCCTTGTGCCTTTGTTGCTACCACTAACATTACGCTTAGAAGGTCGGGACTAAGACCTGGCCAAGGAGCGTCAGCGATGGTCATAATAGAACCGTCCATGTATGATTCAATGGTATAACTTGTTTGTTTTGGGATAATAATGTCGTCGTCTTTGACAAATAATTGAATTCCTAATTTTCGGAAACTATCAGGAATCATTCCCAAATTTTCATAAGAAACATTTTTGATAGTAATTTCGGAATTTGTTATGGCTGCCATGCCGATAAAGCTTCCGATCTCAATCATGTCCGGCAATATTTGATGCACACATCCGTGTAACTCAGATACTCCTTCTATTGTGAGCAAGTTAGAAGCAATTCCACTAATTTTTGCACCCATACTGTTCAGCATTTTGCAAAGCTGTTGTATGTATGGTTCACAAGCTGCATTGTAAATAGTGGTTGTTCCTGTTGCTAAAACAGCTGCCATAATGATGTTGGCAGTTCCCGTTACAGAAGCTTCATCTAAGAGCATATAACACCCCCTAAGATTCTTGCCTTCTATTTGATAAGCCCTATTCTGGGCTTCATAAATAAAATTGGCTCCTAATTTTTGAATGCCAATAAAATGCGTATCTAATCTCCGTCGACCAATTTTATCGCCTCCGGGTTTAGCAACAACGGCACGACCAAAACGACCAACCAAAGGACCTACAAGCATAACAGAACCACGTAAAAAAGAACTTTTGGAATGAAAATCTTGACTTTGAAAATAGTCAAGGTTTATCTCTTTTGCTTCAAAGCTGTAAGAATTATCTCCCAATTTGCAAATTTTCACGCCCATGTCTTGAAGTAGATCAATAAGGTTATTTACATCAAGAATATTGGGAATGTTATTAATGGTAATTTTTTCGCTGGAGAGCAGTGTTGCACAAATAACCTGTAAGGCCTCATTTTTAGCACCCTGAGGGATAATTTCACCTCTTAATTCGTGACCACCTTCTATAACAAATGAACTCATAGCGTTACTTTTTTTGTTTGTTACGTTGTTTGTTTCTGCTCTTGTTGTTATTGGCTAAAATGTCTTTCGATTCTTTCAATTTTACTGAATTTTCTGTAAAGTTAAGAACGCCATTGGAAAGTTCACGCAAATCATCAAATATTTTCTTATCGTCAACCACTTCTTTATTCCATGTAAGAAAACATTTTTTCATGTGATTGGCAAGCAACGAAATAAGCTGGTCTTTTTCTTCTCCGTCTTTATACAGAGAAGCTTTCTGAATCATCAAAGGAAGAGTCCTTCCGTAATGACGGTATTTTACATCCAAATGGGGGTAATCAACACGTTCCGGTTTTGTATATAAGATGTTCTTTTGAGGAATTTCGTATGGATAATCAATATCAAGTTGAAAATTAGACATAATAGCTAAATGATCCCAAAGTTTATGGCGGAAGTCATTTACGTCACGCAAATGCGGAAACAAATTTCCCATAATATTGATTATTGTGCGTACACATCGAGTTCTTTCTCCTTTGTCTTCGATTGTTAGTGCGTGATTTACCATTTGTTGAATGTTGCGTCCATATTCGGGCATAATCATTCTCTCGTATTCAGTGTAATATTTCATTCGTTGTTATTGTTCTAAATCTATTTTTGATGAAATGGGAAGGCATTCGTTTCGAATCTAAAATACTTTATTTTTAGGCGTTGAAGCAATAAATTCTTTTAGGTAAAAGGGTTCAAAATAAGCTGTATCTTTAAAGTTGTATTTTTCAAAATCTTTTTCCGCAAGCGAAATCATATATTTTGATAAGGGCGTTTTTTCGCTTACAAAGTAAGCATTTGGATGCGTAATTTGAGTTTTGCATTTTTCTGATCCGTTCCCAAAAAAATAAACTCGTTTTTGTAAAAGATCAAGATAAGAACTCTCATCAATAATGTCTGCTGAGGTGGGTCTTATTTCTTCCAAATTTGTATTAAAAAAAGCAGAATAAACTTCCATCCTTCGAGCATCAATCATAGGACAAAGAAGAGATCCTTTTTCGGGATTTTCTTCGACCAAGAATCCATAAGCCATCAACTTTAATGTGTTAATTGCTATTAGGGGAACATTTAAACCATAACACAATCCTTTTGCAAAAGAAACACCGATGCGTAAACCTGTGTAAGAACCCGGACCACAACTGATAGCAATAGCATCTATCGTTTTGTTGTCGTTTTTCGCATTGTTTAAAATGTCTTTTGCAAATATACCTAAAACTTTACTATGATTTTGCCCTTGAACATCTATTTTTTCAAATAAAATTTTTCCATTTTCAGATAGGGTAACCGAACAAACATTGGTGGAAGTTTCGATGTGTAAAATAACCGGCATAAAAATATTATTTGTAGACTGCAAATTTATATTTTTCGATTGAAAAAATGTTCATAAAAAATGTTTTTCTTTGTTTTGTGTCGCTAATGTGACGTTTTTTTTCTTAAAAGAAGTACTTTTGTGAAAGATAAATATAAATTATATGATACAATCGATGACAGGATACGGTAAGGCCGTTTGTGAATATGACAATAAAAAAATTGTTGTTGAAATTAAATCTTTAAACAGTAAACAATTAGACCTTTCTACTCGTCTTTCTTCTTTGTACCGAGAAAAAGATATTGAGATAAGAAATGATATATCACAGAAATTGGAAAGAGGAAAAGTCGATTTTTCTTTGTATGTGGACAATTCCGTGGGCGATTCTGTTACCAAAATAAATGTGGTAGCCTTTCAAAATTATTTGCAACAAATAACGGAGATTGCAGATAAAACCGGCATAGAGAAACCGGCAAATTGGTTTGATATTTTGTTTCGTTTTCCTGATGTAATGAAAACTGAAACGCAGGAATTGCAAGAAAAAGAATGGATTGTGATTAAAAATGCCATTGCTCAATGTTTGGATAACCTTATAACTTTTAGACAGCAAGAAGGTAAAGCCGTTGAAGCTATCTTTGGAAAGAAAATAGAAAATATAGAAAAACTCTTAGGTCAAATATCTTTGTATGAAGGCGAAAGAGTTGAAAAAATCAAACAACGCTTGGAACAAAATTTACAAGCAATTGATGATAAAGTGACTTACGACAAAAATAGGCTTGAACAAGAATTGATTTTTTATATTGAAAAGTTGGACGTAAATGAAGAAAAGGAAAGATTGAAAAATCATTTACGCTATTTTGTGGAAACCATGAATACCGAAAAATCAGCGGGGAAGAAACTCGGTTTCATCGCTCAAGAAATGGGTCGTGAAATAAACACCCTTGGTTCAAAGGCCAATCATAGTGAAATGCAACGTATTGTTGTACTTATGAAGGATGAATTGGAACAGATAAAAGAACAAGTACTTAATGTGCTTTAATTAAAAAGACGATAAGAAAAATTTGATATGCAGGGTAAACTAATCGTTTTATCGGCACCATCCGGCTCCGGAAAGACTACCATTATGAAGTATTTGCTGGAAGCGGGTCTCAATTTGGAGTTTTCTATTTCGGCAACCACAAGACAGCCTCGCGGAACGGAGCAAGATGGGGTAGCGTATTATTTTTTGTCGGTAGAAGATTTTAAACGGAGAATAGTACAAGGTGATTTTTTGGAGTACGAAGAAGTTTATAAAGACTGCTTTTATGGAACTTTAAAAACTGAGATTGAGAGAATTACCAGTCAAGGTAGAAATGTTGTTTTTGATGTAGATGTGTTAGGTGGATTAAACATAAAAAAACAGTATCCGGAACAAACCCTCACTTTGTTTATTCAGCCACCGAGTGTCGAAGAATTGCAAAAAAGGCTGCTTCATAGAGCTACGGATTGTGCGGAAATGATACAAAAAAGGGTAGAAAAGGCCGCCTACGAAATGACTTTTGCTCCTCAATTTGATGCAATAATTGTGAACGACGATTTGGAAAGGGCTCGAAAAGAAGCAGAAACGGTTATTCGTGAATTTTTATCAAAAAAATCATGAAAGTAGGATTGTATTTTGGTTCTTTTAATCCCATACACGTCGGACATGTTGAATTGGCAAAATATCTCTTGCACTGTACCTCGTTGGATGAAATTTGGTTCGTCGTTTCTCCTCAAAATCCTCTAAAACAAACAGAAAAATTATTGTGTGATGATATGCGGTTGGCAATGGTTCGCATGGCTGTTGCAGATGTCCCCAATATGAAGATTTGTGATGTGGAGTTTCATTTAAGCAAACCATCGTATACTATTGATACATTGACCTACCTGTCCAAAAATTACCCCAGTAGTGACTTTACATTGATAATTGGAAGTGACAATGTCCCGACGTTTAATAAATGGAAAAATTATCTTGAAATTTTGAAAAGGTATTCGATTATCGTTTATCCACGGCAATTTTCAGACATAAGTAAGGAGCGAAAGGATTATCCTCAAATGATTTTTATGGAAGGAGCACCGCTATTCAAATTTTCTTCTACGGAGGTAAGAGAAAATATCCGACAAGGCAAAAACTTTGAATCTATGGTTGATGCTCTTGTGTTTGACTTTATTCAGAAATATAAGCTGTATCGTTGATTATTCGTGATGATAGGGTTCGTTTTTTAAAATGGTCATAGCCCGATAAAGTTGTTCTACAAAAATAAGGCGAATCATTTGATGCGAAAAAGTCATTTTAGACAGTGAAATTTTACTATTGGCTGTTTTATAAACATCTTTTGAAAATCCATATGGACCTCCTATCACAAAAACAATTTTTTTCTTTCCACTACCTAATTGTTTCTCTATTTGCTGAGAAAACTCCAAAGAAGTGAATTGAGTTCCCTTTTCATCTAATAAGATAACTTCATTAGCGTCAGCAAGACTTTTCAGTATTAATTCGCCTTCTTTTTCTCTTTGAACTTCGCATGATAGACCCTTTGTGTTTTTTAATTCGGGTATTATTTGTATCTCGAACGGAATATAATGCGTTAGCCTTTTGAAGTATTCTGCAATGCAATTTTGAAGATGATTGTCAGTGGTTTTTCCAACAACAAGTAGTGCTATTTTCATTTTTTTTCTTTATGTTTGCACAAATATCTGAAAAATTTTAAACAATTTCGCTGGATTGGTCGAAATGAAAAAAAAGAATCTGAAATATCTTGTTTTAACCATGTTTTTTGTGGTACCTTTTTTTACGTCAAGTGCCCAACTTAATATGATAAATGAGGTTTCAGATGCTTTTCAGAAGGGTAATGCTAGTGCGATTGCATATTATTTAAACGATAAAGTTGAGTTTTCGATTGTAGGTGATAAAGTCGGTATTTATACCAAAACACAGGGAGCATCCATTTTGCAATCTTTTTTTTCTGGAAATCCTGCACTCTCTTTCAATGTATCTCATAAAGGAATAAAAGAAAGTTCAAGTTTTGTAATAGGAAGCTTTACTTCTTCAAATAATAAAAAATTCAGGGTGTATTTATTGATTAAAAAGGTTGATAGTAGATCATTAATATGCCAACTTAGAATAGATCAAACAAATGAATAAAACGTATAAAGAACTAATCCAATATTGGTTTTTAGAAGATATTGGAGATGGAGATCATACATCCTTATCTTGTATTCCGGAGTTTGCCGTTGGTAAATCCCGCTTGATTATAAAAGAAAAAGGTGTGCTTGCAGGTGTTGAAGTAGCACGCGAAATTTTCAATGCATTTGATCCTAGTTTAAAAATGACAGTTTTTATAAAAGACGGTTCTGAAGTAAATGTCGGTGATGTGGCATTTGAAGTGGAGGGTAAAATTCTTTCTTTACTGCAAACAGAACGATTGATGCTTAATATTATGCAACGTATGAGTGGCGTGGCTACTGTTACTCGAAAATACGTGAAGCAACTCGAAGGATTGAAAACGAAAGTTTTAGATACTAGAAAAACTACTCCCGGACTTCGTTTGTTGGAAAAACAAGCTGTAAAATTGGGTGGGGGCGAAAATCATCGTATTGGTCTTTTTGATATGATTTTGTTAAAAGATAATCATGTCGATTTTGCGGGCGGTATAGAAAATGCGATTCTTTCTGCACAAAAATATTGCAAAGAAAAGGGCAAATCTTTGAAAATAGAGATTGAAGTACGCAATTTTGAAGAATTGGGCAGGGTACTCAAATTAGGTGGAGTAGACCGCATTATGTTGGATAATTTTACTCCTGAAAACACGAAAAAAGCAGTCGAAATTATTAATGGAAGGTATGAAACCGAATCTTCAGGCGGGATAACATTTGATACGTTACGTACCTATGCGGAATGCGGTGTCGACTATATTTCCATTGGAGCACTTACTCATTCAGTCAAAAGCCTAGATATGAGTTTTAAAGCAGTATAGTTTGATAAGAATAATGATAAAAAAAGGTTGCATTCGACTATGCAACCTTTTTTATGGTTAATATTGTTCGCTTTCGTTAGGAAAATCGCCACTTTTCACGTCCTCTATGTATTGCTTAAATGCATTAGACATAATATCATTCAAGTTTGCATATCGACGGAGAAAACGTGGTGAAAATCCCTGACTTATTCCCAGCATATCATGCATGACTAATACTTGCCCGTCAACATAACCACCGGCTCCAATTCCAATAATCGGTATATGCAATTTTTTTGCCACTTTTCCGGCAAGTTCCGCCGGTATTTTCTCCAATACTATAGCGAAACATCCGGCTTCTTCCAACAAAAGTGCGTCTTTAATCAATTTAGTTGCTTCATCATCATCTTTCGCTCTTACCGTATATGTGCCATACTTATTAATTGATTGAGGCATTAAACCAAGGTGTCCCATAATAGGAATCCCTGCAGAAAGAATGCGATTTACCGACTCAATAATTTCTTCTCCACCTTCTATTTTTAAGCAGTCGGCACCCGTTTCTTTCATGATTCGGATGGCAGATGCTACAGCCTCCAATGAATTGCCTTGGTAGGTGCCAAATGGCATATCCACTACAACTAGGGCTCTTTTCACAGCTTTAGTTACTGACTTTGCCATGAAAATCATTTCGTTTAGGGTGATTGGCAAGGTCGTTACATTACCACAGATAACGTTTGATGCGGAATCTCCTACCAAAATAACATCCATATTAGATTGATCAACAATACTTGCCATGGAGTAATCATAGGCTGTAATCATAGTAATTTTCTCCCCTCGAGATTTCATTTCCATCAAGCGGTGGGTCGTTACTTTTCGTGAATCATCATTATGAACAGACATACTGTATGCGTTTTTATTAATGAAAGTGCAAAGTTATTAATAAATTCATTATCCGTCTCTTTTTATAAAATTATTTAAAACTCATTGGTTGTTAAAAATTGATTTGTATCTTTACCATATGTTTAAAATCTAAACTTAAAATTATGGCTGAAGAAGAATTGTTGGAGTTTGACGATGATGCTGCAATCTCCTTTATTTTGAACTATTTGCCCGACAATCTAAAAACTGTATTTGATGATGATGATATTCAGTATTTACTAGATGTTATCTACGATTTTTATGATTCGAAGGGATATTTGGATGAAGATGTAGTTGAAGAAGTTGATATAGATGAAGAAGAATTATTTAACTATGTGTTAAAATGTGCCAAGAAAGATAAGATGGTTAATTTTTC
>DAIMYQ010000023.1:23201-24961 GCA_036734385.1 Paludibacteraceae bacterium | reverse complement strand
GGGTTGGCTTTGAGTAATCCGGCAATAAATACTACGCCAAAAATGATATAACTGAAGTAATCAATAAAATTTTCCGTATTGGTAAGTAATAATGCCGCTGAGGCAATTAATCCGATAACGGCAGGTTTTAGTCCCCAAAAGATATACTCCACATATTTATTGTTTCTGAACGCAATGATAAATTTGCTGATAGCAAACATAATAAAGAACGAAGGTAACGATACCGCAATAGTGGCTATGGCAGAACCCAAAACGGATTGAGTCGCCGAATATCCTACGTATGTGGCACAGTTAATGGCAATGGGTCCCGGTGTGATTTGCGAGATAGCCATGATATTGGTAAAGTCTGCCATTGTCAGCCAACCTTGTATGTCCACTACTTCGTGTTGAATAAGCGAAACGATCGCGTACCCTCCTCCAAAACCGAAAAGTCCGATTTTAAAAAAACTCCAAAAAAGGTTCAAGTACAACAATATCATTATTTTATGCTTTTATGTTTGCCTTGGGTGAAAAGGTTGTATATGATTCCCCATATCCCGGCTCCTAGAATAACATAAATCGGAGAAATGTTGAAATACCAAATGACTATTACTGCCAAAATGGGAATGTAAGCCATTTTCCATGTGAGTTTTGACGATTTTATCATACGAACAACAGGAGCCGCTATTAGGGCGACTACTGCCGGACGGATTCCTTTAAAGACTTTTTCGATGGTAGCATTGTCTTTGATTTCCGAAAAGACCATAGCTATCAACAGAATGATGATAAAAGAGGGGAGAATAGTACCCAATGCAGCCGTCAAACTACCTTTCCATCCCGCTTTCTTGTATCCGATAAAAACGGAGCTATTAACGGAAACCGGACCGGGTGATGTTTGTACTACGGCTAACATTTCTGTAAATTCTTCTTCTGTGAGCCAATTTTTTTTTGCTACTACTTCTCTTTCTATGACAGGAAGCATGGCATATCCTCCTCCAAAAGTGAAAGTTCCAATTTTGAAGAAAGTTGAAAATAGTTCCAAGTAAGAATTTCTCATTAATGCGTATATGCTAATTGATATAAATAAAAACAGATAGTAATGATGAGCACATTACTATCTGCAAAGTAAATGTTTTTAGCTGTTATTTGTGCGAAAGAATCCACTTTTTAGCATTCACAAATGCTTCTATCCAAGGAGTTACTTGGTCTTGTTCTTTTCTGTTAACAGGATAATAAGCCCATTGCCAAGGGAAAATAGCACGTTCCAAGTGAGGCATCATTGCCAAATGTCTCCCATCTGCGGAACAAATACCGGCTACGCTAAAGTCTGATCCATTTGGGTTGGCAGGATAGTCGGCATAGGTGTATTTTGCTACAATATTGTAATTTTTTTCACCTTTTGGTAACTGGAACTTTCCTTCTCCGTGGGCAACCCAAATGCCGAGTTTGCTGCCTGAAAGAGATTTGAATAATACGGATTCATTTTCCGGAATAGTTACTCCTACAAAGTTTGATTCAAATTTGTGTGAATTATTATGCAACATTTTTGCACGTTGGTCATGTTCGGGGTTGATGAGGTTAAGCTCAATCATCAATTGGCAACCGTTACAAATGCCTAAACTCAAGGTGTCTGTTCGTTTGTAGAAGTTATCAAGTGCTTTTTTTGCCTTTTCATTATACAAGAATCCACCAGCCCAACCTTTGGCTGAACCAAGTACGTCTGAGTTAGAGAATCCGCCGCAGAATACAATCATATTGACATCTTCCAGCGTTTCTTTACC
>DAIMYQ010000023.1:2056-23101 GCA_036734385.1 Paludibacteraceae bacterium | reverse complement strand
TAGAGAATCCGCCGCAGAATACAATCATATTGACATCTTCCAGCGTTTCTTTACCCGATGCCAAATCGGTCATGTGTACATCTTTTACATCAAAACCGGCTAAGAAAAGTGCGTAGGCCATTTCTCTTTCGCCGTTCGTTCCTTTTTCGCGGATAATAGCAGCTTTTACGCCACCTTTTCCTCTGGTTATCGGAAGAATGTTGTATTGCGAAAGTTTTCCGCTGAATGATTTGGTAAACTCGATATCCAACGGTTGTTTTTTGTAGTTTTCAAAACGTTCTTTGGCACAAACTTCACCACTTTGTTTTCTATCTAACAGATAAGATGTTTTGAACCAAATATCTCTCAAATCATCTATGTCAAACACGTATAATCTTTTGTTCTTGCGTATGTTGAGTATTCTTTTTTCGCTTGGTTTGGCAATTTTTGCAAATCCGATTCCGTTGTTTGTCAATATTTTTTCAACAGCAGAATTCTTCTTTACCTGAATCAGAACTCCGGGGTTTTCGGCAAATAGAATTTCCAATATATTTGATGTTGCAATATCCTCATAGTTTACATCCAAACCGCCTTTTTTGTTTCCAAAACACATTTCCAGTAGAGCGGTAATCATACCACCTTCCGAAATATCATGTCCTGCAAGAATGAAGCCTTTGTTAATTAATTCTTGAATAGTCTCAAAAGCTGTTGCAAAATACTCAGGATCTTCTACGTTCGGGGTTGTTTTCCCAACTTTATTCAAGGTTTGGTATAATACCGAACCGCCCAATTCCATTTTATGGAAGGAAAAATCGATGTAATAAATGGATGTGTCAATGTCGTTTACCAATACAGGACTAATGACCTTTTTAACATCAGAAACTTCTGCTCCTGCTGAGATGATAACGGTTCCCGGAGAAAGTACTTTTTCGTTACCATATTTTTGAGTCATGGACAAACTATCTTTCCCGGTAGGAATATTAATTCCCAATGAGCAAGCAAAATCGCTACAAGCTTCTACTGCTTTGTACAAACGAGCGTCTTCTCCTACATTTTTGCAAGGCCACATCCAGTTTGCTGATAAGGAAACACTTTGTAATCCTTTTGACAAAGGTGCCCAAACAATATTGGTTAAGGCTTCGGCAATAGCTAAAACGGAACCGGCGGCAGGATTAGCCAAAGCAGCCAAAGGTGCATGTCCGATGGACGTGGCAATACCAGCAGCACCTTGATAATCTAACGCAACAACACCCAAATCATTCAATGGCAATTGGATTTCTCCCGCACATTGTTGTTTGGCAACCTTGCCAGTAACCGAACGGTCTACTTTATTTGTTAACCAATCCTTACAAGCAACAGCTTCCATTCGAAGTACATTTTTTACGTACGTTTGAATTTCAGCTTCACTTATTTCCGGATTACTATATTCATTGATAACGGTATTGTCTGTAATAATAGTACGAGGAGGATTGCCTATCATATAATCCAAACGCAAGTCGATAGGTTTTTCTCCATTGGCTTGTTCAAAGACAAATTGCATATCTCCGGTAGTTTCACCAACCACGTACATGGGAGCACGCTCACGTTGTGCAATTTTCTCAACCAGTGCAATATCTTTTTCCTCAATGAGAAATCCCATTCTTTCTTGACTTTCGTTTCCGATAATTTCTTTTGCAGAAAGGGTTGTGTCTCCAATAGGAAGTTTGCTCATGTCAATTTTTCCTCCCGTGGTTTCAACCAATTCCGAAAGGCAATTCAAATGACCACCTGCACCATGGTCGTGTATTGATACAATAGGATTTTCGTTGCTCTCGGACAATGTTCGGATAACATTTGCCACACGTTTTTGCATTTCAGGGTTGGCACGTTGTACGGCATTCAACTCAATGGCATTGTTGTATTGTCCTGTGTTTACAGAAGAAACAGCACCGCCACCCATTCCGATGCGGTAATTGTCTCCTCCCATTACCACAACCTTTTCTCCGGGTTGAGCTTCACCTTTTAGGGCATCTCTCATACTACCGAAACCAACACCTCCCGCCAACATGATTACTTTGTCGAAACCGTATTTTTTCTCGTTTTCTTCGTGTTCAAAAGTTAATAATGAACCGCAGATAAGCGGTTGTCCGAATTTGTTACCAAAATCAGAAGCTCCGTTTGATGCTTTAATTAAGATTTGTTCAGGAGTTTGGTACAACCAATTGCGTTCTTTAATTGATTCTTCCCATGAACGATTTTTTTCCGTACGAGGGTAGGATGTCATATAAACAGCTGTTCCCGCAATAGGAAGACTTGCTTTACCCCCCCCGAGTCTGTCTCGTATTTCCCCACCTGTTCCGGTCGCTGCACCGTTGAAAGGTTCTACAGTTGTTGGAAAATTATGTGTTTCTGCTTTAAGTGATAAAACAGACTTGAATTCTTTTACTTCAAAAAAGTCGGGTTTGTCTCCGCTTTTTGGTGCAAATTGTTCTATGACAGGACCTTCGTTAAAGGCAACATTATCTTTGTATGCGGAAACTAATTGGTTTGGGTTGTACTCAGAAGTCTTTTTTATCAATTTGAAAAGAGAAGATTCCTTTTCTTCTCCGTCAATGATAAATTGTCCCCCAAATATTTTGTGACGGCAATGCTCCGAATTTACTTGGGAAAATCCGAAGACTTCACTATCAGTCAATTTTCGTCCGATATTTTCACTAACCGTATTTAGGTAAGTAATTTCGTCGGTATTGAGGGCGAGACCTTCTTTTGCGTTGTAAGTAGCAATATCTTGGATAAAAATAATGGGCTCGGGTTGTTTGTCGATATCAAACATCGTTTGACAAAGGAGTGTATATTTGCGTTGAAGCATCGGATCAAAAGAACTTTCATCTGTTACAGTTTTGAAAAATTCTTCAATTCTTGTAATTCCTTTGATGCCCATATTTTGGGTAATTTCTACCGCATTGGTACTCCATGGAGTGATCATTTCACGGCGAGGTCCTATAAAATTTTGTTTTATTTCTTTTTCGGAAAGCAAACGAGCATTGCCGAAAAGCCAAATGAGTTTATTACTATCCTGTTCGTTAAGTTCAGTTGACTTTTGAACGGCAATAATTGTGTTTTCTGATGTTTCAAAGAATAAAATCATGCGTTTATATACAGATTATTGAACGATTTTTAAAATTTGTTGAGCGTGTTCCTTTGTTCTGACCGTTTTAGAGTCAATGATATGTGTAATAATTCCGTTTTCGTCGGTAATGAAAGTGGTGCGAAACGTTCCCATATATTTTTTACCATACAGAGATTTTTCACCCCATACGCCAAACTTTTCTACTAATAGTTTTTCTGAGTCGGCAATTAAGCGGAAAGGAAGTTGGTTCTTTTCAATGAATTTTTGATGAGATTTGGCATTATCAATACTAACGCCAATTACTTCATATCCTAATTTTCGAAGAGTGGAATAATCGTCACGCAAACTGCAAGCTTGAGCAGTGCACCCCGAAGTATTATCTTTTGGGTAGAAGTACAATATGATTTTTTTACCTTTGTAATCAGACAATCTAATTTCTTCCTCGTTTTCATCTGTGCCAAGAATTGCCGGAATTTTTTCTCCTACGGTTAGTGCCATATCCTTCTGTGTTTGAATCGCAAAGATATAAAAACTTTCTTTATTTGTTTGCCCAAATGTAAAAAAACACTACCTTTGTCCCGCTTAAAATTTATTAATAATTTAACAGTAAAAATTTATGAATCATTACGAAGCCGTTTTCATTTTGACTCCCGTTTTGTCTGATATTCAGATGAAGGAAGCGGTAGAAAAGTTCAAGACAACCCTCACTAACGAAGGTGCTGAGATCTTGAACCACGAAAATTGGGGCTTACGCAAGTTAGCTTACCCAATTGAAAAGAAATCTACCGGATTTTATCAGTTGCTTGAGTTTAAAGCAGAACCCTCTACTATCGACAAGTTGGAAATCCAATTTCGTCGTGACGAGCGTGTTATCCGTTTTTTAACCATAAAAATGGAAAAATATGCTATTGAGTATGCAGAAAAAAGAAGAAAGATTAAATCATCTAAAGAAGTAAAGGAGAACTAAACAATGGCACAAAATCAATCAGAAATAAGATATCTTACTCCTCCATCAGTAGATAATAAAAAGAAAAAATATTGCCGTTTCAAAAAGAGCGGTATTCGTTATATCGACTACAAAGACCCTGAATTTTTGAAAAAATTCTTGAACGAGCAAGGTAAAATTCTACCTCGCCGACTTACCGGTACTTCGTTGAAGTTTCAACGTCAGGTAGCTCAGGCTGTAAAAAGAGCTCGTCACTTGGCTTTGCTTCCATACGTAACTGATATGATGAAATAATAAAGGAGGAAAAACAGATATGGAAATTATATTAAAAGAAAACGTTATCAATTTAGGATACAAAGATGATATCATAACAGTAAAAGACGGTTATGGTCGTAATTTTCTAATCCCTACCGGAAAAGCTATTCTAGCTACTTCTTCAGCGAAAAAGGTTCTTGCTGAAAACTTGAAACAAAGAGCTCACAAATTGGCTCAGTTGAAAGTTCAAGCAGAAGAATTAGCTGCAAAATTAGAAGGCTTAACTCTTACTTTAGGTGTTAAAGCAAGTTCAACCGGAAAAATATTTGGTTCAGTAACAACTATTCAGATTGCCGAAGCATTGGAAAAACAAGGTATTGTTGTTGACAAACGTATTATTGCTATCAAGGATGTTATGAAAGAGGTAGGTACTTACAAGGTGTCCCTGAAACTTCATAAAGAAATAAGCTCTGAAATTACCTTAGAAGTAGTTGCTGAGTAATAAAGTCTTTTCGTATTAAAAAATCCAAACCAATTCGGTTTGGATTTTTTTTGTCTATTTCTATTGGTAAATATTGTTTGCTAAACAAAATAAATCTCTAACTTTAAAGAGTTGTAATTATACAATAAAAGTAAACCTCAATTTTATACATATTCATTCATATTAAACGATAATTATGGACTCATTAAAACCCAAAATTGCAATAGTAGGTGCCGGTAATGTAGGCAGTACATTTGCGTTTTCTCTTATGATTAGTGGCTTAGCTCGGGAAATTGTCTTAATTGATAGAAATGAATCATTGGTCATGGGCGAATGTATGGATTTGAATCATGGTTTAAGCTTTGTTCACCCTACCAAAATTTATCCGGCGGGATTTGATGGCTGTGAAAATGCCGATATCGTTGTTATTACTGCCGGTGCCAATCAAAAACCCGATGAAACAAGAACTGATTTGGTAAATAAAAATGTGGCAATATTCAAAGAAATTGTGCCGGCTATTACAAAATATAACAAGGACGGTATTTTGTTAGTCGTTACTAATCCTGTAGATATTCTAACTTACGTAACTTTAAAATTGTCAGGTTTTCCTTCAAATAGAGTCATTGGCTCGGGAACTGTGTTGGATACCGCAAGACTGAAATATATGATAGGTGATTATGCTAAAGTGGATACTAGTAATATACACGCTTATATTATCGGTGAACATGGTGATACTGAACTTCCGGTATGGAGTAATGCAACTATCGGAGGTATGGATATTGAAACTTATTGTGCGGAATATGCCAAACTGGGAAATGCAAAAAATGAACTATCAGAAATATTTGAAAAGGTGAAAAATTCAGCATATAAAATTATAAAGCTAAAAGGTGCTACTAACTACTCAATAGCCTTATCGTTGGTAAAAATAGCTCAAGCTATTGTCAGAAATGAAAATTCTATTTTGCCGGTTTCAACCTTAATTTCTGACTATTATGGCATAAGTGATGTTTGTATCAGTATTCCATCTATCGTAAATAGAACAGGGGTTGGACAGTATGTAAGGCTTGATTTGTCGAAAGAAGAACAAGAATTATTTGCCCATTCGGCAAATACTTTAAAGAAATTTATAGCAGCTTTGTGATTTTATTTTCAATATTTCAGATGAATGGCAATGTAAAAGAGGGTTGTTATATTGGGTAAAGTATTATACATTTTGGTGATACTTATTCGAATAAACTAAAGGAGTATTGATAGATTTCTGTCAATAAGAATACCTTTTTAAAAATAGTAAGCCCTCTCGTATAAAACGAGAGGGCTTACTATTTATTATTCTATTTGTTGTTTTTACCCTTTTATTCTTTTCATGGCAGCAATGATTTGTTCTTTGTTGCCAAAGGCGGAAAAACGAACGTAACCTTCACCTGCCGGTCCAAAACCTACACCTGGTGTACATACAATGTTTTTTTCTTTCAAAAGGTAATCGAAATATTCCCAACTACCCATTTTAGAAGGCGTTTGAGCCCAAATGTACGGTGCATTTACACCACCAAAAACCGTTAAGCCTATAGATTGTAATCCTTCACGAATGATACGTGCGTTTTCCATATAGTAATCAACAAGGGCACGTACTTGTTTTTTCCCTTCAGGACTATAAGTAGCTTCCGCTGCCCGTTGTACCGCATACGATGTGCCATTGAACTTGGTACATTGGCGCCTGAGCCAAAGTTTATTCAGGCTTATTTTGTCGCCGTTTTCTGAAAATGCCATTAAGGTTTTAGGTACTACGGTATAACCACAACGTGTACCGGTGAAGCCTGCTGTTTTCGAGTAACTGCGAAATTCAATAGCAACTTCTTTTGCTCCTGCTATTTCGTAAATGCTATGAGGAACGTTTTTTTCGCTGATATAAGCTTCATAAGCAGCATCAAACAAGATAATGCTCTGATTCTTTAGTGCATAATTCACCCAAACTGTCAATTGTTCTGTCGTTAGTGTTGTTCCAGTTGGATTGTTGGGGTAACACAAATAAATGATGTCCACCTTTTCTTTCGGTAGTTCAGGGGTGAAATTGTTAGACTCGTTACAAGGTAAATATATCAAATTTGACCATTGACCATTGGTACAAGGTTCTCCCACGCGACCTGCCATGGCATTGGTATCGACGTATACTGGATAGCTCGGGTCGGTTATAGCTACTCGGTTTTGAATACCTAAAATATCACCAATATTTCCTGTGTCACTTTTAGCACCATCGCTCACAAATATTTCGTCCGGTTGAATCTCAATTCCTCGTGCTTTAAAGTCATTGCTTACAATAGCATTACGCAAAAAATCGTATCCTTGTTCGGGACCATATCCTCGAAAAGTCTCACTGTGTCGTTGTTCTTCGGCGGCTTGCACCATAGCATTAACACACGCATCAGGTAAGGGGAGTGTAACATCACCTATACCCATACGAATCACATTTGCATCAGGATTTTCAGCTTTATGCTGTGTGATACGTTTTGCTATTTCAGAAAAAAGATAGGTTGCGGGTATTTTTATGAAATTTTCGTTTATATAAACCATTAATAAAAATTTTTAAATTAATAAATCAATCTTCCCTTCGAAAACAGTAATTGCATTGCCGGTTAGATATACATGGTTATCTTCTTCCTTCCATTCAATAGTAAGAGTTCCGCCAAGTAGTTCAACTGTTGTTTTACGGGCAATATATCCATTAAGTACTCCGGCTACAACGGAGGCACAAGCCCCTGTTCCACAGGCCATTGTTTCACCTGAGCCACGTTCCCAAACTCGCATTTTGATGTAATTTTTCGACACAAGTTCAATAAATTCGGTATTGGTACGGCGTGGAAATATTGAGGCATTCTCGATGAAAGGACCTACTTTCTGCAAATCGATTTTCTCAATTTTCGTAGTAAAAATCACTGTATGTGGATTTCCCATCGACACGCAAGTAATATTATAATTGATACCGTTTCCAAAATCCACAGACTTATCAATTACCAAGGGTTCATCAAAAACAGTCGGGATATTTAAGCCTTCCAAAATCGGTTCGCCCATATCTACTGTAACGGTTTCCACTTTATTATCGGCACCTACAATTAAATTCAGTAATTTGATGCCGGCAAGTGTTTCAAGCGTAATTGTAGTCTTATTTGTCAATCCTTTGTCGTAAACATATTTACCGATACAACGGGAAGCATTTCCACACATTTCCGACTCAGAACCGTCTGCATTGAACATCCGCATTCTGAAATCGCAGGTTTCCGAAGGCAATATAACCACTAATCCGTCGGAACCAATGCCTTTATGTCTATCACTGATTTGTATGGCGACCTCCGATAAGTTGCCGATAGTTTCTTCAAAACCATTGACATAAACATAATCGTTACCGGTTCCATGCATTTTAGTAAATCTCATATTTTCCTTTGTTAGGTAATAGTTATTATTTATATCCTTGTTCGTGGACATTTTTTACTGCTCGTCCGGAAGGATCAACCATCTTTTTGAAAGCTTCATCCCATTCCAACGCAATAGGTGTACTACAAGCCACTGATGGCACAGAGGGAACACACATAGCTGCTGAATCAGAAGGAAATAATTCGTGATAAATACAACGATAATAGTACTCTTCTTTATTCATTGGAGGTTGAATAGGAAAACGAGAGCCTACATTCGACATTTGCTCGTCAGTAACACTATCGTTGGCAATTTGACGAAGCGTATCAATCCAACTATAACCCACGCCATCAGAAAATTGTTCTTTTTGTCTCCAAACTACACTTTCGGGCAAATAATCTTCGAAAGCTTTGCGTAGAATGTGCTTTTCTATTTTTCCGTTGCCTGCCATTTTATCTTTCGGATTCAAACGCATAGCGATGTCCATAAATTCCTTGTCCAGAAAAGGTACACGACCTTCAACTCCCCAAGCTGCTAATGATTTATTAGCACGTAGGCAGTCGTACAAGTGTAATTTCTCGATTTTCCGAACCGTTTCTTTGTGGAATTCTTCTGCATTAGGAGCTTTATGGAAATAAAGGTATCCACCGAAAATTTCATCAGCACCTTCACCTGATAATACCATTTTTACACCCATGGATTTGATGACACGTGCCAACAAATACATCGGGGTACTCGCACGAATGGTCGTTACGTCGTATGTTTCGATATGATAAATGACGTCACGAATAGCATCTAATCCTTCTTGTACGGTAAAATGAATTTCGTGATGAATCGTTCCGATATGTTCGGCTACCTTGCGAGCTGCAATTAAGTCCGGAGAGCCATCCAATCCTACTGCAAAGGAGTGTAATTGAGGCCACCAAGCATCTTTGGTATTGCCGGATTCGATACGTGTAGCAGCATGTTTTTTTGCTATAGCTGAAATGATAGAAGAATCCAATCCGCCTGAAAGTAATACGCCATAGGGGACATCACTCATTAGCTGCCGTTCAACAGCATCTTCCAGAGCCTGACGAAGTACATCAATGCTACTTTCATTATTTTTCACACCATCAAAATTCATCCAGTCACGTATGTACCATTGAGTCGGTTTTCCATCGGGACTGTAATAGTATTGACCTGGTAAAAATTCTTCTATTTTTGAACATTGACCTTCCAGTGCTTTTAGTTCGGAGGCAACATAGTAAGTCCCATTTTTATCCCAACCTTGGTATAGGGGAATAATTCCTATGTGATCACGACCAATTAAGTAAATATCTTTTTCTATATCATACAGAGCAAAGGCAAAAATACCGCTTAAATCTTCCAAAAAATTTGGACCTTTTTCACGATATAGTGCTAAGATTACTTCACAGTCCGATTTTGTGAGAAACTCATATTTACCCTCAAAATGGTCACGTATTTCTTGATGATTATATATTTCACCATTTACAGCTAAAACGAGCTTGCCATCTTTGCTAAATAGGGGTTGTTTGCCTGATTCAGGGTCAACAATAGACAGCCTTTCGTGTGCCAAAATTGCCTTATTGTTGCAAAAAATACCCGACCAATCAGGTCCGCGATGACGGATTTTTTTTGACATTTGTAATATTTGTGGTCTCAATTCCTGGACCGACTGTTTTAAATCAAATGCACATACTATTCCACACATAGCAAATTAAATTAATGATTTATGAATATCTTCGGCTACTTTACGACCCGAAGCGATGGCACGCACAACAAGACTTGCTCCCATAGAAGCATCACCCGCCGCAAAAACTTTAGCTACATTGCTTTTGTTATTAGCATCAATTGCCACGTTGCCACGACCATCGAAAGTAACGCCCAGTTCTGTTAATAAACCTTCGTGGACAGGATGAACAAAGCCTAATGCCAAGAAAACCAGGTCGGCCTTAATAGTTTCTGTTTTTCCTGTTGGTTTCATAGTGAAACGTCCTGTTTCATCTTTTTCCCAAGCTACTTCTTCTACTAATACTTCTGTGACTTTTCCTTTTTCGCCGATAAATTTTTTCGTATTCAAACACCATTTACGGTCACAACCTTCTTCGTGAGAGGTAGATGTTTTCAAAATGTTAGGATAGTATGGCCAAGGTGTTGCAGGATTCTTACCTGCCGGCGGTTGAGGTAAAATTTCAATTTGAGTTACTTTTACAGCCCCCTGACGAATAGAAGTTCCTACACAGTCGGAACCTGTATCTCCACCACCAATAACCAATACATGTTTGTCTTTTGCATTGATGATTCTTTCTGATGGAACCGCTTCTCCCATGATCAACTGATTTTGTTGACTTAAGAATTCCAACGCAAAATGGATTCCTTTCAAATTTCGACCTTCAGGATTGATATCACGCGGATGTCCCGCACCGATGGCAAGACAAACAGCGTCGAATTTTTTCATGATT
The DNA here is from genome assembly GCA_036734385.1 of Paludibacteraceae bacterium. GTDB lineage: Bacteria > Bacteroidota > Bacteroidia > Bacteroidales > Paludibacteraceae > JAAYPI01. The sequence continues at coordinate 12,461 of DAIMYQ010000023.1, read as the reverse complement.
TCTTTACCCGAAATATCTTTTCCTACTTCAGTATTCGGCTTAAAAATAATGCCTTCTTCTTCCAATTGAGCCAATCGACGGTCGATAACGTATTTATTCAATTTAAAATTTGGAATTCCGTAACGGAGTAAACCTCCCAATCCATTTTCTTTTTCGAATAGGGTGACGCTATGACCTTTACGGTTTAATTGTTGAGCCGCAGCCATTCCTGCAGGACCTGAACCAATAACCGCTATTTTTTTACCTGTACGTGTTTTAGGTGCATGTGCTTTGATAAGTCCTTCATTGAAACCTACTTCAGTGACTGCACATTCGTTTTCACGAATGGTTACAGCGGATTCTTGCAATGCCAATACGCACGATTTTTCACATAGTGCAGGACAAATCCTTCCTGTAAAATCAGGAAAGTTATTTGTTTCATGCAACAAATCAATGGCTTCTTGCCATTTTCCCTTGTAAACTAAATCCTGCCATTCGGGCATTTTATTGCCTAGCGGACAAGACCAGTGGCAAAAAGGAATGCCACAATCCATACAACGCGAAGCCTGTAGTTTGCGGTCTTCACGATTTAAGGTTTGTTCTACTTCCCCAAAGTCGGAAATGCGTTCGTTTATGGGTCGGTAACCCGCTTCTTTGCGGGGGGTTGTTATAAATGCTTTTGGATTTCCCATTGTAATATAGTCTTAATTGAATCGATATTAATAATCTCTTTCTACTTGTGCAATTTTTTTATTAATTGCTTCCATTTTTTCTTCTTGCAATACTTTTTTGTATTCAATTGGAACGACTTTAATGAATTTATCCACATAATCTTTCCAATTGTCGAGAATACGTTTTGCAAGAGCACTATTGGTATATTTATAGTGATCAGAGATTAATCCGTATAATTCTTTGTTATCCATGCTATCTTCAATCAACGAAAGTTCGACCATTTCCATGTTACAATAATAATCGAAATCGCCGGATTCGTCGAGAACATAAGCCACACCACCACTCATACCGGCAGCAAAGTTTCGTCCTGTTTTTCCTAGAACTACTGTGCGTCCTCCTGTCATGTATTCGCAACAATGGTCGCCCGCACCTTCTACAACAGCGATGGCTCCCGAGTTACGTACACAGAAACGTTCGCCTACTACACCATTGATATATACTTCACCGGAAGTAGCTCCATACAGAATGGTATTTCCTGCGATAATGTTTTTTTCCGGTTCAAATGTACTGCCTTTTGGAGCAATAACAACAATTTTACCGCCTGAAAGACCTTTTCCAAGATAATCGTTCGATTCTCCTTCCAATTGAAAATAAACTCCTTTGCTTAGGAAAGCCCCGAAACTTTGTCCTGCAGAACCTTTAAAATAAGCCTTGATTGTATCTTTTGGCAAACCTTCTTCTCCATAACGCTTTGCTATCTCTCCCGATAACATTGCTCCTACCGTTCTGTCGGTATTTTTAATTCTACTTTTAATTTCAACCGGCATACGTAAGTCAAGAGATGGAAGTGATTTTTTTATCAATTCGCGATCAAGCACATTTTCCAACTTGTGGTCTTGCTTTTTTATTTGACGAAGTCCTGTATTTTTACCAACAGAAGGAACAAACATGATTCTTGATAAATCAACTTTACTTATTTTAGAATTACCTTTGATGTCCTTGCGTACGAGTAATTCTGAATGTCCAATTATTTCATCCATACTCCGATAACCCATTTGAGCCAAGTGTTCACGAACGTCTTGTGCTAAAAAGTTAAAGAAGTTTACTAAGTACTCGTATCTGCCAACGAAATGTTTACGCAGAATTTCATCTTGTGTAGCAACACCAACAGGACAGGTATTCAAGTGGCATTTACGCATCATTACACATCCTAATGTAATCAAAGCACTGGTGGCAAAGCCATATTCTTCAGCTCCTAACAAGGCTGCAATAACAATATCATGACCTGTTTTCAATTGACCATCTGTTTGTAAACGAATTTGACCTCTAAGGTTATTCAATACAAGTGTTTGTTGTGTTTCAGCCAAACCAATTTCCACAGGAAGTCCCGCATGTTTGATAGAGCTTGAAGGACTTGCACCTGTTCCACCTTCTGCACCACTTATCAGAATCAAGTCGGCTTTGGCCTTTGCCACGCCTGCTGCAATAGTTCCAACTCCTGTTTCCGATACCAGTTTTACACTGATAACAGCTTTCGGATTTACATTTTTCAAATCGAAGATAAGTTGAGCTAAATCTTCAATTGAATAAATGTCGTGATGAGGCGGAGGCGAAATTAATGAAATTCCCGGTATGGAATGACGTGTTTTAGCAATTATTTTATCTACTTTATGTCCGGGAAGCTGTCCACCTTCGCCGGGTTTAGCTCCTTGTGCCATCTTAATTTGTATTTCATCGGCATTTACCAAATATTCGGCAGTTACACCAAAACGTCCGGAAGCAACTTGCTTGATGGCACTACGAGTGCTCAAACCGTCTTCGCGTTTTTTATAACGTTCAGAATCTTCGCCACCTTCACCGGTGTTGCTTCGACCACCGATTTTATTCATTGCCATTGCCATTGCTTCGTGGGCTTCACGACTGATAGAACCGTATGACATTGCACCTGTTACAAAGCGTTTCATAATGTTTTCCACAGGTTCTACTTCGCTAATATCAATAGGGTTACGTTTGTAATCCATTAAGTCTCGAATAAAGATAGGGGCAGGCTTTTCGTCCACTATTTTTGTATATTCTTTAAACTTTTCATAGCTATTCGTTTTGGTCGCAATTTGCAAACGAGCGATTGTTTCGGGATTCCATGCATGATTTTCCCCATCGCGACGATAAGCATATTGTCCAAGATTTTTTAGTGTTGATATATCATCCCCTTCTTCAGGAAAGAATGATTCAGTATGAGGTTTGAGTACTTCATTAGCAACATCCTCAATATCAATGCCTTCAATAGCACACGAAATGCCTTTGAAATAGCGATCCAAGAATTTGGAAGAAATACCGATTGCCTCAAAAATATGTGCACCACGATAACTACGCAAGGTGGAATTGCCCATTTTGGAGAGTACTTTCAAAAGTCCCTTGTTTACGGCTTTAATATAGTTCTTTTTTGCCGTTTCCAAATCCATTTGAATCTCACCCGATTTAATACGATCGTTAATAAGAGCAAAAATCATATATGGATTTACAGCATTGGCTCCAAATCCAAATAATAAAGCAAAATGCATTACCTCACGTGGTTCAGCTGATTCAACCACAATGTCTATTTGCATTCTTTTTCTTTTTTGAATAAGATAAAGATGTACGGCAGAAACCGCTAATAATGAAGGAATTGGAGCATGGTTAGCATCCACACCACGGTCGCTTAAGACAATATAATTTTTACCATCGTCTACTGCTTTTTCTACAGAAATACAAAGTTCATCAATGGCTTTTTCAAGACCTTTTGCTCCTGTTTTTGGATCAAAAAGCATGGGTAATGATATGGTAGAGAAACCTTTATATTGTAAATTGCTTAAAATATCAAATTGCGTATTTGTAAGAACGGGACTTTTCAATTTTACCATTTTACAAATTTCAGGAGCTGCTTCTAATAAATTTTGGTGTAGAGAACCAATATATCCCGTTAAAGACATTACCAATTCTTCACGAATCGGGTCAATAGGGGGATTCGTTACCTGTGCAAACTGTTGACGAAAATAGTTAAACAAACGTTGAGGTTTGTCTGAAAAAACAGATAATGTAACATCGTTGCCCATTGACGAAATAGGCTCTGCTCCTCCGGTTGCCATAGGGAGAATTAGTTTTTCTACATCCTCTTTTGAATATCCGAAAGTGTGCAGCAGTCTTTGATAGTCATTCAATTCGTTTTTGGTTGTTCTTCCTGATGAAATATCATCCAAGTTAATACAATTTCTGTTCAACCATTCGCGATAAGGAAAGGCTTTTGCCAAATTTTCTTTTAGTTCGTTATCATAATAAATTTGACCAAGTTCAGTATCAACCATGAGCATTTTACCGGGCTTCAAACGTCCTTTTTCTTTGATACGTTCAGGTTCAAATTCAATAGTTCCCGTTTCAGATGCAATAACCATCAAATTATCGTGTGTTATTAGATAACGAGCAGGACGCAGGCCGTTACGGTCGAGCATACCACCTGCATATCGTCCATCGCTGAATAATAATGTGGCAGGTCCATCCCACGGTTCCATAAAAGTACTATGATATTCGTAGAAAGCACGTAAATCGTCGGAAATAGGATTTTTCTTATTCCAACTTTCAGGAACAAGCATTGCCATAGCATGAGGAAGACTCTTGCCCGACATTACTAAAAATTCGAGTACATTATCCAAAGATGCACTATCACTCATGCCCGGTTGAACAATTGGATACAAATCTTGTAAATTGCCCAATTGAGCTGATTTTAAAACACTTTCGCGTGATTCCATCCATTGTCGATTACCACGAATGGTATTAATCTCACCGTTATGTCCCAACATACGAAAAGGTTGTGCCAAATCCCAAGTAGGGAAGGTGTTTGTGCTAAAACGTGAGTGTACAAGGGAAATTCCGCTAGTGAAATTTTCGTTGCACAAATCGGGATAATAATCCCGTAATTGTAGCGAAGTGAGCATCCCTTTATAAACCATTTGTTTGGTCGAAAGACTTACAATATAAAAATTGCGTTCTTTTGCTATATTCGATTGATAAATCGATTTTTCTATTTTTTTGCGAACTACATATAGTTTCAACTCCAATTCTTGTTGGTTGGAACTTCCTGTTACAAAAATCTGCTTTATTTGTGGTTCGTTGGATGCGGATATTTCTCCCAAAATATTGCTATTGACTGGAACATCACGAATAGCCAATAAATTAAGACCTTCTTTTTCGACGTTTTCTTTAATGACGTCGAGGCACAACTCTGCTTTATGTTTTTCTTTTGGAAGAAAAACAAGACCTGTACCGTATTTCCCTTTGGCAGGAACGGGAATGCCTTGTAGTAAAATAAACTCGTGCGGAATTTGAACTAAAATTCCCGCACCATCACCTGTCTTGTTGTCCGCACTTTCGGCTCCACGGTGAACCATGTTTTCTAGGACTTGTAAACCTTTTTCTACTATTTCGTGCGATTTCTCGCCATAAAGGTTTAATACCAGACCTACACCGCAAGCATCGTGCTCATTGTTAAATGAATACAGCGACTGCTGTTCGTATTCATCAATTTGTAATGGGTTTGAATTCATAAAAATTTTTTTTTGTTTTTGAAAGATGTTTTATTAAAATGCCTTTCAAAACCTTGGTTTTATTGTGCAGAATAGTGGGAACACTCTTTTTGAAAAGTTTCCCACTATTAAGTTAAAAAGATATGTATATAAAATGTCTAACTTATCTGATAAAGAGTAATTCTCTGTATTTAGGTAATGTCCACATCTCGTCATCAACGATTAATTCTAATGCATCTGCATTCGAACGGATAATATCGAAATAAGGTAATACTTTATCGTGGTATGCCAATGCTTTTTCGTATTCGTCTTCAATTTTATTTGCCTTGCGACGAGTGTCAACCAATTCATCAACAGCCTTTTTTATGTTAGCAATATGTTCGCCGATTTCAACAATCAACTCAGCATCCAACTTGCCTAATTTTTGAGCTTTTTCTCCGGAAAATACATTATTGATTTTCGAAACATTATCTAACAAGAAACTTTGGTAACGAGTTGCAATCGGAATGATATGATTGATTGCTAAATCGCCCAATACACGTCCTTCAATCTGAATCTTCTTGGTATATGTTTCCCATTTTACTTCGTTACGAGCGTGTAATTCTTTTTCGGTCATTACGCCCATTGAGGTAAATAATTTGATGCTTTCAGCTGTTGTGTATGATTTAAATATTTCAGGAACACTGGTTTCGCAATTTAACCCACGTTTTGCGGCTTCTGCTTTCCATTCTTCGCTGTAACCATTGCCGTCAAAACGAATAGCTTTAGATGCTTTAATGTATGATTTTATAACATCAAAGATAGCTTTTTCTTTGCTTAATCCTTTCGCCATTTTTGCATCAACTTCTGCCTTAAATTCTGTCAATTGAGCTGCAACAGCTGTATTCAATGCTGCCATAGCAGACGAACAGTTAGCTGATGAACCTACTGCACGGAATTCGAAACGGTTTCCGGTGAAAGCAAATGGAGAAGTACGGTTACGGTCAGTGTTATCGAGAAATACTTCGGGAATACGAGCAATACCTAGGTGAAGTTTCTTTTTGTCATCCATAATAATGGCTTCTTCACTTGTGCTATTTTCTAATTTATCCAAAATACTAGTCAGCTGTGTTCCGATAAATGCTGAAATAATAGCAGGAGGAGCTTCGTTTGCACCAAGACGGTGAGCATTTTGAGCCGTCATAATGGATGCTTTCAATAGAGCATTGTTTTTATAAACAGCTAATAATGTGTTAACCAAGAAAGTAACAAACAAAAGATTTTCTTCCGGAGTTTTTCCTGGAGTAAACAAACCTACGCCGGTATCTGTTCCAAGAGACCAGTTGTTGTGTTTTCCTGAACCGTTAATGCCTGCAAATGGCTTTTCGTGCAATAGCAAACGGAAACCATGACGACGAGCAACACGTTTCATGATGGACATCATCAATAAGTTTTGGTCAACAGCCAAGTTGCATTCTCCGAATATAGGAGCCAATTCAAATTGGTTTGGTGCTACTTCGTTGTGGCGAGTTTTAGCAGGAATACCGTATTTATATGCTTCAAATTCAATATCTTTCATGTAAGCAGCTACGCGGCTAGGAACTGCCCCAAAATAATGGTCATCCAATTGTTGATTTTTCGCAGATTCGTGTCCGAGTAGAGTACGTCCTGTTAATAATAAGTCGGGACGAGTAGCATACAAGCCTTCATCAACAAGAAAGTATTCTTGTTCCCAACCCAAGTAAGCAAATACTTTCTTGACATTTGGATCAAACATCTGACAAACAGCAACTGCCGCTTTATCTACAGAATTCAATGCCTTTAAAAGAGGAGCTTTTAGGTCGAGTGATTCACCTGTATAGGAAATAAAGATGGTAGGGATAACCAAGCAATCATCTACTACAAATGCAGGTGAAGAAGGATCCCATGCTGTATAACCACGTGCTTCGAAGGTGCTTCTGATACCCCCACTTGGAAAAGAAGATGCATCAGGTTCTTGTTGTGCCAATAACTTTCCTGAAAAATCTTCAATAATAGATTCACCCGGAGCTCCTGCATAATCGATAAAGGAATCGTGCTTTTCAGCGGTACCATCAGTTAATGGTTGAAACCAGTGTGTATAATGAGTTGCACCCAACTCAGTTGCCCAAAGTTTCATGCCAACTGCTACCTGATTAGCCACAGCTAAATCAAGAGTTGCCCCTTTGTTGATGACATTTTTAACTGCTTTCAAGGTGTCTTTTGAAAGATATTTTTCCATAGCAACACCGTTGAACACATATTTACCGTAATAATCTGAGGCAAACTTGGAAGGAGGAGTTACTGCAAGGGCTTTTTTCTTAAAAGCCTCTTCTACTGCTTTAAATCTTAATGATGACATATTTTTAATTTTAAAAAGGTTTTTTTATCTTAATTCTTGTGAGGAGAAAATTACTCCAACATTCTGACATCAAACCATTACAAAAATAATGAAAATGATATATTTAAATGCTGATTTCTATATTTGTAAAAATAAATAAATAATGAAATTTCAAAATAAAAGCAAAATTAGTTTTTTAATTATAAATCAAAACAATAACAATAATAATAATTTTAAAATGATACTTTTATTTGTTTTCCAATTGTGAAAATTCTGTAATTACTTTTAAAACATGGGTTATAAAATTTCTAAATCAAATTCGTGAAAGATAGTAATGCTGTGTTATTTTAGTGCAATATTACAATCTTACTTGAGATTTCGAAAAAGACAGGTCATCGTAAAATGACCTGTCCGAGTCAAGCTGGCCAGTAGAAATTTTACAGAAAACTACTAATCGAACTTGGTATAAGCTGTTTCTCCGTGTTGCGTTTCGTCCAAACCAATGGCTTCTTGTTTGTCGGAAGCTCTTAATCCGAATATTTTATCAGTAACCTTGAACAGAATAATGGTTCCGATACCTGAGTATAAAATTGTAGCCCCAACAGCTATCAGTTGTACCAATAATTGATGCCAGTTTCCGTAAGCCGCACCGCTGTAAGCTGATTGAATAGCAGGTGTAGCCAATACTCCTGTTAAAATAGCTCCAATGATACCACCAATGCCGTGTACGCCAAATGCATCCAAAGAATCGTCGTAACCTAATTTTGGTTTTATGAATGCCACCATACCGTAACATATAAGCGAAACAACTACGCCGATAATTAATGCTCCGGTTACACCAACAAATCCTGCGGCAGGTGTAATGGCAACTAATCCTGCAACGGCACCGGTGCTTATACCAACAATAGTAGGACGTTTGTCAACAAACCAATCAATTAATGCCCATGTAAGAGCTGCTGTAGCTGCTGCTATGTGAGTAACCATAAAGGCGTTTCCTGCCAATCCGTCGGCAGCTAATCCGCTTCCGGCATTGAAGCCGAACCAACCGAACCAAAGTAATCCAGCACCCATAACAACGTATGTAATATTGTGAGCAGGAATAGCATGACCTTTATAGTCGCGACGTTTGCCTAGCATAACGGCTGTCACAATAGCTGCAATACCTGCGTTTATATGAACAACAGTACCTCCTGCAAAGTCTAAAGCTCCCAATTTAAATAACCATCCGTCTGCTGACCACACCCAGTGAGCTACCGGATTATAAACCAACAATGACCACAAAATGGTAAAAATCAAAAATCCTTTGAATTTGATTCTTTCAGCAAATGCACCAATAATTAAAGCCGGTGTAATTACCGCAAACATACATTGAAACATAATGAATACAATGTGAGGAATAGTTCCGACAGTAGATCCATCCAGTGCTGTTTGTGAATGTGAAATAAAGTAAGGACTTAGGTCGCCAAGGTTGATGTTTTGCAAAAATGCCCAGTCGAAACCTCCTATAAACGGTGCCAAAAATCCTTTTGAACTTCCAAAGGATAAACTGTAACCACAAATGACCCATTCAATACTAATTACCGCTACAATCATAAAACATTGCATAAATACGTTCAAAACGTTTTTGCGACGGACAAGTCCTCCGTAAAAAAGAGCTAATCCGGGCATTGTCATGAGTAATACAAGTGCTATAGCGACAATCATCCACGCTGTATCTCCCGAATCCACGGTTGGTGCAACTGCTGCGGTTGCTTGAGCAGACACTGTTGAACTGAACAGTGTTAATAAGGTTAATATGGATATAATATACTTTTTCATTTCTATTCTTATTAGATGTTAAACTTAGATTTATTCCGGTTGTTGGTCTTTGTTATAAAGGGCTTCAGGTCCTGTTTCGCCGGTTCGAATGCGGTATGTTTCCTGTATGTCCGCAACAAATATCTTACCGTCACCTTGTTCCCCTGTGTAAGCAGATTTTAAAATTGCTTTTACCGTTTTGTCGAGATTGACATCGCGAACAACGATGGATATCATTCGACGTTGAATGTAACCAGATTTAAATACTTGTCCTCTAATAACCTGTTCTTCTGTCGATTTTCCTAAACCGGTAATGTCCCAGTACGAAAACCATTCAATGCCCACGTCAGATAAGGCTTGTTTTACGTCTTCAAATTTTGACTTGCGAACAATTGCTTCAATTTTCTTCATTTTGTTTTATTTTTAAATGTGATTAATACTCTTAATGGTGCTAATTATTCTTATAATGTCAATCCTGCGACAAAGAATACATTTCCGGATTCAGGATTTGCACCGGCTATTCCGTAAACAGGAAGACCGAATTTGTCTGTAATCTGAATCGTTTTGCTAACCTTTAATCCTATGTTAGTGACTGCAAATCCATCGTTTCCATAGGTTGCACTTTCCAATAAAGACGCTCCTACAAATACCTTTGCAATAGGAGAAATCTGGTAACCTACTTCAGCATATGTTGAATATGCATTATCTCCATCTGCTTTTTTATCGGCACCTGCAAACATTGTATTGATTGATGCACTAAATGCCGAACCTGTATAGGCTAATGATCCTTCAAATACATGACCGGTTTCGCCGGCATCGTATTTAAAGTAATTAGGCTGAACACCAAAATTGTAGTAGTAATCGGTAAGAGTTACTGCTAAGAATGGGGTAATAGCATAAGAAGCATACAAATCAACCTCTTTTACATTACCGGTGAAACTGCTTGATGCCCAAGACCCGATAGTGAAACCACTAACTGCATAAGATAAATATGGCTGAATACACGGAGTTCCGCCTGTCCCTTCTTGAGGAATACCACGCCATACATAAGAGCTTACTACGT
>DAIMYQ010000023.1:0-1956 GCA_036734385.1 Paludibacteraceae bacterium | reverse complement strand
GTTCCGCCTGTCCCTTCTTGAGGAATACCACGCCATACATAAGAGCTTACTACGTCGGCACCTGTAGAGAATTGTGCCATAACACTTGTCGATGAGAATAATGCAATCGCACAGATTGCTAAAAACTTCATTTTTTTCATAACTTCATTTTTTTAAATTAATAAATATTTATATTCGTATTAAAATGATTTGCCAACGACAGAGAGAAAGATTGTTTTTTTGTTAATAATTAATGTTTTATGTCGTAGTATCATTATGCTTTGTAATACGATGTAAAAGTATGCAAAATGATAGCAAATTTTAATAAAACAAAGCAAAAAGATAGATAAAAATGTTTTAAGCTTTCAAAGTGATAACAATAATAAATGCAATTGTGTCAATTTGAAAGCAAATATGTTGTTTGTGCTTTCAAATTGATATTTTTACGATTTGTTTAATTGTTAATTTCTTACTACGATTTTTGTGGTTTAGTTCAAAAAGATGTTATTGAACCTAAAACTGAGCCTTATTTTTTTATAATGAGCTATAACCGAAGGTTGGGGTAGTGGGAGAGTTGTATAATACTATCTTGATAAGAAAAATCTCACATCCATAAAACTTTGATCCAAAGCTGCCTGTAGCACTTTGTCAATTGTGGCTTTATACGAGTTTATAGGCTCAATCAGAAAAAATATTGAAATTCATATTGTTTTACTGCCATATTTTATTTGACTTTTACACTATCTTTGTGTAAAATCCTTCATAAAATTGTTGTGGAAAAAGAAAGTTCGGTGTTGTTACTTTTTACCGGTGGAACCATCAGTATGTCTGAGGATCCGGCTACGGGTGCGTTACGTCCTATTGATTTTGACCGTTTGCAAAATTATATGCCCGAACTAAAACATTCCGGTATCCGCATTAAAAGTATTCCTTTTTTGCCACTTATCGATTCTTCCGATGTACAACCTCTTGTTTGGAAACGCATTGTACGAGCCATTCAGGAAAATTACGAAGAATTTGACGGATTTGTGGTGCTTCACGGTACCGATACAATGGCATATTCCGCTTCGGCACTGAGTTTTATGCTCGAGAATCTTTCTAAACCGGTAATTTTTACAGGTGCTCAGTTGCCTATCGGAATGATGCGGTCGGATGCCAAAGAAAATTTACTGACGGCTATCGAAATAGCTTCGGCAAAAGAAAACGGACGCCCTATAGTGCCTGAAGTATGTATTTTTTTCGAAGACAACCTGTTTCGGGGAAATCGTACGACGAAGAAAAATGCCGAACATTTCAATGCCTTCAATTCATACAATTATCCGCCACTTGCCAAAGCCGGTGTACATATCAAATATTTCCGTTCATATATTCATTATCCTGAGGCAGAAACTCGTCTTCGAGTTCGAACAAGAATTGATCAGCACGTCGTTATTTTGAAGTTGTTTCCGGGAATAACCGAACAGACGGTGCACGCCATACTTCATATTGACAATTTGAAGGCGGTTGTGTTAGAGAGTTTCGGAGCCGGAAATGCTCCACGATGGACGTGGCTGTCCGATTTGTTGAAAGAGGCAATAGGGCGTGGCATTCTGATAGTAAATAAAACCCAGTGCAGTACCGGTTCGGTGGAAATGGGACGCTACGAAACCAGTTTGAATTTGCTACAATTAGGAGTGATAAGTGCTTTCGACTGTACCACCGAAGCCATTGTTACCAAATTAATGTACCTGTTGGGTGAATATGTTTCGCCCGACGATGTGAAACAACAATTAGGTATAAATATGCGTGGGGAAATGACTGTGCTTTGAACTGAGTTAGCAAACCGGTTAAAATTGTTGGTAATGGTTTGTTTGTCTTCAAAACACTAAAACTCTACTGGGCTGGTGGCTGCTTTTCTATTATTCAAAAAGCAACTCATTCTTAGTCCGAAATATTTTTCTAACAAAGCAGGCAAATTACAATGGTCTATTTATAATC
>DAIMYQ010000022.1:0-25555 GCA_036734385.1 Paludibacteraceae bacterium | reverse complement strand
ACCCCTCATAAAACATAACCTTTTTAAAATCAATTTATTATATCAAAATAAAAATCTTACATTTTCTTACTATATGCCAATGCGTATAGCCTCATTTGTTTCATCATCGCTAAAAGTCCATTTGATCGTGTTGGGGAAAGATGTTCTTTCAATCCAATTTTATCTATAAAATATAATTCGGAATTTAGAATTTCTTCGGGTTTTTGTTCAGATAAAACAGAAATTAGAAGCGATAATATTCCTTTTACGATAACGGCATCACTATCTCCTGTAAAAATTACATTTCCTTTTTCGTCTAAATTAGCATCTAACCAAACACGACTTTGGCATCCTTGAATTAGATTTTCTTGCGTTTTTTTACTTTCATCGAAAGGCAAAAGATTATTTCCCAATTCGATAAGCATAGAATATTTATCAAACCAATCATCAAAATCGGCAAAATCAGCTATTATTTGCTGTTGTTTTTCTTCTATTGTCATATATACAAGATTAAAACATGGTTACAATTCTTTTAATTCCATTCACTAGACGGTCTATTTCTTCTTTTGTGTTATAAAAAGCAAATGAAGCTCGCACTGTTCCTCCTATTCGATAATGGTTCATGATAGGTTGAGCACAATGGTGTCCAGTACGAACAGCTATTCCCAACTTATCGAGAAGAACTCCCATATCATAATGGTGAATATTGGAAACCAAGAAAGACAAGGCTCCACTTTTTTCAGGTGATTGTCCATATATATGCATCCCCTCTATTTGATTAAGTGCAACCGTAGCATATTCTAACAATTCGTGTTCATAGGCTGTTATGTTTTCTATTCCTATGGCATTTACGTATCGAAGAGCTTCTGCAAAAGCAGTAGATCCTATGAAATCGGGCGTGCCGGCTTCAAATTTGAATGGCAGTTGGTTATATGTTGTTTTCTCAAAAGTAACTTGAGAAATCATTTCTCCACCACCTTGATATGGTATCATTTTTTCTAACCAATATTCCTTTCCATAAAGAACACCTATACCAGTCGGTCCATAAATTTTATGAGCCGAAAAAGCATAAAAATCAGCATCTAAATTTTGTATATCTATGCCAATATGTGGAACCGATTGGGCTCCATCTACCAAAACAGGAATATCATTTTGGTGAGCTATTTCAACTATTTTCTTCACCGGGTTGATCGTTCCCAATACGTTGGAAACGTGAGTCAAGGATATTAATTTAGTTTTTGTTGTAATTAATTCAGGAAGTTTTTCTACATCCAGCTCCCCATTATCAAGAAAAGGGATAACTTTTAAAATAATACCCTTTCTGTCGCGTAACATCTGCCATGGAACGATATTAGCATGATGTTCCATTTCGGAAATAATTATTTCATCACCTGACTTGCAAAAAGTTTCACCAAAAGAAAATGCTACTAAGTTGATAGATTCAGTTGTTCCTCGCGTAAAAATTATTTCATTACTTGATTTTGCATGAATGAAATTTTGAACCTCAACACGGGCATTTTCATGTTCCTCTGTGGCTTTTTGACTCAAAAAGTGAACGCCACGATGTATATTGGCATTATTATCGGTATAGCCTTCCCTAATCTTATCTATAACACAATTTGGCTTTTGAGTCGTTGCCGCATTATCAAAATAGACAAGATCTTTGTTGTATATTTTATGTGACAAGATAGGAAAATCTTGTCGAATTTTTTGGACATCAAACATAGCTCCCATAATTTGGCTTTTATTTATCAGGTATATTTTTTAGAACTGCTATTTACTTACAGATAATACAACCCGAGCATTTTGATAGATCTCCTCTCAGACGTTTTTCCACCAACATCTTCACTCTATCTTTTAATGCTTCTACTGTAATATTTTCAAGGACATCATGCACGAAAGCATACATCAGCAATAATTTGGCTTCTTTTTCGGAAATGCCTCTTGACCTCAAATAGAACATTGCTGTATCGTCAAGTTGACCAATCGTGTTTCCGTGACTACATTTCACATCATCTGCATAAATCTCCAATTGAGGTTTGGCTTTTATGTGTGCATCTTTGGAAAGCAATATGGTACGACATGTTTGGAAAGCTACTGTTTTTTGAGATTGTTTTTGTACCAGTATTTTACCTGTAAAAGTACCCTTTGACTCATCATCAAGAATGTACTTAAACATTTGCTGACTATTTGATTTTGGTCGTGCATGGTCAATTAGAGTATAATTATTTATTGTTTGTTGTTTATCTCCAATAGCAAGACCGCAAATAACCGTTTCAGAATTTTCTCCATTAACATCTATTTTCACATTATTTTGAGTATAACCGTTATGAAGAGTTATCAAGTTTGCAAGCAATTTACTATTATCACCTTGATTGACAAGGACATTGGATATATTTGTCATTTTGTTGTGGGTATTTTCAACTTTATAATGCTCGTAAGAAGCATTTTTGCCAACAAAAATTTCCGTTACTCTGTTTGCAAGATATTGAGAATCATTTGAAGTATGATCGCAAACTAACAATTTAAGTTTTGCACCTTCTTCAAGGACTATTACATTATGACTCACAGCCATGATATCAGAATTACCGTACATAAAATTGACAACTTGAATAGGCATTTCCATTTCCGTATTCTTAGGCACGTAAATAAAAAGTCCATCTTGTGCAAAGGTCACATTGAAAGCCTGTGTCGGATTGTTTTTCCAATCCATATTTTTAAACAAATATGGGATAACGAGGTCAGGATTGGTTTCGGAAATAGTATTTAAACTGCTAACGACAACGCCATTGGGCAATTTAACCTTTTGATCAGTATTTTGATAATATTTATCATTTACCACAAAACATAGATAAGAATTAATATTCGGAACATCACACCTGAATATTTTGTAAGGATCCGCATTTATATCCACTCTATTGAAATTTAATCCAAAATCTGAATCATAAGCAGGTTGTAAATTAATTGCATTTTTTTCTTCAGAGTGAACATAAAAATCTGAATTGCAAAGACTTTCGAAGGCTTCATCTCTAAACTTATTTAACAATTCCGAACAATGTTTTTTTATTGTTTTGGAGTATTGTTTGTATAATGATACGTACTGTTCCTTAGCCATTTCTATTCTTCTATTTCTTGTTTTATCCAATCGTACCCTTTTTCCTCAAGAACTAATGCTAATTCTTTTCCAGCAGTTTTCACAATACGACCTTTATACAAAATGTGTACAAAATCAGGCACAATGTAATCGAGTAACCGTTGATAATGAGTAATAACAATAGAAGCATTATCATCATTTTTCAACTTATTAACACCATTGGCGACAATACGAAGGGCATCAATATCCAATCCGGAATCGGTTTCATCAAGGATTGATAATTTCGGATTGAGCATTGCCATTTGGAAGATTTCATTCCGTTTTTTTTCTCCACCAGAAAAACCTTCGTTTACGGAACGATTAGCCAACTTGCTATCAAGTTCAACAATTTCTTTTTTTTCACGCATCATTTTCAAAAATTCACTGGCAGAAAGGGGCTCTTGATTGTTATATTTACGGTGCTCATTGACAGCAGCACGCATAAAATTGACCATGCTAACACCAGGTATTTCGACAGGATATTGAAAACTAAGGAACAAACCTGCACGAGAACGATCTTCGGGTGATAATTCCAGTAAGTTTTTGCCATAAAAAAGGACTTCTCCTTGAGTAACTTCGAAAGCAGGATTTCCAACTAAAACGGAAGCAAGAGTGCTTTTACCGGAACCATTAGGCCCCATAATAGCATGAATTTCTCCAGCATTAACCGTTAAATTGATACCTCTTAGTATTTCTTTACCATTTATATTGGCATGTAAATCTCTTATTATCAACATATCTTTTTTATCCATCAATCTGATTTTTATTTTTTAACAAATTATCCAATACTTCCTTCTAATGAAATTTGCAGTAATTTTTGTGCTTCTACGGCAAATTCCATTGGTAATTTATTGAGTACTTCTTTTGCAAAACCATTAACAATTAACCCAACTGCGTCTTCGGGGGAAATGCCACGCTGATTGCAGTAAAATATTTGGTCTTCACTAATTTTGGAAGTTGTGGCTTCGTGTTCCAAAATAGCAGTTTCATTGTTTGCTTCTATGTATGGAAAAGTATGTGCCCCACACTCATTTCCGAGCAATAAACTATCGCATTGAGAAAAATTTCTTGCATTATCTGCATTTTTAACGATTTTCACCAACCCTCGATACGAATTTTGGCTTTTACCTGCTGAAATTCCTTTGGACACGATACGACTTTTGGTATTTTTACCCAAATGGATCATTTTAGTTCCTGTATCGGCTTGTTGATAATTATTAGTCAGTGCAACAGAATAAAATTCTCCAACAGAATTATCACCTTTTAAAATACAACTCGGATATTTCCACGTAATAGCAGAACCTGTTTCCACTTGAGTCCAAAATACCTTAGAGCCATTTCCCTTACAAAGAGCTCGTTTGGTAACAAAATTATAAATGCCCCCGACACCATTTTTATCACCGGGATACCAATTTTGAACTGTAGAATATTTTACTTCTGCTCTGTCATGTATTATTATTTCAACAATAGCTGCATGTAGCTGGTTTTCATCTCTCATTGGGGCAGTACATCCTTCTAAATAAGACACATACGTATCATCTTCTGCTATAATAAGCGTTCTTTCAAACTGTCCAGTATTAGCTGCATTGATACGAAAATAAGTAGAAAGCTCCATTGGACAACGTACTCCTTTAGGAATATATACAAAAGATCCATCACTAAAAACAGCACAATTTAGTGCAGCGAAAAAATTGTCGGTATATGGGACTACTGATCCTAAATACTTTTTTACTAAATCGGGATAATTAGCAACAGCTTCACTTATAGAACAAAATATGATACCTAAATCGGCCAAACTTTCTTTATAAGTAGTTTTTACAGAAACGCTGTCCATAACAGCATCTACGGCGACTCCACCCAATAAATGTTTTTGTTCCTCAAGAGGAATTCCCAATTTATTAAATGTTTTCACTAATTCGGGGTCTATTTCATCAATATTTTTTGGTTTTTTGACCATTGGATTGGCAAAATAGGCTATCTTTTGATAATCTATTTGAGGTATATTCAACTTTGCCCAAGTAGGCATTTTCATAGTCAACCAATGCCGATAGGCATTTAATCTAAAGTCTAACAACCATTGAGGTTCCTTCTTTTTTGAAGAAATTAAACGAACGACGTCCTCATTTAATCCAACAGGAATAACATCGGTTTGTACATTTGTGGTAAAACCGTATTTATAATCATCTGTTGTTATATCGTCTATTATATTTTTATCTTTCATTTGTACTACTTGTTTCTTGATGGCACTCAACAAAAGGTAATAGTGTTGGGATCATCTTTTGTAATGGATAATACAACATGGACTCTTCTTTTTTTTGGTCAGAAATTATATTAATTTTCCCATCTAATTTTTCACCTAAGTTAATCAAAACACTCAATATCAAAGCATATTTTAAAAGTCCGAATATTGAGCCAAACAATTTGTTTACCCAGCCCAAAGATATCAATTTTACAACCTTTTCCAATAACTTTGATAAAATAACAAAGAATAATGATACTACTACAAATACAATGAAATAGGAAATAACGTAAGAAACTTTGGATGAAAACTCAAACCATTTGATTAAAGTAGCAGCAAAATCAGGAGCATACAACTGAGCCAAAAGGACTCCAATGACGAGCCCGAAAAAAGAACCCAATGCCATAATTAGCCCCTTAAACAACCCTCGAATAAATCCCCAAGCGAGAGGTATTATGAGAAAAGCATCTATATAATTTCCTATTTCCACATTTTTGTTAAAAAAAATTGCCCACGCTTTGATTCGCAACATAACCATCTTATGAACAAGATATTACGCCACAGAAACAAAATGCAGACAATCCTACGTATTAATTATAATGTTTTCTTTACCTCTACTTCTTCAAAAGATTCGATGATATCACCAACTCGAATATCATTATAATTTCCAATATTTAATCCGCATTCATAACCGGAAGAAACTTCTTTCACATCATCTTTCATACGTTTCAGTGAGCCGAGTTCACCTGAATATATGACAATACCATCACGGATAAGACGTATTTTGTTTGATCGTTTAATTTTACCTTCACGTACCAAACAACCGGCAACTGTTCCGACTTTAGTAATCTTGAAGACTTCCATAATTTCCAATGTAGCAGTAACTTCTTCTTTTATCTCAGGAGAAAGCATACCTTCCATTGCCGATTTTATTTCCTCAATAGCATCGTATATAATAGAGTACAAGCGAATATCAATTCCTTCTTTTTCGGCTAAACGACGTGCCGGTAAGGACGGACGCACTTGAAATCCTACCATAATGGCATTAGATGCAGCTGCTAACATTACATCGGATTCCGAAATTGCTCCTACGGCTTTATGAATAACATTGACCTGAATTTCGGGAGTCGAGAGTTTTATCAACGAGTCGGACAAAGCTTCAATCGAACCGTCAACATCACCTTTCACAATAACATTTAATTCTTGGAAGTTTCCTAGAGCGATACGACGTCCCAGCTCATCAAGAGTAAGGTGTTTCTTTGTACGTAAGCTTTGTTCGCGTTGTAATTGTTCACGTTTACCGGCAATTTCACGAGCTTCTTGTTCCGAATCAAGTACATGAAACTCATCACCCGCTTGCGGTGCACCATTCAATCCGAGTATCAATACCGGTTCAGCAGGTTTTGCGGAAGTGACACGTTGATTACGTTCGTTAAACATTGCTTTAATCCTACCATGGCTAGTTCCGGCTAACACGACATCACCCATTTTCAGGGTTCCTGAATTAACCAAAACGGTAGATAAATAACCCCTACCTTTGTCCAAAGAAGATTCTATAATAGATCCTGCGGCTTTTCTATTTGGATTAGCTTTCAAATCCAATAATTCAGCTTCCAACAATACTTTTTCAAGAAGTTCTTTCACGCCAATACCTTTCTTGGCAGAAATATCTTGGGATTGGTATTTTCCACCCCATTCTTCCACCAAATAATTCATACCGGCAAGAGCTTCTTTAATTTTATCGGGATTTGCATTGGGTCTGTCTATTTTATTAATAGCAAAAACAATAGGAACATTTGCGGCTGATGCATGATTTATCGCTTCAATAGTCTGAGGCATTACATCGTCGTCGGCTGCTACAATAATAATAGCTATATCGGTAACCTTTGCACCACGAGCACGCATAGCCGTAAACGCTTCATGTCCAGGAGTATCCAAAAATGTTATTTTTTGACCATCACTAAGCGTAACATTATATGCCCCAATATGCTGTGTTATACCGCCGGCTTCACCGGCAATTACATTCGCTTTCCGGACATAATCCAGCAAGGAAGTTTTACCATGATCAACGTGTCCCATAACCGTTACAATAGGAGCACGAGGTAACAAATCTTCTTCGGCATCTTCCACTTCTTGAATGGCCTCCGCCACTTCGGCACTTACATATTCTGTTTTAAAGCCAAATTCCTCAGCCACAATATTAATAGTTTCAGCATCCAAACGTTGATTAATAGAAACCATCAAACCAATGTTCATACAAGTTGCAATAACTTGATTAACACTTACATCCATCATAGTAGCCAATTCATTGGCTGTCACAAATTCGGTGATTTTAATAACCTGACCATCCAACCGCTCCATATCTGCTTGACTCTGCAAACGTTGCGTGTTGGCTTCTCTCTTATCTTTACGATATTTCGATCCTTTTGATTTTGTTTTATTAGTTAAACGAGCTAATGTTTCTTTTACTTGTTTTTGAACATCTTCTTCGTTGACTTGCTCCTTTATTACCGGTTTTTTAAAATTTGAATGGAACTTATTACCAGACGTATTTGTATTTCCACCAGGTTGTGGCTTTACCGGTCTTTTAGGCTGATTTGCAGGGTCGAAAATATTTACACGTTCTTTTTGAATACGACTACGTTTCTTTTTTTCTTCACTTAAATGAGTATCTGTTTGCACTGGAGTTGCCGATTTTTGCAAAACAACTTTTGCATTCTCTTTATCCGTAATCTTATCTTGACGTTCTTTTTTCTTTTCTTCTTTTGTTTTTTTCTTCGGACGAGTTTGTTGATTTATTGCACTCAAATCAATTTTACCGACAACGTTAATAGTTGAATGTAAAGTTGTACCCATGCTATATATTTCGACTTCACCGGAACCACCTTCGGACACAATTGGTTCTTCTTTTATTTCATTCACAGTTTCTTTTTTCGGTTGAATTTCTTGCTTTGATTCTTCCTGAAGATTTTCTTG
Organism: Paludibacteraceae bacterium; assembly: GCA_036734385.1. Lineage (GTDB taxonomy): Bacteria > Bacteroidota > Bacteroidia > Bacteroidales > Paludibacteraceae > JAAYPI01. The sequence goes on along the minus strand of DAIMYQ010000022.1, from coordinate 17,228 downwards.
TTTTTCCTCTGCTTGCCGATTAACGTCCTTAATTTCAGGTTCTTTTTCTACCTTTTCTTCTACACGAACTTCTTCTTTCTTAGCTACAATAGGATGTTCTTCTTTTTTAGGATCCTCTTTAATTTCTTCTTTAGCAAGTTTTTGTGGCTCCTCAACAACAGGCTTTGCAACAGGTTTTTTGCCTATACTATCCAAATCAATTTTACCAACAGGTTTAAAATGAGGACGATCTAAATCGGAAATTTCCACTTTTAGTTCTTCGGGTTGTGGCTTAACGGCTTCGAAACCGTCTAATGTTACAGCCTCACCTTTGGTCCTTTCTTTATTTCTTTGGGCAAAAATTTCAGATTCTATTTTTTGACTTTTATCCTTGTTAAACTCTTTGTTGAGCAAATCATATTGCTCCTCGGAAATACGAGCATTAGGATTTACTTCCACGTCCGAAAAGCCCTTTTTGTGTAAGAACTCAACAGCAGTGGATAATCCCACATTTAAATCTTTGACGACTTTAGTTAATTTTATAGACATATATAATCTTTGGTTTTCTTCTAATTAAATTTGTTTTCGTTTGGCACTTTGTCCAATATTAAATGCGTCTGTTTCCGAGAAAGCATCTGCAAAAGAGGAATTTATTATTCAAATTCTTGTGCTAAAATAGCAAGAACATCGTCAATGGTTTCCTCTTCGAGGTCTGTTCTATCAATCAATTCCGCACGTGGAATTTCGAGCACACTTTTTGCCGTATCACAACCAATTGATTTGAATACATCAATAACCCAAGGTTCGATTTCATCAGTAAACGCATCCAAAAACACATCTTCTTCATCTTCTTCTTCGACATCTCTGAATACTTCAATGGTGTATTCGGTAAGCATACTTGCTAATTTGATATTCAATCCTCCTTTACCGATTGCCATAGAAACTTCTTCGGGACGAAGAGAAACCTCAGCTTTTTTATTAGTTTCATCTAATCTGATAGAAAGCACTTTAGCAGGACTTAAAGACCTTGAAATAAACAAAGAGATATTTGATGTATAATTGATGACATCTATATTTTCATTTCTCAATTCGCGGACAATACTATGAATACGAGAGCCTTTAACACCGACACAAGAACCGACAGGATCAATACGATCATCGTACGATTCTACTGCAACCTTAGCTCTTTCACCCGGAATACGAGCAATCTTTTTAATGGTAATTGTTCCTTCTTGAACTTCAGGAATTTCCAATTCGAATAAACGTTGAAGAAAAACAGGAGATGTACGCGAAACAATAATTTTTAGGTTATTGTTTTTATTATCAACTTTGACAACAACTGCCTTTACCGTATCACCTTTTCTATAAAAATCGGTCGGAATTTGCTCTGTCTTTGGTAATAACATTTCATTACCTTGTTCATCAAGCAACAGCATTTCTTTTTTCCAAATTTGATAGACTTCACCATAAACAACCTGACCGACCATTTCCTTATACTTATCATATACAGACTCTTTTTGGAGTTCCAATATCTTAGAGGAAAGAGTTTGACGAAGGTTCAAAATGGCACGGCGACCAAAACTCAAAAAATTAACAGCATCGGTTACATCTTCACCCACTTCACATTCTTTATCGATAAGACGTGCTTTTGAAAGTTCCACTTGTAAATTAGGGTCTTCCAATGCTCCGTCAGCTACAACTTCACGTTCTCTCCAAATTTCGCAATCCCCTTTATCCGGGTTTATTACGACCGTAAAGTTTTCATCTGTTCCAAACATTTTTGCTATTACACTGCGAAAAGAATCTTCAAGGACACCAATCATTGTTGCCTTGTCGATGTTTTTTAGGTCTTTAAACTCCGAGAATGTGTCTACCAAATTCAGGGATTGTTCCGGTTTGTTATTCATAACTTTTATTTGAATCTGAAATTATATTTTGTTTGTTTTATTTCGCTGTATGAAAAATTTATTGATTCTGTAATTTCTTGTTTCTTTGAGCTATTTTCGGCTTTTACCTTCTTTGTAACTTCGAGGGTAAAGGAATTTTCTTCTGCCGACACTAAAACACCGACCCATTTACGTCCGTCTTTTGTTAAGACTTCTACCTCATTGCCAATATTTTTTTGGTATTGTTGCAAAATTTTGAAAGGAGAAGTGATACCAACTGAACCGACTTCCAATTCATAATCTTCCACTTCTCTGTCTAATTTACTTTCAATAAAGCGACTGATTTCACAACAAGTATCGATATCTACACCTTCAAAGGCATCAATTTCGACCAAAATTGCATTAGCTTTACTGATAGCCACATCGACCAAAAAGTAGTCTTCTTTCTGTTTTAGAAAATCGCTAACAATTTGATATACAAAGTCCTTTTCTATCATAGTTATCTTATATCCAACAAATGAGGGGAACTTCCGCCCCCCTCACCTATCTCATTATCGGGTGCAAATATAGGAATAATTATTTAACAGACAAAATATTAGCTTTTTTTTCTATTTTTGCAATAGAAAATTTAATTGATGAAAGAAACGTATCCACACGAAGAATTTGGAGATATTGACATTATCCATAGCTTAAGAGCCAAAACCTTACGAATTCAGATCGGGGCACAAGGTATACGACTGGTAATTCCGAAAAAAATTACAACGGTCCAAGGCATTGAGTTTATTAATTCGAAAAAAGATTGGATTAGCAAGGCCTTGACTCGAATAGAAAAAAGCAAGCAACACATACAGGCTGATATAACAAGTTTAAAAACAATAACATTTACAGTTTCAATACAAGCAACAAACAGAACTAATCTTTTATTTAGCCTAAAAAACACTATTTTACTGATTGAATATCCTCAAAACATTGATTTAAAGTCATCTACCTATCAGCAAAAGATAAAAGACGGCATTGAAAAATTTGTGCTTGCAGAGGCAAAAAGATACTTACCCCAAAGAGTCGCTTTGCTAGCCACAAAATATGGCTTTAGGTACAATGAAGTGACAATAAGACGCACCAAACAACGCTGGGGGAGTTGTTCCAGCAAGAAAAATATTAATCTTTCGGCTTACTTAATGTTAGTGCCGGATTATTTAGCAGACTATGTTATTTTGCACGAACTGTGTCATACCAAACACATGAATCATGGAAGCAATTTTTGGAAAGCTATGGAAAATGTTTCGAACAACTATTTAGCACTGCGGAAAGAATTAAAGTCTTACTCTCATTTAGTCAATTTATTTTAATATTATGGAAAACAAAATGCAATGGGTTAATCTACTATCTACCAAACGTTTTGGAATGGAAGAATACCATAAAAGAAAAGAGGAGGATAGATCAGAGTTTCAACGTGACTATGACCGTTTAATTTTTTCTTCTCCTTTCAGACGATTGCAAAATAAGACCCAAGTATTTCCACTACCAGGAAGTGTTTTCGTGCATAACCGCTTGACACACAGCCTAGAAGTAGCTTGTGTCGGGCGTTCATTAGGTGACAACATTTCACATTCTCTTTCAAAAAAATATCCGGTAGAAAAACTTCCCTATGTTTCGGAAATCGGGTCAATCGTATCGGCAGCTTGTTTGGCTCACGATTTGGGCAATCCTCCTTTTGGACATTCAGGTGAAAAAGCCATTTCCAGTTATTTTTCAGAAGGAAACGGACAGAACTTACAAGACTATTTGGAAAAGAACAACGAGTGGGATGATTTTATTTATTTTGAAGGAAACGCTAACTCTTTACGCCTACTTACGCACCAATTTTCAGGAAGAAGAAAAGGCGGGTTTGCTATGACCTACTCGACATTAGCATCCATTGTAAAATATCCATATTCATCAGAATTTTCACAACCTAAAGGAAAATTCGGGTTTTTTCAATCGGAAAAAGAAACGTATGAAGCCATTGCATCAGAATTGGGTATTATTAAAAATCCAACAAACGAAAACAAGTATGCACGTTACCCACTGGTGTACTTGGTAGAAGCTGCTGACGATATTTGCTACCAAATAATGGATATAGAAGATGCTCATAAGCTTAAAATACTTACAACTGAACAAACAAAAGAGTTGTTACTTGGTTTTTTCAATGAAGACCGAAAAAAAAGAATTTTTGACACATGGAAAATAGTGGATGATACGAACGAACAAATCGCCTATTTACGTTCAGCTGTTATCGGACTATTAATTTCGGAATGCACACTTGTTTTTATCGAAAATGAGGAAGATATATTGTCAGGTCATTTTGAAGGTTCCTTAATCGACCATTTGCAACCTGTTTGCGAAAAAGCATACAAAACTTGTGCTGCTTTATCATTCAAAAAAATTTATAAATCATCGGAAGTACTAGATGTGGAAGTGGCAGGATACAAAATTATTTTAACCCTGTTAGATGAGCTAACTAAGGCTGTTTTTCATCCCGAAAAAGCTTATTCAAAACTACTACTTGACAGAGTTCCCTGTCAATACGAAATGTATTCGCCAAGTGCTTATGGAAAAATTCAAGCGGTGATTGATTACATATCGGGCATGACGGACGTTTATGCACTGGACCTGTATCGAAAAATCACAGGAATGAGTTTACCTTCTTTATAATCGCCTTTCTATGTACAGCAGAACAGAACTTTTACTCGGTAAAGAAAAGATGGAAATACTAAAAGCCTCACATGTTTTAGTGGTTGGCTTAGGTGGTGTCGGTGCCTATGTTGCAGAGCTACTTTGCCGAGCAGGAATAGGCAAGATGACCATTATAGACAGTGATACGGTAAAAGAAAGTAACATCAATAGACAATTGCCTGCCACTTCGAAAACTATTGGAGAAAAAAAAGTCGATATATTATCTAAAAGATTAAGGGATATTAACCCAGATTTGGAACTTGAAGCACTTGATATATTTATTGATGGAGAAAATATTCCTACCCTATTTGAAAGTAAACACTTCACTTTCGTAGTAGATGCCATTGATTCTTTAGCTCCAAAAGTATCTCTATTAGAATATTGCATCAAACATAAAATAAAAATTATTTCGTCGATGGGAGCCGGCGGAAGAATTGACCCGACTAAAATTCAATATTCCGATATATCAAAAACCTATCAGTGTATGTTGGCAAAAAATGTCCGCAAAAGACTGAAAAAATTAGGCATAGAAAAAGGTCTTCCTGTCGTTTTTTCGTCAGAACAAGTAAACAAAAATGCCATCATTTTGATAGACGATGAAAAAAATAAATGTTCGACAGTTGGTACTATATCGTATTTACCAGCTATCTTTGGATGCTATTTATCATCATACGTTATACGAAAATTAATAAAACAATGAATATTGTAGAAGCAAGTCATATAGACAAACATTTCGGAGAACTACATGTTTTAAAAGACATTAGTTTGGAAATAAAAAAAGGAGAATTTGTTACCATTGTTGGTGCTAGCGGTGCAGGCAAAACTACCTTGTTGCAAATATTGGGTACACTCGACAAAGCAGACAATGGAACAATTAAAATAGCGAACACTCTTGTCAATGATTTAAGCAACAAAAATATATCCGATTTTAGAAATAAAAACATAGGATTTGTCTTCCAATTTCATCAGCTTTTACCGGAATTTACAGCACTTGAAAATGTAATGATTCCGGCATTAATCGGTAAAAAATCGAAAAAAGAAGCAGAGCACGAAGCGAAAGAATTGCTGTTGTATTTGGGATTATCGGAACGTTTGGGACACAAGCCCAACGAACTTTCAGGTGGTGAAAAACAGCGAGTAGCGGTTGCCCGTGCATTGATAAACAGACCTTCGGTAATACTTGCAGATGAGCCTTCCGGTAGTTTGGACAGCAAAAACAAGCAAGAATTACATCAATTACTTTTCAAACTACGTGATGAATTTAATTTGACCTTGTTGGTCGTAACGCACGATAAAGAATTAGCTACTATTTCAGACCGGATTATTGAAATGCAAGATGGAAAAATCATTTAAATAATTCTCTTTTTTACACCACTTTAGATATTATAAATGCAATCAGCCCAATCCATAAAAGGGCAATAACTATTGCCGTATAGATTCCTATTTTTTTGCTTACGGCAATACTTTTTTGTGCTTTTATACGACATTCCTCAAAAACTTCTTTTGGAATTAGTCTAATACAAATTTTTATCATTAACGGCAGTATCAGCAAATCGTCTAAATAACCAATAAACGGTATAAAATCAGGGATTAAATCAATGGGACTGTAGGCATAACTGACCGTCAGACCTACTATAACCCTTGCCAACCATGGTGTCCTGGCATCTTTCATGGAATAGTAGATAGCTAAAACCTCTGCATTAAGAAATTTCGCACGCTTTTTTATTTTTCTTAAAATACCCATACGCAAATTTAATCAATTCTCTATCAATATTCTACGCTATTTTTGTCTTTTCTAATATGCACTACAACTAAACATATTTGCAAGATTGTTTTCATATCTTCCCTGTTTGAATTTTCAATAACAATCCCCGACAAGCATCTTCCAAGATATCAAGCACCAATTCAAAACCGGCATCACCACCATAATACGGATCAGGAATATAATCTTCATCGCAAACTTGACAAAAATCAGTCATTTTTGAAATTTTCCGTTTGGCTTCCAATGTTGGTGCTCGGTCGCACAAATCATCCACATTCGTATTGTCCATACCGATAATTAAGTCAAAAATTTCAAAATCAGCGTATTCCACAGGTCGGGAAAGACTAGTAAGGGTATATCCACGCCGTGTAGCATGCTCTTTCATGCGATAATCGGCAGTTTCGCCTTTATGTATCGAAAGAATTCCTGCAGAATCAATCACAAACGAATCACTAAGACCCGCGTCATCGACAAGCTGTTTCATCACGGATTCAGCAGCTGCCGAGCGACAAATATTTCCCAAACACACAAACAATATTTTCTTCATAAGATATGTATTACATCGGATCTACATCTACAACTATGTTTACCGTTTTAAACTGTTTCAAGACACTACTAATTATTTCGGCTATTCTATTTTTTGCTCTTTTATACGAAACCTCATTTTCAATTTTCAACATTATTTTTTTCACGTATAACCCTTGCATTCTACCCACAGGCGGATTATCGGGACCCAGTACCCTATTTCCAAAAATGGCAACTAATTCGTACGCCAACTTTTCGACCGCCGCATTATTTATTTTTTCGTCCTTATGTTTTGTATAAATAGCAATTATCCTGTAATAAGGAGGATATTTAAATAATTTTCGTTCAGCCAATTGCGTGGCAAAAAAATCAGTATAGTTATTGTTTACAATTTGTGCCACTATGGGATTTTCAGGAACAAAAGTTTGCAAAATGACCATACCTCGTTTATGCTTTCTTCCCGCCCTGCCACTCACTTGCACCAACATTTGAAAAGCTCGCTCACTCGACCTAAAATCAGGATAATTAAACAAATTATCGGCATTTAAAATACCGACAACACTCACATTTTCAAAATCTAATCCTTTAGAAACCATTTGTGTACCAATCAGCACATCAATTTTATGCTCTTCAAAATCATTAATAATATTTCGGTATCCGTATTTAGTCCGTGTTGTATCCAAATCCATGCGACCAATCGAAACGTCAGGAAAATATTTTTTCAGTTCTTCCTCTACCTTTTCTGTTCCAAACCCCCTATCCTTTATCTGTGTGTTTCCACAAGAAGGACATACATTCGGCATAGATTCAATATAACCACAATAATGACACGTAAGTGCATGTTGGTTTTTGTGGTACGTTAAACTCACATCACAATGTTTGCATTTAGGCACCCAACCGCATTGTGAGCATTCTACAAAAGAAGAAAAGCCTCTCCTATTTTGAAATAAAACAACTTGTTCATTATTTGCCAACGCTTCTTGCATCTTTTCCAAAAGCAACCAAGAAAACATTGATTTCATTCGGTTTTTCTTGAATGCATCCTGAATATCGACCACCAAAATCTCAGGCATTTGAATATTTTCGTAACGAGATGATAATTCTACCAAAGCATATTTGTCGGTTGTAGCATTAAAATAGCTTTCTAGGGAAGGAGTGGCCGTTCCGAGTAACACTTTACTATTAAACATATTAGCCAACACCAATGACGCATTACGTGCATGATAACGAGGTGCCGGTTCATATTGCTTATAGCTATTTTCATGCTCTTCGTCTACAATAATCAGCCCTAAACGGCTAAACGGCAAAAATACGGAAGAACGAACGCCCAAAATTACCTGATAACGGTTCTTGTTCAACAAATCATTGTAAATCTCGACACGTTCAGCATCCGAAAATTTAGAGTGATAAATGGCAAGTTTATCGCCAAAAACACGCTTTAGTCTATTGGTTAGCTGTACCGTAAGGGCTATTTCAGGTACTAAATACAAGACTTGCTCTCCTTTTTCAATAGCTTCTTGTATTAACCTGATGTAAATTTCAGTTTTACCACTCGAAGTTATTCCGTGCAACAAAACAACCTTATTTTCACCAAAATACGTTTTGATTTTATCGAAAGCTTCCGTCTGAGGTTCATTCAAATTGTTTATCGCTTCACACTCCTCTTCCTCTTTTTCTAATCGAGAAACTTGCTCAGGATAAGTTTCAAAAACTTGTTTTTCAACCAATGCTATACAGGCAGATTCGTATCCCTGGAAAGTGCCGAGTAACTGTTTTTTCGAAATTTTATTTTGTTCATCAAATTCTGCGTTACCACCTGACAATTCGAGATAGCCTTTTAAAAGTTCACTCTGCTTTTTAGCTCGTTTCAATTCATCAAACAACAAAACACCCTTTTGCTTTGCCTGAGATGACAGCCGAATATAATTTTCATATCTCGGCTTATAGTTTTCCTGCACGACCTCACGAATCCTGATAACATCTTTTTCCAAGAGCGTTTTTATAGCCGTCACCACAGTTTTGTTGCCACTTTCTTTTATCAACTGTTCTATTCGAAGAGATTTTTTTTCTTGGAGTACAGCAACTATATCCTGCTCCTTTTTAGAAAAAACTGAATTAGTCGGGGAATCAACATTGATATCAACAAAAGTTTCACTTTCAAGTTTTAAACCGGAAGGAAGAGCGGCCTTAAACACTTCACCCAAAGAACATTGATAATACGAAGCAATCCACTCCCAAAACTTCAACTGAACAGATGAAACAATCGGTTGTTGATCCAAAACACCTACTATTTCTTTTATTTGATAATCAGACGAATAATTTTGATGAAAAGAATACACCAAAGCGGTATATATTTTCGTTTTTCCCCAAGGCACAATAACTCGCATACCCACTTTGAGCTGACCCAGCATTTCAGTGGGAACAACGTACGTGTAAACATTTGCCACAGGCAATGGCAATATCACGTCAATATATATGGGTAATTTTAAATCCAATTTGATTGTGAGTTACGTGCAAAGATAAAAAAAAGAGGAATGAAACACACCATATACATATTTAGTTTACCAAAATCAATTGCTGAATTTGATAACGTTTTTTGAGCTTTTTTGTGTATTCGTTTTTTACGTTTATCTTTGTCAACATGAAATATTTCAAATACGTACTTGTTTGTTTGTTTGTTTTGAAAACTATGAGTGGATACACGCAAGTTTTTGAAACAAAATCCTTTATAAAGGAAATCCAGACCATAAGAATCGAAAATCCGGATAAAAAACCTTATTATCCCGTCATAGAGTTAGGTTCTGAGGGGAAAATTAATTTATCATTTGATGATTTATCTCCTGAAATTAGTTCTTATTCTTATATAATAATTCATTGTAACGCTGACTGGACAAAATCTTGTCTTAGTGAATCCGAATATTTGGAAGGATTAAGAACAGGTTTTATAAGTGATTATAAAACATCTATCAACACTTTTTTCTCCTACACTCACTATGAATTGACTTTCCCAAATAATGATATTCAATTTAAAGTATCGGGAAACTACGTTGTTCTTGTTTTCAAAGATAACGATACCGAACATCCTGTTCTCTCTGCGTGTTTTTCGGTGGTAAGTACTCAAGTCGGAATAACAGCGAACGTAACTTCTGCTACAGATATCGACTATAACAAAGGTCACCAGCAACTAGAATTTGCAGTGTCATATCCAAATTATAACATTCAAATTCCAAGTACCGATTTAAAAATTGTTGTTCGTCAAAACTTACGAACAGACAATCAGGTTACAGATATTGTGCCCACCTATTTTGAACAAAACAACGCTATCTATAAAAATAATAGAAAATTAATTTTTGATGCCGGTAATGAATTCCGAAATTTCGACATTTCATCTACCAGGATACTAAGCAATCGAATTAAATCAATCGATTACTATAAACCATATTATCATGTGACACTGTTTCCCGACGAAATTCGCAAGAAAAAATGGTATACTCTCGAAAAAGATATAAATGGTAGATACATTATAAATGTTCAATTCTCAGATGAAGATGATACCGAAGGTGATTACTTTTTTGTCCATTTTACACTGCCTATGGAAACGCCAATATTGGATGGAAACTTCTATCTTCTGGGACAATTCAACGAATTTCGTTTGGACGAAAAATCGAAAATGATATATAACTTCAAAACAGCCGCTTACGAGAATACTTTATTACTAAAACAAGGAGGTTACAACTATAACTATGTATTTGTTCCCAACGGAAAAACGATTGGTCAAATGGAACAAATTGAAGGCAACTATTGGGAAACGGAAAATGAATATATTATTTATGTTTACCATCGACCTTTTGGTGGAAGATATGACCAACTAATAGGCGTAAGTGTAAACTTTTCAAATCAACAATAAAATGGCAAAACAATACGATTACGAATTACTATTTAAAGTTCGCGACTACGAATGCGATTTACAAGGCATTGTCAATAATGCTAATTATCAACATTATTTAGAACATACTCGCCACGAATTTTTGTTATCACAAAATATAAGTTTTGCCGAGTTACACGAACAAGGTATTGACGCAGTAGTTGCCCGAATAGAAATGGCATTTAAATTTCCCTTGAAGAGTAAGGATGAATTTGTGTCAAAACTTAACGTAAGAAAAGAAGGAATTAAACATGCATTCTATCAGGATATTTACAGATTGCCCGATATGAAACTTTGCATACGTGCAAAAGTGGAAAGTGTTTGTTTGGTGAACGGTGTATTAAATGATTGTCCTCAACTGGATGAAAAGCTGGCTCCTTTTTTTCGAATAGAAAAATAAAAAAATGGAAAAAACAAATTTCAACATAGCCGTACTGATTGACGGCGATAATGCCCGACCAAAGCTTCTGCAAGCAATTCTTGAAGAAGTATCGAAATACGGGAAAGCAACAATAAGAAGAATCTATGGCGATTGGACAGAAAAACAGATGAATGGTTGGAAAGAGATTATCAATCAATTTTCGTTCAATCCTGTACAAAAATTTTCATATACAACCGGTAAAAATTCCACGGATAGTTCTCTTATCATTGATGCAATGGACATATTACACAGCAAAAATGTAGATGGCTTTTGTATTGTATCAAGCGATAGTGATTATACCGGTTTGGCAAAAAGAATTCGCGAAGAAGGCGTTTTTGTGATGGGCATTGGCGAAAAGAAAACACCGAATGCTTTTGTTCAATCGTGCGAAATTTTCACTTATTGCGAAAATATCAACAGTGAATTGCTAGAAGAAATTAGTAAGAAAAAAGTAACCGGAAAGAAAATTGCAAAGGTTACTACAGAAAATACGGAATATACCAAAAACGCAGACGCTCCGAAAACGGAAAAAATTGATACGACAATCATTGATAAAGCTTTCAATATTTCCATCAATGAAGAAGAAGAAGTCCATATAGCACAAGTAGGTCTCAGCTTGAGAAAAATAGATCCGAGTTTTGACCCAAGAGCCTATGGTTTTAAAAATCTCACCAAACTATTCGAGAGTTTACCCAAATATGAAGTTATCAAAAACGAAGTAAACGGTTTAAATCATCCGTTGGTAAAATTAAAATAATTCACCTCCGTAAAATAAAAAAACATCAAGGGTTTTTCCTTGATGTTTTTTTATTTTTATCTATTTGTTTGATTTAAATCGCCACACTACTTTCGGCTTTCTGAATTACCTTTTTTGCTTCTTCATCAGCTTTTTTATTCAATTGATCAGCTTTTTTTTGTGCCTCTTGTACCATTTTTTTAGAAGCAATTTCTGCAGCCTTTTTAGCTATCGGATTTTTAGCGTTTTTAACCAACTCATTCCCCTGATTTTGAGCCTCTGCAATTAATTGGTCTCCTGCTTTTTTAGCTTCAGCACGAAGTTTATCAGCTTCTGCATTAGCAGCCTTTAAGGCATTGGCTTTTTGCTGACGAGCTTCTTCCAAAGCTTTTGCTTTAGCATTATCCACCTGCTTTGTCACTTCGGCTTTAACCTGTGTCTTTGCAGCTTCAACGGCTGTATTTACGGTATTCGTTAAATCAATTGCCACTTTTGGTTTGGTAAAAGTTCCACCAATTTTTAAACCAACCGTTGAAAAAGTGCCCAATTTAAGTTTACTCGGCAATGTCACATTTCCGGTATACGCCATGGTTTGATCCAAACCGGTTGAACCACCCATATTAAATTTCACATCACTTACTTTGAAATCAAAAGGTTTGGTAGTAACTCTACCATCTTTAATATCAAAATTTAGAGCTAAATTTTTGATATTCATAGTTGACAAATCTTCTCTTTTCAAGGCTTTAGCTAAAGCTGTAACAGCCGGAACATCTTTTATTACAACTGACTGCGTTGACAAATTACCACCACCCACAAGGGTTGACAAATCAGGCATCATATCCTTTTTAAGTAATGAATTGAAAGAAAGTTTCGTAGAAAATTTGCCTGTTGACTGTTTGAAAATCGGAGCCATTTTCTGCAACATCTCCACTTGACTGAAAATTTCGGTAAAGGCTACTTCTTGAATATTTAGGTTAAAATCCACTTTCGGTTTGCTTGGTTCTTTCGTACTATAAAGACCGTTCATTAACATACTTCCGCCAAAAGCATTGACAGCCATATTTTGTATATTCAATTCTCCATCAAGCACTTTAAGCGTTCCTTTTGCATTGGTAAAGTTCATTTTATCATAAACCAATTGTTTAAATCCGGCATTTAATGTAAAATCAATATTCTTAGGTATTTCAATTACAGAAGCAGTATCACTTGCAGCGGATTTTGTCCCCACATTTTTTGCAGACGTTTGAGCACTTGTTGTTTCTTCGGTCATGAAATCACTGACATTAAAATAATTAGACTGCATTGTCAACTGACCCTTTAATGTTTTATCACTAAGAGCATAAGCCACAAAATTTTCGAGTTTACCGGTTGCACTTATATCATTTCTACCTATTTTCACATTTAAACCGGCCAAGTCAACATAACGGTTGTTGAATATAAGGTTTGCATTCGTAATTGACACTTTTTGAGGTAACGATTTGGTATCCACAAGCATATTGGAAACATCCAATTTCCCTGAGAATTGAAATTTATCGTACATATTATTATCGTAATACGACATTTTACCAGCCAATGCCAAATTAATATCTAACAAACCGTTGAGTTTCATATCGTCTCCGAGCGGATAAAAATCTTTCACATCACCTAAATTCAACTTTCCTACAGCTTTGAGGGTCATATCAGGATCGCTCATCGGAGTAGCTAATCGCAATTGTAAATTGAACGGATTGGCTCCCAACAAGAAAGAGAAACGAGAAATATCGACAACCGTTTCGTCGAGCGTTTTCCCCGGATTGGTAATTTTTGCATTCACATTGATATTTTTCAACGATTTGGGTAGAGAAGGATATTGAAACCAACCGTTAACCACATCCAATCCCAAATTAAACGCAGGATAATAATCTCCCACCATATTACCTTTAATGTATCCCTTTAAATCGACTTTACCGCCGGCTTTTATGTCACTGAAACTATTGGCATAAATCGCCGGAATCATAGAAAGAATAGATTTAAAATCAACGTCCTTTGCATTCAAGGTTAAATCCATGCCCCAACCATCTTCTAAACTTTTTACCCAACCTTCAAATGAAAACGCAATTTCATTAATGCGTGATGAATTTTTACTAAATGAAAAAATCATATCATTGAGATTAGCATTTATATCGGCATCGAAGAGCACATTTGCTTTGGAGATATAATCAATCTTATCCATTGTAAAAGTCAATGAGTCTATAGTAGTATGTGTAACCAACAAAGAACTGTCAGCTGTAAAATCGCCCGAAGTGGTATGATTCAAATTTTTGATAATGGCACGCATATTGCCCTCTTCGTCAATATACGCCAAATTAGCCCCTTTGATTTTGAAACTTCGCAACTTAAAGTGAAATTTGGATGCCGTTGTATCCACTTCAGAGGTATCTTTCATGATATTCCAATTTACCTTCCCGTCGGGCAAAACATGTAATTTCACATTCGAATTGTTGAATTCTAAATTTCGCACGTCGTAACCTTCATCCGAAAATAGACTCTTCAAGTTAACAACCAACCGTATATTTTCGCTGGAAAAAAGTGTATCCTTTGCAAACTCGTTCGTTCCGATAACACGTACATTATCCAATTCAATCGTTGCATTTGGAAAATTTCGAATGAAGCTAAGATTTAGTTCTTTAAAATCAACCTCCGCAATCATCATGTTATTTATTTCCTGTTTGGCTACTTTTAAAATCTTATCTTTAAACAAGAAAGGTGTTGTTAAAAGCAACACAAACACAAATGCAATAACTGAAGCACCTATAATAATGCCCTTTTTCACTTTTGGATTCATAATAAAAATATTAAATTTGGTTGAAAAGAAGAAACAAATATCTACTCTCCGCAAAAGTAAGAAAATCAGCCCAAATAAAGACAAAAGTATTTTTATTTTTAACGAACATTGAGTCTCTTTCGAAATTTGGTATGCAAAATGTCACAAATTTCGCTATTGCAAAAAACATCGTATCATATATCTTCTTGTAGAAAATTTTTGTATATTCGCACTTAGTAGAGACGTTGGTAATTTGAAACAAAAATAAAATTGAAGAATAAAATCTTATATATAACCCCACTCTTATCATCATTTATCAATAATGACATACAGGGTCTATCGAAGGAATATTCGGTAAGGGTGAACACGTACGATTGGTCGAAAAAAAGCCGAACTATCCTCTACATGATCTCTCAAAAACTATTTATACTGCGACACCTTAGAAGCACGAAAGCTATTTTCATCTCTTTCGGAGGTTATTGGGCTTTAGTACCGACAATGATGGGGAAAATAATGGGTATACCTGTTTATATTATATTAAATGGAACCGACTGTGCTTCTATTCCATCGTTACATTATGGTAACTTACGCAAACCTTTATTAAAAGCAATTTGCGGTTTTTGTTATAAACATGCTTCGATGTTATTACCCGTCAGCGACTCGTTGATTTCAATAAAAAACACATTTTATTCGAGCTCCGATGAAAAAGAATATTTTCAAGGATATCGACACTTTTTTCCAGCCATTCAAACAAAAAACAAAACAATTTATAATGGTTTTGATACCTCTCTTTGGCATCAACTACCCGAAATTAAAAAAGAAGAAAATTCTTTTATCGCTGTTTTCTCGCAGAAACAATACATTTTGAAAGGAGGTGATCTCATCATTGAGGTAGCAAAACAAAATCCAAATTATAAATTTTATATTGCAGGATGCACACAACCATCGACTGTAGATAAAAATAGCAATGTGATTTTTCTTGGTCGGCTTACTTCCGAAGAATTGAAGCAATATTACAGTAAATGTCAATTCGTTCTGCAACTGTCTATTTTTGAAGGATTTGGGTGTTCTCTCTGTGAAGCTATGCTTTGCGAATGTATTCCAATAGGTTCGTCTGTCAATATGATACCCGAAATAATTGGCGATGCAGGATTTGTTGTAAACGAACGAAATGCGGAACAGGTTGAAAAAGCTATTTTATCGGCAATAGCAATTGAAGATAAGACCAAACTGGGAAAAATGGCACGGCAAAGAATTACAGAAAATTACAGCCTCGAAAAAAGAACTTTTTCTTTGTTGGAAACTATCAATAATAAAAATTAAATCACCTAAAAAACACACGAGAATGAAAACGAAAAAACTACGAATTGGTGCTACTTTATTCGGATTAATCAGCATTCTGACTCTTAATTCTTGCAACAGCATTCCCAATGGTGCAACGGCGGTAAAAAACTTTGATAAAAGTAAGTATTTAGGTAAATGGTACGAAATTGCCCGTTTGGACTTTAAGTATGAAAAAAACTTAAACAATACAACTGCTAACTATTCTTTAAATACCGACAATACAATCAAAGTAGTAAATAGAGGATTTAACTATAAAACACACCAGTGGAAGGAAGCAATTGGAAAAGCAAAATCTGCAGGTAAAGCCGACGAAGCCAAGCTAAAAGTATCTTTCTTTGGTCCGTTTTACAGCGGATACAATGTAATTGCCATCGACCCCGAATATAGATATGCTCTCGTTGTGGGAAAAAGCCTTAAATATATGTGGATTCTCTCTCGTACAACAGTTATCCCCGAAACAATTAAAAAGGAATATCTGCAAAAAGCCAAAGCCATTGGTTATAATACAGATGCTCTTATTTGGGTAGAGCATAATCAAAATAAAAATTTGATCGATGAATTGTGTAATCAATAAACGATTGTGGGGTATATTTGTAAACTGAAAAGGAAACTTACTAACATAATTAATAGAACATGAAAGTTGTTATGATAATGGGATCAAAATCCGACCTTGATTGGGGTAATCAAATCAAATCCGTACTCGATAAATTTGAGATTGAATCGGTTATAAGAATAGCCTCTGCACACAAAGTGCCGATTAAATGCTACGAACTGATAAAAGAATACGAAAAAGAAAATGTTGTGTTTATAACCATTGCCGGCATGAGCAATGCTTTGAGCGGATTTGCCGATGCACAAACCCATTGTCCGGTTATTGCATGCCCTCCGTATAGTGATAAATTTGGTGGTGCCGATATTTTCTCCAGTCTTCGTATGCCATCAGGAGTTGCTCCTCTGACGGTACTATCGCCCGAAAATGCAGCATTTGCCGCCGCTAAGATTTTCGGACTTACGAATCCGGCAGTACAAGAAAAAATTATTGCTTATCAAGCAAAAAGACGCAACGACATTGAAGAAGCTGACGCTATCCTTCAGAAAAAATAATCCGCTCGATGTTTCAATCTGACAAAAA
>DAIMYQ010000021.1:0-25589 GCA_036734385.1 Paludibacteraceae bacterium | reverse complement strand
TTGCCTGGCCTTCACCCTTGGCTGCGTAAGGATTTTCGTTTTCTTCAATCTTGTAGATTTTAGTAGAGTTCGGTGTAATCAAACTTGCCGGAATTGATTCAGCATAGTGTTTGGTCGCATATTGCGCCACAAGTGACTAAGCAGATGATTGCTTCGCAACAGATAATAACCAAAAAAATTCTTGAGGATTTAGCCGTTGAGATTTATCAAAAGGATGATACGACCAAGGAAAAGTTTAGCGAACTTGGGATTAAAGAAATAAATATTCGCAAATTGCTGTCTGAGATTCTTGAAAAGGAACCAATAGTTGGTGTTCCTATTGATTCGATTAGCAATGATTTAAGGGATTGGGCAAGGACTTTGAAATACAATGTAAAGCTTTGGGTAATTACAAAATATGTTGAGTTTAATAAGCCTCAAAATATTGCATACGAATTCCCAGAGGAATTTAAGCCGGAACTTGATACAGAGGAGGAAATGATTGACCAAAATGATAAGATTGGTAGAGTTTCTCGTTCTGATATTGGACTCCTTGATTTGTTGCAAGCTAAATTATTGACTGTAAATCAAAAATTAATAATGATTTATAAGCCACGAAACGGAGGCGCACAGAAAAAATATACTGCGATTGTTTTAGAGGACGGATCTTTAAAACTAATGGATCAGGTTTATTCAAGCCCAAGTTATGCTGCTCTTGCTGGGATACAAGATTCTGGTAGTGATAGAAAAACTGTAAACGGTTGGACTTCTTGGAAAACTGAAGATGGAATTATTATCGCTGATTTGAGAGATAAAATGAACGAAACAAAATAAAAAACATGTGCTAACACAGGCTCATAAGCAATTGGGGTTTAGGTGATTGGGCGTGCGTCGCTCTCGCTTGCAAGCTTTCTGCTCGGTTGATAAGAAAGCGTCCACGCAGTCCGCACCTGCGTGTAGCTTCCTCCGTTAGGTTCCATTCAAAAAAAGAAAATAGAGACATTTGCACCTAAATTTTTAGACATTAATATTTTGTATTCAACAATTGCATATTTCACAAATACAGATTACTTTTGTGAAATGTAATCCCTTAAAAAAATGACACAATCAATTGAAAATA
This sequence comes from Paludibacteraceae bacterium, assembly GCA_036734385.1. Taxonomy (GTDB): domain Bacteria; phylum Bacteroidota; class Bacteroidia; order Bacteroidales; family Paludibacteraceae; genus JAAYPI01. The sequence goes on along the minus strand of DAIMYQ010000021.1, from coordinate 24,490 downwards.
AAGTATTAGGACATCTAATAAACAAACAAAAAGGCAAAATATATTTCTCGAATGATTTTGCGTCTTTAGGTAGTTCCGACTCTATACGGAAAAGCTTATCAAATTTAGTGAAAAGAGAAGTAATTATTCGTCTGACTCAGGGAATTTATTTATATCCTAAAATTGACAAAGAATTTGGAATATTATACCCATCTGTTGATGATGTTTGTAGAGCCATTGCAAAAAGAGACAAAGCAAGAATTGAACCTACTGGAGTTTTTGCCCTACACAGTTTGGGGTTATCAACACAAATTCCTGTGAATGTGGTTTACCTGACAGATGGAATTCCGCGAAAAATAAAGTATGGCAACCGAACAATAAAATTTAAAAAAACTGCGCCCAAGAATCTTGCGATGAAAGGTAAAGTAAGCAGTTTGGCTATTGCAGCATTAAAACAGCTAGGAAAAGAAAACGTGACACAAGAGGTCGAACTTCAACTAACAAAAGCATTGAAAAAAGAATCTTTCGAAAACATACAACATGATGCACGATTAGCTCCGGAATGGATTTCAAAATTAATACTTAATCTCGCAAAATACTCTGAGAAATGAATTGGACAGAATTATCTAAATCCAGACGAGTTGAAGTATTAAAACTTCTTGAAAACAAAACAGGACTAAATGCCAACTCTATCGAAAAAGATTGGTGGGTTACTTTAGTACTAAATTCTTTGTTCAATGGGACGTATGGTTCTCATTTGGTTTTCAAAGGAGGAACATCGCTCAGTAAATGCTGGCGAATTATCGACCGTTTTTCTGAAGACATTGATTTGGCTATTGACAGAGAATTTCTTGGTTTTGCAGGAGAACTGACAAAACGAGAAATTGGGAAAAAATTGCGAAAAGCATCGTGTTCATTTATCAGGAATGAGCTTAAGGCTGATATTGAACGATTTATTTTGAATTGTGGTATTGACAAAGAACAATTCCTATTGGAAGTAAATATCACTGAAGAAAGTAACGTTGATCCTGAAACTCTGTATTTACATTATGAATCCGTTCTGGATAACTCTGATTACGTTTTTAATACCGTAAAAATCGAAGTTGGGTCAAGATCACTTATGGAACCGAGCGAAGAAGTTTTAGTCAAATCAATTATTGGAGAACTTTTGCCTAATGCTGATTTTTCGGACAAGGAGTATAAAATTAAAGCTGTTTTGCCACAAAGAACCATGCTTGAAAAAGCATTTTTGTTGCACGAAATGTTACAAAGCCCAACTTCGGGAAAAGAAATCAATAGAATGTCGAGACACTTGTACGATTTAGAAAAATTGATGGACAACAGCTATTGTAAGAATATATTGAATGACAGTAATTTGTACAACGACATAATAAAACATCGCCAACAATTTACTTCAATGGCAGGAGTTGATTATACAACACATCAACCTGAGACAATTTGTTTTGTTCCGCCTGCTGTCGTTCTGAAAAATTGGGAGAAAGATTATCTATTGATGCAGGAGAATATGATTTACGGTGATTCTTTAAGTTTTAAAGAACTTATTGACAGAATAAGAGAATTGAATCGTAGATTTAATTCGACTAAGTTTTGAATACGCAGACTGAACAAAGAAATGAACGAGAACCTAACACACGCCTTGTATGTTTATAGCAGTGCCATTGATTATGCCGGAGAGAGAGGGTTGCTTGATGTAAATATAATTTGATTTGATTGCTCTTACAGAGCAAACCACCGATTATAAATCGGCGGGAGCTGGACACCGAACTGGAAAAAGTAAACGGGATAAAAAGATACACTTTGACATGAAAATAACAGAATTTAAAATCATTTTTCAAAAACAGTTCAACTATGGAATCAATCCTCGCTTTTCTAAACCAAATTAAGAAAAACAATAGCAAAGAATGGTTAGATGCGCACCGAACGGAATATCAGGCAGCCACTCAGTCCTTCAACTTACTGGTTGAGAAACTGATTGCCGGAATCAGTGGATTTGACACATCTATAAAAGGTCTTACGGTAAAAGACTGTACGTATCGATTCAACCGCGACATCCGATTCTCTGCCAATAAGATGCCCTATAAAACACATTTTGGGGCATTTATCTGCCCAAATGGGAAAAAATCAGGTTTTTCGGGATATTATTTTCACATTGAGCCGACAGACTCGGGCTTTCTCAACGGCAGTATGTTGTGTGCAGGACTTTATAGTCCGCAACCAATCGTATTGAAAAGCATCCGAGAAGAAATTTACCTGAATGGAGACTCTTTTGAAAAAGTGGTTCGTGAAGCCAAAAGTTTTGTGTTGGAAGATGAGCATGCACTGAAAAATGTACCACGTGGTTACCCTGCTGACTTCCAATATGCAGAATACCTCAAAATAAAAAATCCAAGCGTATATAAACGAATCGACGAGACCTTCCTGTTAAGTGATACGTTTTTGGAAAAAACCCTCGAGGCTTTTCGAGAAACAGTTTCATTCAATGCATGGCTAAACAAAGCCATTCGATATGCTTATGAAGATTGATTTCCTTTGACAAAACAATGAGAACGCACGCTAAAAAAATTAAAATAAAATGAAAGTAATAGCAATTAATGGAAGTCCCAAGGCAGAAGGAAATACTTATCATGCCCTGAGAGTAATTGGCAATCAATTGGCTGAAAGTGGTATTGAGTTGGAAATTATACATGTGGGCAATAAGGCTATTCACGGATGTACGGGTTGCGGACAATGTTTTAAACACAAAGACGAGCGATGCCACATGAAAGATGATGGTGTAAACGATGCCATCCAAAAAATGAAAGAAGCTGATGGAATTATCATCGCCTCACCTGTGTTTTATGCAGGGATTGCCGGTACCATGAAATGCTTCTTAGATCGTGCATTTTATGTGGCAGGTAGTAATGGCGGATTGTTTCGCAACAAAGTAGGAGCTTCAGTGGTAGCCGTGAGACGCACAGGCGGTTCCATGACTTTTGACAGCTTAAACCATTACATTTTGTATTCGGAAATGCTGATTGCTGCTTCCAACTACTGGAATGTAATTCACGGTCGAACTCCCGGCGAGGTACTGCAAGATGAAGAAGGTGTACAAATAATGCAAGTACTTGCCAAAAATATGGCTTGGCAACTCAAAATGCGAGAAGCGACTAAAGACAGTATTCCTGCTCCGGCTCCGACACCAAAGGTAATGACAAACTTTGTGAGATAATTTTGGATTTTGAAAAGGCGGAATATCTATTTGGACATTTCGCCTTTGGTTTATAAATAAGCCCATTTACTTCTCGATATGGCTCAAGCAAAAACAGCGTTCATCTGCCATCTGTTCAAAAGATAGTGCCATTTGGTGTGACTATTTGGCATTGCATGTCCGATACAGGAAAAAGAATCATTTATTTTATTGGAAAAAGGGGTTTGGCATGTTTCTTGTTGCATCTATAAGTGGGGGACGTTCCGCTATTTTTTATAACAGAATACGACTCTGAATTTAATTTTCTAATTGTTTTATTTAATTAAATGGGAGATTCTAATTATGGCAGCAGCTGGAAACAAAAAACCAAAAAAAGACAAATCTGGAAAGCATGCAAAGCATATTCCTGCATATGAAGCGGAAGAAGCTAAAAAAGAAAAGGAAGAAGCTAATAAAAAGAAATAGTATTTCTTTTTTCTTCAAAATCGAAAGTGTCCTAATTTTAGGTCTTAGAAAAGGTATCCCGAAATCCGAGATACCTTTTCTCATATAGTTTGAACCTGTATTCTTGTTGGATGAAGACTTTCACCGTGAAGTTTCCGGTAAAGCAAAAAAATTATAAATTCGAAACCAGTTGCTTTAGTTTTGTTTCCGCCATTTTCAGGTTATAACGGAAGTTAATCAACCGTGTGGAAGATTGCACATAATCTTCTTGAGCCTGATGTACTTCGAGTGAAGTTGTCTGACCAGGTTTTAAACGCTCAAGGCTTATTTGAATGTTTTCTTTCGCTAATTCGTTATTCTCACTTTCAATTTTCAAAAGTTTCTGTTGATTTTCGAAATCAATGAGCGTATTTTGTAATTGAACATTTACCTGCAATTGAATATTTTGAAAATCATACGCAGCCGATTGAGTCTGAATTTTGGCAGAGGTTTCCTTTCGTTTAGTTTCTCCGGCATTATAAAAATGTTTTTTCAACTTCTATATCTGCTTTGAGTGAATTCAGTTGAAGACCAGTCTGTTCATAATCGTTTTGCGATATACCGTTCACTTTCAGCAGTTCGGTTTGACGGTTGTAAATCTGTTGCTGAATGGCAAGTTGCGTTTGAAGTTTTTTGAGGGTTGCCTGCAAATCATCATCGAACAGCTTTACCAACAAAGTACCTTTTTTTACGAATTTTCCTTCGGGTAAATTAATCATTACCACCCGTCCTGCTACTTCATTTTTCAATTCCACTTCTTCGAAAGCTTGTAATGAACCTGAAACGGTAATTTCGTTGATAAGAAGTGATGGCTTCACTATGAAAGCATCTACTTTTCTTTGTACTTTTTCTTTCGAATTCTTTTTGCTTTCTTTATCCGTGGGTTTAGTGAAAGCCATTCTCAAAAAGAAAGCAACAATCAGGATAATAATTACGGAAATCAGTATAGTTGTCTTTTTTTCATTTTAAATTCCTGTTTTTATGTGAAATGAGATTTGATTCTATTAATGAAACCATGCTATACAATTGGCTGACTTGATTTTCGGATAAGCCTTTCATTGCGATTGAACTTGTATTAGATATAGCTTTTTTAATATCCGGCAAAACGAGTCTGGCCTTTTCTGTGATAGTTAATTCGTATTTTCGTTTATCCGTTTGGTTTTGTACCCGTTTAACGTAGCCATTGTACGAGAGGTAATCAATAATTCTGACTACCTGAACCTTGTCGCAGAACAATTTATCGGCGAGTTCCTGTTGTGTGATTCCATTCCCGGCTTCGATAAGCATCAAGGGATAAAACGATCGTTCAATGTCGAGATGTTGAAGTTCTGCTTGAAGTTCTGCTTGAAACATTCGCCCTACTTTATCCATTTTACGACCAATTGGCTCTTGCATATAGTTTGTTGATTAATTTTTATACACCAGTTTGCTTGCGAAATTAGCCATAATATAATTAGTTATCAATGTTATCTAATTTTTTTATAAAGATTTAATATTTGAGTTACATTTCAGTGTCATTATTGATAAATAATTGCAAAACATTTTAATTTACTTCTGTAAATAAATTTTTGAACAGCAACCATCATTCAAAAGCGAACCTCTGCCAACACAATTTGAGCAAAGCAAGTCGAAGCAGATAAAAATTATTATTACCTTTGCACCACAAAAAAGCACAAATTGATATGGAAACTGTACTTAGTGGTATTCGTCCGACAGGAAATTTACACCTCGGCAATTATTTTGGAGCACTCCGCAATTTTATTAAAATGCAAGAAGAATACAATTGCTATTTCTTTATTGCCGATTTACACTCACTTACGACACATCCAACACCCACCGATTTACACGGAAACGTAAAACAAATATTGGTAGAATATCTTGCTGCAGGTTTAGACCCTGAAAAAGCAACTTTATACGTACAAAGTGATGTTCTTGAAGTAGTAGAACTTTACATGTACTTAAACATGAATGCCTATTTGGGCGAATTGGAACGTTGTACCTCTTTCAAAGAAAAAATACGTAAACAGCCCAACAATGTTAATGCAGGATTATTAACCTATCCTACCCTCATGGCTGCGGACATTTTGATTCATAAAGCCACTAAGGTACCCGTTGGCAAAGACCAAGAGCAACATCTGGAAATGACCCGTACTTTTGCTAACCGCTTTAACAGAATGTACAACACAACCTGTTTCCCGGAACCACAAGCTTTTAATTTCGGACAGGATTTAATAAAAATACCGGGACTAAACGGAAGTGGAAAAATGGGCAAATCAGAAGGTGAGGGAAACGCTATATTTTTGGCAGATGACGCCAACACTATTCGTAAAAAAGTAATGCGTGCAGTTACCGATGCCGGTCCAACGGAAATGAAACAGCAAAAACCTGAAGCCATCGAAAATTTGTTCACCCTATTAAACGTAGTTTCTAAGAAAGAAACGGTAGACTTTTTTGACGAAGCATATAATAACTGTTCTATCAGATACGGAGATTTAAAAAAACAATTAGCCGAAGATATTATTGCTTTCACCGCTCCTTTTTACGAAAGAATACAATCAATATCAAACGACAATAAATACTTGAAAAAAGTAGCTGAAATGGGAGCTGAAAAAGCTAGAGAAAGTGCTTCTAAAACGATAAAAGAAGTTCGTCAAATCATTGGGTTCAAATCCTTTTAATAGTAATAAAAAAAACACGTTGTAATGTTACAACGTGTTTTTTTGTCTTATGTAATGAGCATTAATTAGTTTTTTTCCATCTTAGTATGGAATGATTTCCCCACTCTTTGCTGTCAAAAAACAAAGGATACAAACAACTTACCACCAACACGCCTATAAAAGACCCTGCGAGCGTATCTTGCAAAAAATGTTGAGACAAGTAGATGCGTGAATAACCTGTCAGAAGAGCCAAAAGAAAAAGAACAACCTTCCAATTTCTATTTTTTATCATCGAGGCTAAACCGAACAAAAAAGCAAAGGCAGCCATCGTATGTCCTGAGGGAAAACTGTTCCACGAATTCAGAGTAACACCCTCCGCTACATGAAGTTGAATACCAAGTTTTTCAAAAAACAACTTAGGTCTTTCCGCACGAAAAAAATTCTTTAAACTAGAGGATATAATCGTCCCAACCAACAGCACCGCCAGTAAAAAAGACGCTTTCCTAACATTAAAAAACAAAATCACACCTGCAACAACAAAAGGAATAGTTTCTCCCATTTGGGTGTAATACCTAAAAAAAACATCTGCAACAGGACTATTCAGTCTATTAGAGAAAAGATGAATATCCGCTTTGGATATGCTCAAAACAAGAGCTAAACCCACACACCACACCACGATGGTTGGATATACGAAAGCTCCATTTTCTTTTATAAATTGGCTTAACTTCTTCATGGTTTTCTTGCTCTTAATATTTCTCTTTTACCTATAGGTCCCGGCAATCTCTCCACTAAAAAACCAACTTGCTGTAACAAACGTCTGACACTGCCCTTTGCACAATAAGTGGTCAAAATAGCCTCCGGATTACAGGCTGCAAAGATACATGAAAAAACCTCTTTCGACCACATTTCAGGTTGTTTTTCAGGAGAAAAAGCATCAAAAAAGACCAAATCATACCCTTTCTTATTGGCAAAGATATATTTCGTAACATCTGCTTGTATTTTATGCAAAACGAAATTGGCATCCATACTAACCTCCTGATTCCAAGGAGCAAAATGCATATTTTCAAAAAAAGGTCTATCTGCAAGAGACATCTGTTCGGGAAAATTAAGCAAAATTGCCTCATTCGGATCAATGGGATACAATTCCAACGAAGTATAATTAATTGCCGTATTTTCTTTTGCAAGGAAAGTGGCAAAGGCATTCAACCCTGTGCCGAAACCAATTTCCAACACATTGATTTTTTGCTTCTTACATTGTTTTAAGCCTGCTTCAATAAAAATATGCTCAGACTCCTGAACGGCTCCATTCACAGAATGATAATGTTCATTTATTTGAGGCACAAAAAGCGTATGAGAGCCGTCAGCAGTAATAAATTTTTCAGTTTTCATAAACAATAAAATCGCTACCTTATGTTATTTAAGTAGCGATTCTGTTTTTAAGTAATAATCTAAATATTTGCTTTCATTGTTTCGAGGTAAGATTGAGGCTGTTTGCATATTAAGTCTTCTTCAAGATTTCTTAATAAGTAGTAATAGTGCATCCTCAATTATCACAAGACCCAATAAGCTTTTACTTTTTACAACTTTTGTTTAAAACGAAATCAAAAACAGTCGTTTTTAATAATTTTCTTCCCTTATTTGCATAAATGACTTTGGATGCAAGCAGGCAGGACACATCTCAAGAGCCTTTTCTGATTCATACACATACCCGCAATTCAAACATTTCCACCACACCTTACCATCTTTCACAAACACTGTGTCTTCGGATAGGTTTTGTAAAAGTTTGAGATACCTGCGTTCATGTTCCATCTCAACCTTAGTTATCATATTAAATGCTTTCGCAATTTCCAAAAAACCTTCTTCTTTAGCAATCTCTCCGAACAATGGATACAGAATAGAATATTCTTCGTGCTCGCCTTCAGCTGCAGCTTTCAGATTTTCTTTAGTTGTTCCTATAATTCCGGCCGGGTAAGAGGCCGTAATTTCTGTCATGCCGCCTTCTAAAAATTTAAAGAACCGTTTGGCATGTTCTTTTTCTTGATTGGCGGTTTCTTGAAAAATAGCAGCTATTTGTTCATAGCCTTCTTTTTTTGCAACACTTGCAAAAAATTCATAACGGTTGCGAGCCTGAGACTCTCCGGCAAATGATTTTAACAAATTTTGTTCCGTTTTTGTTCCTTTCAATGATTCAGTCATAGTTATCAATTTTTAATTATATTTCAATAAAATCAGTTTTCTCTGCACCACAAAGAGGACAAGTCCAATCTTCCGGCAAATCTTTAAATTTCACTTCTTCTTTTGCCTCATCATAGATATATCCGCAAATCGTACATTTATATTTCTTCAAATCAGCCTCCTCCTGCACTTTTAGTTCTAATTTCGATACATCAATATATGTCGGAGCATTTTTAGGAGAAACCCCACGCCTCACTTGTCTGTAATATTGGTAGGTAATAGGATCTTTCGAATCATCAATCATCTCACTATTTACTAATTTCCCAATAAACATATAATGACTCCCGACATCAATCGTATCAACCAACTTAAATTCTAAAAACGCCACTCCGGAATCTAGCACAATTGGAGTTTCTGTTTGCCCATACTTAACATTAAGTCCCTTCATTTTATCAATATCCCGACCACTTTTATATCCAAATATAGAAAATAGTTGAGGTTGAGTATTTATTTCCAAAATTGAAGCCGAAAATGCTCCGGTTTTTTGTATCAATTCAGAGGTATAATTATTTTTGTGGCAACAAACAGCAAACTTAACCGGTTCAGATGATACTTGAAATAATGTATTTGCTATAAATCCATTTCCCTTTTCTTTATTGCCGGAACATACGATGTATATTCCATAAGAAACTTTGAATAATGCTTGAGAATTTATCATAAAATCAACCAATTAACACCAATTTAGCCTCAAATTACCTATTATCAATTCTTTTACCATTCTGAATACTATTCTATTTAATCTTTTCCTGATTTTTCCAATTCTAAGGCTTCTTTATAGGGCACACCAAAATAACGGCAAGTAATTTTATCCGGTTTTACTCGCCATATTTTCACATTATTCACGGCAGGAGCAGAGTAAGAAAAATCACGTTTGGTATAGTGTTTCATAATGCAATTCAGTGCTTTGATTTTTTCTTCTATATCTTCTTCGAAAACAGCTTTACCAAAACAAATTACCGATTTTGAACGCATTACATAGGTACAAGCCACATCCTCAAATTGATTTACCAAAGATGCATGATCGCAAAAAGTAATACAAATTTTTGGATTTTTAGCCAGAATATCTGTTTTTCTTCCTTGTTGAGATGAATGTAAAAACAATTCTCCATTTTCATACCCAAAATTCATAGGGAAAACATACGGAAAACCTTCCTCATCAGCTACACCCACAAAACAAAAAGGACAACTGCGAATTATCTCTTCTATTTTTTCGAAATTATTTATACAAACTGTCTTCATAAACACATACTTACTTGAGAAATCGATTAGTGCGAATTTATACATTCTTGTGGGAATATCAAACAAATAAATGAAAAATAATTTTTCAAAAAATGACACACAAGGAACAGCTTTCCATAAAAAAATATGTTTATCTGACGTAAAAAACATTCGAAATACAAATAAATATAAAAAAAATATTTATTGTTGTCAGAAACTTGTGTTTTAGGATGTATCGGTTTTATATGTCCTTACTTTGTCAAGTACGAATTTCCATTTTTTCATTATTCAACTTTGCCGACTCAGAAAAAATATATAGCGTATGAAAAAATGCACATTAACTCTTTTAACTATTTTTGCAACGACCGTGATATCAGCACAAACTGCAAAATATTCATTGTTCTCCAATGTTGGTAGTAAGTCTGCAACTTGCGAAAGTTTACTCAAAAACGTACGTACAGTGAATTCTTTTGAGGAAGTCAGCTTGTTGATCTTTAATAATGCAGCCAGTACTGTTACAGATAAAACTCGTATCCGTTTATAAAGAAAGCTATACGACAGACTATGTAACTGGTGATGACGCCATTAAAATGATGAGCTTAAATGCAGAAGTTCCTCAAATATACACGGTAATAGGAAACTATCAATATTCCGTGAATGCTTTACCAACAAGTATAACAGAAGTTAGTTTAGTGGCCAAATTAGGGAAAGCCGGAAGTTATACTATCACAATGGAAGATCTGACAACAGTACCAAGCTACAGTAAAGTTTTATTAGTAGATGGAACAAGTGAAACAAACCTATTGGAAGGAAATTACACTACTACAGTATCACAAGCATTAACGAAAAGTCTAAAAATAAAACTTGTTAAAAAGGCAACGACAGAAATAGAAACTACAGCGACAGAAAATGACATAGAAGTAAACACTGTTAATAAAGGAATTTATATCAAAGGGTTGGATGGGAATGCTCAAGTAAATGTATATAATTTATCCGGACAATTGGTGCAATCATTCAATGGTGTAGCAAATAATGAAATATTGATTCTTGGGAACAAAGGAATAAATGTATTGAACATAATTACAGACACGCAGACAGCACAGACGAAAGTCTTGATTAAGTAAAAAAAACGAAAAATGATGAAAAAGACAGTATTTGGAATAGGTTTCTTCTTTATGAGTATGCTACTGGCATTCGGACAAGCACCCGTATTGCCGGGTGATCCTTTAGCCGGAGGCGGAGTAGGAGTGCCGTTGGATGGAGGAGTCTTATTGGGGATTTTAGCAGGAGCGAGTATTTTTGTCGCTTTTGTGAAAAACAAAAAGAATAAGAAAGAGTAAAACTCAAAAGATCTTGAACAAAAAAGAAGCCATCAGAAATAAATCTGATGGCTTCTTTTGTTGGTTAAAATTTGACCAATTATTTTTTGTAACCATAAACAGCTAAATCGCCTAATTCTTCTTCAATACGAAGTAATTGGTTGTATTTAGCCATACGGTCAGAACGGCTCAAAGAACCGGTTTTGATTTGACCTGAATTTGTTGCTACAGCAATATCGGCAATAGTAGCATCTTCCGTTTCACCTGAACGGTGAGAAGTTACTGAAGTATAACCCGCACGGTGAGCCATTTCAATGGCATCTAATGTTTCAGATAAAGAACCGATTTGATTTACTTTAATCAAAATGGAGTTAGCACAACCTAAGTCAATACCTTTTTTCAAGAAATCAACATTGGTAACAAACAAGTCATCACCTACCAATTGACATTTGCTTCCAAGTTTGTCAGTTAACAATTTCCATCCGTCCCAATCGTTTTCGCTCATACCATCTTCAATTGAATCAATAGGATATTTGCTTACTAATTCAGCTAAATAATCCGCTTGTTGAGCAGAAGTTCTTTTTGCACCGGTAGCTCCTTCAAATTTTGAATAATCGTAGATACCATTTGAATAAAATTCTGAAGAGGCACAGTCCAAACCAATCATTACATCAACGCCTGGTTTGTATCCCGCTTTTGAAATCGCTGCTATAATTGATTCCAAAGCGTCTTCTGTTCCTTTCAATACAGGAGCAAAACCTCCTTCATCACCTACTGCGGTACTAAGACCACGATCGTGAAGTACTTTTTTCAATGAATGGAAAACTTCAGCACCCATACGCAATCCTTCTTTGAAAGAAGGAGCTCCAACCGGACGAATCATAAATTCTTGGAATGCGATAGGAGCATCTGAGTGAGAACCTCCGTTAATAATATTCATCATAGGAACCGGCAATACAAATGTGTTTGTTCCACCGATATAACGGTATAAAGGCATATCAAGATAAGCAGCAGCAGCTTTAGCAACAGCCAAAGAAACGCCTAAAATAGCATTTGCACCTAATTTGGATTTTGTTTTAGTACCATCCAACGCAATCATTTTTTTGTCAATGGCACGTTGTTGTAAAGTGCTCATTCCAATTATGGCGGGAGCAATTACTTTATTTACGTTATCAACAGCTTTTTGAACCCCTTTACCTAAATAACGACCTTTGTCACCATCACGTAATTCGATAGCTTCGTTTTCACCTGTTGAAGCTCCCGATGGAACTGCTGCACGCCCCATTATTCCGGATTCCAATAAAACATCTACCTCTACAGTAGGATTACCCCTTGAATCAAGAATTTCACGGGCTACAATTTTTTCAATTTTACTCATTGTTGTTGTTGTTTTTATAAATTGATATTATCTTAAATTATTCTTTTTACTTTTTAGACCCACAAAAGTAAGAAATATTTGCTTAGTGTAAAAGATTTTCAAACGTTAAATTTAAGGAAAAAGTATGCTCAAAAAACGGACGCCTTTTCTCAAAATTATGGCAAACGACGAATTTACAATTCAGCTATCAACTCCTTCATTATCTGTGTCATTTTGGGCTGAACGTTATTGGCTATCTGCTGAACTTCTTCGTGCGTAACTTCTACAATTTTGCCCGGAACGCCCAAATCAGTAATGATGGACATGGCAAAAACTTGTATTCCACTATGCACCGCAACAATAACCTCAGGAACGGTAGACATCCCCACCGCATCAGCTCCGATAGTACGAAAATACGAATATTCGGAAGGGGTTTCGAAGGTAGGTCCGGCTGTTCCTAAATAGACACCTTCCACCACTTTAATATTATTTCTTTGGGCTATTTTTTTTGCTTTTTCAATCAAACCCTTGGGGTAGGCTTTGCTCATATCAGGAAAACGGACACCTAGTTCCCCGAAATTTTTCCCGCGTAATGGATTTTCAGGAAAAGTATTAATATGGTCTGTTATAATCATCAAATCTCCAATTTCAAAATCAGGATTTACGCCTCCACTGGCATTCGATACTAGCAAAGTCTCTACGCCCAATGATTTCATTACCCTAACAGGAAAAGTAACTTCTTTCATCGAATAGCCTTCATAGTAATGGAAACGTCCCTGCATGGCAAGAACTTCACAATTACCTAACTTACCGATAATAAGTTTTCCACTATGTCCTTCTACGGTAGAAACAGGAAAATTCGGAATATCTTCGTATCGAATTTCTTGTTTGTCTGTAATTTGCGTAGCTAACTCACCCAATCCGGTTCCCAAAATAATTCCCACTTTCGGGAAACGAGTCATTTTACTTTTTAGATAAGATGCTGTTTCGTTGATTTTTGCTAACATAACTTTTAATTTTATTGTTAAATGTTGGTTGTCCTTCAAATAAAAAATTCACATGTAAGGGCAATGAATAAGTAAATGATTTAAGGCTTTCGGGATAAAGAGATTCGTCTATCAAACGAGCTGCATCTTTTTCGGTTATCACAATAAGTTTTTTTTCACTATTAATTGCTGAAAAAGTGGATACGATAGTTTGAATATCATTAGCTGAGAAGAAGTGATGGTCAGGCAACGTAATTTGTTTGACATTACGACTTAAACTAGCCAAAAAAGCCATTAACGGTTCAGGACGAGCAATGCCTGTAACCAACAAAAGAGAGTATCCTTCCATCTTTATTTGTTCATGAGAAATTGTTTCCGATAAAGCAAAGACAGATTTAAATGCATCATATTTATAGTATGTGAAAAATAAATCCTGATACGGACGTGGATTTAAGGCTTTACTTATCTCTCGAGCCTCCATGGGATGAAGATCTTGAGGGCACTTTGTAACTATAAAAATGTCCGCTCTTTGCCTTTCGTGAGCAGGTTCACGTAAATTTCCGGCAGGCAGCAAACAATCATCTGTAATCAACCGATTATAGTCTATCAGTAAAACCGATATATTAGGCAATACAAAACGATGTTGAAAAGCGTCATCAAGCAAAATGACCTCTGTATCAGGATATTTTTGCAAAATCATTTTTATTCCGTTTCTTCTGTCCGCATCTACTGCAACAATGACATCCTTGAACTTAGAATGTATTTGAAAAGGTTCATCCCCAATAATTTTAGCAGAAGAAGATTCATCTGCAAACAAAAAACCTTTTGTTTTCCTTTTATAACCACGGCTCAATACCGCTATCTTAAAATCATCTTTGAGTAAAGACGTCAAGTATTCTGCATGGGGCGTTTTCCCCGTACCACCAACAGTTATATTACCTATTGATATGACGATTTTGTCATAGCTCTCGGATGGCAAAATATCCCTATCAAACAACAAATTTCGAATACCCACCACCATGCCATAAATCCATGAAATAGGTAGAAGGAAGGATTTTATTTTTAAAGAATCATTGTTTACCATATATGTGTTTCTTGTTCAATTCGTGCTTGTATCAATGTTTTGAAATTTTGTTCACTTAATTTTTTTATCATTTTGTATTCATTTACAGGAAAATTGCTCCGCATACGAGTTTCTACGGTTTCAAAACTATCCTCGAAGAGTTGCATGAAGAAATTTTCTTGTTTCGGCAATGAAACGACTTCGTAGTCTTTTACCTTCGCTTTATTTGCAGCTATTTTCAGAGCATCTTCTAAACCTCCTATTTTATCGGCTAACCCATTTCTTACAGCGTCCTTTCCTGACCAAACACGTCCACGGGCAAGAACTCTTATTGAATTTTCGGACATAGATCGTCCTGAAGCACATCTCTTCACAAACAAGTCATATCCCCTTTCTACATAAAGTTGCATCAATTGCTTTTCTTCTGGCGTCATCTCTCGAATAATAGTTGGAAAATCTGATTTGGCATACGTTTTTTGCACATCAAAATCAACACCGATTTTCTGGGTAAGACCGGAAAAATCAGGTATAACTCCAAAAATACCTATGGAACCAGTGATAGTAGATGGCTGGCACACAATAGAGTCTGCTGTACAAGCAATATAGTAACCTCCCGAAGCAGCATAATCTCCCATAGAAACAATAAGAGGCTTTACTTTTTTGTACAAAAAGGCTTCTCTCCAAATCTGTTCTGCACCATAGGCACTTCCGCCGGGAGAATTAACACGCAAAACAACCGCCTTGATGTCCTTGTCTTTACGAGCATCTGCAAGAGTTTTTGCTAACTCTTCGGAATCAATACCATCAGAACCTCCATCATCAATTCCACCTACTGCATATATTACAGCTATTTTATTGCGACTCTTTTTTACATTTTCCCCTGATGAAACATAATCGGCTAAAGAAATGAGTGATTTTTCCTCATCAAATGACTTACCGACCTTTTGTTCTAAAAAATGCCAGAATTGATCTTTGTAAAAAAGTCCATCCACCAAACCATACTGCACATATTTTGTGGGAGGTTGGAAAAACATGGATTCTTCTGCATATGCATTAATCTTCTCTTTGGATATTTTTCTATCTGTAGCTATTCCGAGACTGACATTATCCCAAGTCGAATGTAAAAGAGCCATTGTTTGCTCTTTATTTTCTGTACTCATTTCAGAACGAGAATAGGTTTCAGTAGCTCCCTTGTATTCCCCAACCTTTGCAATCTGTATTTTTATTCCCAATTTTTCAAATATATTCTTGAAAAAAACGGGGGTCGCAGCAAGACCTCTCAAATCGATAGAACCCGATGGATTAATAAAAATCTTATCAGCAACCGTGGTTAAGTAATATACATTTTGAGAAAACATTCCTCCATAAGCGACTACAAATTTCCCCGAGGACTTAAAATCCCTCAAGGCTCCTCTAATTTCTTCTATAGAGGCATTTCCAGAAGACAATACACCGGCTTCCAAATAAATTCCTCTAATCTTATCATCCGTCTTCGCCGTCTTTATGGCAGATAAAACATCACTGAGGGCTATCTCTTCGGAATTTTCAGAAAAATAGCTATAAAAAGGATTTTCTTTCGATCTTTCTACCAATACACCATTTAAGCAAATATGAAGTAAGGAATTATCTTTCACTTCCGTTTTCTCAGAAGAAACTGCCAAAACGCATCCCCAAACCAAAAAAGCAGAAAGAAAGAAAACGATTACGGAAGACAGAAAAAAGCCCAAACAAGAGGCAAATGTAAATTTAAAAAACTGCTTCATGCACTCAAATTATTGATTTAACGACAAGTTAAGAAACCGCCAACTATGCTAAGAACAAAGATAGTGTTTTGCACGAAGATACTATTTTTTTCATGCCTTTTTATAAAATTTATGAAAGAAAAACTTCTAATAATGAAACTTGTTCTATTATAAAAAATATATTACTTTTGCACTTATCTACACTGATCAACAGGGTTTATACTATTTTATACGAAGACTCTTCCTGGTTTTGTGCATCAACTAATTTAAGAAAAAGAAAAAAAATGGAAAAAATTAATTGGTCAGAGCTTTCTTTCGGTTATATGCCAACCGATTGCAATATTCGCTGTTCGTATAAAGACGGGGCTTGGGGCAAATTGGAAAAACACACTGATGAATACCTAACCATGCACATGGCAGCAACTTGTTTGCACTATGGACAAGAAGCTTTCGAAGGACTCAAAGCTTTTAAGGGAAAAGATGGTAAAATACGCGTATTTCGTATAGATGAAAATGCCAAAAGAATGCAATCTTCTTGTGATGGTATTATGATGGCAAAATTCCCTATCGAAAAATTCAAAGAAGCCGTTATTATGGTAATCAAAGAAAACGAACGTTTCGTTCCTCCTTACGAAAGCGGTGCGTCTTTGTACATTCGTCCTCTGATTATAGGCATGAGTCCACAAGTAGGCGTTAATGCTGCCAAAGAATACCAATTTATACTGTTTGTTACCCCTGTAGGACCATACTTCAAGGGAGGCTTCCAAACAACTCCGTTTGTCATATTCCGCGAATACGATAGAGCCGCTCCCCTTGGAACAGGCACTTACAAAATCGGCGGAAATTATGCCGCTAGTTTATTGGCAGGACAAAAAGCTCATGATATGGGTTACTCTAATTGCTTCTATCTAGATGCTAAAGAAAAAAAATATATCGATGAGTGTGGTGCCGCTAATTTCTTTGGTATCAAAAATAACACATACGTCACTCCTAAATCAACATCTGTTTTGCCTTCTATTACGAACAAAAGCCTGATGGTTTTGGCAAAAGAATTGGGGATGAAAGTTGAACAAAGACCTATACCGGAAGAGGAGCTTTCTACATTTGAAGAGGCTGGTGCTTGCGGAACAGCAGCCGTTATTAGTCCGATTGAACGCATTGATGATTTGGAAAAAAACAAATCATACATATTTTCTTCTGACGGCAAACCGGGCGTTATGAGTGAAAAACTATACAAAAAATTGCGTGCGATCCAATACGGCGAAGAACCTGACAAATATGGTTGGATTACCATTGTAGAATAAATTTCGTTAAAAAAAGCACTGAAATATGCAAATAGTCATCATCAATGGTCCCAATCTCAACTTGCTGGGAACAAGGGAACCGGAAATATATGGAAATTCAACTGTTGAAGAATACTTAAAAATATTGATAGCTGAATTTCCTTCCGTTGACTTTGTATATTTCCAGTCAAACATAGAGGGCGAAATTATCAACAAATTACACGAAGTGGGATTTTCTGCGGATGGAATCATTCTGAATGCAGGAGGTTACACACACACCTCGATTGCTATTGGAGATGCTATAAAAGCAATTAAAACTCCGGTGGTAGAAGTTCATCTTTCCAATGTGTTTGCCCGTGAGTCGTTCCGCCATGAATCCTTCTTAACACCTGTTTGTAAAGGCTGTATTTCAGGCTTCGGCATGCAATCTTACAAGCTTGCTGTTCAAAGTTTTATTTAATAAATTTTCATACATTTTACTGATCCCACCAAAAAATTGGCAAAACTTTATTTGGTGAATTAAACTTCTGTCCCCAAATAAGGTCAAAATGCCACAATGAAAATTTATTGCACAATGAAGAAAAATATTTTGCTTTGCTTGTTTTTGCTTTTCTTTACAACCATTTCGGCTCAAAATCAGGGAAAAATCTTCGGAAAAATCACAGATAGTGCTGCGGCTCCTTTAGAATATGTAAATGTTGCAGTGTATGCAAAAAATGCATCAGCACCTATAAGTGGAGTACTTTCTAATGGCAAAGGCGAATTTGTTTTTACAAACATGGCTTATGGTGCATATACTGTCAAAGTATCCTTTGTAGGTTATAAAACGATTGAAAGAACCGCATTCATCACAAAAGAAAAAACCGCGAATAATTTGGGAAACATTATTTTACGAGAAGATTCAAAAATAATGGACGAAGTACAAGTTGTCGGTCAAAAATCAGGAGTATCCTTCGAAATAGACAAAAAAGTGTTTGCGGTTGACCAAAGCATAATGGCTCAGGGGGCTTCTGCTACGGATGTATTGCAAAACATCCCATCTGTTACTGTTGATACAGAAGGAAACATCTCCTTGAGGAACAATTCTTCTGTAGAAATCTGGATTAATGGCAAACCTTCGAATTTGACGGATGAAGGCAAAGGTCAAGTATTAGAACAATTACCTGCTGAAACAATTGACAAAATAGAAGTGATGACAAATCCGTCTGCCAAACATAGTGCCGAAGGAAGTGCTGGAATTATCAATATTGTACTAAAAGAAAATCGTCGCAAAGGTTATTTGGCAAGTGTAAACAGTAGTCTCTCGTACACTGAAGAAGGGAAATTAAGTGGTTCTTTAGGAGGAAATTTGATGTCTAGCGGCAGGAAATTTGATATAAATGCAAATGCCTCATTGCGTTCCGGAAACTCTGTTGGAGGAGGATATAACAACCGTGCAACTATTGATGGAACAGACACCATTTCCCATCTTAATCAAACAAATGAATCCGGCAACAATAAATTAAGTGGATTTCTAAAAGGAGAAATTATCTATCACATTAACAAAAAAAACGATATCGGAATTGATGCCTTTGGCATGTTAGGAAAAAACAATTCCTATAACGACATCGATTATTCCTATTTAGACAGTAATAGAGATACGACTAAGACAAGGGACAGAGACACAAAATCTTCAAACAATCGCATTTATTACAACACATCCATTGATTACAAACATTTTTTTGAGAAAGATAAAAACGAACTTTCTTCTTCCATTAGCTATGTTAAAAGATCTAACGAAAGCAACAATTATTACAACACCTCGGATTATGCTGCAAACAATTCTTTTATTGATGGATCAAAAACATATCAAAAACAGTCATCAGATAAAAACACGGAACATTTTTCATGGAATACCGATTACTTAAATAAATTTACTTCAAACATAAAACTGGAAAGCGGGCTTAGTTTTAATTACGACAACTCCCTAAACAAAGATAGAACCTATGATTCGACATTTACATCAGAAGCATTAATCGAAGACACCACTCAATACAACGAGTTTACTTATATACAACAAGTTTATGCTGCATATGCTACCTACGGACAAAAAATCAAAAATTTTAGCTTTCAACTTGGTCTTAGAGGTGAAGAAACATTCACCAATGCTGAGAACCATACAAAATCATATTTTTATCTATTTCCGACTTTGTTTTTGTCTCAAACATTGCCGGCAGACAATCAGGTACAACTAAGTTATACCCGTCGTATAAATAGACCAAGAGGAATGCAATTGTATAATTTTAAAAATAAAACAGATGCTTCCAACATTTCCTACGGGAATCCGGATTTGATGCCGGAACTTGCCAATGCATTGGAATTTAATTACCTAAAAAATTGGGAACAAGGACATACTATTTCGGCTTCTGTATATTATCGTTACACATCGAATGTCATACAAAGTGTGAGAAAAATGGAAAATGAAGTCATGGAAACAACTTATGAAAACATAACCTCATCGGAGGCTGCAGGGGTTGAACTAATTGCAAAAGACAAATTATTCAGTAACAAACTTGACTTAACGACGACGCTAAATGGGTATTATTCAAAATTAGCAGGCAACGAAGAATATGACATTGCCTCAACAGAAAAAATCTCTTGGAATGCAAGAATAAATGCTAATATCATTCTTGGGAAAAACCTTTCTGGACAAATTACAGGCAATTATAACTCACCGCAATTAATATCTCAAGGGACACAAAACGAGTCTTATAGAGTAGACTTAGGCGTAAAAAAATCATTTTTTGACCAAACATTTAATGTAAGCTTATCTGTAAAAGATTTGTTAGATTCTCAGCGAACCAAAAGTATAACTTGGGGAAAAAACTTCTATCAGGAAAGTGAAAATACTTTTTCCGGAAGATCTTATCGATTAAGCCTTACCTATAATTTTGGAAACATGAAAATGAAGAAAAATCAAAAAAATCAAAAATCTTCTGATGAAGGCATCGAAGAGAATGGCGATTTATAAAAAAAACATATATCTTTGCTTTTAGTATACTAAAAACAAACGGATATGAAAAAATTTATATTTTTAACTACTGCCCTTTTAGCTTTCTCAACAGCCTCAATTTTTGCTCAAATCGGAGTTCCATCGGTAAAAAACGTTAAGGGTCCGAACAAAGATAAAGTTGAAGTTTATTCTATTACTTTCACTTACCCTGCCGAAGATATTGCAGCGGCTATA
This sequence comes from Paludibacteraceae bacterium, assembly GCA_036734385.1. GTDB lineage: Bacteria > Bacteroidota > Bacteroidia > Bacteroidales > Paludibacteraceae > JAAYPI01. Next base: position 3,734 of record DAIMYQ010000021.1, on the reverse strand, counting down.
AAAGAAAGACTGGAAAACGAAGGACTTTCTGGTAAAAAAGAAAAAAACAACTTTGTTTCCTATAAAGGCATCCGCTATAATTATTTATGGGACAAAACATTCGATTTCTACATCAGTATTACAGGTTCAAAAACAGCAGGAACAATTGACCTATTAGTCTCTCAAGGTTATGATAACTACGTGGATGTCAAGAATGACGACATGGAAAAAAGAGCTAGTAAATGGCTGCTTAGCCTAGAACAAACCATCAAAGAATATCGTTATAACGTAGCTTTAACCAAAGAAACCGAAGGAAAGGTAGAAACTACCAAAACATTGGCAAAACTAGAAAAGGAACAAAAGAAATATGAAAATATTTTGCGTAAAAACGAAGAAAAACAAAAAGCTTTCGATGCAAAAAAGACAATTGTGACAGGAGGAAATGTTCCTACAATAAACAATGAAACTTTCCAAAAAGAAAAAAAAGAACTTGAAAAAATACAGGAAGAAAAAAACAAGTACCAATACAAATTAAAAGAAGTAAAAAGAAAAATTTCCATGACTCAAACTGATTTAAAAAATAGAGAAAAATCAATTGACGAATTAAAGCAAGCCAAACCTTAATCATGAAGAAATACATTGTTTTAATTTCTATGACCATGTTGCTTTGGGGCTGTACTATTCCCGCTGACTATAACGACAACTTGGTAAGAGAACAAACAAAAACATTGGACTTAATTAGTAATCTCAATGCCAGTTTGAACAAAAACGATTTAAAAAAGGCTCATGCAATTTGGTCAGAGGCCATAAAACAGGCCAAAGAATCGACAAATAAAGTTAAACAAATGTCACCCTTTCGAAAAGAGACAGGGTTGCGGGATGCTATGGCTAACTTGTTGGAGTTTTATCAACTCGTCCTCATAAAAGATTATCGAACTATTTTTGAAATCAAAAAATCTGCACTAGCCGAAGAAGAAAAAAACGCTAAAATTAAATCAATTTTAGACCAAATAAGAAAAAAAGAAGCTGTGCTAATTGAGTCTTTTAGAGAACAAGAAGTTTCTTTTGCACGCGAATATGATATTCAACTTGTTTCTTCGGGCATATAAATGATTGACGGTACTATGCAAGAACTCATAAAACTCTTCGAAGAAACCACTCAAAATAAGGTTATCTCTATTAATACATTACCGACTTCTGGATCAAACCGAAGATATTATCGAATTCTTGGTGAAAAAGAGACTCTTATCGGAGCTTATGGCGAAGTTATCGAGGAAAACAAAGCATTCATAACCCTTTCCAAACATTTTGCAAAACAAGGCATAAATGTAGCCAAACTTGTATCAGTTTCAGAAGACGGTCACTATTATTTACAAGAAGATTTAGGTGAGATATGCCTATTCGATTTTATTAAACAAGGAAGAGAAACTGGTACTTTTTCAGTGGACGAAAAAACAATGCTGAAAAAGACCTTTACGCAACTTCCTAAAATACAATTCGAAGGAGCAAAGAATCTCGATTTTTCTATTTGTTTCCCCCAAGCTGAATTTAATAACAGAACCATTTTCTGGGATTTGAATTATTTCAAATACAATTTTTTAAAACCTTCAGGAATAGAGTTTAATGAGGAAATTTTAGAAAATGAATTTGAAGTGTTTGCTAAAACGCTTTTACAAGAAAAGACTAACACTTTTTTATACCGCGATTTCCAGTCAAGGAATATCATGATTAAAAACGGAGAGCCTTATTTTATTGACTTCCAAGGAGGTCGAAAAGGTCCGATTTACTACGATGTAGCATCATTTTTATACCAAGCCAAAGCCAATCTGTCCGAAGAAATAAGAGAAGATCTACTATCTGAATATTTGCATTCTCTAAGAACATATGCAACCGTTGATGAAATTAAATTTCGCGATCAACTAGTCAACTTCGTGCTTTTCAGAAATTTGCAAGTTCTTGGTGCTTACGGATTTAGAGGACTTGTCGAGAAAAAAGCTCATTTCATGCAAAGTATTCCTTTTGCCATAGAAAACTTAAAACAATTACTTCAAAAACACACATTTGAGGAATTACCTTATCTGACAGAAATGTTGGAACAGTTGATACAAAAATATCCAAAACAATTACTTCTTGAGAAAAAAGATTCTCTAACTGTTCGCGTGTATAGCTTCTCTTACAAAAAAGGCATTCCGGAGGATTTCTCGGGCAATGGAGGCGGATACGTTTTCGATTGCAGAGCAATACATAATCCGGGGAAATACGAGAAATACAAAAGATTAACCGGAACGGATAAAGAAGTTAAAGACTTCTTGGAAAAAGATGGTGAAATTTTACAATTTTTAGAACATGTGTATGCGTTGGCTAATACCTCCGTTAGCCGGTACCAAAAAAGAGGATTTACAGATTTAATGTTTTCATTCGGTTGCACAGGCGGACAACATCGTTCGGTCTACGCAGCACAACATTTGGCTGAATATCTAGCAAAAAAACACAACGTAACAGTTGTATTAACACATCGAGAACAAGGTAAAATCATTTTTTTATGAAAGCTATGATTTTTGCAGCAGGTTTGGGAACTCGTCTTAAACCCATTACCGACAGTATTCCAAAAGCACTAGTGCCTATTGCAGGAAAAACCCTCCTTGAACATATTATTCTAAAGCTGAAAAAAGAAGGTTTTGATGATATCATTATCAATATTCATCATTTTGGAGAACAAATTATCGACTTTCTAAAAACTAATAATAATTTTGGCATTAGCATCACCATTTCTGATGAACGAGAAATGTTATTGGAAACAGGTGGAGGTATAAAAAAAGCTGAATGGTTTTTTCAAGATGAGCCTTTTCTAATCCACAACGTAGATATTTTATCGAACACGAACCTGCGTGATATCTATAATTTTCACATTCAAGCAAATGCGGCTGCCACTTTATTAGTAAGCCAAAGAGAAACCTCACGTTATTTGCTTTTCGACGAAAACTCGAATTTAAAGGCGTGGATGAATAAACAAACAAAAGAAGTAAAAACTCCTTTCAAGAACATCTCTCTTGAAACACTTTCTCCATTAGCCTTTAGTGGAATACATGTATTTTCCCCAAAATTATTTCCATATATGGATTCTTTTGGAGATAAATTTTCTGTCATTGACTTTTACTTGTCCGTTTGCGAATATTCTACCATCAAGGCTTTTATTCCACTGAACCTTAAAATGATTGATGTCGGAAAACTAAACAGCTTACAAGATGCTGAAGATTTGATAAAAGGAACTCATATTTGTGTGTAAACAAATTATCAGGTTTTAAATAATACCCTTATTTCTTAGAGAATCATTGCCCTTTTGGAATTTTATGATTACTGTAAGTTAATGCGAACTTTACTCATCCAACTTAAAATAAAAATCTTTTTTGAAATATTCAATTCAACGAACTGTTATTTGTATAAACTTATATTTTTTTCTTTCTCCCAAAATGAATATTTTGAAACCAATATACATATAGTAAAAATAGCACAAACACTATCACATAAAAGAAATAATTAGAAAGATCATGTACTTCCACGGACAAGCTATAATTGCCATTATTTTTATACACATAAACCAATAATAATGAAATACGAAGGGCATTCATCAATATAATAAAAAGTGTGCCAACAAGCATATAAAGAATTTTATTGATCCAATTACTCTTTATTATAAAAATTAGAAAAATAAACGTGGCAATCAATCCTATTCCTAAGCAAGAATTTGCTAAAAA
>DAIMYQ010000020.1:27039-30745 GCA_036734385.1 Paludibacteraceae bacterium | reverse complement strand
TAGAGCGTCGGATTCATAACCCGGAGGTCACGAGTTCAACTCTCGTTCCCGCTACTTAAAAGAGCTCTTTGGAATTTATTCCAAAGAGCTCTTTTTATGCTTTTAATTTACTCATATTTATTTTTTTATAAAAACAGTATTTTATTGAACATATGCTCAATATTTTTAATACATTTGTCCGACTATTTAGGTGCTAATAACATAAAAATAAGACCATGTCTCGTTTAAAACAATGTCGTAAAGTATGTCAACCTCCTCTTATGCAGGGTTTTAAACCCTATGGAATTTCTCGTGGGGAGCTATGCTCTGTTGTTTTACATTTTGATGAATACGAAGCTGTTCGTTTATTGGACTATGAAGGATTGATGCAAGAGGAGGCCGCAGACAGAATGAATATTTCTCGACCTACTCTCACCCGTATCTACGAAAATGCTCGAAAAACTATAGCACAAGCATTTGTTGAGGGAAAAATGATTTTAATTGATGGGGGCAATGTTCAATTTGGTAAACAATGGTTTAGATGCAAAAGGTGTTTTAAACTAATTGGAGGATTAGAAAATCATGTACGATGCAGAAATTGTAAAACCTTTTGTATAGATGAGTTAACTCCAATAAAATAATCAGGAAAATAGTATGAAAGACGCTTTTGTTTCCAAATCTGTTGGTTGGGATAGTCCTGACAAAATTAATATGACGAATAAATTTGTAGCAGAACTTTTTTCTATAGTAAACCCTCTTCCAACTTGGAAAACATTGGAAATTGGTGCAGGGACTGGTTTGGTGGGTTTGCAAATTGAGCCGTTTGTACGTAAGGTCGTTATGGAAGATGTCTCTAAGTCTATGTTGGGTGTGTTGACAAAAAAGCTGAACGAAAATAACAGTAACAAAGTAGAGATACTTCATGGTGAAGTATTTGATTATACAAAACAAGATATTGATTTTGTTTTTTCTTGCATGGCATTTCATCATATTCCTGATATCGAAAGTACATTGAATCATTTATACTTAATCACAAATAGTGGTGCATGGGTTGCTGTTGGAGACCTTGAAGTAGAGGACGGTTCTTTTCATCAATTTGAACCGACTCCTCATAACGGATTTGACACAAAAGTCTTATCTAAACAATTTGCTCAAGCAGGATTTGAGGTAAAACAGGTGAAAAGATATAATATCCTTGCAAGAACAGTTGATTCTATAACAAGAAATTATAATCAATTTATTCTGATTGCTAAACGGAAGTAAGTATAGACTGAATTTGAAATGAGTTAAAAATGAAATTAGTTGTATTGTCCGATAACCAAGCAATGAATGATTTGTTAGAGTCAGAGCATGGTTTATGTGTTTATTTGGAAACAGAACAATATAAATGTTTGCTTGACACGGGGGCATCAGATATATTTATACGAAATGCTGAAAAACTAGCTATTGACTTATCAGATGTAGATTATGTCTTTATTTCACATGGGCATGCTGACCATATTGGCGGTTTATTGGCATTTTTACAAATAAATAGGAAAGCTAAAGTAGTATTGTCAAAAAATGCAAACAATCAAAGTTTTTTTTCCAAACGAAATGGTTTGCACAGGATAAATACAGATTTGAATTTGAGTTTTTTTGCCGATAGATTGATATATGTTACTACAAAAACGTTTTTCAAAAATGAAATTTGTGTATTTCCTGTAGAAATGAATAAATATCCTCTGCCAAAGGCAAATGCAATCTTATATAAAAGTGCAGGTAATGGTCTTGAATCGGACGATTTTAATCATGAGTTGGTAATTACTTTTGGTTTAGATAATTTAGTCGTTTATACGGGTTGTGCCCACAAGGGACTATTAAATATTTTGGGTTCTGTTTCATTATTTTCATCAAAGCAAATTAGCTGTGTGATAGGGGGTTTTCATTTGTTGGATAGTAAAAATAGCCTGCAATTTGAAACCCCAGAGGAAATTGATTTTATAGCACAAGAACTTATCAAGAAATATCCTCAAACCACTTTTATCACAGGGCATTGTACCGGAAAAAATGTTTATGAATTGATGAAACATCAATTAGGATGCCATTTAAAAAGTTTTTATGCGGGATATTCATTAATTGTTTAACTAAAATTTGAAGTTATGTCAAGATTAAATGGAAAAGGACCAGAGGATGATGGAATTACAATGGGTAGAGGTTTAGGAAACTGTTTTGAGAAAAGAAAACAAACCTCGAATCAATATCACATTGGAGTTGGTATGGGAAAATGTCGCAAATCAGGGGGTGGAGAAGGACAAAAAAAACGTATAAAAGAAGGTGCATTTATTTCTGAATCAAAAATATCGGCAATCAATACACGGCATGCTTTTCTAGTTGATGTTGATAAATGTACAGGTTGTGGTGTTTGTGTGCAATCATGTCCTGAAAAGGCCATACAATTAATAGATAATAAGGCTTATATTATAAATGATATATGCAGAAAGTGTGGTAAATGCGTTAAGATTTGTCCCATTGGTGCGATTAGTTAAATTATATTTTCAAATATACAAATGTCCATTTTTTGCCTTCATTCAATAACTTAATAAGCCTGATTAAATAAATTAAATTCAAATAAAACAATGAAAATTGCAGTACCAACAAAAGAAAACAACCAAATTGACAATCATTTTGGTCACTGTGCATTTTACACAATCTTTATTATTTCTGATGAGAACGAAATTTTAGCAGAGGCGATTCACCCATCTCCCCAAGGGTGTGGTTGTAAGTCCAATATTGCTTACGAACTGTCAGAAATGGGTGTTAAAGTAATGTTAGCAGGAGGAATAGGAGAAGGAGCCGTTAATGTCCTTTCTTTACATGGCATAAAAGTTGTCAGGAATTGTCAAGGAGACGTCCATAATCTTGTTGAACAGTATTTATCAGGAAACTTGAAAGATAGTGGCAAAAACTGTACGACCCACCAAGACGGTCATGTATGTAGCCACTAATATGAATCGTTTATCTAATTAGAGAACTGTAACTTTTTAGTTACTAATTCATTGAATGGTTTTTGTTGAAATAGGTATATTAGATCATCAAAAAACATAGTCAAATTTTGACTGTGTTTTCCTGTTAATTTTCTTTTAACGCTCTATCCATCATCCGTTTATCTTCATTTTCTTTTATGCTTTCACGCTTGTCATATTCTTTTTTCCCTTTGGCAATGGCAATTTCCAATTTGGCATGCCCTTTTTCGTCAATAAACAAAAGGATGGGAACGATTGTTGTTCCTTTATCTTTGGTTATGCGTTCCAGTTTTCGTAATTCCTTTTTCTTGAGCAGTAGCTTACGATCACGACGTGGTACATGATTGTTGTATGAACCGTAAAAATATTCCGATATATTGATATTTTTTGCCCATAACTCTCCATTAACAAAAAAACAATAAGAATCTACTAAACTGGCTTTTCCTTGCCGTATTGATTTAATTTCCGTACCGACCAAAACGATTCCTGCCGTGTATTTTTCGAGAATTGCATAATCGAAAGAAGCACGTTTATTTTTTATTCGTATGTCGGAAGGTTTCTTCATCAAGTAAAGCTTTTTATTGCATGGCAGGCATAAGTAACTTTATTAAGTACGATAAACCTACCGGAGAAAGAATAATAGATAAAGAGCTAAATAAAACAAATCCGGCACGTTTTGAATCTTCTATCTCCAAAAGTTCGGAAGCCCCTTCCCATGCTATATA
>DAIMYQ010000020.1:3906-26939 GCA_036734385.1 Paludibacteraceae bacterium | reverse complement strand
TGAAAGTTTATGCAATTTCCTTTAAACAATCCTGCAATAAAAGCGGCAAGAGTTCCAATGCCAATGAGGGGATAGGCATAGTTATTCAGAGCTTTTTCTTCAGAAGAATTTTCAGAATTTAATTCTTTCCAAGCCTTGGCAGGGGTGGTGATGAATAAATAAATTGTTCTTGCTATTTGTTTATACATTGGAATAAAAGGATATTAGGGTCGCAAAAATACGTTTTTTTTGCGATTAAATGAAATGAAAATGTTTTTTGTTTTTCTTCCCACAAAAAGGTCTTTTATTTTTCCTTTTAAGATATTTCTTTCTAACTTTGTCCTCCACATATAGTAATTATCACGCATGGTTGAGTTGTACGTCTTTGGAGTCAGTGTGGGTGTTTCTAAGAGTGGAGTTAATACGCTTATGCTGAAAGAGGTCTTAGGTAGTAGGTATTTGCTTATAGAGATAGGGATCAGTGAGGCACGTGCCATAGCATTGCCAATCGAAAATATCATATCACCAAGACCGTTAACGCATGATTTAATTTCTAATTTGGCGAGAGCTTTTGATATTACTATCGAGAGGGTAGTTATTAACAAAATACAGGATAGAGTTTTTTTTTCTGAGTTAGTTTGTTTTTCCGGTATGCGGGAAGTCAAAATTGATGCACGTACGTCCGATGCAGTAGCAGTAGCTGTACGTTCCGGATGTCCTATTTTGATAGATGAAGAATTGTTGCAGCAATACCAGTCTCAATCGGAAAAGGTTCAAGTAATAAAAAATACAAAAGATATCAAAAGTCTTGCGGAAGGTGAACTACGAGAGATGTTGCGTAAAGCAGTTGAGGTAGAAGATTATGAACAAGCTATTGTTTTAAAAGACGAATTAAAACGAAGAGATTCGGATAACACAAAAGAATTATAACCATAAAATTAAATGCAAAGTCTCAAACTAAGATTAATTTTAATGAATTTCCTCCAATATGCGATTTGGGGGGCTTGGCTTATTTCTCTTGGAGCATATCTTGGTGGACAGTTGAAGTTCGAAGGTTTTCAAATAGGTAGTTTCTTTGCTACAATGGGTATTGCATCCCTTTTTATGCCCGCAATAATGGGTATTGTTGCCGATCGTTGGATTCCCGCTCAAAAATTGTTAGGACTTTGTCATATCTTGGCAGCCGGATTTCTTGTTGTTGCAGCACCACAAATTCACTATTCTTCTTTGTATCCATTAGTTTTGTGTAGTGTTATGTTTTATATGCCAACCATTGCATTGTCCAATTCTGTTGCATATAACGCTCTTACAAAAAGAGGTTTAGATACGGTTAAATCTTTTCCTCCCATTCGTGTGTGGGGAACTATTGGGTTTATCGTTTCTATGATTTCTGTTGATTTGTTAGGATTTGCCAATTCTTCCAGCCAACTATATGTATCAGCCGCTATAGGTTTTGCATTGGGTATTTATTCTTTTACACTTCCCAATTGTGAAGTAAGTAAGGATAATGGTAAAAAATCATGGATTGATCATTTAGGATTACGTGCATTTGCTCTCTTCAAGCAAAAAAAAATGGCTATATTTTTTGTCTTTTCGATGATGTTGGGTATGTCTCTTCAGATAACCAATGCTTTTGCTAATGACTATTTAACGAACTTCTTTGGTAAGAATTCGATTTACAAAGGAACTTTCGGTGTTGAACATGCTAATATTCTCATCTCCTTATCACAAGCGTCAGAAACATTATGTATTCTTCTGATTCCTTTTTTCTTGAAAAAGTTTGGAATAAAGAAGGTAATGTTAATCAGTATGTTTGCATGGGTATTGCGTTTTGCTTTGCTTGGAATGGGTAATCCGGGTGATGGTGTTTGGATGTTGGTCCTTTCAATGATTGTTTATGGGGTAGCATTTGATTTTTTCAATATTTCCGGCTCTCTTTTTGTCGAAAGCGAAACAGATTCTTCTATTCGTTCGAGTGCTCAAGGGGTGTTTATGATTATGACCAATGGCTTTGGTGCTTTTATAGGTTCTTATGTTGCTGGTTGGGTTGTAGATTTAGCAGGTTGGCCTAATTCGTGGTTTATTTTTGCTGCTTACTCGTTGGTGGTAGCCATTGCTTTTGCATTTATTTTTAAATATAAATATAATTCAGATACGAAAACTAATTAAAATTATTGGGTTTTCAAATATAATAGTGAATATGATATATTTTTTGGTTTTTTTGATTTTGCTTCTTTGTTTTAATATGTATTGTTTCTTTGCTCGTAAATATGGAATTGTTGCACATGTTAATGAGAGAAGTTCACATCAAAAACCAGTTGTTACAGGAGCTGGCATTGTTTTTTGTATCGGTTATATACTATATATCGGATATTTGTTTTGGCATAAAAAATCTATTCCTTTGCACTTGTCTGTTGCAGCTATTCTTTTGGCAATTGTTAGTTTTGTGGATGATATTAAAGAAATTTGGTTTTTTATTCGGTTGTGTATTCATTTTTTCGCGGTGTTTTTGTTGATGTGGCAATTAAAAAATGATTTTCAGATACATATTTTGTCTTTAAGATTGGTAGATTGGTTTGCTGTTGTATTTTTAGCAATACTGTTTGTTGGTGGTATTAATTTATATAATTTTATGGATGGCGTAAATGGAATGATCGGAGGCTTAAGTTTGGCTTTTTTTATTTCGACATTTTTTATCAATACTTTTGTTGTAAAATTTATAGATTCAAATTTTCTTATTTTTCTATCTATTCCGTGCTTGATTTTTATGTTCTTTAATTTTAGGAATAGTCCTGCCTGTTTTTGTGGCGATGTCGGTTCTATTTTTCTAGGCTTCATGGTTATGTATGTTTTGTGTAGCCTTATTATAAAAACGGAAAATTTTGTTTATATCCTTCTCTTTAGTGTTGTTATTATAGAGGCTGGTTACACAGTTTTGCAACGTTTACTGATTGGTCAAAATATTTTTAAGCCTCACCGCATTCATTTGTTCCAATTGTTGTGTAATCAAGGTGAAAAATCCCATTTGTGTGTTTCTTCTTTCTATTTTGGAATACAAATATTTTTAGGTATATTCGTGTCCGCAATTAATTACTTCGCCATGCCCTTATTTTTGCAATATGTACTCTCGTTTATCATCTTTTTGGGGCTAAGTATTTGGTATATTTTGTACAAAAGAAAGATGATGGGTGGTCACTTACTTGAAGAAGGAAAGCCCATTAGGGAATTTAAGAAATTGGTAATAGGAAAAGAATAAATATTCATAACTTAAAATAAAATATAGATGAAACCAAAAAAAATCGAACACATCGGTATTGCTGTGCCTAATATAGAGGAAGCATTACCTTTCTATGAAAATGTATTGGGACTTTCTTGTTACGCAATTGAAGAAGTGCCGGATCAAAAAGTGAGAACCGCTTTTATTAGGGTGGGAGAGGTGAAAATTGAACTACTTGAACCAACTAGTCCGGATAGTACAATAGCAAAATTTATTGAAAAAAATGGTGGAAGAGGTGGTGTTCACCACATTGCATTTGCTGTTGATAATTTAGGCGATCAATTAAAATTGGTTGAACAAAAAGGTGTTCAACTTATTGATAAAGCTCCCCGTAAAGGAGCTGAAAATCTTAATATTGCATTTCTTCATCCAAAATCAACTTTAAGTGTTTTGACTGAACTTTGTGAAAGTCCTAAATAAAGATATTTTTTAATTTTAAATTAAAAACAAAAATGAGTAATCAACTCGAAAAGGTAACTGAATTAATAGCCCTTCGTAAGAAGGCACGTCTTGGCGGTGGAGAAAAACGAATTGAAAGCCAACACAAGAAGGGTAAATATACAGCTCGTGAACGTATCAACATGCTTTTGGATGAAGGTAGTTTTGAAGAACTTGATATGTTTGTACAACATCGTTGTACAAACTTTGATATGGACAAGAAAGAATCATATCTTGGGGATGGAGTCGTGACGGGTAATGGTACCATAAATGGACGTTTGGTTTATGTATATGCACAAGATTTTACCGTAGAAGGAGGTTCTTTGTCTGAAACCATGGCTTTGAAAATATGTAAGGTGATGGATTTAGCAATGAAGATGGGTGCCCCTGTTATTGGAATCAATGATTCCGGTGGTGCTCGTATTCAAGAAGGTGTAACGGCTTTGGCAGGATATACCGAGATTTTTCAACGTAATATTTTAGCGTCAGGTGTTGTGCCTCAAATATCCGCTATTTTTGGTCCTTGTGCCGGTGGTGCAGTGTATTCACCTGCTCTTACAGATTTTAATATAATGACGAAAGGTTCCAGCTATATGTTTTTAACTGGTCCGAAGGTCGTGAAGTCAGTCTTGGGAGAAGATGTAACCCAAGAACAATTAGGAGGTGCAAGTGTTCACTCCACAAAATCGGGCGTGGCTCATTTTGCTGTTGATTCTGAAGAAGAAGGAATTCAATGTATTCAAAAATTGATTAGTTTCTTGCCGCAAAATAATATGGAAGAAGCACCAATGGTTGAATGTACTGATCCTATCGATAGATTGGAGGATTCATTGAATGATATTATTCCTGACAATCCCAATAAACCATATGATATGTACGAGGTATTGGGTGCTGTCATTGACAATGGGGAGTTTTTGGAAGTTCACAAAAATTATGCAGCTAATATTATTGTTGGGTTTGCCCGCTTTAATGGTGTTTCTGTGGGTGTTGTAGCCAATCAACCTAAAGTCATGGCAGGCGTTTTAGATAGTAATTCTTCACGTAAAGCTGCTCGTTTTGTTCGTTTCTGTGATGCTTTCAATATTCCTTTGGTAACATTTGTGGATGTACCGGGATTTTTGCCGGGAACGCAGCAAGAATATAACGGTGTAATCTTACACGGAGCCAAATTGCTTTATGCTTATGGTGAAGCTACTGTACCTAAAATAACAATTACTTTACGTAAATCTTATGGAGGTGCCCATTGCGTGATGAGTTCAAAGCAATTGCGAGGAGATATTAATTATGCATGGCCAACTGCTGAGATAGCTGTTATGGGACCAGACGGAGCTGTCGAAGTCCTTTTTGGGAAAGAAATGCAAACGGTTGAAAATTCTGAACAGTTTAAAGCAGATAAAGTTGCCGAGTATAAACAACTTTTTGCCAATCCTTATAATGCTGCTAGATATGGATATATCGATGATGTGATCGAACCTAGAAATACTCGTTTTCGTATTATTCGTTCATTACAACAGCTTGCTACCAAGAAACAGACAAATCCGGCTAAGAAGCATGACAATTTACCCTTATAATTAGATTTGGCATGGACATACTAAAAAATAAAAAAGCAATCTTGTTTTTGTCGACACTTGTGGTGACGTTGCAGAGTGCGTTTGCACAAGAAAAAACGAGAGAAAGTGCACAAGTTCTTGTTCAAAATAATGATTCTTACGGAGTTATTTTGTTTGTGTTGGTTGCTGTAGCAGTTTTTTTGGCATTGATTTTATCGTTTTTGTTGCTTAGGCTTACACGCAAGTTGATAAGCATTACGCCAAAAAAACAGGAGGAAGTTATTCGTGTTGACCTAAAGTCAGAAGAAGCAAAACCTGTCAAAAATGATTCCGGTGAGGTGTATGCAGCTATTGCAATGGCTTTGTATCAATATCAGTCAAAATCGCATGATATACAGCAAACAAGATTGACTATGAAAAAAGTTGAACGTACGTATTCTCCTTGGAGTTCAAAAATTTACGGCTTACGTACTCTTCCTACAAGAAAATAAACAAACTTAAAATTAAAGACCCATGAAAGAATATGATTTTGTTATAAACGGGAATAAGTATAAGGTAAACATAAATAACGTTGACAATACTTCTGCTGATGTAGAAGTTAATGGTGTTTCTTATCACGTAGAAAAGGAAAGTGTTGTTCAAAAAGAAGTGGTGAAACCAAGCTCGAATTCTGCTCCTGCTCCACTTTGTACACCTGTTACAACTACAGTTAAACCTGTCCATGTTTCTGCTCCTAAAGGGGCAATTAAGGCTCCACTTCCGGGAGTTATTTTATCCATTTACGTAAAAGTGGGTGATATGGTTCAAGTGGGACAGAAATTGGTTGTTCTTGAAGCTATGAAGATGGAAAATTGCATTAATTCTGATAGAGAAGGAAAAGTAATAGAAATCAACGTGGAACAAGGAGATTCAGTATCGGAAGATGCAACTCTTATTGTTGTTGAATAGTTAGACTATCACTGTAAAAAAAGGTAAAACAACTTGTTTTACCTTTTTTTTGTTTCAGATTTTAGATACATTCTTAAAAAGAATATCCTATTCCTATTGATAACACCTCTTTAAATTGAACTTTTGGACCAGCGGGCAAAGTTACTTCGTTAACTTCCTTTTTTGTTTTGATATCATCGTCATATTTAAGAGATGTACTAATACTTGTTGTGAGGACTTTATTTATTTTCATGCTCAGTATTAAATCCCAATTTACATCCACATTACCAAAATTGTCATCATAAGGTGTGAAAAAATCAGCTTTTGTATTTAGATTAATGTTACTTGTAATGTCATAATTAAGGTCAGCTTTTAAGAAAGCTCCAGGTTCAATCTTAAACCAAAAAGGATTAAGATTATTCCCGTTACTATCAATCATTCCATACTTGGAAGTTAGTGACGTGTCGTTTAAGAAGGTCATTTTACCTGTGATAGGGGAGAAAAATAGGGAAAATATCTTTGAGGGCTTGTAATCCAATCCGACAGATAATTTTGAGTAAGCAGGAGCCATAAAACGGGAAGTGTATGTGGCAGGTTCGGTGCTATAATCGTACCCTTCTGTAAATTGTGTTTTGAAGTCGAATAATGCTGTTATGAATAAGGTTCTATTCACGGCATAACCGTATTTTGTCGTAAAATCAATTTTGTCTGAATTTTTCCGATACTCATTATTGTCTATTGACCAAATTCCTCCATATTCTAGACCTAAGTCGGTATCCCAAGCAGAATGACCTTTGCGGTAGCGAGCAACAACATTAAGGTAGGCTGTTCCGGCAAATGAATTATCTCCACCGGAAGACCAATTGACAAAAGTTGCTTGTGAAAAATTTAATCCGACATTGCCTTTAATCGTAAAAGGGTTAATAGTATCTTTGGCTTGTGAGTTCGACGTTAAAACTTCAATCATTTTAGACGATTCTTTTAGGTGTAGGTCAATAACCTCTTTTTGACCTATAGATGAAAGAAAAAAAGTTGAAAGTAAAGTCGTTAGTGCTAGTATTTTTTTATTCATAACAGTACTTTTTTTAATCTTTTGCCAAAAGTAATATTTAGTTATGAATACGCAAAAAATCTTATTTTGAATACCATTTTTTGAACTCGCTGACACGTGCTTTACTTATTACAATTTTATCAGGAGTATTTACGGATAATGAAATGAGAATTTTGCTTGCAAACCAGATGGAAATCTCTTTAACTGCGTGGTGAGAAATGATATATTGTCTATTGGCTCTGAAAAAATCATTCGGATTTAATTGTTCCATTAGTTCATCCAGAGTTTGGTTCATAAAAAATATTTTTCCATTGAAAGTAATGATTTTTACCGTTTTTGTATCAATGTAAGTGTAAGCAATATCTTTTACGGCAAGAGGTATAAGTTTGTCTTTTTCCGGAACTAAGAAATATGATTTATAGATTGACTCAGTTTGTTTTAGTTCAGAGAGGAGTTTATTGATTAGGTCGTTGCTGTCAGAGCCTTTTTTTGTCCATTTTTTATATTTTGAAAGAGCTCTTTGTAGGTCTTTTTCGTTAATGGGTTTTAGTAAATAGTCGATGCTGTTTACTTCGAAAGCCTTTATGGCATATTCGTTGTAGGCAGTTGTAAAAATAATAGGACAAGAAATCTTTACTTTATCGAAAATAGCAAACGAAGAACCGTCCGCCAAATGAATGTCCATAAAAACTAAATCGGGCATGCTATGAATTTGAAACCATTCTATACTTTCTTCAATAGATTGGAGTATGCACAAGATTTCTACCTCTGAATCAATTTTTCGAATCAGAATTTCCAGATTTTGTGCTGCCAATATTTCATCTTCAATAATAACTGTTTTCATAAGCTCAGGTTATGCTTGTATCAAAGGAATAGTTACCTCAAACATATCATTTTTTTTGTCAATTGAGATTTCTTTTTTCCACATTAATCGGTAGCGTTCCGATAGATTTACCAAACCAATTCCATTGCCTTGTTCAGGTTTTATTTTAGGTTGTATGGGGTTACTGACAATAATATTGTCCTCAACCGTTGTTTTTATAATAATGGTTAAAGGATGTTTATTACTTACAACATTGTGTTTAATAGCGTTCTCTACTAATATTTGTAAACTAAGGGGCATAATTTTGTATGAATAATATTTTTCATCGATTTGTTGTACAAATTTTAGATTTTCTCCATATCGTATTTGCATTAATTGGCAATAAGATTGTGTGAAATCCATTTCTTCTTTCAGCGTTATTATTTCTTGATTTTGAAGTGTATAACGAAATACGGAAGAAAGCTGTTGAACGTAGTTTTGAGCTTTATCGGCATCAATTTTAATAAGAGAATTAAGTGTATTTAAGGAGTTGAAGAGAAAATGTGGGTTAACCTGATTCTTCAACGCTTCATAATGAGCTCTCAAATTTTTTGATAACAGAGTTTCGTTTTCCAGTGCAGTTTGTTGCTGCTGATATGATAAGTATATGATTAAGGAAGAAAAAACAACAATTATCGCAATGAAGAAATCTCGAGTCAAGCTACTGATTAAGAAATGAAAATGCTGAGGTCCATCATTATGAACAAGAAAGTGCATTTGTAAATAATAAAATAACAAACTGAGGCATATTGTTACTATGATGCTGAATCCGATTGATGCAAAAATTTTTTGTTTAAAATAAAGTTTAGATTTAAGTATTTTAAAATTTAATACGTAAAGAACAAAGGCAATAACAAAGTTTAATAAAATATGTAGTGCAATGATGTCAAAATCTAACCTTGGGTGTTGTGGAGAAGGTTCTTCTATGCGAGACATTGTGAAATATTTTCCGTACATGAAAGCTACGAGGAATAGCATATTTAGAAATATGCTGATTCCCAATGCGAAGAATAGAGCTTTTTTATATGTTAACGGTTGTCGTTGCATAACTTTTTTACAAAAATAACAAATTATTCGTAACGTAAAGCGTTTATAGGGTCGAGAGATGCAGCCTTCTTGGCGGGATACCATCCGAAAAATATACCCGTAGCAGCACAAACAAAGAACGAAATAACGACGGCTGTTGAGCTAACGATGAATGGCCAAGTGAGTACATAAGAAACAACATAAGAAACAACAAGTCCGAAAATGATGCCGATAATTCCCCCGATGAGGCTGAGAATTGTACTTTCACAGAGGAATTGTAGCATTATATCTTTGTTTTTTGCACCGATTGACATACGCAAACCTATTTCTTTGGTGCGTTCAGTAACTGTTACATACATAATATTCATAATGCCAATACCTCCTACTACTAATGAAATAGATGCTATGGCTGCCAATAGTATGGTTATAAAACCACTAACTGAACTCATCATTTCAAGCATTTCTTGTTGTGTACGTACTTGAAAGTCAGCAGTTTCGCTTTCTTTTATTTTATGTTGAGCCTTCAAAATACTTTCAATCTCTTCGGTCGCTTTTGTGGCAACTTCTTCCGAAGAAGCCGAAGCCATAATCATATGAATAAAATCAACGGCTAATATTCTTTTTTGCACAGTAGTGTAGGGAGCGAGAATTATATCGTCTTGGTCTTGTCCCATTTGATTTTCACCTTTTTCTTCCAGTACTCCAATAACCTTGAATGGAATTTTACCAAAACGAATTTGTTTTCCTATCGGATCTTCTCCGTTTTTAAAAAGATTTTCAACGACTGTTTTTCCAATAATACATACTTTGGCATAGCTTTTTACTTCTTTTTCCGTAAAATTAGTGCCTGAGGATAATTCGTATTTTTTAATACTCATTATATCCGGGGAGGTTCCCTGCATACTACCCGGCCAGTTGTTAGAACCGTATACTAGTTGCCCGTTGGCATTTACTATCGGAGACACTTTACTTACATATTGGGCATTTTTTAAGATAGCATCGCAGTCTTTTGCTGTTAAAGATTGTACATTGCTTGAACCGATACTGACACCACCTTGTCTTTGATTATTTCTCATCACCATGATAAGATTCGTTCCCATGCTGGATATTTCGTTATTGATATTTTGTTGTGAGCTTTGACCTAAACTTACCATAGCAATAACTGATGAAATGCCGATGACAATTCCTAGCATTGTGAGTAGGGCTCTTGTTTTGTTACGAATAAGGGCTTTATATGCTATCTTTAAAAGATTTAGAAGTTTCATATCGTGTGTAATTAATTATTTTTTTCTTGAGGCAATGCTGCCAGTGCTTCTTTTGCCGATTTCGGTTGTGTCAATTCTTCTTTTAAAATGTGTCCATCGCGGAGAGTAATAGTTCGTCCCGTAAAAATTGCAATGTCAGGTTCGTGAGTAACAAAAGCAATGGTTTTACCTGTTTCATGTAGTTTTTGGAATAAACTCATTATTTCGTATGAAGTACGTGTATCTAAGTTTCCGGTAGCTTCGTCAGCTAATAAAATGACAGGATCGTTGATTAAGGCTCTGGCAATGGCTACACGTTGTTGTTGTCCTCCGGAAAGTTGATTAGGCATGTGGTGCATTCTGTCTTGTAATCCTACTTCTTCTAGAACAGCTATGGCTCTTTCTTTTCTTTCCTTAGGAGAAATAGCATTATTGTATAGTAAAGGCAATTCTACATTTTCTAATGCTGTAGTTCTTGCCAACAAATTATATGACTGAAAAACAAATCCGATTTTTCTATTTCTTATAGTAGATAATTCATCTTTAGTTCGTTCGCTGATAGCAATTCCGTCAATAAAGTATTCTCCGCTTGTAGGTCGATCGAGGCATCCTAAAATATTAAGCAACGTAGATTTTCCGCTTCCACTTGTACCCATTATGCTCACAAATTCGCCCTCATTAATGGAAAATGAAATGCCTTTAAGAGCACGTACGGTTTCGCTTCCTACCTGAAAATCTCTTTCTAAATTTTGTACTTGAATAATAGTATTCATAGTCTTAGTGTTTAGGTGGTGTTGGCATAAATGGATTGGAAGAAGCTCCACTTTTTACAGTCTGTTTTTTTTCCAAGGATGCTGAAAGTACAATGGTATCTCCTAATTGAACATCGGATGTAACAATGGTATATATTCCATCGCTTAAAGATGTCTCTACATGAAGAGGTCTTAATGAGTTTCCTTTTTTTATCCAAACTTTTTTAGCAGTTTTGATAGAACCATTTTTTTGAGGTGCTATTGCTCTGCCAGTACCTATCTTTTCAGGTTTGTTGAGTCGATTCATAACTTCTTGAGAGGGATCAAAGTTCAAAGCTTCCAGTGTTACTACAGGACCTGTTTCTGAATTAGTAACAATGGTAATACTAGCTGTCATTCCCGGAAATAATTTTTCTTCAAGGTTTGGTGCTGAAATAATCACTGTATAAGTTACAACATTGCTGGTAACGGTAGGTTGTAAGCGAATTTCATTCACAGTACCTTCAAATAGGTTATCAGCATAAGCATCGACAGTAAACTTAACTTTTTGACCCACTTTTACTTGACCTATATCTGCCTCGTCAATATTTGCTTCTACTTGCATTTTTTTCAAGTCTTTTGCAATGGTAAAGAGGGTTGGAGTACTGAATGAAGCAGCAACTGTTTGTCCTTCTTTTACAGAACAATCTAAAACAACACCATCAATAGGAGAATAAATTTCGGCATAAGAAAGGTTGACTTTTGCTTCGTGCAAATTTGCTTTAGCATTTGTCAAGGATGTTTGAGCTTGAATCAAAGCGTTTAGTGTTTCCTCATAAGAAACTTCTGTCGCAGCTTTTGCTTCGTAAAGTTGTTTTACTCGGTCATAGTTCTTTTGTGCATACGTTAGGGCACTTTCGCTACTTTTTAGGCTCGCTTGTGCCTGACTCAACCGTTCATTTAGAGTTGATTTATCAAGTTCGGCAATTAATTGACCTTTTTTTACATGTGAATTATAATTTACATATATTTTTTGAATAACTCCCGAAACTTGCGTGCCTACCTCAAGTTTATCAACCGGTTGTACGTAACCTGTAGCGGTAACAGTTACTTCTACTGTTTTATTTTGAATAGTTGTTGTTTTAAATACCACTGATTTGGAACCATAATTCAGAAAAAAGTACAAACCTACTGCCAAAACGACAATTGCTGCAACAGATATCAAGATGATTTTTTTTCTTTTTTTCATTGTGTCTTATTATAAATGATTATTATATGTTTTTTACATTTTTACTGGCAATCCCATATATACATCTAAAATTTTACGTTTTAGGATAAAACTGTATTTACTTTGGATGTAATCGTTCAAAGCACTGATGTAGTTATTTTGTTGTTGTAATAAATCAACTGCAGTAATTGCTCCTGCATTGAATTTTGCTCTGTATGCTTCAAATGTTTTTTTATAGGCATTTTCTTTTATTTCTGTAGCTCCAAATTTACTGTAAGCAGATACCACATTTTGGTATTCTTGTACCAATGTCTGTCGTGTATCAAGTATGGTTTGTTGGTTTTCTAATTCAGCTTGTTGAAGAGCAATTTTTCTTTGTGTTACAAGAGATTTAGTTTCATTTTTATCGTAAATAGGAATGCTTACCGATAGCCCAATCTGTTGGTTAAATTGGTTTGACAGTTGTGTGCTAAAATTGCTATATCCGTTTCCGTGTCCTGTACCGATGCTCCCACTTAGGTTAACGGTTGGAAAGTAATTTGCCCGAGCAATAGCAATGTTCTTTTCTGCAATATTTACGTCATATTGACTTATTTTTAAGTCAGGAAAACTTTTCATACAATTTTCCAAAGCTTCTTCTTGTGTCGGTAATACTGCTAAATTGCGAATGTTAGAGGTGTCTGGAGAAATGATTTCAAGAGTTGTTGTTGGTTCTATCGACAATAAACTTTTCATCGAAAGAAGATTATTATCTCTCGTTATTTGGGTGTCCACAATGTCATTTTTAGCACTTGCGTATTGAGCTTCGAGCATAAGGTAGTCACTTTCCAAAATGCTTCCTGCCTGAAATTGTTTTTTTCCTTGCTTTACCTGTTCCTCGCTTGCAGTAAGTAACGATTGTTGGTATTTCAATAATTCTTCATTTCCCAATATGGTAAGGAATGTTTGTAAAATTTGTATCGTTAACTCATTGGTGTATTGTGAGGTGCTATAACTCGCTTGCTCTTTGCTTAATCTATTCATTTCTATAGTGTTAGAGGTTATTCCTCCATTGTAAAGTACCAATCCGGCATTAATGCTATAGTTTCCGCTAAAAGCAGATGTTGTACTATTATTGCCGAAACTTTCACTCAAAGAGGCAGAAACAGATGGAAGCACATTCAGCTTTGATTGTTTGTAAATAGTGTTTTTTGCCGTTTCAGTTAATTGCTTTGTTTTTTGCGTATAACTGTTATTCAATGCATATTCCAAACATTGTTCTAGCGTGAATTGCTTTGATTTTTGCAATTGTTGGGCATTAACAGAACCAACAAAAACGCAAATCAGACTTAATAATAAAAATTTCTTTTTCATTGTGTTACAAGATTTTTATAGAGCAAAGGTAGATAGGAAATGTTTGTCTAATTATAAAAATATACTGAAACGGTTAATTTTTATATTGAACAAACTTTTGAAATGCCTGAAGTGACAAATGAAGTGAGTGAATAAGGCAAGATCTTATAAAAATAGGTTATCTCCAATCTATCGGACTGAGACCCTTGTCCGATAAATACGTATTGGTTTTAGAAAAGTGTTTGCATCCAAAAAAGCCACGGTAAGCTGAAAGCGGGGAGGGATGAACAGCCGTAAGAATTAAATGTTTGTGTTCATCAATAAGACGAATTTTTTGTTGTGCATAACTTCCCCAAAGAAGAAAAACAAGATGTTCTTTATTTTTTGACAATATTTCGATGACAGAATCGGTAAATTGTTCCCAACCTTTTCCTTGGTGTGAACCTGCTATATTGGCCTGAACCGTCAATGTTGCATTGAGCAACAAAACACCTTGCTTTGCCCATCGTTCAAGGTTACCTGTATTATATGGTGTAATGCCCAGATCAGAGGATATTTCTTTGTAAATATTTTGCAAAGAGGGAGGAAGTGCGACTCCATCATTTACTGAAAAACTTAAGCCGTGAGCTTGTCCGATTCCATGGTAAGGGTCTTGTCCTAAGATAATTACTTTTGTATGTTCGAATGGACATAAGTCAAAAGCATTGAATATAAATCTGCCGGGAGGAAAGACTTGCCTCTGTTTGTATTCTTGATGAACAAATTGTGTCAAATCTGAAAAATATGATTTATCAAATTCTGTTGCAAGGAGATCTTTCCAACCTTTTTCTATACGTACATCCATTCTGGTTAAAAATAAACTTTCATCTTAAATTATATCGGTAGGTAATAGAACCCGTTTGGGTAATGTTCCCTGTGATTCCATTAAATTTTGCTCTTTTAGCAGCATTTTCAGCCGCTTTACGCATATTATTGTCTCCTATGGTAGTTCCCTTTCCTCCTGCATGGGCACTTATAACATTTCCATTTTTATCAACCTCTATGTCTACAACAATAGAACCTTCCTCATTACTGTTATAACTCGGTTGAGGAATACTACCGACAATGCTCCGACCCGATAGACTGAAAGAATGACCATTCCCGGTACCACCCCCAATTCGGTTCTTGGAGTTGACATCTCCAAAAGGATTTCCTTGATTTCCTGTTCCCGAAGTGATACCTTCTCCTTTGGAGGTTGTAGAAGATCCTTTTCCTTCACTTCCAAAGGCATTTTTTGCTGCTGCTGATGCTTTTTTTGCCTTTTCGTCCTGAATTCTTTTTGCTTCAGCTATACGTTTTTCTTCCGCTTTTCTTTGCTCTTCAACAATTTTTCTTTGCTCAATTATTCGTTGTTGTTCTTCTTTCTTTTTACGTTTTTCCTCTTGTATGGCAACAGATTCTTCATTATTTTGGGTAACCAGTTCTTCTTGTCTTTCTTGTTTGATGGGAGTTGAAGTTGCAGGTGGTGCTGTCAACGCTTCCGGTTCGAGCATATCTTCAATCTCACTTTGTGGTGCAGGCTCAAAAAAACCTGAACCTTCGTCTGATGTTCCAAAGTTTACTGTCAATCCTTCTTCTTCTGTGGGAACAATTTTGGAAAATCCGAAGAACATTAAAAGGAGCAGCAAAATAACGTGGTAAACAATTGTTCCTATTGCTCCGCCTATTTTACTATCTTTATTTTCTTTCACCTAAATATGATTTTAAATATCAAACAAATCAATCTTTCTTCAATGGTCGAGTAGCAATAACTAATTTAAATTTATTTTCATTAGCCAAATTGAGTACGCGTACAATTTCTCTGCAAGGTACGCTTTCGTCAGCATATAGGGCGATATACATATCGGGTTCGGCTACTACAACAGATTTTAAGTAAGGCTCAATTTCTTCGAAATTTACCAAATGCTCTTTTTCCTTTCCGGCTGCCAAGTAATAATTTAAATTAGCATCAATGATGACTCTTGTCATTGGTTTTGCTGATGTCTGATTACTGCTTTGGGGTAATAATATCTTAATTGCATTAGGTGTTACTACCGTTGATGTTATCATGAAAAATATTAATAATAAGAATATCAAGTCTGTCATGGATGCCTGACTGAATTGAGTACTTATTTTGTTTCTTTTTTTTATGGCCATGGTAATTTAGTTAATTCAGATAAAAATATTATTTTTTTTTATTAAATGGGTTCATTTAATAAATCCATAAATTCCATAGTACTAAGTTCCATATGTTGTACCACTTCGTCAAGTCTTGTAACCAAATAGTTATAAGCAAAATAAGCAAATATGCCTACTACCAAACCTGCAACTGTTGTAACCATTGCTTCATAAATACCTGCTGATAAAATAGTTATATCAATGTTGTTGCCGGAGTTTGCCATATTAAAGAAAGCACGAACCATCCCTGTTACTGTTCCTAAAAATCCCAACATAGGGGCACCTCCTGCAACGGTTGCCAACATGGCAAAACCTTTTTCCAATTTTGTTGTTTCCATATTTCCTACGTTTTCGATTGCAACCAACACATCATTCATCGGTTTACCTAAACGTGAAATTCCCTTTTCAATCATTCTGGACGAAGGGGTATCGGTTATTTGACACAATTTTGTCGCGGATTCAACTTTTCCTTCCATGATATAATCCTTTATTTTATTCATAAAAGTATCATCTTGTTTGGATGCTTTACGAATAACAATAAGTCTTTCTATGAAAATGTATGTTCCGATAAAGGAAAGAAGGAATATTGGAATCATAACAATTCCGCCTTTCATTGTTAAGTCGAGATAGTCCATTTCTACTTTAGGTGTAGTGGCCGGAATTGTCGCTGCCGCCGCTTTGACAGTGTTTAGAGTATCTGCAACAGTAGTCGCAATGTCACTAGTAACAACTTGTAATAAAATACTTAGTAAGTTCATTGGTTATGAGGATTAAACGTTAATTTTATATATTTTATTTTAAAAGACTTTTGTACTCATGAATGGTTTTTTCAAGACCAAGATATAGGGCGTCCGAAATAAGAGCATGTCCTATCGAAACTTCCTCTAAATGGGGAATATTTTGATAAAAGAAATTTAGGTTCTCTAGGTTTAAGTCGTGACCGGCATTGATTTGTAAACCATTTTTGTGAGCAATCTTGGCAACGTCTACAAAAGGTTTAATAGCTCTTTCCTTATTCATTAAAAAATCATGAGCATAAGGACCCGTATACAACTCAATTCTGTCTGTTTCTGTTTTGGCAGCATATTCTGTATTTATAGGATTGGTATCCACAAATAAGGAAGTTCTTATACCAACTCGTTGAAATTCAGCAACAATCTCTTTTAAGAAATCCAAATTTTTTACGGTGTCCCATCCTGCATTCGATGTAAGAGCTTCAGGAGGGTCGGGTACAAGGGTAACCTGAGTAGGTTTCACTTTTAGTACCAAATCAATGAATGATTTTTGTGGATAGCCCTCAATATTAAATTCTGTTTTTAGCACAGGTTTTAAGTTCAACACATCCGAATATCTTATGTGACGACCGTCAGGACGAGGATGCACGGTTATCCCTTCTGCTCCAAAACGTTCGCAGTCCAAAGCTACTTTTACAATGTCAGGAGTATTGCCTCCTCTTGCATTTCGTATTGTGGCAACTTTGTTTATATTTACACTTAATTTAGTCATAGCATATTTTTTCCAAAATATTTTCCTTTTTTCCTTTTATTCAGAAACAAATGATTTATTTTGCATAAACCTTTTGTCTTTAACCAACAAAAGTAATATAATATTGCATATCTTGGCGATTTTAGGTGTTTAAAAATATTGAAATTAATTAAATTATGAGAGTAGCTGTTTTTGGTAATATTTACAAGCATGGTTTTTTCGGTTCTTTCAATGAATTGTTGCAAGTTCTTGATAAACAGCATGTAGATGTTTTATTATGTGAAGATTTATATGATGCTATCCTTGAAAAGAAACAGGTTCTTCCTTCAAAATATACGGTTATTAAAAAAAGTGATACGAATTTTGATGCGGACTTAGCTTTTAGTGTAGGGGGAGACGGTACGTTCTTAAAAACGGCAGAAGCCATTGCTGATAGAAATATTCCGATTATGGGAATAAATATCGGTAGATTGGGTTTTTTGGCAGATGTCTCAATTGAATGTATTACCGCTACGGTAACCGAAATCTTGGAACAGGGGTATAAAATCGAGGAACGTTCTGTTCTTAAATTGGTAACAGATAATCATTCGCTTAAAACGAATAATAAAGCTTTGAACGAAATAGCTGTGCTCAAGTTGGATTCTTCTTCCATGATTATGATTCATGCTACTGTTAATAATGAATACTTGTGCTCGTATCAGGCCGACGGATTGCTGATTTCTACTCCAACAGGATCTACTGCCTATGCGTTGAGTGTAGGTGCCTCTATAATGACTCCACAAAATAGAAGCTTTATTATTGCTCCAATTGCACCGCATAGTTTGAATCTGCGTCCATTAATTATTCCTGATGATTGGGAAATAGAATTAGAGATAGAAAGTCGTAATAATAGCTTTCTTATATCTCTGGATGGTCGTTCTGAAGTACTTGATAGCAAAACACGTCTGCATATTTCTAAGGCCGGTTATACCGTTAAAGTGGCAAAACGTAATAATTATACCTATTTTCAAACACTTCGCAACAAATTAATGTGGGGTGCCGACAAAAGGAATTTAAATAATTAATAATCAATGTTTTATTATAATATTTCTTTCAATATAGAATTTTCTGAATTTGATTTCTGGCTACAGTGGGTTAATCAAAAGTTTATTCCCATGATGCTTTTTACTGAATTATTCGGCAATCCCGATTTATTCAAGGTTTGTACCGATGAAACCGATTTTTTTGTTTATACACTTCAATTTCCGGTTTCTTCTTTTGCTGATTTTGACAAATTTCGTAAGGACTATGAGGAAAATATAAAAAGTCAAGTTTCGAAGACTTTTGGTTCCAATGTTTTTTGTGTTACCTCTTTAATTGAAAAAGTACAATAAAGCATCACAATGGTTCGAGAAAAAAAAGATAAAACAATAATTTTAGGAATTGATCCCGGTACAACGGTCATGGGTTTTGGTGTATTGGAGGTGGAAAATAATAGACCGAAAATGCTTGCCATCGGAGTTCTTGAGCTTAAAAAATACAAAACTCATTATGATAAATTACAGTGTATTTTTACCCGTGTATTGGATCTTGTTGATGAATATAAACCGGATGTGTTAGCTATTGAAGCTCCTTTTTTTGGCAAAAATATTCAATCTATGTTGAAATTGGGTAGAGCACAAGGTGCAGCTATGTGTGCGGCTTTATATAGAGATGTTCCCATTCAAGAATATGCACCGTTGAAAATTAAAATGGCTATATCAGGAACCGGATCTGCTTCCAAAGAACAAATATCCGATTTACTCAAAAGATTTCTTAAAATACCCGAAAAAGATATGCATTTGCAATTGGATGCGACAGATGGATTGGCCGCTGCGTATTGTCATTATTTGCAAATGTCTAGCCCCATCCTGCCGGGAAAAAGCACAAGTTGGAAAGCTTTTGCTCAACAACATTCCGACCGAGTAAAAGGTTTGTGAAAAAATTGCAAGATTTTTCTATTCAACGTATAAAACCAGTCCCTTTAAATATTCACCTTCAGGATGATAGATGCTGATGGGATGGTCTGCGGGCTGCGTCAGTTGATGTAGAATACGTACGTGACGACCACTCATGGCTGCTGCACTAAATACAGTCAGTCTGAATTGTTCCTTATTTACAATTTGTGAGCACGAAAAAGTAAACAAAATTCCACCCGGTTTAATTTGTTCAAAAGCCTTTGCATTCAATCTCTTATAGCCTTGCAAAGCATTGTGTAAAGCACTGCGGTGTTTGGCAAATGCAGGTGGGTCAAGTATAATCAAATCGTATTTATCTTTTATGTCATTCAAATATTTGAAGGCATCTGTTGTGAAAGACTCATGCCGTTGGTCGTTCGGAAAATTCAGCTTTATATTCTCATTTGTCAGCTCAATGGCTTTTGCCGAACTGTCAACCGAATGAACGGATTTTGCATTGCCACGCATAGCATAAACAGAAAATCCGCCTGTATAACAGAACATATTTAGAACACTTTTGCCTTTTGCATATTTTTCTAATAGCGAACGGTTATCTCGTTGGTCAATAAAAAAGCCGGTTTTTTGACCTCTTAGCCAATCAACATGGAATTGTAGACCGTTTTCTGTGGCAATGGAATTGCTTTCTTTCCCGATTAAATAACCATCCTCAATGTCTATTTCAGCTTTTGTAGGTAGTGTTCCTTCTGATTTATAATAAACGGCACTAACGCTTCCATTCATTACTTTTACAATAGCATTGGCAATTTCCATGCGGCAGAAGTGCATACCCACCGAATGAGCTTGCAAAACAGCTGTCGTTCCATAAATGTCAACCACTAATCCGGGCAATAAGTCGCCTTCACCATGTACCAAACGAAAAATGTTATTATTTTCAGATTGATTTAGACCAATTGCTGTTCGTTCATCAAGGCTTTTTTGTATGCGTTTTTCCCAAAATGTATCATTTATTGTTGTTGGTTCAAAGGATAACACGCGAACCGTAATACTGCCTATCTGACAATGTCCCAATGCAATAAAATTATTCTGACTATCATATACCTCAACCAAGTCTCCTTCTTCTATACCCTTGTCTGAATGGTCAATAGCTCCCGAAAAAACCCAAGGATGAAAACGTTTTAACGATTCTTCTTTTTTCGGTTTTAGGTAGATTTTTTTGTACATAATGGTTCTATTTTAGAGAAATTTCTTTTTGTAGTTGATGGTAAATATCAATGCAAGCCCAGGCATCAATGGCAGCGTACTGTTGTTGTGCCGGAGTTAAAACTTCAGACTCCCAATTTGACAAACGTTGTGTTTTGGATATTCTTTTGCCGAACAAAATGGCATAAATCTTTTGTAAGCTAATGTCCTTAATTCCAACTTCTTTAGCCATATTTTGCATATCAATAAACCCTTGAGGTTTGAATTTTCCTCGTTTATTTAAAATACGAATATCATCTTTTATGGAGACGCCTACTTTTGTTATTTTCGGATTAGATAAAATTGCCGAAAGTTTAGGATGAAACGGTATTAAATGTAATCTGAAAAGAAAACAAATCTCACTTGTTGCCAATTGTAATAAACAAACTTGGTGGGTAACACCCTTTTTGAATGAAGGTTTTGTTTCAGTATCGAATCCAATTAAAGATTGGCACTCTAAGTAATCCAGGGCTGCTAATAATTTTTCTTCGGAGTCTATTACCTCGATTTTTATTCCTTCGTAAGAACAAGGGGGTAATTCTTGTATCTCTTCTTTTTTTATTTCTGTTTTATCTATCATTTATCATTCATTTATTACAGCAATTGGCTATAATCTGATTCATCATGGCGTAAAAAATCGACAAAATTTTCTTTCTTTTTAGTCGAATTCTCTTCTATTTTAGTTTCATTTTCTATGTCACTCTTATAAAGTACCATATGCAAAGCTCGAAGTGCATTCAAAAGTTTTTGTCCCCAATATTGTTGGAAATTTTCCATGCAATTGGCTAAAGCATCATTCATAACTTGCTCATTTCCAAGTCTGTAATTCATTGCAAAGTCTTTAACATCTTGATATACATCGGTAAGGTTTTCCGAAATAGTTGCTACAATGGGAGTGTCACTAAATTGCATTTCATCGTCAACAGTTTCCAAATAGGCATCAAAACGTCCTAATAAATTAGCTATTTCTTCCTTTTTTGATTCATATTCTTCTTCTGTGACAAACGATTCAACACCTTCTTCATATAGACGTTCAGGAATTTCAACTAATGAGGCTTTTAAGTACAATAGCGGTAATATTTTGTCTGTTTTACGTACAAAATCTAAGGCCGATTCTTCCGCAATTTCTTCTAAATAGGAGCAATATGCAACTGCAATGGTTATAAATTCGAGGTGAGATTGTGCATAAACATTGTTATCCTTCATAAATGCAAATTTATTTTAATGTTCTATTAAACGTTTGTTCTATTTTTTAGTCTAACCCAAAGATAGTATTTTAGCAAAGTACAAAAAATGACATACATGAAAGAAAAATTTGAAACGTCCGAATTACTTGTTTTGCTTTCAGATGATGCCACACAAAGGCAGGCTTTTACTTGGATAATGCAAACTCATCAGCAAAAAATATACTGGCACATCCGTAAAATGGTGATTGTTCATGATGATGCTAATGATATATTGCAAAACACTTTTTTAAAAGCATGGTCAAGCATAAAAAAATTTCGTGGCGAATGCCAAATTTCGACGTGGCTTTATAAAATTGCCACCAACGAAACCATAGACTTCTTGAACAGTCAAAAAAGCAAAAATAATGCCATTGATTTACAAGATGCTTTGGTACTTTCGATGGAAAGTCCTTCTTATTTTAATGGTAACGAAGCACAAGCAAAATTACAAAAGGCTATCTTAGAATTACCGCAAAAACAACGTCTTGTTTTTAATATGAGATACTTCGATGAAATTCCATACGAAGAAATGTCTAAAATCTTAAACACTTCAGTTGGAGCTCTAAAAGCATCTTATCATCATGCCGTCAAAAAAATTGAAAAATATATTTTACAATGCAATTAAACCCTTCGGGGTTTTGAACCGTCAAAGTTACAGAAATCTACTGATATGGAAAAAGAAAATAAAATATTAAATGAGGTAGGGAATGAAAACCCATTCTCTGTTCCTGAAAGTTATTTTCAGGATTTTTCAGACAAGATGGACTTTCTATTAAATCAAGAAACTCCGATTGAACATGTTAAGCATGTAACCTTCTGGAGGAAGGTAAGACCGGTGCTTTATATTGCAGCCATGCTTACCGGGTTATACATTTCAATTAGTGTCATAAAGGGTCCTTTTTCTTCTGAAAGAACGTTGCAAAAAAAGCAAGTATCCGAATTGAACGTCAAAGAGGAGTATATTATTGATGAAATGGACGATTATAGTATGTATGAGTACTTAACAATGAGTGAATAATGAATAAAAAAAAACAAGATTATGAAAAAGAAGCTATTTCTGGTTGCCATTGCAACATTGTTTGTTACAGTTCCTTTGTGTGCACAAAATGCATCTAACGCACAACAAAAATCTTCCATGAATAAAATGCGAGCTGAAAAGATTGCTTTCATCGAACAGAAAGTCAATTTTACCGATAAGGAAAAAGCCGATTTTATTCCTTTTTACGAAGAATATGAAAAGAAAAAAATGGAGATGAATCAACAGTGCAGACCTGATAATATGTGTTGTGCAAAAAATGCTGAAAA